>JBDNFI010000052.1:0-4845 GCA_041689935.1 Cyclobacteriaceae bacterium
CCATTTTTGTAATTCGCTAGAAGCCAAGACTGCTTCCTCCACTTCCTGGGCTGGCGTATCCGCTGCAAATTCCATTTTCATCCTCATTTTGCCATTGATGGCAATCGGATATTCGATACTATCCTGCACCATATATTTCTCGTCCCAAGCAGGATAGGTGGCATCGTTGATGGAGCTTGTATGTCCCAGTTTGGCCCAAATTTCCTCACTTATATGTGGCGCAAATGGCGAAAGGGCAATGGTCAAAGGCTCCATAATTTTGCGGGCATTGCATTTCAAGGCCGTAAGTTCATTCACGGCAATCATAAAGGTGGATACCGAAGTATTGAGTGAAAGTCTTTCCACATCTTCTTCGATCTTTTTTAAGGTTTTGTGTAGCACACGAAGTTCATCTTTGCTCGGTGCGGCATTGCTCAAGTGCACATCACCTTTTTCATCCATCAGCATGCGCCAGAATCTCCGCAAGAATTTGTACACGCCATCTATCCCGTTGGTATTCCAAGGTTTACTTTGCTCCAATGGTCCCAAAAACATCTCATACATTCTGAGCGTATCTGCGCCATAGTTCTCAATAATATCATCAGGCGTAACCACATTGTATTTGGATTTGGACATTTTCTCGACTTCCGCACCGCAAATGTATTTTCCATCTTCTAGGATAAACTCCGCATTGGCCAAATCAGATCTCCATTTCTTAAAGCCTTCAATATCTAGCATGTCATTATCGCAAAGAGCTACATCTACGTGCATGGCGGCTGTATCGTATTGGCCTCGTAGGCCATGGCTCACATACGTATTTTGGCCACTCACTCTATACACATAATTGGATCGGCCTTGGATCATGCCTTGGTTTACCAGTTTTTTAAATGGTTCTTCCTTTGGGGCAAAGCCTCTGTCGAATAGGAATTTGGCCCAGAATCTTGCGTAGAGCAAATGGCCCGTAGCATGCTCTGATCCGCCAATGTATAAATCTACGTCTTGCCAATAGTCGAGTGCTTTTCTGTCTGCAAAAGCGGTGTCATTTTGGGCATCCATATAGCGGTAGAAATACCAACTAGAGCCAGCCCAGCCGGGCATGGTGCTCATTTCGATGGGTGACCCTCCCGCTGTTTTCCAGTTTTTGGCTCGGCCAAGTGGTGGTGCACCATCTTCTGTGGGCAAGTAGGCATCTACTTCTGGCAACACCAATGGCAATTCTTTTTCATCCATCAGATGTGGAACGCCATTTTCAAAATATACAGGAATGGGTTCGCCCCAATACCTTTGGCGGGCAAAAATGGCATCTCTCATTCTGAATTGAATCTTGCCTTTGCCCAATTTCTTATCTTCGATGAACGTAATTGCTTTTTGAATCGCGTCTTTTACTTCCAAGCCATTGAGGAAATCGGAGTTAATGATTTTACCTTCTTTACCATCAAATGCTTCTTCTTCCAAATTGCCACCTTCCACCACTGGGCGTATTTCTAGGCCAAAATGCTTGGCAAAAGCGTAATCACGACTGTCGTGAGCAGGCACAGCCATCACGGCACCTGTACCATAGCCTGCCAAAACGTAATCGGCCACCCAAATTTGGATTTTCTCACCGTTGAATGGATTGATCGCAAAAGCACCCGTGAATACACCGGATACGGTTTTCACATCGCTCATTCTATCCCGCTCGGAGCGGTTTACGGCTTTTTCGACGTAGGCTTTTATGGCTTCCTTTTGTGCTTCGGTGGTGATCATATCTACCAGTTCGCTTTCGGGCGCAATGGCCATATAGGTAACTCCATAAATGGTGTCGATGCGGGTGGTAAATACGTTGATTTCTAAGGCATGGTCAGCTACATCGAAGGTCAATTCGGCTCCATGGGATCTGCCAATCCAGTGGCGCTGCATTTCCTTGAGGGGCTCCGGCCAATCGATGGTATTGAGGCCGTCCAGCAATCTGCTAGCATAGGCGGTGATACGCATCATCCATTGCATCATTTTTTTCTTTTCTACCGGATGGCCGCCTCTTTCGGAAAAGCCGTCTTTCACTTCGTCATTAGAAAGTACGGTTCCTAATGCGGGGCACCAGTTTACCGTCATTTCAGCCAAATAGGCCAAGCGGTATTTTAGCAGAAATTCTTGTTTTTCATTATCAGAGTAGGTCGCCCAATCGGCTGCTGTGATACTTGGCGTATCTTCATCGCAAGCGGCTGTAAGTTTGTGGTTTCCATTTTTTTCAAAGTAGCCAATCAGGCTTTCTATAGGTTCAGCTTTGTCCGCCGAGGTATTGTACCAGCTGTTGAAAAGTTGCATAAATATCCACTGCGTCCATTTGTAGTAGGATGGATCGCAGGTTTGTACTTCTCTGTCCCAATCGAAGCAGAAGCCAATTTTCTTGAGCTGCTCTTTGTAGCGCGCAATGTTTTGCTCTGTAGTAATGGCAGGATGCTGTCCAGTCTGTATAGCATATTGCTCAGCGGGCAAGCCAAATGCATCGAAGCCCATTGGGTGGAGTACGTTGAAGCCTTTGAGTCTTTTGAATCGAGATACGATATCAGAAGCGATATACCCTAAGGGATGGCCTACGTGCAATCCTGCTCCCGAGGGATAGGGAAACATATCAAGGGAATAAAATTTTGGCTTATCTTCCTTTATTTCAGTTTTATAGGTGCCATCTTGAGCCCATTTCTGTTGCCACTTTTTCTCGACTTCTCTGAAATTATATTCTGCCATTCCGCTGTACTCAATTATAGTCCGGCGCAAAATTAAGTATTTGCGGGTATAATAGAGCAAGTAAATAGAAAGATAAAAGACCGCTTTTTGGTAAAAGAGATTAGCTCCACCAAAGAAATATGTTTGATTTAGTGTAATTCCGTTGATAAACTGTTCCTCCCGCTGTATTTTTGTTCGTACAACCCAAACCAATTTAAAATGAAGAACTTATTAAGCGTCTTTGCTCTAATGATATTGCCTCTGATGATGTTTACATCCTGTGGTCCCAAAGAAGAACCTGCCGATACCATCATTTTCGGTGGGACTATCTATACTGTAGATGAAAATAATCCTTCGGTAGAAGCTGTAGCCGTGCGAGGAGATAGAATCGTATTTGCCGGAAATATGGCGGATGCTGAGAAATTTAAAAGTGAAACGACCGAAATGCTCGATTTGGAAGGTCGTACCATGACTCCAGGCTGGATTGAAGGCCATGGTCATTTTTTCGGCATGGGTCAATCCAAATTAAATCTTGATTTATCTCAAGTAAAAAATTATGATGAAATGATTGCATTGGTAAAGCAAGCGGCTGAAAATGCTGCTCCTGGTACGTGGATTTTAGGACGCGGCTGGCATCAAAGCAAATGGAATCAAGAGCCAGAGGAAGTGGTAAATGGCTTTCAAACCCATAATAAGATGAGTGAAGTTACTCCAGAAAACCCTGTTTGGCTTACCCATGCGAGTGGTCATGCTGCCTTTGGCAATGCCAAAGCCATGGAAATGTCGGGTGTCATAAGTGAAACGGCCGACCCAGATGGTGGCGAAATCATCAAAAATGAATTGGGCAATCCAACGGGTATTTTCAACGAAAGAGCGATGAGCTTGATAAGTCGTAATTTGCCTTACAGTAATGAAGGTGATGCCAAAAGAGCGATGGCCCTGGCCGTGCAGGAAGCTTTAGCTAATGGGATTACCACTTTTCACGATGCTGGCTCAGGAACAGAAACCATTGAGCTGATGAAGCATTTCTTGGATAGTGGAGAAATGAAAGTACGTTTATATGTGATGCTTTCCGGCAGAGATCGTAATTTACTCGAAGAGTATTATGCCAAAGGTCCTGAAATCGGATTGGGAAATAATCACCTGACTATACGCTCTATCAAGCTCAATACCGATGGTGCATTGGGAAGTAGAGGAGCGTGGTTGCTAAGGCCATATACGGATAGGCCAGAAACGGCAGGTTTGGAAACGCAGCCAATGCCTTATGTATTGCAAGTGGCCAAAGAAGGACTGGAGCATGGTTTCCAAGTGTGTGCGCATGCTATTGGCGACCGAGCAAACCAAGAAGTATTGGATAGATTCGAGCAGGCATTCAAGGAAAATCCTAGCCAAGCAAATGATCACAGATATAGAATTGAACATGCACAGCATTTGGCGGCAGCAGATATCCCAAGATTTGGGGAGTTGGGCGTGATTGCTTCCATGCAAGCCGTGCACATGTCCAGCGATAGGCCATGGGCAATTACCAGACTAGGTGAGCAGAGGATCAAAGAAGGTGCGTATGTATGGAGAAAGCTATTTGATACCGGAGCGGTAATTATGAATGGAACTGACGTGCCAGTGGAACCGATAAATCCAATAGCTTCATTTTATGCCTCTGTTACTCGCCAAACTTTAGATGGCACTCCTGAAGGTGGTTTCGAGCCAGACCAGAAGATGACGCGGGAGGAAGGCTTGCATTCATATACTTTAGCCTGTGCTTTTGGTGCTTTTGAAGAAGATATCAAAGGCTCTATTGAAGTCGGGAAGTTAGCAGACTTCACCATTCTTTCTCAGGATGTGATGACGGTGCCTGATAATGAAATTCTCGATACGAAAGTTGATATGACGATAGTAGGAGGGAAGCTCCTTTACACTAGAAAATAATTCTGAATTCACCGACTGGTAAAATAGAGAATCCCATGGGTTGAGTCAATTCATGGGATTTTTTATAATTAATAGAGATCAAAAACCTTCAGATTTGTTCCTTTATAGAATAGTTCAGCAGAGAATTAGGTAGTAAAAAAGTCAAGGATATTGCCCAATGTTGTTCCTTTTGGTTTCTTGAATAATTCTGTATATCCACATTTTTCGCAGCTCAAGGTTAAGAATCTACGATTTTGA
>JBDNFI010000053.1:0-2574 GCA_041689935.1 Cyclobacteriaceae bacterium
CAGCAGAGCTAATTACCGCTTCAGTTGATAAGATCAAATGTAAAGCTATTTTAGGACTATATTTGAAGTGTCAATCTGGAGCAGGACTATCACTAAATAAACGTTAAATCTGTAAACTTTTTTTAGGACGGGTCAATCCTCTATCCTCCATCCTCCATTCTCTATCCTCCATCCTCCATCCTCCATCCTCCATTCTCTATCCTCCATCAACTATTTCCACTATCCTCCAATCCTCTGCCGTTTTCCTTTCAAAATCACCTCAGCGATATGATTGGTACCAAACATATAAAACATATAGTCTATGGACGGAATGGCTTTGGTGATGATCAGATTGGCAACTTTGCCTTTGGTAATGCTGCCAAATCGGTGAGAGAGCTCAAGAGCTGACGCCGTATTGATCGTAGCCGCATGGATGACTTCTTGTGGGAACAGCTTCATTTTGATGCAAGCCATGGCTAAGAGTAAAGGCATATTTCCAGTCGGAGAGCTACCTGGATTGAAGTCAGACGCAATGGCAATGGGCAATCCTGCCTCGATCATTTTGCGGGCGAGAGGAAAGGGCATATTAAGAAACCAAGCTGCACCTGGTAATAGGGTAGGCATTACCTGTGAGTCTTTTAAAACTTCAATTTCTTTATCTCCAGCTACTTCCAAATGATCCACACTTAATGCGCCAAGTTTTACTCCAACTTCAATACCACCAGAATTGTACAACTGATTGGAATGGATACGAGGTTTCAGACCGTATTTTAAGGCTTCCAGGCAAATATCTTCTGTTTCGGCAGCGGTGAAAAAACCTTGTTCGCAAAACACATCGCAATAGTCGGCAAGCTTCGCCTCAGCAATGGCGGGGAGCATTTCAAATTTGATCTGGTGGATATAATCCTCCCGCTTTTTGTCCTTTGGGATGGCATGCGCACCCAGAAATGTGGTTTTCACTTCCAAATCCGTCAGCTCTCCAATTTTTTTGGCAACTCGAAGCATTTTCATTTCTGCTTCAGTACTTAGTCCATAACCACTTTTTATTTCTACTACTCCAGTACCTGTGTTGATTATTTCTCTGGCTCTTTTTAGCGATTGCTCTAATAAATCATCTTCGGAAGTATGCCTTAAAAGTGCTGCCGAATTATGGATACCTCCACCTCGAGCTCCAATTTCTTCATAGCTCAGCCCATTGATTTTATCTACGAACTCTGATTCGCGACTGCCTGCAAATACCAAATGTGTGTGGCTATCTACCCAAGCAGGCAATACATACTTGCCTTTTGCATCTATGATTTCGGCATCTTTGTAGATGGGTATATTGGTCATTTCTCCAAAGTCGGCAATAAGACCATCCTCAATAAATAGCCATGCATCTGCGAGGGAGCGGGTACTTCCCATATCTTTTCCAGCTACTCGTTGAACCGATTTGTCAAGAATTTGAATAAGTCCTTTTATGTTTTTAATAATTATGCGCATATCTGCTAAGTTAGATTTTAGGTATTGAGATATTTTTAGCTAATTTACTTTAAGGAATAGCATTATGCCCAAAAAAAGAACAAAAACTGATTATTGTCTCAATTGCGGCCATCAAACGGGCGATCTGGTAGAATTTTGCCCGTTATGTGGTCAAGAAAATAGTGCTCACAATATACCTAGCACCCAACTTATTGGAGAGTTTCTTTCCAATTATTTGGCTTTGGATTCTCGTTTTTTATCTAGTCTCAAGCCTTTTTTCTTTAAACCCGGCTTCCTTACCAATCGATTCAATGAAGGCCTTAGAGTTCGATACACGAATCCAGTGCGCTTGTATGTGGTTACGAGCGTAATTTACTTTTTTATAATGTCTCTGTATCTGGGAGAAATCATTACAACTTCATTAGAAAATAATCCCGACAATATTTTAAATATAGATAGTAGTAGGCCATCGCTATCGGAACAATGGAATGATGAAGAATTCAACTCAGCAAAATTGAAGTTGCTGCCAGACAGCGTTCTTCGGAAATACGCTGGTATTGAATCTCCTGATTCTATACTTACCCGTTTCAATGAAGATTTATTGAAATAAAGAGGATTTACATTTTTCCAACTCGATTCAATCAAATTTGGTGGGACGGAAACGGCTAGAAGTTTTATGGGTCGGATGAAGGATGGGAATATGAGTGACGTAGAGCTCCTCAGTTCAATTGGTCTAGATCCTAATGAGGACAGTCAATTATTGATTTATGGCGGGTTACAATTACGGAAGCTTCTGCAAAATCAAAGCTATTTTGTATACTACGCTTTTCGAAATTTACCCGTGATGATGCTTATCGCAATTCCATTGTTTGCTGCTATTTTGAAGCTATTTTACATTCGACGCAATCGATTGTACATCCAACACATCATTCATGGCTTGCACATACATTCCTTAGGTTTTATTTTGTTTTCGATAGCCTCGGTAATTATGTATTAGGGTTACTCATTTAGGTCGCGAGCCCAATGATTGATTTTTTGGTAATTGGGACAGTTTTCATACATCGTTCGATGAGTTTCATGAGAATTGTTTCTCTGTGATTTCTTCTGTTAAAGCGAAAGAAATATTCGTTTATA
>JBDNFI010000054.1:0-5861 GCA_041689935.1 Cyclobacteriaceae bacterium
ATACCCACCCGCCATTTGCACCAAGATATAGAAATGGTCAATAGAGAAGATGTCAAATCATGTGTTGCCTTATTAAAAGCCTGTCTTGAGAACTTGGATTCGTATGATTGGAAGCATTAGTTTTTGGTTGATAGAGGACGGAGGACGGTTGATTGAAAAGCGGTTTACAGTTGATTGAAAAGCCGTTTACAGTTGATTGAAAAGTGGTTGACAGTTGATTGAAAAGCGGTTGACAGTTGACAGAGGACGGTTGATGGAGAGCAGCCAAAAAAGTCTCCTCTTGAGAGGAGGTTGGAGGTGTGTTTTTTTGGTTGAAGAATAGGCGGGAGGATGATTGATGGCGAACAAGCCAAAACCCTAACACTAGTTCAAGCGTCCGCTTGGACTTCATACGAATTATTGATAGAAGTCAAAATTACCTAGGACAGTAAAATCTACTGTTTGACATTTGTAATGTCGAAAACAGATAAGGAGGATTTGCATACCGATTGATTGTAATCAAAGGAAGAAAATTAAACGCAAAGACCGCAGAGCAAAGACGCGGAGATCGCAAAGAAAAATTCATCATCCCTAATCCATCCTCCATCAACTTCCCCTCAACCGTCCTCCGTCAACCGTCAACCCCATAATCCATCCTCCACCAACTTCCCCTCAACCGTCCTCCGTCAACCGTCAACCCCATAATCCATAATCCATCCTCCACCAACTTCCCCTCAACCGTCCTCCGTCCACCGTCAACCCCATAATCCTCCGTCAGCAATTACATCTATCAACTATTTTCCTCCTCCGTCCTCCAATTTCTCCATAATTTACCTTAGTTTTATGCTTTATTAAGAATTGACGATGACTGAAGAAAAATGGGACTTGGAGATCGCCCCGCAACGATCTCTTTTTGATATTCCTTGGAAAGATATTTGGCGCTATAGAGATTTATTGATGCTCTTCGTTCGCCGAGATTTTATTTCTCAGTTTAAGCAGACTATCCTAGGGCCAACTTGGTTTTTTATTCAGCCGATTCTAACTACTGTAGTATTTATGGTAGTTTTTACTGGAATCGCAAAAATTCCAACAGATGGAGTTCCTCCTGTTTTATTTTACCTAAGCGGCCTCGTCGGCTGGAATTACTTTGCAGATTGCCTCACCAAAACCTCAAACACCTTTATTGGAAATGCTAATATCTTTGGGAAAGTATATTTTCCACGAATCGTCGTGCCTATTTCCATCGTGCTTTCAAATTTGATGCGATTTGGTGTGCAGTTTATCCTTTTTCTGGGAGTGTGGCTTTATTATCTGATCACCACGGATCAAATTTTTGTAACGATTTACATTCTTCTCGTTCCTATTGCCATAATTAATATCGGCCTGATTGGCTTGGGATTGGGTATGATTGTTTCTTCTCTAACCACCAAGTATAGAGATCTTATTTTTTTAATATCATTTGGAGTGCAATTACTAATGTATGCCACACCAGTAATTTACCCTTTATCTGAAGCGCAGGGTAAGATATTGCTAATTATCAAAGCCAATCCGCTAACACCACTTATCGAATCCTTCCGTATCGGGTTTATGGGGCAAGGTGTAGTAGAATGGAATCTATGGATTTACTCAATCGTGTTTATGTTTATTACCTTAGCCTTAGGGACAATCATATTTAATAAGGTGGAGAAGGATTTTATGGATACGGTTTAGGGGGTTGACAGTTGACGGAAGACGGTTGATGGAGAGCAGCCATAAAAAGTCTCCTCTTGAGAGGAGATTTAGAGGTGTGTTTTCTTTGGTTGATAGAGGAGGGAGAATGGTTGATGGAAGGGTTGACAGTTGATAGAGGACGATTGACAGTTGACGGAGGATAGTTGATGGAGAGCAGCCATAAAAAGTCTCCTCTTGAGAGGAGATTTAGAGGTGTGTTTTCTTTGGTTGATAGAGGATAAGAGGTTCTTAACCTTGTTCAATTAATATAGTGGCTATTTAATATTTCATTAAAAGAAGTTAATTGGTAAGTTGTAAGTGTGAAATTACGGGTTATTTAAGTGGTAACATTGGTTTGTTGTGAACCTCATCAAATTCACATACTCGAATTTGTAGATCTCCAAAATAAATTTCCATTAAAATTTTGATAAAATTATTTTGTTTACTTTGAATAGAAAATTTTAAGTATAAAAATCAACGGATTGGCTGAAATTATCTCTCAAAAAAGGCTTCATCAACTCGACTTCCTAAGAGGACTAGCGATTATTCTTGTTTTGATGCGACATCAACCATTTCACTTACTTATATATAACATAGGTTGGATTGGTGTTGATTTGTTTTTTGTTCTTAGTGGCTTTCTTATTTCAACCTTAATTTTTAAAGAGTTTAAAAAAACGAATTCATTTAACCCTAAGCTTTTTTTGATTAGAAGAGGTTTTAAAATTTATCCAACGTATTATTTATTTATAATAATTTTTTCTATTCCTATAATTGCTGACGGAGAGTTAGATCTCAGTAGTTTACTATCAGAGTTATTTTTCATTCAAAATTACATACTAGGTTTTGGGTACACATTTGGACCTAGTTGGTCCTTAGCTATTGAAGAGCATTTTTATATCAGCTTCGCAATAATTGTCTATTTTCTCCTAAAAAGGAATCCGACCCTCTTATTTGACAAGTATAAAGAATTTCAAAAACAAAGATTTGTGACAGGCTTAATTATTTTTTTGATAGCTATTTTAATCTGTCGCTATCTAAATTTATTCTATTTGGGAGGAAATGCTATTGAAAACTATACCTTAACACACCTGAGAATTGATAGTATTGCTTTTGGAGTACTGATTGGGTATGCTCGGGAATTTTATGGAGATCAATTTAAATCCGTTGTTAAAAAATGGAGGTGGTTATTTTTGACTCTTACACTTTTATTAATTTCTTGGACACCATTTATTAACTTATTCGATAGTTATGCTTCATTGAGTATTGGCTTCTCATTTGTGTATTTGGCTTTTGGATTGTTATTATCTTTAATGCTCACATTTGGGCATCATTATTATAATGTCAGGTCAATAATTCTTATCCCATTGGCTTTGGTTGAAGCCATAGGAAAATCCTCGTATGTTATATATATTCTGCACGAGGAAGTAAATAAATTTTATCAATATTTGTTTGGAGTTGCAAGCACTTCTACGCCTCAACTTTTATCATTCATAATTACTTCAATTGTAAGTATATCTATTGGGATTTTATTTACCGAGAAAATAGAATTGTATTTTCTAAAACTAAGAAATAAGTATTACCCAGCAAAGATAACAGCCTAATTTGAATACAACGTGTGTTGAATTTATGCTTATAGAGTATTCAAATAGTTAACAAACAAAATTTTTATTCTTGAGTCGCAATTTAATTCGAATAAAATCTTTTTTGTTTGTCAGATGCCCTTAAATTTGAATCTTATTCATTTTATTACATATTATTAAATCGAATCCCTTTGTCCACTGTTATTTCTGTAGAGAATGTTTCAAAAATGTATCGCCTTGGCGAAGTAGGTACAGGTACGCTTTCGCATGATTTGAATCGATGGTACCACCGCTTGCGAGGAAAAGAAGATCCTTACCTTAAAATTGGTGAGTCAAATGACCGCGCAAAAAAGGCAAGCTCTGAATATGTGTATGCGCTCAAGGATATCAATTTCGAAGTAAAGGAAGGAGAAGTTTTAGGAATTATTGGCAAAAATGGAGCTGGCAAGTCAACGCTTTTAAAACTCCTATCCAGAGTTACAGGCCCTAGTAGCGGGACCATCAAAATTAAAGGCCGAACAGCCTCTTTACTCGAAGTGGGAACGGGTTTTCATCCTGAACTTACTGGCAGAGAAAATATCTTTCTAAATGGAGCTATTCTCGGAATGACCAAATCTGAGATCAGACGGAAGTTCGATGAGATTGTAGATTTTTCTGGAGTTGAACGTTATATTGATACACCAGTAAAGCGCTATTCATCTGGAATGTATGTGCGATTAGCCTTTGCAGTTGCAGCATTTTTAGAGTCTGAAATATTGGTAGTAGACGAAGTATTAGCAGTGGGAGATGCTGAATTTCAGAAAAAAGCCATTGGTAAAATGCAACATATAAGCACCGGTGAAGGAAGAACGGTATTGTTTGTGACCCACAATATGTCAAGTGTGCGGGCTTTGTGTACTGCTGGGATTATACTAGAGGATGGAATGATATCCTACAGAGGTAAAATTGACGCATGCGTAAACAAATATCTTCAAATTGGCCAAAGTCACATTAATAGTCATTATGTCAATTTGGAAAGCAAATTAGATTTTGATATTCTTGAAGTCATTGTATTGAAACAGCAAGAAGAAGCAAAATCTTTTAGTTTTGATCAGAGAGTGACTCTTAATTTAAAAATAGCACAAATTTCAATCAAGAAAGGATTGGTTCTAGGTTTTGCCGTTTTCGACCGACAAGAAAGAAAAGTATTTACATCAGAAATTGGAATAAATATAAATGGTTATGAAAAGGGTGAAAGGTGGTATACAGTTGAATTTCCAAAGTCATTACTTTCGCCTAATATTTATAATATATCCGCTGTATTACATGTGCCAAATGTTGAAATGGTAAGATTTGTTTCAAACGTAGTGAGCTTTGAAATTGAAGAGACAGGGTCTGGTTTTGAACGCTATGCTGGGCGAGATTTCGGGTGTGTTGTTTTGGACTGTGAATGGAACCAAATTTAGATTTGTTATATGCTCAAGAGAATAAAAAAAATACTTGACTCATTCATTAATGAAAATGTACGAGTTACCGAAAATTGTAATAAATCAATTGAAGTTTTATTAAATGATTTGGCGTTACAAAATGGAAGGATTCTTTCTGAACTCAATGATCAAAAAAAGTCAATTGAAAAACTGGAGGAAGTTGAATTTAAGATATTCTCGCAATGGGGTGATGATGGTATCATTCAATACTTAATTAATAAACTAAAAATTGACAATAAAATTTTTATTGAATTTGGTGTTGAAGACTATACAGAATCAAATACTCGCTTTTTACTAATGAATAACAATTGGACTGGCTTGGTAATGGATGGTAGTGACAGTAATATTAATGAAATTAAAAAAAGCGATATATATTGGAAATATGATTTAACCGCAAAAAAGGCCTTTATTACTGCTGAGAACATCAATAAATTAATTTCTGATGAAGGTTTTTCGGGGGAGATCGGTTTGTTACATATTGATATTGACGGGAATGACTACTGGGTTTGGAAGGCTTTAGAGGTTGTTAAACCAATAATTATGATTGTGGAGTATAATAGTAATTTTGGATACGAAAGGCCAATCACTATTCCATATCAGGCTGATTTTATTTGGACAGAAGCGCACTTTAGTAATCTATATTTTGGTTCTTCAATTCTCTCTTTATGCGATTTAGCTGAACAAAAAGGATATGATTTTGTAGGATGTAACAGTGCAGGTAATAACGCCTATTTCATTAAAAAAGGGCATTTAAGTGAGATTAAAGCGAGACCTGGCGCAGATGGCTATGTTAAATCAAAGTTTAGACAATCTAGAGATAAAGATGGGATTCTTAATTATTTAAATTCAGATGAAATTACCGTTTCTCTAAAAGGTTTGTCCGTATTCAACACACGCACGAAAGAGGCAGAAAAAATATAAAATTTTTGAGCATGTTAGAATCGTTAATACCACCATTTATTTTTAAGTACTTAAAAAAGAAAAATGCTAACCGACTCGATTTTGAGTATGATTCTGATATAAAGTATTTGTTGGGAAATCACGAAATAATACTTCCTAATTCTCACGCTTTACCTAAGTATCAAATACAACATAGACTATACGATCGTTTTTTACCTGTATTAGC
>JBDNFI010000055.1:0-83903 GCA_041689935.1 Cyclobacteriaceae bacterium
CAAAAACCTTTAGCGGGTTCAAAACAAGAATCTTAGCAAAAATAACTGCCCTGACATTGATTCAATTTATCAACAAGTTTATATTCGATAGGAACATTAACAATATTAAAATTCAAATCACTTAATTTCACCCAACGGGTGGCTCTTCTTAAAGTTCTTTTCGTTGGCTCATCCCATCTCCATGGTTCACCAAGTAATCAGTACCTTTAAGTGAAGCCCTTCGCTCCATCATCATTACAATTACTTCATCACTACTACAGCTTCATCCGCCACCTGTGTGCTCATTAGTAATCAACTTACAGGTACTTCCTGCTCGTGTTTTCCTTTTAGCATAACACATAGGCTTCCTGTGGTTCCGATATAAAGCCTGAATAATACTCATGCCTCCTTAATGACGGTTGCCGCATAGTCAGTAATCAGGTGACCTCTATGCTTATCCCCAATCCCTCGATATGGACTGGATTTTGACAACAATTGGACTTTTCGTCACTTCATCGGAAGGTTCGCTTTCGCTCATCTTTACTATTCCTACCTGACTGGTTTTCCAGCCTTTTCTCCTATCGCTTCACACACCTTCGTTACCGCAGATGCATCATAGAAGTGGTTTGGCAAGCGCTCCTGAAAGCCCTAACCGGAGAACCTCCCTCCATCTTTATAACAGCTTACACAGCACGCGTCGAGTAGCCTGACCTGAGCCAAACATCTGAGGTAGTTGCTTAGGGTGCTTTCTGCTTTGCCATCGATAGAAAAGCTTTGCGTTAATTTATTCCGCAGTTGGCTAAATCCATCAACTTGAGCCGTGGCTTGTTCAGCCAGCGTTAATGATTTTTTTTAAACATGATTAAATAAATTTAATTGTACCTTGAGCTACTAGAATCTACCATCGTATGGCTGGATAAAAGCTTCCGACCATAGGGAGGATTCGTTCAACAGCACGTATAATTAAGTGCTGTTTTCGAGCTGCTAATAAAGGTTTTATGATTTTTAGCTTTCTTTTTGCTTTACTGCTTCCTATTAAAGTCCGTATTAACAATTAATGCTTTTTTTTGAATCGATCGCACACTAAAATTTCGCGTACCCACTCAACTATAAAAATGAAATCAATTTTACCTTACTTATCCTTAAGCATTTTACTAGTTTCTGCTTGTAGTTCAACAAGCAGCACAGTTCAAACTTCTTCAACCGCAAAAGAGCCAAAAAAATCATCAACTGAATTAGCTTTTTCGATCGATGAAAATAATGATGGGCGCTATGAACCATTCAAAATTGAATTGGGAAATGAACCACAACCTGTTCAAGGAAAAGAACAATGGTTAAAAGATTTTTTTGGTTCAATAAAATATCCTGCCGAAGCAAGGCGAAATAAAGTAGAAGGAGTTGTGATTTTGGATATTGAAGTTGATCAAAATGGGAAAGTGATGTTTGTAGGTATTAAAAATGGAGTTTCAAGAGAGTTGGATGATGAAGCAAAAAGAGCATTTATTTCTTCTACTAAAGAAGGCTATTTTCCATTTATAATAAATGGTTCAGCAACTAAATTTCGAATGGATATACCGGTTTCATTTTATATAAACTAAATAGAAAACGATTCTAATTAAAATACAACGTGCTCATAGTCTTTAAAGTGTGGAAGGTTTTAGCTGAAGTAACGATTTTAAGGCCCTACCAAATTCAACCAATACCGATTTATAGATAAATATCTGATGGATTCAAGAATGAATGTCGAATGTCGGACATCTTACCAAAAAAATACTGAACACTTTAGCCAAACATTAAGTGAATAAAAATACTTTATTTATTTGAATAAATAGGCAAGTAAATATAATAAACATATGTTGCATTTCATACCACTTTTTACTGTGTATGTATTAAGATGTTTCAATCTTTTTACCCACATTACAACCTTTGGTTAAAAAACTGGCTTCCAATTACATGCGATTTATTTCTTTTTTGGTTGCTATTTTATTTTTAGCAGGAGAGCATTCTTTTGGGCAAACGTTTTCAACTGACTTTGAGACTTACTCTACAAATACCTTATACCTAAATGGATGGGATTTCAACTCCGCTCAATATTTTATTGGAACAGGAGATTCAGATTTCAGCAGGAGTCTTCAAACTGCAAATCTCTCGACTAGAAATACATTCAAAGTATCCTCAGGATATTGGCTTGATGATGGCCTCTCGGACAGAACCATATCTTTTGATTGGAAACCCACATGGGATGGTGACGATGATGGTAGGAGAGGAGAATGGCGATTGCTTGTATTTGATCATAGCGACACAGAATTAGGCAGTACGTTGTGGATAAGTAATACATCAAGCAATTCGGTCCAATCTAGTGGTTTTACTATCCCTGCAGCTCTATTACCAAATGTTGATGCCTGGTATTATATTTCAATTGAGGCAAGAAGAGTTGGAACCAATAGTAGCGGAACGTCTATTCTACGCTTTGATAACTTCAGTACGTCCTTTCCCACGAACTCTTTCTGGCCCGAACTCTCACCCAATGTTACTGTCACAGATTTGTTTTCCGTTTCTGATGCTGAAATAGATGAAGGTGATCAGGCTACCATCACGTTTACGTTTGAATATGACGAAATACTCGCAAGCCCATCCCAACGAGCGATTCGAGGATTAGAATACCAAATTGATTTGCATGCAGGCCTTGAATATGTTTCTCATACAATCACCGGTTCCTCAGCAGGGCCTGGTGCAGCCTATAATTCTGGCACAGGTGTTTTCACTATTGAGGCAATTCAAAAAGATATACCGCTTGTGTTGACCATCACTGTGGAAGGAATTGCGGATTGTCCAGCCTGCGAGGTAGAAGTCACTGCTCTAAATGCAAATGACATTCAACCTAAGACAGGCTTTGGAGATGAAATTGAAATCTTAAGTGTGCTTCCTATCGAACTTATTTACTTGCGAGCTGAAGCGAACCAAAAACGAGCCCAAGTGGAGGTAAGCTGGGCTACAGCCTCGGAGAAGGATAATGACTTTTTCACCATTGAGAGATCGAAAGATGGACTACGATTCCATGAAATTGCTACTGTCTTAGGCGCAGGAACACATGTTGGCAGGTTGGAATACACCCATACCGACATTACTCCTTTTGATGGAGACTCCTATTATCGACTCAAGCAAACGGATTTTGATGGAACATTTGCCTATTCCTATGTGGTGAGGGTAAACCTCCCTTTCGCTCGAAAAGATTTTACCATTGCTCCAATACCTTTAGCAATAGGTGATGAACCCTCAATTTGGTTGAAGGGTGATTGGGATGCTAATGAACAAGTTAATATTCAAATCCTTGACACCAAAGGCTCTCAAGTTTGGCAAAGTACGGGCGATGTCATGGAAAATGAATTACAATTGAAAGATGCCTTTCCAACTTTACCAGCAGGGGTTTATGTGGTTGCCGTATTTTCCAATAACTTCCGCTTGTTGAAGAAAATATTGATTGGGCGATAATCTTTTTATTCGCAAAACGTCAATCATTCTTCCTCTAAATTTTATTCACACTGCTGATAATTGATTTTATTTCGCTCAAAACCGTTTTCATGCTTCTTTAACGCAATAAAATCTACCCGAATACCTTAATAAGGCAGCCTCAAAAAGGCAATTTCTCTAAATCTACATTGCCTCCGGTAAGGATAATTCCCACCCGCTTGTTTTTAAAATTGCTCGGCTCCTTGAGCACAGCTGCAAAAGGCACAGCGCATGATGGCTCTATAATGATCTTCATTCTTTCCCATATCATCCGCATCGCCTGAACGATTTCATCGTCTTCTACTCTGATAATCCGCTCAACATATTTTTGAATTATAGGAAAAGTCTTATCCCCCAATGAGGTCATTAAGCCATCGGCTATGGTTTTGGGATTTTCCATGGGAATAATCTTACCAGCAGCTAATGATCGGTAGGCATCATCTGCTCCAGCAGGCTCAGCGGCAATCACTTTAGTTTTTGGGCTGAGATAATGCACGCTCAATGCCGTACCAGACAAGAGCCCCCCTCCGCCTACAGGTGCCATTACAATATCCAAATTTTGCACTTGCGCCAGCAATTCCAATGCGCAGGTGGCTTGGCCGGTAATTACCGCATAGTCATTGTAAGGCGGCACAAAGGTGGCTCCAGTTTTGGCCACAATATCGGCTAATGTACTTTCCCTCGCTTGCAAGGTGGGTTCACATTCTACAATTTCGGCACCATAGCCAGCTACAGCTTTTTTCTTGATGGCAGGTGCAGTGCGTGGCATTACGATATAGGCTTTGATGCCTCTACTCTGTGCGGCTTTGGCCAATGCTGCCGCGTGATTGCCTGATGAATGTGTGGCTACTCCATTGCTCGCTTCCGAATCGCTCAGGAGGAATACAGCATTGGCTGCCCCCCGCATTTTGAAAGCACCTACTTTCTGGAAATTCTCACATTTGAAAAATAACTCGCACCCCGCAATTTTATTTAAACTTTCACTTGTGAGAACGGGAGTTCTATGGATCATGGGCTCAATGCGGCGATGAGCCTCTTGTATATCTTGCAGACTAATCATATTGACGAAATTGACTCAACAATAATAAGCAAATTCTAAGCATATAAAGTTGCAAAGACTGTCGGGAGGCACCTAGAAAGCTTCTGTTACTATAAAATATATATTACCGCCCTCTCGCCCATAGCCATAATCTAAGCGGACATTGAGTCGCTCGGCAGGATTTACGATGAAACGCAAACCTGTACCTATTGAATATTTGAGTTGGGAAGCCCGAAGGTCGCCGAGCGAATCATATACATCGCCTACACCTGCGAAGGCCACCATTCCAAACCGCCAGAATAATGGGAAACGGTATTCCATTTGTGTAGCCCAAAAGTGCTTATCTCTAAAGCGATTTCTTGGATAGCCACGCAATATGTCATCGTTGCCCAAGGTAGCCAAATCAAGAAAGGGCACATCCCCATAGTTAAATCGAAAAACAGTTTGGGAAGCTAAAATATGCTTTGGTTTCAATTGCCAATATTGCTGATACGTGGCATTGATATTGGTGAAATTAAAGGTTCCGCCAAAGGCTTTGGAATAGAAATAAGACGACACCTCGGCAAACCTCCCTTCGTACGGATTGATAATATTATCGCGCGAATCGAAAAGAGCCACCACCCCTACCGCCGCACCAATTCCTCCGTCAAATCCCGTAATATCTCCAGACCCAAGCTGTCCACCTTCTTCGGTTTTCAACCCATTCTCCGACTGATATTTGAAATCGAAACCCACAAATAGGGAAGGTCGAATTTGCTTTAGCGCTAATGCTTCAATAGAAATAAGATTGTATGTATAAAATTCCTCATCTTCCAATTTAGTATCATTACCGATGCCATAAAAGCGGTCTGGAAAATTCCGGAACCGTGTTTCTCCTTTCAGAATATAATCTTCATTTCGAGTGAAAATATTCCAAATACCCCATATATCTAACTGTTTATTTTGGGTGTAATCGGCCAAGAATTGCACAAAAGATGATCGAGTAGCTTTTTGATAATCGTATTTGGGAGGAACCTTGAAATAATAAACACTTGCTGCACCATAAGCCAATCGCGTATCGGGAGTATAGTATAAAAGCGGGAGGAAAAAGAAGCCATTTTTATCATCGGGAATAGAATCGCTCAACGGTTTGACTCCCATAAAACCTTGCGCTTTCACCATAGTAAAGCTTACCATCATCAGGAGCAGGCAGCTCAATAAAAATTTTCGCATTGGTAAGTTTCTATTTGATTAAGCCTTAAATTCAACAGATTTGATTTGTGCAAATGAATCGTTAAAGGAGATTTAATAAAATCAGGTCGAATCCTTTAGGAAAATTACTTTACAAAAACCTTGCGAAGATAATCCAATTCCTACCCGTATAAATAAAGAGGCACCCGAAAATTCGGGTGCCTCTTGGTAAGAATGATTTTGAGCTAAAATTATTCCTGAGGCAACTTCAATACACGGATGTACTGCTCTTTGCTCAGATATTTAATTGCCGCTGCTTTTATTTGCTCAATCGTTACAGATTCGATTCTCGCTTCTGTATTGAGTATTTCCGCTCTATCCATTCCATCCGATTGATAGCTGCTCAAATTGGTCAACCAATATCCGTTTCGCTCTTTGTTCTCTGACAATTGACGTTTTTTGGTTTCTTGTACTTTCGCCAAATCTTCTACAGTTGGTCCTTCTGTTTTTAGTTTTTCTATTTCTCTCCAGGTGGCCTCTGTGAGTTTTTCTACATTTTCAGGTGCGCATGGAAACTGAATCACAAATTGGTATCGCTCACTAGGTGTTTTGCCAGAACTACCTCCCGCACTCGCACCATATACACCTCCAATTTCCTCTCTCAAGGTTTCGATTAATTTAATGGTCAATATTTCTCCCATTTGACTAATTACCTCACTGCTTTCGAGGCTATACTCTTCTTCATCTGAAAACAACATCACCACCATCGCTTTATCATCTTGGCCTACTCTTATCACTTCTTCCACATTTCCAGAAGGAGGCACCATACCCAAATCTTTGTAAGTTTCGGTATTGTTGCTCGATGGCAATGAACCCAAGTACTGAGCTAACATAGGCTTTATCGCTTCCACGTCGATATTACCCACTAAAGTAAAGTGGAAATCCGATGCATCTGCAAATCGCTCTTTATAGATCTCGAGCATTCTGTCCAAGCTCAAGCCATCAATATCCTCTGGCGTAGGAATAGACGCTCCACGTGGATTGCCTTGAGTAAGTAACTTACTTATCGCCAATTGGAATTGTATGTCTGGACTAGCCATAATCATGGCTAATTGTGCCTTTTGGGAAGCCTGGAAAGATTTAAAGAAAGCCTCATTCTTAAAAGGCTGGGTAAAATATAGATGTGTTAATTGCAACATCGTTTCCAAATCCTTTGGAGTTGTATTACCATTGATACTCTCCGAGTACATCCCGATACTAGGCGAAACGCGCGCATTTTTTCCAGCCAATAATTTTTGTAAATCAGTAGAGCTAAACTCACCAACACCGCTATTGGTTACAATAGCACTGGCAAAACTGGCATTGAAATGATCTGAATCAGGATAAAGCGACTGTCCACCTTCGGAGGATGCGCTCATAATGATTTCATCATTTTTGAACGTGGTGGATTTCAACGTTACTTTAACACCGTTAGAAAGCTCTAAGTCCACAATTCCCAATGCAGCATTTTCTGTTTGAGAAACCACCGTGCCAGCGGGAGGTAATGCAGATAGTAATTCAGCACCGCCCATTTTGTCTTCATAAGGTTCTAATTCCTCATTTTCAACATTGGCAAGTATCTTCAATAAGTCTTCTTCTGTTGGGTATTCAAGTCCTTCTGCCTCTGGACCCAATACGATAATCACTCGATTTTCGTCAAGGAAAAGTTCATCGGCCATACTATTCACTTCTTCTATAGTGATTGTTGGTAAAATCTGCTTGGCAAATTCAAATCTATATTCTGTTGCAGGAATGGGTGAACTGCTGAGGAAATTTGATACGTAACGATTGGTATACACCCCAGATTCAGTTTTTTCCCGATCATTAAAAGCTCTTTCTTGGCCAGCCAAATATTGTTTTTTGTATCGCTCTAGCTCACCTTCTGTAAATCCATGACGTGCTACTCTTTCGTTCTCACGCAATACAGCTTCGAAGCCCTTGATGATTCCATCTTGTGCTACGGCAGCACTAATTGAGAAAAATGTAGAGGTGGCTACAATATCTTGTATACCCACGCCTGCACCAATAAAAGGTGGCTCTGCTAATTGGCGAAGCTCATTTAATCTCAAGTTCAGCATGCCAGAATAGGCACTACGGATGATCGATTTTCTCAAATCGCCAAGCGTTTTTGTTTCAATTTTAGGATGCTTGATGTACATCTCTACCTGGGTAGAAGTTTGCTCAGGATCTGTTTCTATTGCTACAATCGTTTCTTTGTGACCTGGAACCTCATAATAGATTCGTTCTCTATTATTGGCTGGATTTTGCTGATTACCAAAATACTTTTTGATTAACGCTTCCATCTCATTTACATCCAAGTCTCCCACAGCTACAACCGCCATCAGGTTTGGACGATACCAATCTTTGTAGAAACTTCTTAACTCTTCATATTCGAAAGTTCTAAGGATATCTACCTTTCCGATCGGCAATCTTTCCGCATATCTTGAGTCTTTGAATAGTTTGCTGAAATAGCGGTCGGACATACGCTGCGATGCGCCACGACCGGTTCTCCATTCCTCTACCACTACACCTCTTTCATCGTCGATTGCTTTATCCATAAGCAATGCGCCAAAAGCCCAATCGGAAAGCATAAGCATTCCTTTTTCTAGGTTCTCAGCATTGTTCAAGGGAATTGGCAGGATATATACTGTTTCGTCGAAACTTGTATAAGCGTTCAAATCAGCTCCAAACTCCACGCCCATTGACTGAAGAAATGAAATCAATTCATTTTCAGAAAAATTGGTTGAACCGTTAAAGCCCATGTGCTCCATAAAGTGAGCAAGCCCTTGTTGGTTGTCTTCTTCCAAGATAGAGCCCGCCTTCAGAACCAACCGGAGCTCCATTTTATCTTCTGGCTGACTATTTTCTCTTACATAATACGTAAGTCCATTTTCAAGTTTCCCAATCTTCACATTAGGATCTGTAGGAATTGCTTCATTTAGATTGAGTTGCTGAGCACTCGACATAAATCCGAAACACACTATACCTACAGCTAAGAGAAATATTCTCTTACCATTTACCTTCCACATAATTTTGACGTTTATAAAATTTGAAATTAGTTTATCAATAAATTTAGTAAATATTGCGTTTTCACCTTAAAAGTAATGATAATCGGATTAAATCATAAATAAATGGCGATTAAAGCAGATAATAATTTCTCGTTTTCTGACGGCTAATTTTTTAAGAATGCCCTAACTAACAAGCCTATTCCCAGAAAAATAAAATATCCGCAAAGTTAAATACCGGCCAAAAAGCAATTGACCTCCCGCCGATTATTGGCACCCATTCAGCAAAGTAGCCATCATATAGATCGAGGTATAGCATATCAATACCTTGCCATGAAACCAAGGTATACTGCTATCTACCATGGCATTTCCAAACCATACTCCATAGAATATATTATCTATTCGGTTTTCGATGGCTCCCTCTGCTACTAATCTAATGGGAAATTTGTGTTTTCTAATCTTGCTAAGGAACAGGTGTCCAAGCAAATAATTAATCGAAGTAAACTAAGAGAGAGCCTGCCATAATAAGGGAAGTTCCAATCTACCTCGAATGCCATTCCAGCATTGGAGGTGTAGTAGAGTTAAATCCAACCAAAAAGGATAGTTTGGCCGGAACGTCCTAAATCCATATTAAAATACACTCAAAATTTGGTGGATTGATCAATAAGAATAACCAATAAAACGAAGAGGAAATAAGGTTTCCATTTGCTGGAGCGTTCCGTTATTTCCTCTTGTCTATATTCCATCTATTGTATTTTAATTAAGAGTTTTATTTCAAACTCATCCATCTCTAATACTTTTCCGTGTGCCACTTCACTCTCTACTTTTAGCGATAAGGCTTGGGTTTCGGTGCAGATATACTCCGAGAAATTATTGATGGCTTTATCCACCATTTCATTCCCAGCTTCCAACCGGATATTGATTTTATCTTGCACTTCTAAGCCCATATCCTTGCGCATATTTTGGATTCTGTTCACCAAATCTCTGGCGATGCCTTCTTGTTTTAGCTCATCCGAAATATTGACATCCAAAGCAACAATAAGCCCTGCCTCCGAAGCAACAGACCAACCCGGAATATCCTCTGACGAAATAATAACATCCTCTAATTCGAGCTGTACATTTTCGCCATCTAAAGAAATCATAATCGCTCCATTTTTTTCAATCTCGCTGATTTCTGCTTTACCCCAGCTACTAATTACTGCGGCAACAGATTTCATTTTAGGACCAAATTGCTTGCCTAACTTAGGAAAATTTGGCTTCACATTTTTCACCAATATTCCCGAAGTATCATCGATGTATTCAATCTCTTTGATATTGACCTCCGCCTTTATTAGGGCTTCCACATTCACTAGTTGGTCTTTCGTTTTGGAGGATAATACTGGGATTAAGATTCTCTGCAAAGGTTGACGAACTTTTATTTTTTCCTTTTTGCGAAGCGAATGAACCAGCGAGGAAACTTCTTGGGCTAATTGCATGCTTTGCTCCAAATCCTCATTTATCCAATCCTTATTGGCCGTGGGCCAATCGCTCAAATGTAGAGAAGTGGCTCCTTCGTTAGAGTTCAGATTCTGATGAAGCCATTCCGCATAGAAAGGCGCAAATGAAGCCATGAGGCTAGAAAGTTTTTGCAAACATTCATACAGTGTTTCGTATGCTGCTTGCTTATCGGTAGTCATATCTCCACGCCAGAAACGCTTACGTGCCAAGCGCACATACCAATTGGATAATTGATCTGTGGTGAAGTTCATAATGGCGCGAGTAGCACGAGTAGCATCGTAATTGTCCATCGCAGCCTCCACTTCCAATATCAAACTTTGAAGCTTTGACAAAATCCACTGATCTAACTCTGGGCGATCATGGATAGCCACTTGCTTGCCCGCATCGAATTTGAAATGATCTAAATTCGCATATAAGGCAAAGAACGCATAGGTATTTGTGAGTGTCCCGAAAAATCTACGTTGCACTTCAGCCACACCTTCCAAATTGAATTTGAGATTGTCCCAAGGGTTGGCATTGCTAAGCATATACCAGCGAGTAGCATCCGGACCGTAGGTATTTAGTGTGGTAAATGGATTGATTGCATTTCCCAATCGCTTACTCATTTTATTCCCATCCTTATCGAGAACTAGGCCATTGGCAATTACATTTTTGAAGGCTACACTATCGAATAGCATCACAGCTAAAGTGTGCAAAGTGAAAAACCAACCTCTTGTTTGATCCACTCCCTCGGCAATGTAATCGGCTGGGAAATTAGCTTTAAATACATCTTGATTTTCGAAAGGATAGTGCCATTGGGCATAAGGCATAGCGCCACTGTCGAACCACACGTCGATAAGATCCTTCTCACGGTACATGGCTTGCCCAGTATCACTTAGCAAGATGATATCATCGACATAAGGTCTGTGTAGGTCTATTTCTCCGTTGATCTCGGTGATCCCTTTATCGGTGATGCCTGCTGCAATGGCCTTTTCAACCTCCCGCTTTAGCTCGTCGATAGAGCCGATACATATCTCTTCTTTGCCATCCTCTGTCCTCCATATCGGCAGTGGTGTGCCCCAATATCTACTTCTACTCAAGTTCCAATCCACCAGATTTTCCAGCCAATTTCCAAAACGGCCAATTCCTGTTGATTCTGGTTTCCAATTGATGGTTTTATTGAGCTCTACCAATCTGTCCTTGTAAGCGGTAGTTTTGATAAACCAGCTCGATAGTGGGTAATACAGAATAGGTTTATCGGTTCGCCAACAATGTGGATAGCTGTGTTCGTATTTTTCTACTTTAAATGCGCCGTTCTCGATTTTGAGAATAATAGACAAAATCACATCCGTAGATTTATAATCGGGATGGGTTTCGTCCTCAGCGGTATAATTCTTTACATAGAAGTCATCCTCGCCCAATTCTTTGTGGGTGATGATTCCATGCTCCTTTACTTTTGCTGCGATCCATGCACCTATTTCTTTTACAAATTTGCCTTGGCGGTCTACCACTGGAGCTTCTTTGCCTTCGTCGTCGGTTACTAGTAGGGGCACTATGTCATTTTCAAGGGCCACGCGGTAATCGTCCGCACCAAATGTTGGTGAAGTATGCACGATACCACTGCCATCTTCGGTCGTTACAAAGTCGCCAACCACTACTTGAAAAGCCTTGCCTTTGGCCTCAATAATTGGGAATAACTGATCGTAGCTTAAGCCCACCAATTGACTTCCTTTATATGTGGCCAACTCCACCCAAGGAATCACCTTATCGCCCGCTTTGAAGGCTTGCAAATCGCCCACTTTTCCTTTCGGACTTAGGTATGTGGCGATTCGATCATGTGCCAAAATTACCCTTACTGGCTCGTAAGTATATGGATTAAAAGTACTTACTAAAGAATAAACGATGTTTTTACCTACCGCGCAAGCCGTGTTTGCAGGCAAAGTCCAAGGAGTAGTGGTCCATGCTAGCAATTGAGTAGTTTTTCCATCACCACATAGCTCTTGAAAAAGCGGGTGGTTGCTTGGGCCATTCAATTTAAATTGTGCTGTAATGGACGTATCTTTTACATTTTGATAGGTGCCCGGCTGGTTTAGTTCATGCGAACTTAATCCCGTACCAGCAGCAGGAGAATATGGCTGTATGGTATAGCCTTTGTAAATAAGCCCTTTGTTATAAAGCTTTTGCAGCAAATGCCACAGGGTCTCCATATATTTCGGCTCAAAGGTGATATATGGATTATCAAGATCTACCCAATAGCCCATCTTTTCGGTGAGATCGTCCCATTCACTTTTGAAGCGCATCACCGTTTCGCGACAACGCTTATTGTACTCTTCTACACTAATTTTTTTGCCAATATCTTCTTTGGTAATGCCAAGCTCTTTTTCTACTTGTAGCTCCACAGGGAGCCCGTGCGTATCCCAGCCACCTTTTCTTTTTACTTGAAATCCTTGAAGGGTCTTGTATCGACAGAAAATGTCTTTGACCGTACGTGCCATCACATGGTGAATACCTGGCGTGCCATTGGCAGAAGGTGGGCCTTCATAAAAAGTGAACGTCTCCGCTCCCTCGCGATTAGAAACCGACTTTTCGAAAACCTGATTTTCTTTCCAAAATTTAAGTATATCGACAGCAATATCTGCGTAATTCGGGTTTTTATATTCCCTGTATATCATTCCCTATCCTTTAATTATCAAATAAGTGGCAAATATCTGAAATCCACAGGAAAGAAGCGGTAAAAATTCGGAATATGATACGGATTGAATTCCCTTGAAAAAAATATTTGTCTAAACTATCTATAATTATTGCCCGTACTCTACCTCAACGGAATCCCAAAAATAGTTCTATATCGAATCAAAGCTTCTTTGTCTGTCATTCCAGAAACCACATCTATAACTACACGCAGTGCGGCGTATAGCCTTACGTTCTCTTGCTCCAGTTGCCATTTTGCATTTTCAGGAAGCAGGCGAAATATCACTTTATCTTGCGCATGAAGTCGGTCGGGTGCAAACTGCTTGTGAAAAACTGCCCTAGAAAAGCGGCTGATTAATCCCGATAATACTTCAAACCCTGAGGCCTCCCGCCCAAGTACTGGTTTGGAGCGATAGATTTCCTCTACAGACAGTTTACTTATTTTGCGCAATACATCAGCCGAAGGGATCACATCGGTCAATGCCTGATCGAATGTGCCTTCTAGCAATTCATTTTCGAGCGTTAGAAATTTGCTTGAGCATTCTTCTATCAACTTCCCAATAGCCAAAGCTCTCAACACACCAATGCGCTCTTTTGCACCTGGGTATTGATCCAATTTGGCCGGACGATAATCTTCCTTGAGTAAGGCAGCTATCAAATCGCGCGTAACTTCATAGCTGATCAGCCCCATGTTGAAGCCATCTTCCAAGTCCATCAGATAATAGCAAATATCATCGGCAGCTTCTACCAAAAAAGTAAGTGGATGGCGTATCCAGCCACCATCAATTTCCAATAGACCAATGGTATTTGCCAGCTGTGAAAATGCCTCCTTTTCACTTTGGAAGAAGCCATATTTCTTTTGGCTTTTGCGACCTTTAATGCCTTGTGTGTTTACGGGTTTGGGATATTTGGAGAATGCAGCAAGTGTAGGAATGGTCAATCGAAGGCCTTGCCCTTCCTCCCGCATCAGCAACCTAAATCCTTGCGCATTGCCTTCAAATTTGGTCAAGTCGGTCCACTCGGCATCGTTCATATAGCCTCGAAATTCTTGGGCAGCTATATCATGTTTAAAAAAATCAGAAATGGCTTCTTCTCCTGCATGTCCAAACGGTGGGTTTCCAATATCATGACAAAGGGCGGCAGCAGAAGTAATGGCACCCACATCTGTGGCATGGATCTGCAAGTCGGGATGGCGGGAGGATAATTCCTTCCCCACATTGCGCCCCAAGGAGCGGGCAACGCTAGCTACTTCCAGGCTGTGAGTAAGTCTGTTATGTACAAAACCTTCTTCGGGTAATGGAAAAACCTGTGTCTTATCTTGTAGGCGACGAAATGGCCCAGAGAATATAATGCGATCATAATCCCGCTCAAAATCACTTCTCAACTCAGACGAAGGAGTTCCCAACGGGCCACCAGCCTTGAAACGAATCGGATTTAGCAGACTCTTCCAATTCATGCATTTTTCATTTGCCATACATCAAAATTAAACCCTTTCTTAGAAAGAAACTGCTTTATGAATAAAAACTGATTATATAATGAAAACCGATAAAGAGGGCCTCCATCACTCTTTTTAAATGAAAAGCCTTTCGAGTGTTTGAAAAGAATGAATTTGAAAGGTTAGATTTAATTCCAAACACTTACCTAAAGTGAAGCCTGCAGCAAATCAATATTGAGAAACTTCTCATTGCTATTGAAGCTCCTTGGATGATCTGCCAAGATATATAGCCCTTGGCTACCTGCAAACCATTTATTGATTCCATAGCGATAAGGCTCCAAAGGAAATTCGCTCAAATAATTGCCTTCTTCGTTGAAAATAGATAGGTACAAACCTTTGTCTGTCAATTGCTTTTGGGCTATTTCATCCATTGTCATTGCTTTCCAATATGGGCGATAGATAAACGCAGAGTTGCGATGGGATAGAGGCATAAAATACTGCGGATTGAGCATAAAATGAGCTTGGAGCAAGGTAGGATTGTCGGTTTGCTTGGGCAGTGCCCTCATCCTCCCGCCATCATTGCGGGGGACTTTTATTTGCACTTCTTGATTTGCCAAGCCGAACTTGTAAATGGCACTATCATATAAATATCCAAACCACACATTTTCATCGTCAAATTGGTTTCCCTTTACTACTTCCATCATTTGGCCTGCCAACGCTGCATAATTGGCCATTCCATCCAGATGCTCAACGGGCAGAACTTCCCAAGTCCGATTGCCCAATTTGTATTTAGCTATTACAGATAAATTGGCGTTTACCTCCTCAGTTGGGTATTCACAATAAAACAATACGCTATCCTGCTCCGCTAGATATTCCAAGCCGAAATTTGCCGATAAAGTAGGTCTGCCTTCGAAGCCTGCATCAGTCCAAGCATGCTGTACACTATGATGCTCCTGCAATTCGCCTTGTCTATTGATTCGCAATAATTGGCCATTGCCATATAGGAAAATATCGGTTTCTCGAAACACAAAAAGGTGCTCTAGGTTTACATCTGCTCCAGCGACAATTTTATCTAAAGGTAAATGGCCCTCCACAAGGTGGGTGCTAAGGTTGAAAATATCTAGCTGCTGGGTGTTGGGATTGTAGCCATAAAGCATGCTTCGTTGGTTTCTTTCGAAGTGCACAAAAACCTGATAACTTGGCAGACTTTGCTCATCCAGCTGAATAGCAATGCGCTGCCTTTTGAGCTCAATTGGACCCGCCTTACCTAGATTTTCTAACACTGTATCATCGGATTGGCAACCAATAAATAGGAGTAAAAAGCTGAAAATAAGGAAGGTAAAAATTTTCATGACAAAAGGTTTAAAGTCAGTATACGTAAAAACGTACTTAGGTTTTACTTCTGCATAAATAAGCCCTGCGCTTGATGCGCACAGGGCTTATTAATGTCAAAATGGAGAACTTAATTCCCGACCAAAAATACCGCATTGCCAAACAGCAAATGTCCGTCGTACCAGAAAGCGCGGAACAGTGGGTTATCGGCCATGTAAATCACATTCCCTCTTCCCAAATTCTGCACGCCATAGTTCAAGGCTTCATTAAAACGGTCTTTGGCTTTGTAGCCGACAAATCCACTTACTAGATTTTCCGGGGTTTTGATTACCCCTACATTCCAGCCATTTTCTAACCAAGCGTATCGCTGCGACGTAGTTTTGAGACTGTAATATCGCTCTTTGTAGCCATAGGCTAGCGGATGCGTTACGTCCATGGTCGTCAACCAAATTGAGCCAGGATTATTGTTTGGCGCACTATTGCGTTCTCTATCTGCATAGGGTTCCAGTCTGGAATCTTTGCGATCGGCTTTGGAAGCATCGTCTGCAGCTTTCTTTTCGCTATCATCTGCATATCTTTTGAGTGCAAAACCATCTTTGTCAGCAAAATTGCTCAAAGCACCATCAATCAGGATTAAACTACCTCCCGCTTGTACCCATGAGCGCACATTGGACAAGAAACTATCATTCACTACTCCTCCGTATCCGCCACTTGGCATGATCAATACATCGTATTCTGACAAATCTACTCTGCTTACAGATTCTGATTCAAGCACGGTGAGTGGGTAATCAATTATTTGTTCGAAGTAGTACCAGTTTTCTCCAAACGATAATGAAGAAGTACCACTGCCCGAAACCAAGGCTACTTTTGGAGCCTTGAGCAGACGAACAGAACTTGAGCCGAAATCTTTGCCTTTGCTTACAAATCCAGTACGAGCAGCTACCAAACTTCTACCGAGTCTTTGGGCATGCGCTTTTACTTTTTCATCGAATTTATCCCCCAATTGCTCGTTATTTCGGCGAGTAATTACCAAAGTACCTCGCTCAAAATCCTTTCCGTCCATCGAGAATGGTTCGGTTGCTTGGCGCACGGTTATTTTATCTTTGTGCAATGAGGTTAAAAACTTCAAATCCTCAATACTCGTCCAAGGCAGCAAGTACGCGTATGGTTTTCCACTAAGGTCATTGTTTGCCGCCGTAGGTTTTTCCCAAGGCTTTGCCACGTCGATTTTGGTTTCGGTTGCTCTTGCTCTTAGTCCATATACATAAGGCATCGCCCAAGCAGTGATATCGTAAGTTAAAGAATCGCTCAATTTCACATTTGGGTCGAAAAGTACGTTGGCCATTACCGATCTAGGCTGATAGGTAGAAATAACGATGTCACGCTCAGTCACGGTGAAGTTGTCTATTTTGGTACTTAGGTAGGCATATCCAGAAAAATTGCGGGAGGTTGCTGGGCTTCCATATACGATTCCCAACTTATCTAGCAAATTGGTGAAGGCAATTAATCTATCCGCTTCTTGGTCGCCAGGGATAATATAGGTTTTATATTTTCCCCAAGGTTCGTTTCTGCTTCTGTCGAAAAACTTCTGAAATTCATCTACCACTTTTTCCGCATTTTGCACGGTGATTTCAATGGTAGAAATACCTGTGGTATGGTGATGCGTGATACGATCTAGCAGCGTAAGTGTATCTCCTTCGTTGGTCAATACCCCTAGACCTGCCGCTCCAGATCCGCCTTTTTCGTAGGTCATCCCAATGGCGCCATTATACATCGGATAGGTATCGCCGTAGCTTGGGTAAAGCAGATCAAAACTCTCTTTGGTAAAATATGCCCAACTATTCTGATCGAAATATTTAGCGTTGTTTTTGCCAATAGTCACTTGAAACTCACGCTGCCAATCCGTAATTATTTCGTGTAGAGGCTCTGCAGCTGGAGCAAAGTAATATGGACTGTTGATCCCTTGCTCGTGAAAATCGACGTGGATTTGAGGCATCCATTGATTGTACACTTTCATGCGGCTTTGGGATTCTATCTGCGATTGCCATGCCCAGTCACGATTGAGATCGAATAGGTAGTGGTTTGCCCTCCCGCCCGGCCAAGGTTCGCGATGCTCTACGGAGTTGATATCAGGCTGCAAGATTTTATTGGCTTTCTGATTGTACCAGTTTGCGTAGCGATCTCTACCGTCTGGATTTACTGATGGATCAAAAATAATGACTGCCTTATTTAACCATTCTTTCTTAGCAGGGTCTGTCGCCATTTCGTGGAAGGTCATCATTACTGCTTCCATACTTACGGACTCATTGCCGTGTACATTATAGCTAAACCAAATAAGTGGAATTTTATCGCCTGAAGGTGTTCCCTCCATTAAGCCTGTTCTTTTCAAATTATCGGTACGGATGGTTTCTAGGTTTTGGATATTCTCGGCACTAGAAAGCATCACAAGCATTAACGGCCTTCTTTCGTACGTCTGCCCGTATTGAATGGTTTTTACATTATTGGGCAAGGCTTGTGCGGCGTGCTCAAAATAAGAAACCACCTTGTGATGGTAAGTGAAATGCTCGCCTAGCTCATAGCCGAGAAAGTCGGCTGGCGATTTTAGGGAGTTTTGTGCAAATGCTGAAAAGCAAATGCCAATTAATAAAATCGTACTTAGATAAATTTTACGCATGGTATAATAAGAATTTTGCTGTGGTAAGTTAGGCACAAAATCATAATCCGAAAAGCAGATATCCTTGAGGGTAATTATTTTCGGAATTGTATGGGTAGATAATGAAAATTTCAGCTTTTTGAGGCTTCTTGCAATGGCAATAAATTTATACAGAAGGCATATAAGAATGAAGGAAGATGTGGGATTATATTTTTTAGCAATTGTGCCAAAGCGGCCTTTGCGAGATCGAATCAGAGAAATAAAAATTGAATTTGCCGAGGCTTACCTTAGCAAAGCTTCCCTGCGCTCACCGGCACACATTACCTTGCACATGCCTTTTCAATGGAAATTTGATAAGGAAGAGCTCCTTTTTTCGGCTATTTCGACCTTGGTTCAGAAGGTGAATATCTTTACGATTGACCTGAACGGTTTTGGCGCGTTTAAGCCAAGGGTAATTTATTTGAATGTAATTGCTCCTGAAACCTTGCATGAATTACAGCAAGATCTCAACCGTATGATGAAAAGGGAATTTAATATATTCAATGCCAATTGGCGGGATTATCCTTTCAATCCACACATGACTCTTGCCTTTAGAGACCTGCGGCCTGTCAATTTCGATAAGGCTTGGAAAGAAAATAAAGATCGGGTGTTCACCGAATCCTTTGAAGCCGATAGCTTGGTGTTACTCAAGCACAATAAGAAGGAATGGGAAATTTACAGAGAATTTCCTTTCTCAAAGCGTTAATTTCTTCGCATTAAATTCAGGTTTCAAATACTGGCTCATTTCATATAACGGAATATGGATTTCGCTTGGCCCAAAGGAATAGGGAGCAATTTCGTATGAATTAAAATAGAATATTAATTCTTGCCCATTAATGGCAAAATTATCATTCAGACTGAATCCTTCAGTTTCAAAAGAGAATCCATATTCCTCCAATTTTTCGTTTTCGGGTATCTGTCGCAGCATCCGAAAATGGTACTCACCTACACGGTTTAGCTCATCTTCGTAGCCAGCATTGAAAATATCGTCTAAGGATAATTGTTTGCCGGAAAATAAATCGAAATTATAGTATTGAGTTGCGTTGTTTGGGTGCGCGCCTCCACTGAATACATATTCGTAAAAAGATAGACTCAGGATGGTATCGTTTTGGAAAAGTACATCCATGTTTCTTTCTAAGGCCCAAGGTGTATTGTAATCAGGCATGTCCGCTACCAATTGCTGATATCCTTCCAAAAATAATTTCATATATGCTGGCATGGTCATAAGCGTATCCCCGTCTTCGAATAATTGCATACGATTGATTACAAAAGCATTGAGGCTGTCCAGTACGGCTGCACTTGCGGCGTTAGTAAAATCGGGATACGAAAAACTTATTTCCGCACATTGTCCCGCTCCAGAAGCACAGTCTCCTATACTATCTTTTAGGCTAATGGTATCGTACTGAAGCGAATTTTCGAGTTTATCGGAAGCAGAATCTTCTTGAGAATTCAGGTTACAAGCAAATAAGGAAATAGAAATAAAAAGTATGAGGGCTAAATTTCGCATGCGTTAAAAAGTAAGACTGTCCACAAATTTACGTTGATTAAAGCGAAGGCTTTTAAGCTTTCCTTTATTTTCTACGTGGATAAGATTCATCTGATCGTCGAAGACTTCCATCAAGATCCCATTTTGAATTTCGATTGAGTGAAAGGCTGGAATTTTTTCGATCTCCATGTAGCACCACATCGCATCTTCTTCTAGTTCGGAGCCGATAAAAATTACCTCCCGCTTTTCACCATCTAGGCTAATGGAAACATGCTTTCTGATATATTCGGCAATGAGTTTTTGTAATTCTTCTGGGTTTTCAGGGCTGCTTACATTTATAAATCTGCCCGTCATTTTTTTTAAACCAGCTTCCAAATCATCCCAGAAAATTTTATGAATAATTTCCACCCGCTGTTTATCTGTATTGTGATTAATTTCGCACACGCTTACATGGAATGGGTGATCCATAAGCGCAGCACTTAATACAAATATCAATACAACCGCCGGTGTGATTACTTTCATAGGATTTGAAAAATTACCTTTAATATTACAAATTCGAATCCAAAATTAGACGAACTAACTTAAATACATGTCAACATTTCAATTGTTTTACGAAGTGGGTTTCCATCACATCTTGGCGATGGATGGACTCGATCATATTCTATTCATACTTGCTCTTTGCTCTATTTATCTTCTCCGTGATTGGCGTAAGGTGCTGATCCTCATAACGGCATTCACATTTGGCCATACGTTGACACTTGCTTTGGTTACGCTCAATATTTTCAAAGCTGAATCTAATATCATCGAATTTTTGATTCCCATTACCATATTTGTGACTGCAGCATCAAATATTTGGAAGGGCACTAGTGCTTTCCAACGCAGTTCCAAATTTGAACTGAACTACCTTTATGCAGCTTTCTTTGGGTTAATTCACGGAATGGCTTTCGCAAATGAATTGAAGGCCTTACTTGGCAAAGACAATCAAGTGGTGTTGAAATTACTTTCCTTCAATGTAGGGATCGAGATAGGGCAAATTGTCGTGGTCGGGATATTTTTGCTGACAGGCTATATTTTTATCGGCTTGTTTGGGATCAATCGTCGTGATTGGAATTTGGTGATAAACTCGGCAATTGCAGGAATTTCCTTACTTTTAATCTTTGAAGCCAAATTTTGGTAAGCATATGAAAAATTTATTTACACTCCTACTTTTAGTCAACATCAGCTTTATTGGGCAAGCTCAACAGCGTACTAGCAATCATGGCAATCGCTTTGAACAATTGGGTACGGAGCTACGCACACCCAATGTGTATCGTACTGGCTCGGGCGCACCCGGCCATATGTATTGGCAGCAAAGAGCCGATTATGAAATCGACGTGGAATTAGACGATCAAAATCAAAAACTGTATGCAAGTGAGTTGATTACCTACCATAACAATTCGCCTGATATCCTCTCCTACTTGTGGCTACATTTGGACGAAAATGTAAGAGATAGAGATGCCGATAATTACAAAGCAGCAAGTACCACCATTCGGAATAGAATGAGCTTCGATGCATTGAAAACCATTGAAACACATGATGAGGACTTAGGCTTCAAGATAGAATTTGTGCAAGATGCCAACGGCAATGATCTGCCTTATACCATCAACCAAACCTTAATGAGAATAGACTTGCCTACTCCTTTGGCATCGGGCGAGAAAATCCAAGTTCGTATAAAGTGGTGGTTCAATATCAGCGACAGATTAGTGCATGGTGGCCGCCCCGGGTATGAATTGTTCTCAGGCGATGGCAATTACCTATATACCACAGCAGGCTGGTTTCCCCGCATGGCCGTATATGGCGATTACGAAGGATGGCACAATAAGCAATTTACAGGCAGAGGCGAATTTGCCCTTCCATTTGGTGATTACAAAGTAAATATGACCGTTCCGGCTGATCATGTAATTGGCTCTACAGGCGTATTGCAAAACCCAGATGATGTTCTCACTGCTGCACAAAGGGAGCGCTTTGAACAATCAAAAACTGCTGAGAATCCAGTAATGATTATTACGCGGGAGGAAGCAGAACGCAACGAAAAGAGTAAATCGACAGATAAAAAGACTTGGACCTTCCATGCCGAAAATGTGAGGGACTTTGCTTGGACCAGTTCACGCAAATTCATTTGGGATGCAATGGGCGTGGATATCGAAGGCAAAAAAGTAATGGCCATGAGCTATTATCCAAAAGAAGCGTATTCGCTATACAGCAGATACTCCACCCAAGCAGTAGCACATACATTGGAAGTTTATTCCAAATTTACCATTCCTTATCCGTATCCAGTGGCTATTTCGGTAGAAGCATCCAATGGCATGGAATATCCGATGATTGCCTTCAACTACGGACGCACAGCACCAGACGGCACCTATTCGGCTGCCACGAAATATGGTGCAATTGGTGTAATCATTCACGAGGTAGGCCACAACTTTTTTCCGATGATTATCAACTCCGACGAGCGCCAATGGACTTGGATGGACGAAGGGCTCAATTCATTTATGCAGTTTCTCGCCCAGCAGGAATGGGAGCCTGATTACCCTCAAAGGAGAGGGCCAGCCCATAAGATCGTGGATTACATGAAAAGCCCAAAGGACTTATTGGAGCCAATTATGACCAATTCTGAAAATATTGTTCAATTCGGTGCAAACGCCTATGGTAAGCCCGCTACGGCATTGAATATTCTCCGAGAAACAGTGATGGGCCGTGAGCTTTTCGATTATTCATTCAAGGAATATGCCCGCAGATGGGCGTTCAAACATCCTACTCCTGACGACTTTTTCCGCACAATGGAAGATGCCAGTGGGGTGGATTTAGATTGGTTTTGGAGAGGTTGGTTCTACAGTATCGACAATGTAGATATTGCCATTGACCATGTGGAATGGTATAAGATTGATTCACAAAACCCGGAGGTAGAAAATGCAAGAAGGCGGGAGGAATTTGCCCAACAAGAGGAAGGAACATTCAATATCCGTAATCGCGAAATAGGCATGGAATACCTATCCGATCGGAAGCCAACCATCATTAAGGATTTCTACAATAGCTACGATCCCTTCGAAGTGACGGACGAGCAAAAAAATGCTTATACGCGATTATCAGCGACGCTAACACCAGAAGAAAAAGCGCTACTCAATGGGGAATGGAACTTCTACGAAATGCAATTTTCAAATATCGGTGGTTTGGTCATGCCGTTGATTTTAGAATTTACCTTTACAGATGGTACAAGCGAAATGCGCAAAATACCTGCTGAAATTTGGAGATTAAATGAAGGCCAAGTAAGCAAAGTGTTCAAATTCAATAAGGAAGTGGCAAGTATCCTGCTAGATCCATACCGCGAAACCGCTGATGTGGAAGAGGACAATAATCATTGGCCAAGAAATTTACAGCCAAGTAGATTCGATGCATTCAAGCAGCAAAACACCCCTAGAGGTGCGGCTAATGATAACAACCCAATGCAGAAAGCAAAGGGAGGAAGATAAGAAAAAAGTATTTCTTAAAATGAAATAGCCTGTGATAGAAAATCACAGGCTATTTTTATGTCACACTTCCAATAATATTATTAAAAAGGGATTATCCTTTCCTCACCATTCTCGCCATAAAGAAGCCATCGAAACCTTCAGATGGCCAAATTTCGCGTTGTTCTTCGAGGGTGAACTCAGGGTTCTTTTCGAGAAACTTGAATACCTGATCCATATTTTCGGATGGAAGGATACTGCAAGTGGCATATACCAATTTACCTCCCGCCTTTACCATAGCAGAGTAATCTTGTAAAATATTGGCTTGTGTAGCTTTCACTTCTTCCAGCATTTCTGGAGTCAATTTCCATTTTGCATCGGGGTTTCTTTTTAGCACGCCCAATCCGCTACATGGCACGTCCAATAATACGCGGTCTGCCGTATTGTTCAGCCTTTTTATCGCTTTTGCATTATCGATGGTTCTACATTCAATAATATCAATCCCGCCACGAGAAGCACGGGTTCTAAGATTTTTCAGCTTCCACTCCTCTGTGTCGAGAGAGAGGATTTTGCCTTTATTTTCCATAAGTGCGGCTAGGTGCAAGCTTTTGCCGCCACCGCCGGCGCAGGCATCAATTACTCTCATGCCAGGCTCCACTTGCGTAAAGGGTGCTACCTGCTGTGAAGAAGCATCCTGCACTTCGATCCAGCCATCTTTGAAGGCATCTGTACGGAATACATTTACTCTTTTGTCGAGAATCAGCGCATCATCTGCTCCATTCACTCTACTAGTTTTCACATCTATATCATGGAAGAAATACTCCACTCCATTTCTATTGGCTTTGAGGGAATTTACACGCAATACTAGTTCGGCGTGCTCATTTAAGGAGCGCAACTCTCTATCCCATTTGGTACCGAGCTCCGATTCTCCAAGTTCGTCAAGCCAATCGGGCAAGGACTCGCGAATAGCTCGTATCTTTTGATTTTCTCGATCATTGGCCAATACCGCTCTGCGATTGACACCTTTCAACTCCGGCCAATCGGGCAAATCTCTGCTATTGAGTATCCACCAAACGGCAAATATTTGTTCGTAACTTGGTGATGGAAAGTCGATGGCTTCGTTAATTCTGCGCCAATGCCTTACCATATCGTAGGTATTTTCGGCAATAAAACCTCTATCGCGAGCGCCCCATTTGGGATTGGATCGTAAAATCCTCTCCACAACTTTATCGGCTTTGTGATTATCTTCGAATACATAACGGAGCGCATTGGCTACGGCATGAACTAATGATCGGTGTAGTCTCAAGGTGTTTGAATAAATTGTCCAGTTTCTAAATTTCTTTGACAGTTTTTGGCGGGAATCAACTGCCCATTCATGGCAATGAAACAACCCTCCGAAGCCAACTGCATGGCTGCGATAGCAAATCCTAGCTGAAAGTCAGCATCCGTTTCTTTAAAGATAGCAGGCAAGTGCGATCCTGTTAGGATGATCGTTTTGCTTACAATATTTTGTAAAGCTTTCGCTGTATTTATCATGGTATCGGTGCCATGGGTGATAAGAATATTCTTTTCCTTTCGCGCCTCTATCAGCTTACGAAGAGCTACACGGTCGGATTCGCTTATATCTTGACTGTCCTTTTTGCAAAATGAAATCACCTCATAGGGTTGTGAAAACTTAGTCTTCGCTACTATTTTGACAAAAGCGGGTTCCATTATTTCAAAAGCATAGGCTCCAGTGGATTTTGGATAATCCTTGTCGATGGTGCCTCCTGTTTGTATCAAAAGTATTTTCATGGCTAATGAAAAACGATATCAGTAATTACGCCGGTACCAACTTCCTTTTCGAATAGACCCATAATAGCACTTTTGGAGTGGGAAAGTTCTTGTTTCAATGGAGCAGAACTGAGGGTTACAAACAATACCTTATCTCTGATGAATAGCTTGGTGGTACGATTGGCAATGGTTGGGCCCATTATTTTTTCCCAAAAAACGATCAAATACGTTTCATCGAATTTTTGATCTATTTGATGCCGACGAAGAAATTCACGGAAAACTTCCTTGAGTGGCTGGGCTGTTTGTGCCGATCGCTTGAGGAGGTTTTTGTCAAATGCCATGAGTGAGATTGATAATTGGAAATAAAATTGGGCGGGAGGGACTTGCATCCGCAACCAGTGTTGTCAACTGCAAATTTAGCAAATATAGGCCGTCCTCTAGGTGATTAGGAATATATATTAATTCGGTAATCGTCGCTTGCCTGCGTATTTGATCTGGAAAATGCCAAAAAGCCTTGTGCGCGAGGAGTGCGCCACCGTCTATTTCTTTGTCTACACTTGGCAAATCTACCAGCAGGTGAATCACTTGGTGTTTAGCCAAATACGCTGCAAGTGAGGCCTCTAAGTAGGGTGGATTAGTGCCGCTGTATTTTCTTGTGATGCTGTCCGCATTATTGGGGATGGTACGTATAGCTATTGCATCGCTGTCTATTCTTCCAACTGCCTTCTTGAAGGCTTGCAGTGTGATTACCCTATCGCCATTTTTCAATTCTGGCTCAATAGAAACTACCCTGCACATGCTATGAAAATCTTTTAAATAGGCAGTACTCGCGCCATCAGTGCTTATGTGGCCGTAACATTCGGTATGGGTGCCGTTACCATGTGGACTAAAAGTGAATTTTTGGTAATTGACCGGGCCACCTTCGGCCACACTTCCTACAAAGTTGCCCATGCGAATGATTTCCAATTTAGGATCATCCGCCCAATAGCAATTGGGATTTTGGCTGCCGTGCTGCAATGGAATGCCAATTTCTACAGGCTTTCTGAGATCTGCTCGGAACAAATTCGTACCATGCAAAAAATCGAAATGTGTAATCATAGTGAATCAACAAAAAGTTCGGAAGTAATTGCATCGGCCATCAACCGCCCGCTTGAGCTTAATCGGATGCCTTTTTCGGTTGGTTCAGCCAATTTTTGTTCAATCAAGATAGCAAAGTTTTCCCATCCTGGCCAATCGGCAGGCAATTGAAATTGGGTTTTCAATAAATCGAAATCCAGCCCCCAGCGTGTGCGCAATGCTGTCAATAAATAATCATTTACTTTATCACTTTCACTCAATATCTCCTTTTGGAAATAATCTTTTCCACTTTCCAGCGATTTCAAATACGTAGAATTATTGGCAACATTCCATTGCCTAGATTGGCCGTCGTAGGAATGGGCGCTTGGGCCAATTCCCAAATAGTGTTTTTGCAGCCAATAGGAACTATTATGTCGTGAATAATTTCCCGAATGGCAAAAATTAGACACCTCGTATTGCTCATAGCCATGTTGCGCTGCGCGCTCAATCAGCATTTCGTATTGGGTAGCGGCAAAATCATCTTCTGGCTTTCGCATTTTGCCTTTTCGTACCCAATTGCCAAAGGCTGTTTTCTCTTCAATAGTGAGGGAATAAGAACTTATATGCTCAGGTCTGTACTGCATCGCCATGGCCAAATCCTCCCGCCATTTGTTGTGATTTGGCTGTGGCACTCCATAAATCAAATCGATGCTAATGTTTTGAAACCCCGCTTGGCGCACATATTCCATGGCTTGTAAACCTTCCTTGGCCGAGTGCGCTCTGTTCATCCATTTCAGTATTTCTTCATCAAAACTTTGAATACCCACGCTCAAGCGGTTGATTCCCGCTTTGTGCCAGTCCGTCGCTTTTTGTAAGCTGATATCATCTGGATTGGCTTCTAGCGTAATTTCCACGTCCTGTTCTATCTCAAAATTGGACTGTATTGCATCCAAAACTTGCCCGATTTCCGCCACAGTCAAAATAGACGGCGTGCCACCCCCAAAATAGATACTTGAAATTATTTTTCCCTGAAGATAGTTTTTGCGTAAGACTAACTCATGCTGCAAAGCGTGCATCATTGCCTCCTTTTGTGCCAAACTTGTGCTAAAATGAAAGTCACAATAGTGGCAAGCTTGCTTGCAAAAAGGAATATGTATGTAAATTCCAGCCATATTTTGTAAAAGTAGCTAATCCTAATCAGCATTGTTTTGTTCCGTATCCTTACAATAATTGCTTCTATCTTTATTTTATCTCCTGCATTTGCGCAGCAGGCGGGTCAAATACAGCTTCGTTGGCAGTTTTCGAGCAGCAGCGAGGATATGCCCAATGCACCAAAATCGGCAACAGATTCTTTGCAGGCCACACGGATTATCGCAAATACCTTGAACGACTTTCGAGCCAACGGATATTTATCGGCAAATATCGACATGGTAGACATGGAAAGCGAAAATTGGGATGTACACTTGTATGTTGGCCCGATGTTCGGCTGGGCAAGGTTAGACGTAGGCAATATAGGTGAGCTAATGCTACGCAAGGTTGGGTATCGAAAGGTAGATTTTGATGGAAGGAAAATCAATCCCAGCCAATTATCGGCATTGATGAGCAAGTTGCAGCAAGAAAGCATTGATGCTGGCTATCCATTTACCCAATTGCTTCTCGATAGTTTGCAAATGCGGGAGGATGGCCTTATTGCCCAAGTCAATTTGATCTCTGGCCCACGTGTGTATTTCGATTCGCTACAAGTAAACCCTAATGATTTGGTGAAGAATAGTTTTCTCTCAGCGTATTTGGGCATTCGTGAAGGGGATTCGTTCAATGAACAATTTTTCAATCGTGTAAATAATCGTATCAAGAGGTTGCCCTTTCTAAAACAAAGCCAAGCTCCCTCGGTGATCTTTAGTGAAAATAAGGCCTATCCATTATTAAGACTGGAGCTACAAAAGGTGAATCAGGTAGATGGTGTCTTGGGTCTGCTGCCAAATGAGCTAGACCCCGGCAAAGTATTGGTTACCGGCCAGCTCAACTTGGAACTGCATAACCTATTCCAATCTGGCAAAAGGCTGGGCATAGAATGGCAACAAATGCGGCCCGAATCGCAATTGCTACGGATGGAATACAGCCACTCTAATCTGATAAATTCGCCAATCGATTTAGATTTGGGATTTTTCTTGCTCAAAGAAGATTCCTCCTTCTTGAATACCGACTTGCGGATATCGCTGGGCTATTTGGCGGGAAATGCCAGTCAGCTCAAATTTATGGCGGGCAATCAACGAGGGAGTTTACTTTCGGTTGGCCAAAATACAGGGCAGGATCAACTCAGCAATCTGGCCGATACGCAATACAGTTATTATGGTATCAATTGGAACATGATCACAACGGATGATCCTTTTCATCCATTCCAAGGCTGGCATGTGAATGTAAGTGCCGATATTGGAAACAGGCGAATACTGGAAAACGCCTCACTTCCTCCCGCTTTTTTCGAAGGGGTAGATTTGCGATCGGTGAAGTTCACTGCGCAGGCTTCTGCTGAAAACTTTAGTCCATTGAGTTCAAGGATCATTTTACGCAGCAAGCTACAAGGTGGCTGGGTCGAAAATCAACGGCTTTTCCTAAATGAACTCCATAGGCTTGGCGGGCTTAATTCCCTTCGAGGATTCAACGAAAACTTCTTTTTTGCCTCCCGCTATGCCATTCTCAATTTGGAACCAAGGTTTTACTTAGATCCAAATTCGTATTTTTTTCTATTTTATGATCAAGCATTGCTTTATTACGAACTTGAAACTACTAAATTTGAGGATTCTCCATTTGGTATAGGAGCTGGGGTAAGTTTCACCACCAATGCGGGAATTTTTAATCTGGCTTATGGACTCGGCAATTCAAAACTTCAGAAATTTGAGTTCAGCAACTCTAAAATACATATTGGGTACATCAGCCGTTTTTAGGAATTTATTCCTTTTGATCTTCGCCTTATTGATTGGCCAGAATGCAATAGCGCAACGTGAGAATATTCAACTTGCTCCTCTTGTGTATGATTATATTGAGAAGACCTACTTTCAAAAGCCTCCATCAGGATTGTTTGATGTATTGCATTATGAAATCAATCTGGCAAAATATCCATATCAAGAAATCACCATTCAGCAGCCAAGTTCATTTTCGATTTGGATTAATCATCAATTAATTGAAGAAGCGGGAGGTAAAATACGTTTTGCCACTGATAGTCTTCGCAGTGCTTATGGAACCAATATTCTTCTCAGTATCCATTCTAGCGATGGTTTAAGCCGCAACTTGTCGGTTAGTATTGCTTCTGCATTTGAGCCCGAAACGGTTATCAAAGATAAAGATCAAGTTGTAAGAGAAAGAATACAAAGCTCTCTTCCAGATTTCATTTGGAGCGGATTTGTGATATTGTTGCTGCTCATGGCTTTGCTCCGAATTTCGTATCCAAAAATTTTCAGAGAATATTTTAATCCTGCTGCTGTATTTTTTCCTAGAGTAAGTGTGGATACACTCATTCAATCGAGGCAATTCAACCCAGGCACTTTTTTGGCCTTATTTACTTTTTCATTTTTAGTCATGTTCGTTTTATTGATATTACTGAACTGGCAGGTTGATTTACCGCCCTTTTTAGAGTTTTTCAATTCTGATAGTTACGGCACGCTTATGACTATACTAGGGATAGGATTTATTTTGACCTTTGTGGTGTTTCTGAGCAAGTACATTTTCTTATCTTTTTGCTCGTATTTATTTGGAATAGAACAATTTAAGTCCATTCATTTCTTTGATTATATAAGAGTGTCCAGCATTATTTACATGGCCGTTTTGTTATGGATTTTATATAATTTTTTCGTCATATCCTCACCAATCGAATCCAGTGCCACCATTGGTTTCTCTGTTATCATAATTCTATTTACCATTCGCATAGGCATTCTTCTGATAAAATTGATTAGAACCGCTAATCTTCGATTTTCTTATTTATTTTCATATCTTTGCGCCACTGAAATCATACCCCTTGTGGTGATTTTAAAATTGATTTCAGTTTTCTAGGGCTTTCCTCTGTTAAATTTAAAAATAGGCATGACAAAAGGTAAAGATCGAATCAAATCAGTAAAAAATATATTAGTTTCTCAACCTGAACCCGCCGATGACAAATCTCCGTATGGTATCCTCGCCAAAAAATACGGAATCAAAATAGATTTTCGTCCATTTATTCAGGTAGATCCGGTCGGTGTAAAAGAGTTTCGCAAGCAAAAAATTGATGTCCTACAACATACTGCTGTAATATTTACCAGCAGAAATGCGGTGGATCATTATTTCATTTTGATGAAAGAGTTGAAAATTGAAATGCCTCCGGAAATGAAATATTTCTGTATTTCTGAACAGACATCAAATTACCTTGCTAAATACATTGTGGTTAGGAAAAGAAAGATTTTCACGGGGGAAAAAACTTCCAGTCAGCTTTTTGACATCATTAAAAAGCATAAAAACGAAAAATATATCTTCCCCTGCTCAGATATACGAAAGGATGATATCCCTGAGTTTTTGAATAAGGGCGGGTATAAATGGAGCGAAGCCGTTATCTACCGAACTGTAGCTAGTGATTTATCTGATTTATCAGATGTTAATTACGATATTATTGCTTTTTTTAGTCCAAGTGGAATTCACAGTTTGCTTAGTAACTTCCCGGAATTTAAGCAAAATAACACAAGAATTGCTGCATTTGGACCGACCACAGCATTGGCTGTACGCGATGCCAACTTAATATTGGATATAGAAGCACCACTTCCCAATGCGCCTTCGATGACAGGTGCTTTGGAGTTGTATATCAAAAAGGCTAACGACGCTTAAACGTATCACTCCAATAAAAAAAATCAACCTTTTGGACAAACTTTGTCGTAATTAGCCTAACACTTAGCTCCTCCATAAGTTTATTTGCTATATTTAGGTTTGTTTAGGCCTCTTATGAGAAAATTACTGTTTACTTGTATATTGACTTTATCGGCACTCTTCTGGGCGCAGATAGTAAATGCTCAGCAAGACACCCAGTTTAGTCAATTTATGTTCAATAGGTTGTTTCTGAACCCAGCTTATGCAGGTGTGGAGGGAGATATCCAAGTTACTGCTTTTCACAGAAGCCAATGGGTAGGATACAACACAGCCCTCGATGGAAGAGGAGGTGGTCCAAGTTCACAAGTATTAAGCATTGATGCGGCGTTTCCTAGAGCCAAAAGCGGAGTGGGACTACATATAGTAAATGACCAGTTAGGTGCTCTTGGCAATTTAGATTTACAATTATCCTATTCGTATCAGATTACCACCCGCACTGGATTTGTGAATCTAGGTATGCGAGGAGGTTTGTATTCTAAAACATTAAATTACGACCAACTTCGCTGGGATGATCCTAATGACCCCCTAAGGCAATTTGGAAGTGAAACCCAAATGACCACTGACTTTGGCGCAGGAGTGTTTATGAGAGTTAATAAATTTTCTGGTGGTTTAAGTTATAATCACATCTCACGTCCCGAATTTGATTTTGGTAATTTTGGCCCAACCAACCCGCTAGAAGCCCATTTGTATCTAATGGCATTCTACGACATTACAGCCTCAGCAGATTGGGATATTACACCGGGCTTGTTAATAAAATCGCTTGCCTTCAATACTACTTCCGTTGATTTGAACGTTATTGCCACGTACAACAAGAAAATGTGGGTCGGTGCGTCCATCAGGAACACCGAAGCAGCTGTAGGTATGATTGGATATAGCCTCGCCAAAGACAATAGATTGAAAATTGGATACGCTTTTGATTATGTAATTGAATCTCAAGACGCAAAAGCACCCACTTCTCATGAATTTATGTTGAGGTACACCATCCCGAAAAAAACGGGTCCAATCGGCAAAAATATCGTACGTACGCCGAGATTTCGGTTTTGAGGTTGTATTTTTTGGTAAAATCTTAAAAGATTCTTATCAATTTTTTTTTAAAAGGTGCTTTTTTTTGATGAACTATTGCTTAATTAGCACCCAAATTGAAAATCTAAAATTAGTAGATTTGGTTTTTTCGGAAAAGGAATTTGGTTATTGAACTTAAAAATATGTGGTTAAAGCTTAGAAGTATAGCTTCATTACTCATGCTATTTTCTTTAAGCCTGCTTGTCCAGAGTTGCGGCCTTTTTGGTGGCGGCCCCAAGGACGACAATGGTCAATTGATCGGCGTGCAGGGAAGAGAAGGTTGGGTAATGTCTGCACCCTTTGGAATGACGTACGTGCCATCAGGCGTTTTTCACATGGGCCAATCAGATGAGGATGTACCATCCACTATGATCAATTTTAACAAGCAGGTAACTGTAAGTGCATTCTTCATGGACGAGTGGGAAATCTCCAATAATAGGTATCGCCAATTTATGGAATCCATAATGAGTGATTCTCTTGAAAGCCTCGGAGAAGAATATATCTATCAAAATTTATATCCCGACACAACGGTTTGGCGAGATGATTTCACACACCATATGTTTGACCCAATGCTTGAGTATTATTATCAGCACCCAGCATTCGACGATTACCCTGTGGTGGGTGTAAATTGGGAAGCAGCAAAATATTTCTCCAATTGGAGAACAAACTATTTGAATGACTGGCGTTCGAAAGAAGGCCTTTTTGCCATGCCTAGATTCCGCCTTCCAAACGAAGCAGAGTGGGAATATGCCGCCAAAGGTGGCAGAGATATGGCTCCATACCCATGGGGTGGGCCATACGCTAGAACTGGCGATGGTTGCGTGCTCGCCAACTTCAAAAATGGCAGAGGAAACTATGTGGATGATGGATATGCATATACAGCTCCGATGGATGCATTTTTACCTAATGATTTTGGCCTATATAATATGGCTGGAAATGTAGCTGAGTGGTGCGAAGATGCATATAATCCTGCTGCAATGCCTATAGTTTGGGATTTGAACCCAACCTACCACGATGAATTTGAACCTCGTAAAATTGTTCGTGGAGGATCTTGGAAAGACGTAGCCTATTACCTAGAAACAGGTACTAGGACGTACGATTTTAAAGATTCAGCCAGATCCTATATTGGTTTCAGAAATGCAATGAGCTTCATTGGTGGAACTCAAAGATAAAATCCAATTGCTCGGAAGATTCAGATTATCAACAAAAAAAATAAATTAACCCTTTAAATCTATCGAATTAAGATGAACGCAAAAAAAAGCGGTTTTACGTATCGTTTCTACAACGACATAATGCCTAAGGTGTATGGCATTGGAGCGTCAGTTGTATTGATAGGAGTACTTTTTAAACTTACTTACCTCCCTTATGCCAATGTTCTTTTGATGGTTGGTTTGGGAACAGAAGCGCTAATTTTCTTCCTAAGTGCTTTCGAACCAAAATCCGAAGATTATGATTGGTCTATCGTTTATCCAGAATTAGCTGATCTAAATGCAAATCCTTTACTTAAGAAATCTGTCCCTGCTGGAGCAGATAAATCTGTTTCGCGTCAATTGGATAACATTTTAGAAAGTGCCAAAGTTGGCCCAGAACTTATCGAAAGCTTAGGAATTGGTTTAAAAAGCCTTTCTGAAAACGTTGGCAATATGTCGAAACTATCAAACGCTGTGGTTGCTACAAATGAGTATGCTCAAAATGTGAAAGCAGCCAGCGATTCAATGATTCATATTAATCAATCATACGCTCTAGCATCCCAGTCCCTTGAAAGTTTTTCAGTGGCTTTGAAGCAAATGGGTGAAGCAGGAGAACAAACCCAACAGTTCAAAACTGAATTAGGTAAGCTTAACCAAAGTATCGCTTCCCTCAATAAGGTTTATGGTGGTATGTTATCTGCCATGAGAAGTTAATTTTAGTATTTGATAATCTTTAGGAAAGACTAATAATATGGCTGGAGGAAAAGAAACGCCAAGGCAACGGATGATAGGGTTAGTGTATCTAGCCCTTACCGCACTTTTGGCGATGAATATTACCAATACCGTACTTGACAAGTTTGTTTTTATTAATAAAAGTCTCGAAAGAACTATTGCCGAGGATCGAACTAAAAATGATTTAACAGTAGCTGCCATTTCATCCGCAGTTTCTGAATCAGGAAATAGAGCTGCCGACGTAGCTGTGCTGGAAAAATCAAGAAAAATAAGAACCGAAACTGAAGCCGTAGTACGTGAACTTAATGAGCTCAAAGAAAAATTTATTGAAATCACCGGTGGATTAGATGAATACGGAGAAGCACTCGGTAAAACCAACACAGAAAAGGTGCAAAATTACATGATTAAGCAAGGTAACGGCAAAATTCTGAAAGATAGACTGAATGGGTATGTTGACTTCCTGCGTCAAGAATCAAAACTTGGAGAGCAGCTCACTTACTTTGCCTTAGATGCTACTGAAGATCCTTTGTTCAAAAATGATCCAAATCAAAAAGAAAAGAATTTTTCTGAACTCAAATTTGAAATGACTCCAACCGTTGCAGGTATAGCAGATATCTCTCAACTTACGACTGAAGTCCTCAATAGAGAAAATAGTGTGTTGGATGACTTAAGAAGAAGTGTAGGAGCTTCTGATTTGCGTTTCGATAATATCTTGCCAATGGTAAGAGCTGATGCGAAATATGTGGCAGCGGGTACTAAATACGAAGCGGAGCTTTTCCTATCAGCCTCCTTATCGTCTGTATCACCTGAAATGACTATAAACGGCAACCCTATCCCAGTAGAAAATGGTGTAGGTAAAATTGAGTTTACTGCAGCGGGAGGTGGCTATGATGCGAATGACGTAGCTAGAAGAACATTTACAGGTGAGATTACATTACCAACTCCTGGAGGAGGAGATACTACCTTTACTAGAGAGTATGAATACTTTGTAATTAAGCCAGTGGTTCAAATTTTATCAGCCACTGTATCTCAATTGTACCTGAATGCAGGTAACGAATTGAACATACAAGTACCAGCTTTGGGTGCGGCCTATGACCCAAGCTTTACAGCACAAGGTGCAGCAATTGTAAACGGCCCTCAAAGAGGTTTGGTAACAATTGTACCAAATTCAGCAGAAGTTATGTTGAATATAGCAAGTGGTGGTGCTCCAATTGAATCGAGGAAGTTCCAAGTTTCAAGAATACCATTGCCAACGATCTCTGTAGGCGTTAATGGTAGAGCGGCCAACCTAAGGGAAGGTATGCCGGCGGCATCTGTGAGAGAAGTTTCTGTAAATGCCATCGCTGAGGAGAACTTCAAAAACTTTTTACCTAATGATGCCACGTATAGAGTAGTAAGTTTTAAGTTATTGTTAGGTAGAGGACAAAGAATACTTCAAGAAAGAGTTTACAATGGAGCTACAGCAAACGTCTCTGACTTTATAGGTCAGGCACAGCCTGGCGATAGAATTGTGATTGAAGAAGTGAAAGTACAAAGAAGAAACTTTAAAGGTGATGCTGAGAACGTGAACTTACCGGCGACCTTTATCAGTATTCCATTAAATTAAATTATATGAAAAATTTGGCAATCTTATTATTTATGGTGGTAATGTTCCTTCCCGAGATGGTGCATGCGCAGGAAAGGGTTGCCGCATATAATGAAAATTCTGTGAGGCCAGTACAGGAATCTGAAATCATGTACCGACGTAGAGTTTGGAGAAGAATGGATCTTCGCGAAAAGATAAACCAACCATTCTTTGCCTTCAATAGTGAAATAACCAAAATCATTATAGATGCTGTAAATGATGGCAGGCTTTTCCCATATACTAGCGACTCTCTAACGCGCAGAATGACCAAAGAAGAGTTTTTGGATAATATGAAAATACCTGCTTACGGTGCTCCTACCCTTACTGATGAAGAAAGGGCTATGGGATTTACAGAAGAGGTAGCTAATGACGACTGGGGTGGCTGGGGAGACGAAGGGGATACTACGCCAGATTCTTCTAGGGATTTCTATTTCCTCCCGCGCCAGATTACCATCCTTGAAATAATGGAAGACTTTATTTTTGATAAAAGACGTTCTAGGGCTTATTGGGATATTCTAGCTATTAAAATGATTATACCAGCCAAAGAATTTGAGACTGGATTTCAGCGGGAGGTTGCAACCTTTAGATTCAAGGATTTAGATGATCTTTTCCGGAGCATGCCTGAGGAAGCATTTTGGTTTAATAACGCCAACCAAAAAGCTAACTTAAATATGGCAGATGCATTTACATTAAGAATGTTTTCTGCTAATATCATTAAGTACTGGAACCCTCAAAACAGAGCTTTAGTAGATATCTACACCAAAAACCCACGAGAAGCATTATTAGCTGCCAAATGGGTGGAGCAGGAACTACTCGAATTTGAACATAATCTTTGGTCAAACTAAAAGGACTTTGACTAATACGACATAGAAAAAGAGGCTAATAGCCTCCTTTTTCGTTTTACTAATTCCTAAATTCAACTCAATCTTCAACATTCGTTTTGATAAATAATACGCCCAGCTTTGTGCAGGCATTATATTTCTTCTTCGTTTCTTCATCTACAGTGATGGTTAATTCCGTAACAGCCCTCAAGCCTAATTCACTGAAAACCTTATCTGACTTTTCGCCATTAATGATTACCAAAAATTGATCCCAGGTATATTTTGATTTTGAATAAGCGGATGATTCCCAAGCACTCTTCGCATTGAGTAATGGATCCTCATCGCCAATTTTTGATGGATCAGGGCCATCCCCTGCGAAGGTGTAAATATGAATTGCACCAAATTTAACCTCATCTCCGTATTTACCAATAGCAGCGACAGGCTTAAGAATACCCACAGATTTGATATCATCAGGCAAAACGCCTAATTGTGATGGCCCCACCCGCTTACCGTCCACTTCATAAATAGGCTTAATATTTCCTTCAAATGCTCTGATGATTTTATCAGCCCCGTTGCTCATCACTGTAAATGAAAAGCCAACTTCATTGGTAGGGTTTTGTCCATAAACTAAGGGGACACAGGCCAATATCACGATGCAAGAAATCAAGCCCAGTCTAGTTGCTTTTAACTTTTTCATATTACTATAATTTTAATTTCAACAAAATTAATTTCAGTTGTCATCCACAAACAAAAATAAATCCAAAGCCTTATCCTCTTTAGCGTAGCGATCAGGATTTGCCCTTATTGCCCATGTGTATTTTTCTCGATAGAGTGGGTCAAGTTTATCGGAATTGATATTGAGTGCACCTTTGCCTGAAAAAGTGATAATATGAACAGCCCCGTTTAAGCCCTTCTCGCCATATTTTACTTTTGCCTCGGCAACTTTAATAATTTTTACTTCCTTAATATCATCCGCTACGATACCCAAATAAGTCGGCTCAACAACAAGCTTTCCATCAATCATATAGATCGGATGATAAATTTCCACAGCTTTCTTAATTTTCCTTTTTTCTGCTCCGGAGGCACTTACCATTTCAATGGTATCAGGAAATTTTTGTAAAGTTTCCATTTTCACAGGAGGCTTCTTTTGTTGCGCACTAGCAAGCATAGGCAAAATTGCGATGACCAAAATGATTCCCCCAAGCCATGAATACTGGCCAGGTGACACTTTCAACATAGTTTTTAGATGTTCCATAATTAGGTGTTTTTAATTAGAAATACTGCCTGTGCGAAGAGGAAATGGATTCTACGGATTATGAATAAAAAGAAACATCTAAATATAAAACTAATTTATTATTATTCAAACTAATAAGGCAATAATAAAAAAGGAGCAATAAGTTGCTCCTATATCTAATTGTCTATTAGAAGATTGTGCCCTATTCTGCTTTCCCTTTTGTGGTAATTTCGATAACTCCATCTTTCGCCATTTCGCCATACAATGCAATGGCAGATTCTCCTTTTAGCACTAGGATGGATTTGATGCTGCTTGCATTCATCGTCTTCAATACAAACCCTGGAGTAACTTTACCATCAATTACATAGAGGACATCACTGGATTGCAAGGAGCCTTTAAATTTCAAACTTCCTTGAGTACCCTGATTGAGACTAACACTCACGCCCTGACTCAAAATAGTTGGATCTGGGCCATTGCCATGAGAGGTTGTGATTTCGATCACTCCTCTCTCAGCATCTTCTCCATAGAGCGTCACCGCAGCATTTCCCTTCAGCACTTTAATTTCTTTTATACTTTTTGGAAGCACGCCCGCCTCATTCATCGAGGCTACCTTGACTCCATCTACCACCACCAATGGCTCTGAGTATCTAAATCCGACTATGTTGTTTTCCTTCTTCCTTTCCTCTTCTATTTGCCTCCTTAATGCTTCTACTTCCTTTTGCATATTGATCCTTGCCTCTTCAAAGTCCACTTCCATTTGGGCTCTCGCTCGCTCCAACTCTCCTCTCATTATTTCCTGGTCCTTCATTATCTGCAACTTTGCTTTCTCCAATTCCAGTTTAGAAGCTGTTATTTCCTTTGCTATTTCCGCTTGCTGCTTGGCCAGCTCTTGCTCCATCTCCACCAACATCTTTTGCTTTTCTTGTTCTGAGATGTTCATCTTTTTTACGTTCTCAGCCGCAGATTGCAATGCTTTCTGAATATCGACCATGCCCGACTGCAAGGCTTTTTCAATATTGATTTGCATAGAATCAAAATTGATCATTTTAGCCATGTCCACACTCTTCATAGCTTGCTCCAAAGATTTTTGCATTTCTTGCAAGGAGCGCTTTTGAGAAATTTCCATTTTCTCCATGGCTTTCGTCATAGCCGTTGCACTCTTTTTCAACTCCTCGTTTACTGTTTGTGGTATCGTGTCATTAACTTTCTGAACAGCCTCTAAAGGTTGCACAGCAATGCTTGTAGGCAAGACCTCAGGAGTTACTTCATCCAGCGAGGCAGACACCACGCGACTTGACTTTTCGATACTTTCAGGGCTGTTTTGGCCTTCTGCTACGGGAAGTAGAAATAGCATCGCTAATATGATCGCCAGTGCGCTCATATTGCCCGTGTAATTATTTGATTCAGTTTGATTTTTCATGCCAAATATTCTTGAAATTCTGTTGAGTAAATAATGCTGATTATTGTTGAATGCCATAGCCACTTCATTGCTCTCCCAAGCCTTTACATTTGCTAAGGCTTGGGCCAAGGCGGGAGGGTTGTCAGTAAGATCAAGAGCAAACGCATCGCAGGCAAATTCTCTTTCTTCTGCCAAAATCCGCTGCATCCACCACATGGCAGGATGATAAAATAAAAGTGCTTTGGCCAATGAGCATAAAGTTTGAGTCAGCATATCACTGCGAAGAATATGGGCTATTTCATGGGCCAATATGGCCTCCACCTCGCTAGGATGTAAAGAGCTAATCATCCCAATCGGAAATAATATCACCGGCTTGAAAATGCCTGCCACCAAAGGCGCATTTACTTTTGCTGATTCTAATACCCTCACTTTTAGCAATATGGAAAATTTTCTTACCCATTTTTCCATGTATTTGTTTGCAATAGCAGGCGCTGAGCTTACCTTATGGGTTTTGAGTCTATTTACATACCACAAACCACCCGCAAATCGAATGAGGAAAATACCTACCCCCAGCAACCATGCATAGACCATATAATGCATATTGGCAAATACCCAAGCTTCTATTTTCACCAAAATACTTGGCGCAGCCTCCATTGGCTCAGTGGTCGATTTCATCGACAGCAATTCTTGGAAAGACAAGCCTCCAAATGATGCCCCCACCACTGGCATATATTGAAACATATACCATGCGAAGGTGCCTAAAAATGCGATTACCGACAGGGAAATGCCTGTAAGCAATAAGCCAAATCGCTGCTTCGGATCGCGCAACCAATCCATTTGCAGCACAGTAAATAGGATGATGCCGATAATGCCAATTTGCCAAAGGGAATGGAATAAAGACCAGGCCGCAGATTGAATAATTTGTTCCAAGCTAATCATTCGCTCCTCCTTCCATCTTTTTAATCAACGCCTTGATCTTCACTAATTCCTCCTTGCTCGTTGTATTACGACCTAAGGCCTGCATCACCAGCTCCGAAGCGGAGCCGTTGAATGCCGCATCCAAAAACCGATCGATCAACGCTCCTTTGGCCTCTTTCTCATCCACCGCAGGAGTATAAATATGGCTTCGCTGTTCTTCTTCTCTATTCAGCAAACCTTTTTTATGCATTATCTGCATCAATTTGAGCGTAGTGGTATAGCCAGCATCCTTTTCCTTGCTTAGCTCCTCATGCACTACTCTCACAGTGCTTGGTCCCTTTGCCCAAAGGATGTTGAGGATTTCTAATTCTGATTCTGTTGGTTTCATATACGACTGTTTTCGTAGATACAATTATATGCCATTGATTTCGTAAATCAAAATTATATACGATATTTTTCGTAGATGGTTTACTTTCGGGTGAAATTAATCTTTCTGGAGAGATGCAGCAGTTTCTACGATTAGCTGCCAAGCATGCTGTACATGCTCCATACTCACATGGAAGTTGCCGGGGACCAATCGTAGTGTGTATTTACCATTGAGCTTGGTATGGGTGATAAAAATTTTCCCTGTGGCGTTTACAGCATTCAATAAACGCTCGTTGAATTGGTCAATCTCAGGTTCATTGGTACACTGAGGCGGGAGGTATCGGAAGCATACTAGATTTAACGGGACGGGTGCCATCAGCTGAAAGGATGAATGGTTTTCAACTTCCGTTTTCAGCCATTGCCCCATAGCATTATGCGCTCGTATCTTGGCTTGCAAGCCTTCTACGCCATAGCTACGAATCACAAACCATAACTTCAGCGCCCTAAATCGTCGCCCAAGCTGAATATGCCAATCCCGATAATTGGTCACTTCTTCATCATTATTCGTTTTGAGGTATTCTGGATTTACCGAGAATGTTCTCTTCAGTGCCTGTGCATCTTTGACGAAATATACTGAGCAATCGAAATTGACAAACATCCATTTGTGTGGATTGAACACAAAGCTATCGGCTTTCTCCATTCCTTTGGCCATATAGCGGCATTCTGGCAATAATAGCGCAGCACCTGCATAGGCGGCATCCACGTGATGCCAAATACCAAAAGCCTCACAAATACTTCCTATAGCGTCGATTGGATCGAGCGCAGTGCTGCTCGTGGTACCTAATGCCGATACCACACACAGCGGACGAAAACCCTCCCGCTTGTCTTGCTCGATTTGGGCTTGCAGGGCATCTGGCAACATCGCAAAATGCTCGTCCGTAGGAATTCTCCTTAGATTTTGGATGCCTATTCCTGCAATTTTTACGGCTTTATCAATAGAACTATGCACCTGATCTGAGCTATAGATTACATATTTCTCTTGTGCTGAAAAACCTCTTTCGTTAATCGCCCAGTTGGAGGCTTTTTCTCTTGCAGAAAGGATCGCCGCCAAGGTAGCAGAAGAAGCTGTATCCTGAATAACGCCTTGCATATTCGCTGGCAAATCAAGCATTTGCCTAAGCCACTGCATCATTTGCTCTTCCAGTTCTGTCGCAGCAGGCGAGGTGAGCCAAAGCATCCCTTGTGTACCTAGGCTGGCCATCATCATTTCGGCTAATATGGACGCTTCACTTTTGGAGGCAGGGAAGTAGGCAAAGAAATTTGAGCTGCCCCAGTGAGTGATTCCGGGCATAATGATTTTATCCACATCGGCCATTATTTGCTCGAATGGCTCGGCGGTAGCGGGAGGTAAAGTAGGCAATTGCGCTTTGATATCGCCCGGCTTCACTTGTGACATCACGGGATAGGTATCTACCTGCTCCAAATAATCGGCCATCCAATCTACCATCTGATGCGCCTGCTTTCTAAAATCTCCCTTATCCATGACTGTGTACTTGATCTAATAAGCAAGTACGGGAGATCGGGCGAATTGTGAAAGAGAAATTTTGAGGGATTGGTGGCGGAATAGAATTATTTGCCCACTAAAGATATGCTACACACTACCCAACCTTATCCGATACATAATCGGCGATAAGCTGTACTTCGGGATCATTTACAATTTTGCCGTATTTTAGCTGAGGCCCGTAAGTATGGATAAATATAGGCTTGCCGATGGCTGTCCGATACTGATAAATTGCCTTGTCCTTATCATAAATGATGTGAACGACTTTAGCCAAGTCGTTCACATAGTTTTGATAGAGGTCTTCACTTACCTCGCCTATTAGCAGTACGGTCAGGTTCTTCCCTAAGGCGTGTAGGTTTTGTTTGATACTATTTAGGTTTAGGGTAGTGCATACACAATCGGCATCGGCCATTATAAGGTAGTAGTATTGGTCACTCGTATTGTCTTGGATATTTGTCCGATGCTGTTCGTTCATATACTTTACCAGACCATCGAAGTACTTATAATCACTCTTATAGGAAGAGCAGGAAAAAAGAAAGCTGCTAAAAAGTAATACCAAGCCAAAATAATTCATCGCGCTACGAATACTTAAAAAGGGATTTCTATTTATCCGTTTTATCATTCCTCAACCTTTCTAAGCTCGTACTTATACTTAATAATAAACTCATCATCTGATTTATGATGAACTTGATCTGGACCCACGTAGAAGCCATTGGCCACTGCTAGGTTTTTGAATACACCAAATTGAGACTTCTCTATTAAGGTTTCACCTACCTTCTCAAAGTTCTTATCTAATATAATTATAGATGAACGGCGATTTTCTCCTTTGTTCCTTTTGCCATCTGGCATCCTAGCGACTTGGTCGTGGTGGATAACCCTAGTGTATAAGTTCAGCTCACTATGGTAGTTTATCCCTTCATAAAAAGGCACACTAATTCGATAATCCCAACTGACTTCTCTGTCGTTATACTCACTTCTGCTTAAGGGCGCTGGTAGTTTGTTTACATATTTTGATGATACCGGCTTTTTAAAAAGCAACTCACTTGAGTTTACATTGTATCCGTATACATAATGATCCATTGGGTATGTCACCAACAAAGTGTCCCCTTTTAGCATTTTTCTAGCAAAAGCCAAATCAGTTGGGTAGGCAGAATTTTTCACCCTAGAGTAAGTATTCTCAGGCGTTTCGTAATAGTGCTCTAATTTTTTGGTTTCCAAATTGAATATGGCTGTATGCGCCGCTTTAGATACATCAGGATAGTACTTCTCAAATGCCTCAGGTATGGTAAATGATAAAATTACCCGATTTTCACCTACTATTAGCGGAAACGCTCCCGAAAAGTACGAAGGATTGACAGCAGAATATATTCCAATAACTTGGCTTGGAAAAAGACTTACTTTCCCAAAATCAATCGTTTTAAGTGGTTTGCCATCTGCTGAAATCTCATAAAGGTTTATATAAGGTATGCTACCTATAGCAAGTATTCTTTTATCATCATATAAGCTAAAATTATCTAAATCTTCTTTATAAAAATTTGGATCGAAGCTTATCCGCTTTACATATTTATGATTGGTCAAATCATATACATCTAAAGACCATTTATTTCTGATTGAAAGTGTATACAATAATGAATCACTAAAAATAAACTTTACATGAGGATTATAATCAGCAGAATCAGGTACTACAATAGAGAAGCTATCTACCAAAACTAATTCATACTGCTCCTGATAAGGTTGGTCTGGAGCTTCCAAAAAATCAGTAAGATCAATTTCATCTCCGCTGCAAGAGGATAAAAAAATTGAGGTACTTGCCACAATGATTATTAGTGCTAAACAGGAATTTTTACACTCAATAAGCAAGTACTTGCTGAAATTCAATGAGTTAAATCTACTTTTCATATTATTGAATTATTGAATAAATATAAATTATTCTTCTTAATACAAAAATAATTCTTTAACTAAATTTCCACGAATGATTTAAGTTTTATTGGAATAACTCAGCCGCTACGTGATAAAGTGGGATGCGAATAAACTATTCTCTGATTCTTGGTGATTTTTTGTCTTTAAATCATTCCTGAAACTTCGTATTTCTATCAAATCGATACCAGCCAAAAATCATAAGTGAAAATCCTCCCGCTACTAATACATAGCTAACTGGAAGGCTCCAATTTGAAACTATCACAGCGAGTAAAATCAATCCTACGCCCAACGCCCAAAATATATCTGCTTTTCTTGACCGCCTTTTGAGCGGCATGGCTTTTAATTCTTCCACATTTTGACTTAGAATAAACTTCAATTTTGGGTAATCGGCTATCAGCAAATGGAGATTTAGGAGGATAAGCACAAAATTGACATAAGGGGTGCCTTGCCATTCCAAACTCACGGTAACCACCCAGATATTGAGAATAATCGGGAAAGTGAGAATAGCGCCCAATGTGGCAAAGCGCTGCGACAAAAGGGTAAGTCCCGCTACCACTTGGCTCCATGCGATAAAGCGGGCATACATCCCTAGATTATGCTCGGCAAGCTGCTCCTCCAGCCAAACTGGCCCAATAAGTCCTGGGAATTTATGATCGGCAAATAGCTTGGCCATGCCTGCGGTAAAGAAGATCAGACCAAGGAAGAACCTAGTAGCAGGAAGGGAAAAATGATAGAGCTTTTTGATCATGGTGGTGAATTTCCACACAGATTACAAAGGAATGTTGATTTCATAAAGCTCTCCACGACGAACGGTTAATTTGTCGGTACGAAGCCATGGGTTATATAGTTTAATTGTTTTGTAATCCATCCCTTGAGCTTTAGCGAAAGAGATTAAATCCTTAATATCATCGTCGATGGTAACACATGCTGGCGCACGCGTTTCGCGTGTGTCTCATTTCATGTCTTTTGAATAATCGAAAGTTTGCTGCTAAATTTATTTGATATAATAGAATAATATTAATTGAATTGATTCACTTCGTCCATGCTTTAACCAAAAGAAAAATGAGTAGAAATATAAATTTTACAACAAGGAAGGATTGTATTTTGTTAGTGTTGCCACGGTTAATTGGATAGATCTATTTGTTAGAGAAGAGTACTTTTCAACACTCATTGAAAGTCTTGATTATTGCCGGAAGAACAAGGGACTGGAAATTTATTGCTGCTGTATTATGCCTAGTCATGTTCACTTAATAATAAGAGCTACTGAAAAAAATATAGATACCGTTCTAGGTCGATTTAAAGAGTTTACTTCCAAAAAATTACAAAAGGAAGTAGAAGAAAATATTCAAGAAAGCCGAAAGGAATGGATATTATGGATGTTCGAAAGGGCTGGGCTAAAGAGCAGTAAAGTGAAAAGCCGACAACTATGGCAGCATAATAATAAGCCAATAGAATTGTGGAGTACTAGTGTAATTGACCAAAAGGTCGATTATATTCATAATAATCCTGTTAAAGCTGGCTTTGTAACTGAGCCTTGGCATTGGAAATACAGTAGCGCGATTGATTATAGCGGAGGTAAAGGACTTTTAGAAATTGATTCTGTTTAGAAATAAGCTGGGTGTTGGAAATTGGAGGCACACGCGACACGCACGCGCCAGCGTTTGTTTAGAAATAAGCTGGGTGTCAGATATTGGAGGCACACGCGACACGCACGCGCCAGCGTTGGTGAATTTCCTCCCAGATTACAAAGGAATTTTGATTTCATAAAGCTCTCCACGACGAACGGTTAATTTGTCGGTACGAAGCCATGGGTTATATAGTTTAAGTGTTTTGTAATCAATCCCTTGAGCTTTAGCGAAAGAGATTAAATCCTTAATATCATCATCGATGGAGACAATCGTATAGGTATGCGGCTGATACAAATGCTCTGGCTGGATAATCAAACCGTATTTGCTAGGGCTACTGAGGATTTCTTTGCAGGCAAGTATTCTGAACAAATAGCGGGAGGTTTCGTCATTCAAGAGCAATCGGTAATAGTCCGCTTGTTGTTGATCATCCATGGCACGCTGCATGCCGGCCATTCCACGATTATAGGAAGCCGCCACCGTGGTCCAGTTTCCAAACTTCTCATAGGCCTTGAGCAAATAGCGACAAGCTGCCTCGGTAGCTTTGCTGGGATCGTATCGCTCGTCCACATCGCGGGTTACTTTTAGTCCGTATTCCTTGGCAGTACCTTCTAGCAATTGCCAAAAACCTACTGCCATAGCTGGAGACACTTTATTCATCAGGTCACTTTCGATAATCGCCAAGTACTTGAAATCATCCGGCACGCCATATTTGGCCAGAATAGGCTCAATAGCGGGTAACCAGCGGTTCGCCCGCTTGATCATAAATATGGTATTGTTGTGCCAATACGTGTTGATATGCAGCTCCCGATCGAATCGCTCCCGAATATCCCACACCTCCATATTAACGGCTTCGCTTGCAAAATACAGCTCCGTAGGCAATGGCCAAGATTTGGCATTGGTAAAGGCTGCCATCTCGGTTGGATTTGCACGGATGGTTTCCGTGAGAGGGTTTTCTGCAGTTGGTTCGTTTACATTGATTTGCGGCTGCAATTCATAGATCACAGGCGAATCATTTGCCCCAAATTCTTTGTAGCCAAAATAAGCGAGTAAAAAAATCCAAGGCAAAAACTGCAAAAACGCACGGAAATTATTCTTCATATCAATCCAAATTCAAGTGTAATACTGTAAGATACACAAGCGCAATGAATCTTAATATTAGAAATTTGGCGAAAGGAGATATTTGGAATAAAAATCGTCGATTACTTTCACCGCATCCGTTGCATTGTCCACCACGTTGAAAAGGTGTAGATCTTCTGGTGAAATAAAGCTTTCCTGCTCAAGCATGTTTTGCTTTATCCAATCTACCAATCCCGACCAGTATTTCTCACCCACCAGCACAATGGGGAATCGACCAATTTTCCGAGTTTGGATCAGCGTAAGTGCTTCAAACAATTCATCGAACGTGCCAAAGCCGCCAGGCAATACCACAAAGCCTTGTGAATATTTGGTGAACATCACCTTGCGCACAAAGAAATAATCGAACGTGATCAGCTTATCTTGATCAATATAAATATTGTTAAATTGCTCGAAAGGCAAATGAATGTTGAGGCCGACTGACTTTCCATTTTCGCTATGGGCACCTTTGTTACCGGCCTCCATAATCCCTGGGCCGCCACCCGTAATAACGCCATAGCCATGACGCACCAATTTGGCAGAAATCTCCTCGGCCATTTTATAATACGGATGTGTATTTGGCGTACGAGCTGACCCAAAAATGGTAACACAAGGGCCAATTTTACCTAGCTTTTCGAATCCTTCTACAAATTCGGATAACACCTTAAAAATCACCCATGAATCAGAGCTTTTTATCTCATTCCAATCTTTCTCTTTAAAGGCCTTTCTAATTTTTTCTTCTTCTTCTTTACTTACTTGAGAGATATCGTTGTTTATAGCCATGTTCTTTATCAATAAAATTTTTTATAACAATTTACGTTCTTCCATTCTCATTTTTCACGAGTATAGAAAAGAGCTTAATCAGAAACGTAGGTAACATCATTTGGTTCTAAATAAGTCGCTCAATGCGGCTTTTACACCGGTAAATTCGAATTGGAATCCAGCCTGGATCAATTTATCGCATGAAACTTTATTGCCACCCAACACAATTTGGCTCATTTCGCCAAGTGCAATTTTAAGCAAAAATCCTGGCACTGCTATGGGCACATATACTTTATTTGAGGCGTTGGCTGCCCATTGCGTGAACTCCCTATTGGTGCTTGGCTCAGGCGCTACAGCATTGTAGATGCCACTAATGCCTTCATTTTCTAACCCGAACTGGAAAAGCTGAACCAAATCATTGATATGGATGGTGCTCATATATTGAGCTCCCGAACCAATTGGAGCTGCCACCGGAGGCTCCAATATTTTTGGCAAAGCGCCGCCTTCACGGCTCAAGACCACACCTATGCGCAAAGTAACCAATCGGATTCCCATATTTTCTATTGGAGCTATTTTAGCTTCCCATTGCTGGCACACCTCGGCGAGAAAATCGTTTCCCGCTTGTGATGATTCGGTTAATAATGTGTCACCCGTATAGGCTCCATAATAGCCAACGGCAGATGCTGAAATAAACACCTTGGGTTTGATGGCCTGCTTGGAGATATGCGAGAGCAATAACTCACTCGAAAGTGTGCGGCTATCCATGATGGCTTTTTTGCGGGAGGATGTCCATCTGCCTTCTCCTACATTAGCTCCGGCTAAGTGGATAATGGCTTCCATGCCGTCTAGCGCGCCGTCTTCTAAATACCCTTTGGCCAAGTCCCATATAAAAGCAGGAAACTCATCATCCTCCCGCTTGCTTCTACTCACGTGATATACTTGGTGGCCATTGTCTCGAAGGAGGCGACTTAGTTTTACCCCAATCATTCCAGTGCCGCCAGTTATTAATATTTTCATAATCTAATTCAGATAAAATGATGCTGCCTTTTTTTTAACTTGCCAAGCGTTCGAAATGTTAATTTTTAGCAAATGAGAAAATTCATTCTACCCCTTTCCATTCTATTTATTTGCCTGTTGCAAGCCTGTGCAGAAAAAGATAATTTGAAGGAAAAAGATTCAATTCTCTTCAATATACCTGAATTGGTGAATAAAACACCCGAACAGGTGATTGAAATTTTGGGTGAACCCGATTCGGCCTATACTCAATACGTGGTGACGATTCCAGTATATACCCAATGGTGGAATGATAAAGGACTGGAAATACAATACTTAGAACCTGATAAACGCTCAAAAGATATTGTAATTCACAAAGCTGGGCCTCTTCCTTTTGATCCTTCTACTTTGGCCTTGTTTGGATTAGAACCGATGTCACCTACGGTGTCCAACCCTCGATCGAACCTACGCTGGTCAGATATGCAAGGCTTCAAGACCATTCATTTTTACAATCGATTAGAGAACCAAAATGGAGAAGTAAACTTTCAATTATTTTTTAAAGCTGAGTAGCCGTCCCAAATTGAGCATAAAAAAACCGACGCTCAGTCGGTTTTTTTAGTTTAAATTAATTTCCTGCTATTCTATCAAGTAAGCAAACGACATGGAGAATGTGCTCCCCAATTGTGAATTTTGAAAGACATAATCCACGTCTTTGAATGATTGCGTAAACTTATATTGCGCATTGAGCAAATTGGTTGCAGAGAATTTCACTGACCAATGGCTATTCAAGTTCTTCCTCACATTCATATCGAGCATCGCTCTAGGTTGTTCGAAGACATTTGGCGTGCCGCCTACGGAAACCACCGTCATGCGCTCACCCGATACATTGAAGCTAAGATTGCTACTCCATCCACTGAAGGGATTTTCGTAGTTTACATAGGCATTTACGATGTACGGTGCTTGCCCAAATAGCGGACGGAATGATTTTGCTTCTGGATCGTTTAACCTGATTAAGCTCAGTTCCCCTTCAGAAATATCCACTCTTGAGTTGATTAGCGTAACGTTGGTTCCCAATTTGAAATCCTTCAAGCTTGGTGAAAGTGCTTCTAGGCTTTTGCGAACTTCAAATTCCACTCCCATTACTCTTGCTGATGGCACATTTCTGAAATTAAATTCCAATGCCAAATCATTTGTAAGAGGGTTTATAGCTCTTTCGATTGGGTTTTGGAAGTTTTTGTAAAATGCACTTACGGAGATGACCTCACCCGCGCTAGGGAACACTTCCCAACGCAAATCGATATTATCGATGGTAGTTCTCTCCAAATTCGGGTTACCTAGCAATAAGAAATCGCCAAGGAAATCGAAGGTGGCAAAGCGCGCTAATTCTCTAAAGGTAGGCCTTGCCAATGTACGACCGTATCCAAATCTAAAATTGGAATTAGGGTTCACACTGTAGGTAATATTTAATGCTGGCAGGAGGTCATTTCTTTTGAGATTAGCAAATCGAAGTGAATCTACCAAGGAGGCATCTCCCATTTCGAGGGCGATATCTGTTTGCTCAAATCTAACTCCTATACTGGCTCTCAATTTTTCACTAAGCGCTAAATCACCCATAACGTAGGCCGCAGGGATGGTTTCGCTTGCGCTATACGTACCAGTAGAAGGTTGCTCTCTGAGGTACAAACCGAAATCAAAATTGGCATCGCCTAACTTACCAATGTTTCCATCGCTAAAATATGTGTCGATGTCATTGTTATAAAAAGTAGTGCTTGGGCCATTGATATATTCAAATACTCTTTCGTCAAAATCTCTTTCTTTGTAGGTATAGCTAGCTCCAAATTTAATTTTGGAGCCGTTGCGGCCAGCCATATTGAAGGGGACTTCGAAATTGACTTTGTTATCAAAGTTTATTTCTTCCATTGATCGGAAAAAACGACTTGGTCGCCTTACATTATTAGAAAGGGCATCATAAGCCGTATCACCTTCCATCAATACTTCTGCAAGGTTATTAAAGAAACGCAAGTCTGGTTCTTCTTGTGTAGAAAGGGTTGCAGAGGAAATCCAATTCATATTGATTCCATTTGCACCAAAAGAATGACTTCCTTTCAATTGGGCACTATTGAGCACGCGCTCCACATATTGCAGTGATCTTGCCTGGATGATTCGGCTGTCGTCTTCACCTCCCGCGTTGAATGGGAATTGGCCTTCTTGATATCTGGTGGTTCCTTCTGCACTTTGGTTGCGCATTAGGTTCAGGCCAATTTTATTTCTGTCATTAATTTTCAACGTAGTATTGAATAGCCCTCCCCAAAGCACATTATCTCTTCCCATTTCGTCATTGAACAGGTACAATGGAGCCAAGCTTTCTTCGGTTACCGTACCTGGCAATAGGAATCGGCCGGTGCTTCCATTATCGTAATATTCGTAAGAGCGGGTATACGTGACGCCTCCTACAAAGCCTAAATCTTTGCCCAAAAATTTCACTTGATTGCCTATAGAAAATGAAGCGGAATGATTGATTGGCGCTTGAGTCACCGTAGGTGCCATGGAGGTACGGATAGCCCTCGTATCTCTGTCAAGTTCGGCGGCTAATTGCGGATTATTGAAAACCGCGCCGAAGGCAGGTACACCATTTTGCAATTCTTGCGGGAGGTTTCTTGCGGCATCTCTAAATCCCAACGCATGGCCTTTACCCAAATCATGGTAAAGGAAATTGTTATTCAACGAGGTATTGGTATTGAAGCCACCACTAGCCGAAAATTGCATGGTAAAACTTTCAGGAAATTCTTTAGTACTCACGTTCACCAATCCTCCCGCAAAACTTGCTGGCAGTTCTGGCGAAAAGGTTTTGTACACGATAATATTGTCGATCAAGTTGGTTGGAAATAAGTCCATTTGCACGGTATTTATGTTAGGATCCAACCCTGGAATTTCTGCGCCATTGAGGGTAGTTTTGCTATATCTATCTCCTAATCCTCTCACATACACGTATTTTCCTCCTTGTACGGATACGCCCGTCACTCTTTGCATGGCTGCCGCAGCATCTGCATCACCCAAACGGGAAAACTGATCAGAAGCAATTGCATCTAATACCAACGAAGACTTTTTTTGGATCGTCAAAAGCGCGTTTTCATTATTTCTGATTGCTTGGGCAGACACCACAATTTCTTGTAGGCCTAGGGTTTCTTCTCTCAATCTGATGTTAATGATGGTAACTTCTCCTTCTTTAATTTCCACTCCCTCAATTATTTGCGAGGTGTAGGAAATATAAGAAATCTGAATAGTGTAAATACCTAGCTCGATATTGTTAATACTAAATTTGCCATCGAGATCGGTACCACTGCCAATACCCAATCCAGTAATGCCAACTGAAGCACCGATTAAGGCTTCGCCAGTTTCATCATCAATGATAGATCCTCTAAGTATACCTTTTTGCGCAAAGGCACTTTGGCCGGCAAGGGTAATGATTAAAAAGAGCAATAATACGGATAAATTTTTCATTTTTGTAGGGTATGTAAAATGTAAATAGAAGCACCTTTAGAAAAGGTGCTTCTATTGATCAATAAGTTTGTTTAAGACTATTTAAGTATTCCATACGCTTCAGCGGCTGTCCATCCACCTAGCATCCAGTTTGTAGAACCAAATGCACCGATATGATTGACGTTTTGGTAGGTAAATCCATTGACTGAACTAGCAGGTATAGCAGAGCGCCCATGGGTAAATACAAGGCCACCAGCTGCTGGTAAAGGATTGAAATTCCCTTGGGCAATGCTGCTAAGTTGTGGATTGCCTATTATGTTATCGTTTGCTTGTAAATGCGATACCAATGGAGCAAAAGGAGTAACTCCATCGCCAGAAGCAACATACTCTAAAGTGGTGTTTGTACCGATATTGAAGAATATATTGTTTTTGAAGGCGAGATCACCATTTGCAAGTCGATCGCGGGAGGTATTGCCAGCTGCACCTACAGCAGTCAAATTGATTCCTCTTGAGAAATTCATTAAGATTGAATTGTGGATAAATACTCCAGAACCTTCTGTCATAAACATGGCATTGGCATTGTTTCCACCCGTTCCCTGACCAATCAAGGTAAGGTTGTAAATCTGTGGTTGAGAGAATACAGCCGCAGATAAGTTGCCACTATGTGCGCCATCACTTTCAAATCCACGATCGGATGCAGTAAAGTTTGGCTCTTGGTAGGATATCCAGAATTGGTTCTGACCTCTCCAGCCGAAATCCCAATCGAAAGAATCATCTTGATTGTAAAGGGAAGCTAGGTAAGAAGTATTGACAGTACCACCGAACCACTCAAAACCATCGTCATCAAATCCCCAAACTTCGATATGGCTGATTTCTGTACCACGACCAACGCCACCCATTGTCAGTCCATTGATTTCATTTCCTGCACCGATGTTGGTAGCACCGTGGCGTAGAGAAACATACTTCAATACTCCAGAATCGTCATTTTCATTACTCCCACCATATACGCCTCTACTTTCGGTAGATGGCAGACCTTCGATAAGTGTTTGGGAGTTTGCATGGTTGATTGGTGCATCTCCCAATATGATAAGCCCACCCCACAGTGCGCGTGCGTTAATTGGAAGGTCATCAATTCTCGACAAATCATCTGCCTCAGCAGTGAATATGATTGGCTCATTGGCCGTGCCCGCAGCATTGATGGTCGCGCCTTTGGCTACTATAAGTGCAGAAGCATTCTCTGCTTGACCTGGAGCACCTTTGATTACTGTACCTGGCTGGATAGTTAGTGTCTGACCTGGGTTTACATACACAAAACCTTCGATCACATATATTTTGTCTTTGGTCCAAGTAGTAGTACCTGTACCACCTGCGTTAATGTCGCGAACTCGAACCACTTGCTGCGTAATATTTGTAGTGATGGCTAATGCAGAAGATTGGCCATCGGAGTCGGAAATAGTGAACGTATGCACCACAGCTTGACCTAGCACACCTACTTGAGGTGTATAAACATAGGTAACAGAACCACCCAAATCATTGGCAGCAAAGTTTTTGGTGAGCGTACCAGGAGCACCTGCACTTACCGCTACCGTTACATCTGCTATACCATCCGCAGCTGATGCTGAGATAGTTAGACTTGCCTCGTTAGCTACAGCTATCGTAAGCTCGCTTTCACCACCCGGTGCAGTTAATGTAGGAGCAGGGTTAGGTTCTACCGTCACATTTAGCGTAGCAGTAGCTGTGCGGTTTTGATTATCTGTCACTGTAAAAGTAATACTCCCTGTGGTAGATGGTACAGTTACATTTACAGCACTATTAAAAGTGTTTCCATTGAATGTACTTGGCAAAGTAGCATCTGCGCCACTTGCTGTGATACTTAAAATACCCGCCGGAGCCGATACACTTAAACCAACTTCTGTTAGTTGACCTGCTCTAGCAGATACGCTGCCCGGAACCACAGTAATTGTAGGTGGATTAGCCGGTTCTTCGTCTTGACCACATGAGGTGATTACTGCGAACATTGGAATGAGTAATAGGAGCAAAGAGAATCTTACTTTCATAACTTTCTTTTATGGTTATTTACTGACAGCAAAATTGAGCATTTAGTATTACCTCTTGCCTTCGCTTTTATTACAAATTTGTTAAATAAGCTTCCCCGATATTATTGAAATGTTACCTAAACAACCTAAAATTATGGGCTAAAGCGAACCATATAAATGAGTGTAGAATACTGTATTTCAGGAAATTAAGTATTAAAAGAAAATCCTCCCGCATTCGGTAGAAAAGCGGGAGGGTTAGGTTTGATCTTATAGAAATATCTCAATAAGTGACAAAGAACTTGGCATTTGCGTGGCGAATACCAGCCTCCCATAATCAGGCTGAAATACAATTGAAGGGCTTCGGCGGGTGGTGCTTTTTGTAATACGATATAAGCCCTTCCCAAAGTGGAGATATAAAACTTCCTATACTGATTAAAAGAATCTGCTTCAAAAACTACAGAAATGTATTGAAGAAAATTATTAAAAAAGCAGAAAGAAATGAACGCGTTGAATGCTTGAAAGTGCTGCGAAAAAGAGCGAAATTTTAAAGGGAATGCAAATTGGCATCGTAATAATAACCCATAGAATTATGTAGCTCAAAAGTAATAGATCACAAAATAGATGTATTTAAGCAGAAGGAACACTTTAAGCGCATGCCTTAACAATGCCGGCGTACCCTCCCGCATACGCATCAGTAAATAATTGATACGGCTCGGCTATTCTTAGAATATCCGCCTATACGGAGTTGCAGAACCAACTCATAAATCTCCAACAAAAATCGAAGAGACCCTACTTGTCTAATATAGCTAACACCACTATATGCTACATGACATAAAGGTGACAGTATGTTGACGCAATACCCTATGTTGAATCCGCTATACTTTTGCTGAGAACAAAATTATATCTGAAATGGAAAGAAACAATTTAGCAAAAAGATTAAAGGAGATAAGAACTCTCAGAGGGATGTCTCAAGAATATTTGGCCGAGGAAGCACGGGTAAGTCTACAAACCATTCAAAGAATTGAGGCTATCCTCCTCTAAGACAACCAGTAAAATCTTAGCATCTTCACTGGCCATTTTTTTTGCAGTTGTAAATCCTATTAGTCCTGACCCACCGATGATGACGGCCACTTTATTTTCTAGACGCTCCATTTTTCTTGGAATTAATTATTAAAAATTATTTCGAGTTGGCTAAATTATTTACTCATATCAATAACATACCGAAAGCGAACTTCTTCATTCTTAATATTCTCAAACGCTTTATTGACTTGATTAATAGGTATCATTTCCACTTCTGGTGCGATTTCATGTTTTGCACAGAAATCCAGGATCTCTTGGGTTTCGGAAACACTGCCAATAATAGAACCTCCGAGTGTACGGTCAAACATGGCGACCATCATATTATTTGTTGGCTTTTTATATTCGCCTAAAAGGCCGACTGTAACTAAACTGCCACGATAGGTGAGTAAATTCACGTAATCGTTAACATCAAAAGCTGTTGGAATCGTTATTAAAATATAGTTGTAGCGCAACGCATGTTTTGCCATAGCATCTTCGTCTTTCGATACCAATACTTCGTCGGCACCTAAAGCCTTGGCGTCTTCTCGTTTTGATTCGTGACTTGTAATCGCCGTAACTTTTGCACCCATTGCTTTCGCAATTTGAACGCCCATATGGCCCAATCCACCAATACCAACTATAGCAACATTATCGCCTTTTTTTATACCCCAATGTTTCATTGGAGCATAAGTAGTAACCCCAGCGCAAAGAATGGGAGCTGCTGAAGATAAATCAACTTTTTCAGGTATCGTTAATAAGAAAGCTTCATTAGAAACAATATGTGTTGAATATCCACCAAACGTGTTGTAATCGGATTCCGGATCTCTAAAATATCCGTTGTAAGTCATGGTTGGGCCATGTTCCCCTGCACAAAACTGTTCATCACCATTTTTACAGGGGTCACAGGACTGGCAGCTATCTATCATACAACCAACACCTACAATTTGACCCTCCTTAAAATTTTTAACGGCGCTTCCCTTTTCAACAATCTTACCGATAACTTCATGACCAGGAACGCATGGGTAACGCGTATTTTCCCAGTCGTTATTCGCTTGATGTATATCACTATGGCAAACTCCGCAATAAAGTACTTCAATAAGCACTTCATCTGCTTTCGGGTTTGCGCGTTCCACGTCCATTTGACTTAGGGTATTTTTGTCGTCAGATTCTGCTCCATAACCTTTTACGCTAAACCCTTTCCTCGTTTTCTGTATTGATTTATCTAAAATATTTCTTTCTACTTCCATCTTTAAATTTTTTGTGTGAAACCCATTTTTTTAAGGTTGCTACTGACTGCCAGGGATAGACTCTGGCCATGTTTTTCGATACTCTAGTACGGTGTCATTGTAGCCTTTCGCTAGCCTTGTTGCCTCATCTCCAGTATAAATTCCTTTTGCTTTTTTGAAGAAATCATCTTCCTCGTCTTTTAGGTGATGCTTTACTTTTTCAATTAGCTTCCCTAATAGTTCTTGCCAATGTGCGGAGCTCATATCCGAATCATCTAGCTCATGAATTAATTCATCAATTTCATGATGTTCTGCCATCCCATGTCTAGCATCTTCTTGCATTTTATCTGTATCTATGAGTGCTGAATAGAAATACCGTTCTTCTGCTACCTCATGCACTTCAAGCTCCCTTTTTAATTCTAGCCATAGCTCTTTTCTTTCTTTAGAAGCACCAGATGTTTTTATTATCTTGTCACATAGGTCTCTTTGGATATTATGATCCTCTTTTATGGCTTCATATATTTTCATAATTATTGGTTTTAATCGATACCATTTATTTTTTAATCTAACTAATTATACAGAATCCGCCATTTTAGCATGCTTTCCTTCGGTCATTTCTTCGACTACTTTTTTACAGAAAGCAGGTAAATCCTTTGGAGTTCTTGACGTGGTTAACCCATTATCTACAACTACTTCTTGATCTACCCAGATAGCACCGGCGTTAATCAGGTCCGTTTTGATACTCGAGAAGGAAGTTATTTTTCGACCTTCCAATACTCCTGCTTCTGCCAGCATCCATGGGCCATGGCAAATTGCTGAGACTGGTTTCTTATGTTCTACAAAGCCTCTTACAAAATCGACTGCTTTACTATTTCTTCTTAATATATCTGGATTGATCACTCCACCAGGTAAAATCAATGAATCGTAATCAGCAACTGAAACTTCATCAATGGTTTTATCCACTTGAAATTCCCTGCCCCAGTTTCCATCTATCCATGACCTAATTGGTTCACTGGCTAGACTCACCACATGCACCGTGGCACCTACAGCTTCTACCGCTTTTTTTGGTTCTACAAATTCTGATTGCTCAAATCCATCTGTCACTAAAATGGCTACTTTTTTCTTGTTTAAATTTATCATAATTTTATCTTTTTAAAAGTTTTAAATTATCTATTTTATTAATAATTCGGTTGACGTCCGCATTCAAATTGGATCATAAAACTGGAATAATAACTCTTAATGCGAACATTGTCATTATACTAAATAATTATAGCAATTCCAAAAAATATAAAAATTAAGCGAGGGTAAGAAAATTTAATATTTCGAAGGATTATTTTTGGGTTGACAACCATCATCGACTCCTGTGCTCAAATGGTCCACATTAAAACCGAACATAAGTCGCTAAAATGGCAGGTACCGTCTGGATGGATTTTTAGTGAAATCAATTTTCAGTATTCGTTTTGCGCAGGTTCTTGCCTCATAAATGGAAGTTTAGCTCGATTTTTACATGAATGAAGTCCAGCAACAACACCAATGATAGCAGCACCAATTACTGCACTCCAAGTAATGGACGGAATTTGATCTGCATGGCGCACTGCAATAGCAATAAGCGCCCAAATGAACACGGCTGCATATTCACGCATATTTCTTGCAAAAATCATAAATAAAGCGAGCAGTGTAGCCATGGAAATCATAACAACTGCCCAGGTTATTTCTGAAATTCCTCCTGTCCAATTCAATTTTGCGAGGTAGGCAGAAATGTTCGCAATTGTGGCGACACTAATCCAACCGAAGTATACATCAATCGGCCACCAAACAAACGCAATGAAGGTTAAAGGAGCATCCCAACGCTCCATATTCAGCCGAAGAACGGTTAAGATCAACATAATTAGAATAAATAGCATGACGATTACAGAGATTCCAGTTTCTTGGTTGAGCCAAAACCAAAGCCATGCTGCATTACCAAGATGCGCCAAAATTAGTGTAGGTGCTGCCAGTGGAATAAACTCATTATTGCCATCTGCTGAAAAAGCGCGTACGACCATATATATTCCGAGCGCAAGCAATCCAAGGTAGATTATGCCCCAGATGCCAAATGCATATCCGGCAGGCGTGAACAAATTAGCGAGATTGTCGCTAATAGATCCTACAGTGTTGCTGTTCACCACTCCAGTATTAGAATAGTAATTCCAAAAAATAAGTGCTAACAATACACTCAAGTGTAAACTTGCTAAGATTTTATTCCGGTTCATGTGTTTATTTCTTTATAGTGAAAATGACTCCAGCCGAAGCATAGTGGATGAGTGAGAAATTATATACCTGATCCACATCTGCTCCTCCTTCTAAAATCCTGTAACCCGCTTTTACGGCTACCGGATTACTAATGGCGTATTCAAATCCTGCAAAAATATCTTCAGCTCGACCTTGGGGACCCACAAGCGCATCGCCATTCAAAGTGAACATTAGTTTTTCAGTGGGGTATAGATTCAAACGGAAATTAATCAATGGCACAAAACCTACATCGGTTGTTTCATCTGATTTAATTCCAGACGAAAAACCAATCCGCGCATCACGAATTTTACCTGTGAGGCCAAGTCCGAATTTAATTTTCTCCTTATTCACGATTCGATAACGATACGTCAGTCGGTAGGAATTGAATTTATAAGAAACATCGGTGACGTCATTTTCGCTGTATACGGAATTTCCAAACTCTATTGGTCTTGAAAAAGAACCCGAAGATTTGAAGGTTAGTGGCGCGTATAACCCTGAAATAGTGTGTCTATCTTTAATGGTGTAAGAAGCTCGCAAACGCAGAAAAGCGGTCTGCCCTGTTCCGAGTTGGTCTGGAATATCCACCAAGTTAGCGGTGGTGTTTTCACCATTTGGATACCGAACGTCATTTTGGGTATTGAAGGAGGCACCGAATTCCGTATCAAATCTAAACTGGGCTTGGACACTGAATGCACAAAAGCAAATCAAAAATAAAGAAGTTTTGTAGAATATTTTTTTTGGCAAAACGATTGAATTTTAAGGTTTATAAAATCATTTAAGAGCATACTACTACTCGAATACTTATTAATTATTAAAAAATACGCGAGACTGTCAAGTATATTGACATCTAATTTAAAGCTAATAATGGATATTAAAATATAAGTAAAAGGCACACTCGGAATAAATGGTCCAAAATATCCGTCTTTTCCTCCCGCATACACATCAGTAAATAATTGCCAAGGATCACCTATTCTTAGAATATCCGCCTACACGGAGTTGCAGAACCAACTCATAAATCTCCAACAAAGATCAAAAAGACACTACTTGTCTAATATAGCTAAGACCACTTGCTACATGACATAAAGATGACGGTATGTTGACGCAATACCCTATATTGAATCCACTATACTTTTGCTGAGAACAAAATTATATCTGAAATGGAAAGAAACAATTTAGCAAAAAGATTAAAGGAGATAAGAACTCTCAGAGGAATGTCTCAAGAATATTTGGCCGAGGAAGCACGGGTAAGTCTACGAACCATTCAAAGAATTGAGAATGAAGAATCGGTGCCAACAGGAGAAACGATAAAACGGATATCCCTGGCATTGGATTTTGAGTTGAACGAATTGATAGGATCTAAATCTCTAGAAGAAACAAGCGATTTAAAAGCAACCACAATTTTTCTTAAAAAACGGCTTTCTAAAACCACTGTGAAATCAGAAATCAAAACCTTAGAGAACTTTATTAGGATTTTGAATACCCTTAAAGAAAAGGAATTGACTCCAGAACAGATTGAAGGGATTGAGAGCTACATTAAATACTTGGAGCTTGAGAAAATACCTTCATTTAGCAATGAAATGTATATTCAAAAACTAAGGAAATTTAAAAAGTACTTAAAAACCAAATTTCGATTTGCGCCAAATTGGTATTATAGCAACATAGGAATTAGTTTTACGATTGCTTTTGTAATCGGAATTGTGGCAACCAATGGACTACGAATCGAATTTATTTTGCTTGGCCTCACGATTGTCGCTGCTTGTGTTTTCATGGACTTAAGAATAAAAAAGCAAGGTCGTGCATTAAGGTTCTGAAGCAGATGATTTCATAAATTTGGTAAAAATTGGACAAGAGTAATTTATATTTCTAATCAGACAAAAATGATGATAACAACACTGTCAAAATGGATAATACTACTTTTTGCATGCTTCATCATTTTTGTCGGGTTGATGATGCTATTTGATCCCGACAAAGCAAGAGCAACATTGAGAAAAGCGGGCAGTACAGTCTTTATAAACTATGCGGAAATTACCTTCCGACTAATTCCTGCTGCCGCAATGATCATATACGCTGATTTTGCCAAGTTCCCATTTGCATTTACTGCTTTTGGATGGTTTATGATCCTTACATCATTGGTCCTTTATGTGATTCCGATAAAGACGCATCACCATTTTGCGATGAAAAGTGCGGATATGCTTCGCCCCATTTATATTCGATTGATTTCACCATTTGCATTTCTATTTGGAGGATTACTCATTGCTAACACTATTTGAGCGCTACAAATAAAATAGACTGACTAAAAATAAAAGAAGCTTCCTCTAAAGATTTAGCATTTATTGCAACTCACACCGAAGTCAGGTAAATTATTTTATGGAGCAAAAGTTCAAATTATTGATTGCGGACAAACATCGCCTTATTTATGAGGTATGCAGGATGTATTGCAGCAACGAGAGTGACATTCGGGAGGTATATCAAGACGTCCTGATTCAATTGCGGCAAGCATTGCCTTCATTCAAGAGGGAATCCTACCGATCAACATGGATTTATAGGATAGCGAATAACGCTAGTAATGCGCGATTCAGGAAAGGTAAACGCAAGCCAATGTATGAAGACTTTAGGAAGCTAATTGCTGAAACCCTAAGGAACCCTAACCCTCCAAAAGAAGGATTCGAACAGTTATATAGAGCCATTGCCTTACTCGCACGAAAAGGCCGTCATCTTTCTGCCCAGAAGAATGGGTGTACTAGAGCCTAGGATTTTCATGCAGATAAACCCTCCCGCTTCGGACCGCTATCATCCCTTTTTGGAAACTTAACCATGATTGCCTAGCAGAATCCCTCAACAATTAATTCACTAATTTTTGAACAGGAATCAACAGGCTCTGAGTACTATTAGAAATGAGATGTTTCAAAGAAAGTAGATTAACTTTATTGATCTACATAAATGTTTAGTAAATTATACGTCAGTTAATGAAGTTTAAAGTACTAGACTTACGGATAAGGAATATTCTAACGGGGCAATAACCGTAAAGTGGCAAACTAAGAAATACCAGTATGCAGCAATTTGTGCAGAAGTGCTGCCCAACGTTTATACTTCTAAAAATAACCCATGGATTATTGTCAAAAATGCTTCTAGCGAGGAGTTGAAAAGTCATATACGTAAATGTGCTTCTGGAGCCTGACCATACATTTTAGAAAAATAAAATTATTATGAGCAAACCTAAAATAGCAGATACCAAACCTAAAAAAGTAGTACTAAAAAAGGGAGAAGAAAAAAATTGGTGTGCATGTGGATTTAGCAGCGATCAGCCCTATTGCGACGGATCACATCAGGAGACTTCTATTACTCCTTTAACGTTTCAAGCCGAAGAAACTGGAGAGGCTTACTTGTGTATGTGTAAGCATACCAAAAATCCTCCTTACTGTGACGGCACACATGCAAAATTGGATACGAGCGACGATGATCAGGAAACAGCTCCTGCAAGTGCTGACTCTACCAAAGAAGAACCTACACTCGCTTACATCAAAGCCTTGGCCAAAGACGGCTTATCAAAAACTGGCCGCCATGGTGAGATAGGTGCTATGGGTGTTCCAGGCCCTGAATTACCTCAATGGAAAGACATCCAAATATTAGCTGCTCAGTTGGCTACCAAACCGCTAATGGAAGATGTGGAAGTTGGCTCAGCCTTGATTATCGGCCCAAATGCAAAAAAACCATTGAAATTAGATATTCCATTGTTTGTTTCTGATATGAGCTTTGGCGCATTATCGGAGGAAGCTAAAATCGCTCTCGCCAAAGGAGCTGAGCTGGCAGGCACGGGCATTTGCTCTGGCGAAGGTGGCATGCTCAACGAAGAGCAAGAGGCAAACTCCAAATATTTTTACGAATACGCCTCTGCAAAATTCGGTTTCGAATGGGAGAAATTAAGACGTGTACAGGCCTTCCATTTCAAAGGTGGACAAGGTGCAAAAACCGGCACCGGTGGGCACCTATCTGGAAATAAAGTGATTGGTAAAATTGCCGAAGTTCGAAATTTAAAGGAAGGAACTCCAGCCGTATCACCGCCTACCTTTGATGATTTGCATACCCCCGAAGATTTCAAAATCTTCGCAGATAAGGTGCGCGAAATCACAGGTGGTATTCCCATTGGCTTCAAATTATCTGCAAATCATATAGAAGAAGATATCCAATTTGCCCTTGACGCAAGTGCAGATTACATCATATTAGATGGCCGAGGCGGCGGAACAGGTGGCGCACCACTGATCTTTAGAAATAACATTTCTGTACCAACTATTCCTGCGCTAGCTAGAGCAAGACATTATTTGGATAAAGCAAACAGAAAAGATGTCACCTTACTCATTACCGGCGGCATACGCGTTCCAGATGATTTTATTAAGGCAATGGCTCTCGGTGCAGATGGCATAGCATTGGCTAATTCGGCCATACAGGCAATAGGATGCGTGGCAACAAGAATATGCAATACAAATAACTGTCCAACTGGTGTGGCCACTCAAAAACCAGCATTGAGGAAATTAATGAATGTGGATAAATCAGCCAAGCAGTTGTTTAATTTCTTCACAGCATCCACAGAATTGATGAAGGTAATGGCTAGAGCTTGCGGACATACTCACTTGAATCAATTTAGGCAGAGGGATATTACCACTTGGAAAAAAGATATGGCTGAATTAACAGGAATTAAATTCGGCGGTATACAGTGAAATACTTCATTAAAGCTATTGGTGTAAGCGCCTTGGTAGCAATATCAAGCTGCTTTTCATTTTTTGAATGAAAGAGTTTTTGTGAAAGTTGATTAAGGTCAATAAAATCAAAAAAAATGGATTGGGTTCCACAAAAAAATCCTCCCACCTTTTAATAAAAAAGCGGGAGGTTTAGCATTTGTGATAATGACTTGGACTTGCCTATTGTCCGATCGGCACTTTCTTCAATATACTATTGATAATATCTTTGGTACTTACTCCATCAGCCTCAGCCTCATAGTTTAAGATTATCCTGTGGTTCATTACATCATGCGCCACGTCTTTGATATCCTCTGGCAATACGTAATCTCGCTCATCGAAGAAAGCCAAGGCTTTGGCTGCCAAATTCAGATTGATGGTCGCACGTGGCGATGCACCAAATAATATGTAGTCCTTTTCTTTGGTCAAACCGAATTCGGCTGGGTTTCTTGAAGCAAAGACTAATTCCACAATATACTTCTCCAGCGACTCGGAAATCCGCACATTATTGATCTCCTCGCGAATATTGAAAATATCCTGTTTGCTAAGCACCGTTTTCAGATCACTCTTGAATTGTATATTAGACATGCGGCGCATAATTTCCAACTCTTCTTCTCTCGTAGGATAGTCCACATGTACTTTCAGCATAAATCTATCCACCTGTGCTTCGGGAAGCGGATAAGTTCCTTCCTGATCTACTGGATTTTGAGTAGCCAATACCAAGAAGGGCCTATCCAATGCATAAGTAGTCTCACCGATGGTCACTTGCTTTTCCTGCATGGCTTCAAGCAAGGCAGATTGCACTTTGGCCGGAGAGCGGTTTACCTCATCTGCCAGTATGATGTTTGCGAATATCGGGCCTTTCTTCACTTCAAACTGCGAGGTGTTCTGATTATAAATCATGGTACCGATAAGGTCGGAGGGCAATAAATCAGGCGTAAACTGAATCCGATGGAAATCTAGGTGCAGCACCTTGGCTAGCGTATTTACTGTTAGTGTTTTGGCTAAGCCAGGCACTCCTTCTAGCAAGATATGGCCATTTGTAAACAACCCAATCATCAAACGATTGATCATATATTCTTGGCCTACTACTACTTTGGATACTTCCTGAAATACCTCTTTTACTTTTTGCTGGTATTCTCTATTTACTTCAACTGACATTATCGGTTCGTTTTTTGATTCTAAAGCAAATATTTGCCCTTAAAACGTAAAATTAAAATTATATTCAAAATTGCTTGCATATTTCGTACTGGCGGATGCATGCTTAGCCTTTCGGCTAATTTTAAACTATTACGAAATTTGATTCGTCACGTTCAATATAGTTTTTTACCTTTCAGGCTAATCGTGTGCCGCAATTTGTCTCTTTTTAATAAGTTTGTACCCAAAACATTCAGAAAAATGCATAATCTCATCTCATTTTTAAATAAAAGAGCTATAGCCAGTTTATTGGTACTCTTTATTTTTACTCTTCAACCAATCGCATTCCAAGGGTTTGCGCAAAGCGCCGGCTCTAAGCCTGCCAAAAATTGGTTACACCTCGACCCGCAAACCAATGGTCCCAAAGGCATAAGTACCCAAAAAGCCTATGAGTTTGTAAGTGACAGAGGAAGCAGAAAAATTATCGTAGCGGTAATTGATTCCGGCATAGATACCAAGCACCCAGACCTAAATAGTAAAATCTGGACCAATAAAGGCGAAACGGCAGGAAACAATCAGGATGATGATGGAAATGGCTATGTGGATGATGTGCATGGTTGGAACTTTTTGGGTAATCCAGACGGCACCAATATCGAAAGAGAAACCATGGAAGTAACCCGCGAATACAGAAGGCTCGACTTTATGTATGGGAACAGAACTGAAACTAGCATTACCGCTGGTGAACGCGATGAGTTTATTTACTATCAACGAGTAAGAGATAAATATTTTGAGGATAGAGGGGAGTATGAAGCTCAGTTTGCACAAATAAAGCAAATCCACGATTCCTTTATGGCTGCTGAAGACACCATCAAAAGCACTTTTGGATTTACAGAAATAAATATCTCTGCATTGGATGCATTGGATATAAACGGCAATCCCGCACTGCTGCAAGCTAGAGCCTATTTGCAAATGATCGAAGACAACGGTATCGCCAGAAAAGATTTGGTAGATGCCTACAAGCAACTAGATGGACTTATCAATTATGGGTTCAATACGGAATTCGACCCTAGAAATATCGTAGAAAGTAATTACCTAAACTTTGACAATACCACCTACGGAAATTCGGATGTTCAAGGACCGGACGCAAGCCACGGAACCCATGTGGCTGGAATCATTGGTGCTGTGCGAGATAATAATACCGAATTGCAAGGTGTGGCAGACAATATTGAAATAATGGTGATAAGAGCGGTGCCCGATGGCGATGAATATGATAAGGATGTAGCGAATGCCATCCGATATGCGGTAGATAATGGAGCGCATATTATCAATATGAGTTTTGGCAAAAGCCTTAGCCCACAGAAATTCTTAGTGGATGATGCTGTGAAATATGCAGAGAAAAATGGCGTGCTATTGATCCATGCAGCTGGCAATGATGGGGTGAATATCGACTCTACAGAAAATTACCCTACCAACCAGTATTCACATACAAACAAAGTCGCTAAAAACTGGATTGAAGTGGGTGCTTCTTCTTATGGCGGAGCAGATAATTTTGCGGGTAGTTTTTCCAATTTTGGTAAAAATAGGGTGGATATATTTGCGCCCGGAGTGAGCATTTACTCAAGTACTCCCGATGGAGAATATACCTACTTCGATGGCACAAGCATGGCTGCTCCGGTAGTTTCCGGCATTGCTGCCATGCTGATGTCCTATTTTCCAAAAATGAAAGCCAAGCACATCAAAAAAGTGATTATGGAGTCCTCCATGAAATATCCCAACCAGCAGATAAATAGGCCTGGAGCCGATCCGGGGGAACCTCTTATAGAATTTTCCGAATTGAGCGTTTCTGGTGGGATTATCAATTTGTTTGAAGCTGTGAAGATGGCGGATAAAAAATGGGGCAAAAGAGGAAGAATTCCGCTCGATGAAAAATCGCTAAACTAGCCTAAATCGCCAAAGCGAGATTACATCAATACCATCACCATCAATATTAAAAGGGCTGTTGTCAGCCCTTTTTTATTTGCCACATCATTTTTTTAGGTTTATCTAAAATATTTATTTGATATATTTTATTTTAAAATTAAATACCCTAAATTTGCTTAAAAAAATAGCAACTATGAAATATGGTTTGTTGACACTGCATCTATTTTTTCTCTCTTTTATTGTAGCTGCCCAAGACACTAAGCAAAAAATAGAACTTCGAGGAACGGTACGCGCCGAGGGACTAGGCTTGGAGGATGTGTGGGTACAAGCCCAAAATACCGCTGGAATTTTTACAGATGCAAAAGGGAAATTCACCATTTCCATTGATCGGCTCCCTGTTCAAATCACCTTTAATAAAATAGGCTACCTCCCGCTTTCTTTAAACATCGATACGAATGACTTGCTCGAAATTGAGCTTCAAGTGGCTGATTTATCCCTCAAAGAAGTGGTGGTTTCTGGAAGTCGTCGCGAGCAAGACCGAATGGAGAGCCCAATTGGAGTGCAATTGCTCAGTAGAGATGCCTTACGTTTTTCCAATTCCAATGACCTCGCCGAAGGCCTACGCTTCAAGCCCGGCCTGCGAGTAGAAAACAATTGCTCGAATTGTGGATTTACGCAATTACGGCTCAATGGATTAGAAGGCCCTTACACCCAAATTTTGATCAATAGTCGGCCTGTATTTAGTGCATTGGCCGGTGTGTATGGCTTGGAGCAGATCAATCCCGAGATGATCGAAAACGTGGAAATTGTAAGAGGAGGAGGTTCGGCTCTTTTTGGTGCAAATGCCATTGCTGGCACGGTGAACATCATCACCCGCAAACCAACCCGCAATATGCTGGAATTTGCCTCTCAATTATCCATCATGCCGGGCGGCGCCACGGAGCAAAGTTATAACCTAACGACTAGCCTAGTCTCCGACAAAAATAATGATAGTGGCGCATTCCTGTTTGCGAGCTATCGAAACCGTGAAGCATGGGATAAGGATCGTGATGGCTATACGGAATTGCCCGAAATTGAAACCTTAAACCTAGGCGCACAGGGCTATTGGCAAGCACAAAATGGCTGGAATGTAGATTGGAGCACGCTCTTCATCAATGAAGCTCGCAGAGGAGGAAGCCATCTCAACCTCCTGCCAGAAAAAGCTGATTTGGCAGAGCAACTCAACCATAATATTATCGGTGGGAGTATTTCGGCTAGCAAATTATTTCCAGATAAGCATTTCAAATTAAATACGTTCACCGCTTGGCAATATGTAGATCGGGCAAGTTATTATGGCTCAGGTGGGAATGAAAATGTCTTACGAAATGAAGGACTTTCTGAGCTTGAAATAACAGAATCTATCACCGAGGCCAAAAACTTTTTTGGCAATACCTATGACATTTCTGGCCAAGTGGGTACGCAGGGATTTTACGATAAAGGAAAGCATTCCTTGGTGACAGGCTTGGAATGGCAAATAAATAGTGTGAATGACCGAATGCCTGGCTATGAACGAAGAATCAATCAACAAATAAATGGTGCTGCGGCCTTTAGCCAATGGGAATATCGGATCACTCCCAAACTCACCTCGGTGATAGGCGGCAGGTTAGACTATATCCATATCAACGGAGAATATGATCTAGGTACTTCGACCCTCCAAAATGAGCAAAGCCTTTGGACTTTTAACCCCAGAGCCAATATGGCCTACAAGCCAGATGAAGATCAAATATGGAGAGTGGGCTATGGCCGAGGGTTTAGACCGCCACAGGCTTTTGATGAGGATTTGCATATAGACTTGGTCGGCGGCGAGGCACTTTTCATAAGACTTTCTGATGACCTAAAACCAGAATTTTCTCAATCGCTAAACCTTAGCTACGATCGCGCCAAAGCTCGCCAAAGCTGGAATGCAGAGTTGTTTTATACCGAACTCCAAAGACCATTCATTAATGTGCTGATAGAAGAAAATGGCAGAAATTTTCTACAAAAAGAAAATGCAGAAGTGAATGGAAGAGTATTTGGTTTGAATACAGAACTGAATGTGTTACTCAGCAGTGAATTTACCCTCCAAAGTGGATTTACCGTGCAAGGAGCCAATTACAGTTCCCCGATATTAGTGGCAGATGAAGCGGAATTATTTACCGATAACTTTTTGCGTACTCCTAATGTATATGGATTTTTGACGGCCATTTGGCGACCTAGCACCTTCCAAAATATACGTACCAGCCTCAACTATACCGGCCCGATGGATGTGCTCTACCAAGGAATACAGCGAGAGATGAGTATCGACAGAACGCAGTCTTTTGTAGAATGGGACATCTTTGCGAGTCGTACTATTCCACTCCACCATCAAGTATATCTCGAACTTTCTGGAGGCGTTCGCAATATTCTCAATGCCTACCAAAGCGATTTTGAAAGCGGGAGGGAAAGGGATGCTACCTATATTTATGGCCCAATTCGCCCTAGAAGCATCAGTTTTGGATTGAAAGTCGGTTTTTAACCAATTAAGCCATGCCTGCCTTCGAAAATATTTCCTTGGCCGATCGCAATTCAACGAAATAATAACTGAGCGTATTGAGTTTTATTTGCCATTGGATAGACTGAAATTAATGTAGTTTTCATCAGCAGTAGCTTGTGTATTTTGCTACTTATTACAAAATCCTATCAGGAAATTTAGCGTAATCAGTATTTAAAAGCCGAGCCATGTAATTACTCATTTATGCCAGCAAAATGTATTTACTGGCATAAATGAGTGTTTTCCAGTTTTGGACGATACGTCATCGTTCGACATCAAATAATTAGCTTATTAGGCACTTATGATTTACTATTTTGGATCATTCGCTGCGCAAGATAAGAAGTGGAGCAAGCTGCATATGCATCAGTTTGCCCAAAGCCAGGGCGGAGAAGTTGAAGGAACAAAAAAGGGGTTAACGGAAGTAAAAACCCTCTCAAACAGAATTCACAGGATTTAAGAATTAGCAGAACGCGTGTATTTATGAATCAATGGATTGAAATTCAGAAAATCTAACATTTAGTGAATTTTGATTCAGACAGATATTCTGTTGGCGCAATTTACTGAGATTACAGTTCCCTTATAGTTCTACTACTGCAAACGAACGAAAAAAGCCCTCGAAAATTTTTCAATTTTCAAGGGCTTTTGCATGCGTACCAGGAGTGGGACTTGAACCCACACGACCATAATGGTCACAAGATTTTAAGTCTTGCGTGTCTACCAATTCCACCATCCCGGCTGGAAGAATTTTAAAAAAACTCTCCAAACAAAAAATGAGCGAGAAGACCCACTCATTCTTTAGAGCGAAAGACGAGATTCGAACTCGCGACCCCAACCTTGGCAAGGTTGTGCTCTACCAGCTGAGCTACTTTCGCATTATTAATTCCATCTGCTTCTCAAACGGATTGCAAATTTAAGTGAGTGTTTTACATATCCAAAAGGCTTTTGCATAAATTTTCACTCGTCACCCAAAATATTTCGTAATTCGTTGAGCTTCAATAGGGCTTCCACCGGAGAAATTGTATTAATATCCAATTTCCCAAGCTTTTCTTGGATCAATTTGAACCTTGGGTCAGTTTGGAAGAGCGCCATTTGATAACTTGCCTTAGGAACCTTGCTCATTTTGTCCTTGGTATTGGCACTTACTTTTTCCTTTTCCATGTGTTGCATAATCTCATGCGAGCGGATCACCACTGGGTTTGGCATGCCTGCCATCTGGGCTACGTGGATACCAAAACTATGCTCACTCCCACCTTCTTTGAGCTTTCGGAGGAAGATCACTTTATTGCCCACTTCCTTTACCGACACATTATAATTCTTAATCCTAGACAAATCTTGCGCTAGTTCGTTGAGCTCATGGTAATGCGTGGCAAAAAGCGTTTTGGCTTTGAACTTGGGATGATTGTGCAAAAACTCTACAATAGCCCAAGCTATAGAGATCCCGTCATACGTGCTCGTACCTCTGCCTATCTCGTCCATTATCACCAAACTTCGATCGCTCAGATTATTGAGAATACTCGCTGTTTCAATCATTTCTACCATAAATGTGGACTCGCCACGGCTCAAATTATCGCTGGCACCTACTCTGGTGAATATCTTATCCACTATGCCTACTCTTGCATAGGCGGCTGGTACAAATGACCCGATTTGAGCCATTAGCACAATCAGGGCTGTTTGCCTTAGCAAAGCAGATTTACCTGCCATATTCGGCCCTGTGATGATGATGATCTGCTGGGTGCTTTGGTCTAGAAATACATCATTGGGTACATAAGGTTCATCTGGCGGCAATTGCTTTTCTATCACCGGATGCCGACCATCTTTTATATCCAACACATGCTTATTGTCGAGCACAGGTCGTACATAGCGATTGAGTTGGGCAATCTTCGCAAAAGAGATCAGGCAATCCAATGAAGCAAGTGCCCGAGCATTCAATTGAATGGGCGTTACATAATCTGCCGCACTAACCATCAATTCCTGAAAAATCCTCGATTCGATATCGACCATTCGGTCTTCGGCATTGAGGATTTTCTCCTCATACACTTTCAGCTCCTCGGTAATGTAGCGTTCGGCGTTTACGAGTGTTTGCTTGCGAATCCACTCCGCAGGCACTTTGTCTTTATGCACATTCGTTACCTCTAGGTAATAGCCAAATATTTTGTTGAAAGCGATTTTGAGAGAGGTAATGCCTGTATTTTTAACCTCCCGCTGTTGTATTTGCAGTAGGATATCCTTGCCATGGTAGGCGATTTTTCGCAGCTCATCCAACTCATCATTCACACCATCATTTACCAAATTACCTTGGTTGCTATGGATCGGCGGATCTTCCTTTATTTCCTTTGCAATTCTTTCTAGTAAATATTCGCAAGGATTGATCTGATCTGCCAATTTTCTCAATTGTGGAATTTCACTTTTCTTGAGTTTTTCTTTTATAGGCAAACAGTTTTTGAGCGCTCTTTTTAATTGCTGCATCTCTCTAGGATTGATTCTGCCAACCGCTACTTTGGAGATAAGTCTTTCCAAATCGCCAATTTGTTTGAGGGAAATCAACACCTCATCCATCATGGCTTCGTTCTGCACGAAACTATCCACCACCTGCAATCTTTCCTCGATTTGGGCCTTTTCCTTTAGCGGGAGGACGATCCAACGCTTGAGCAATCTGGAGCCCATTGGCGTTACGGTTTCGTCCAGCACGTGGATTAAGGGCACGCCATTTTCCTGCTGCGCATTCACTAGCTCCAAGTTGCGCACGGTGAACCTGTCAAGCCACATATACTTCTCCTCCTCCAAGCGAGCAATAGATGATATATGGCTGATTTCCCTATGCTCAGTTTCTTTTAGGTAGAATAATATCGCCCCCGCGGCAACGATCGCTTCTGGCAATTCCTCAATACCAAAGCCTTTGAGGGAAGTTGTATTGAAATGCTTAATCAGACTTTCATATCCATATTCATACGCATATACCCAGTCTTCCAAACAATAGGTGTTGAAGCGATCTTGGAAATGCTGTTCGAATATCGCTCGTTTGCCTTTGCTGTAAATGACCTCCGAGGGCTTAAAGCTTTGTAGCAATTTGTCGATATAGGCTATGCCGCCTTTGGCCGTCCAAAACTCTCCAGTAGATAAATCGAGGAAAGCAATCCCAAGCACCTCATTGCTAAACTGGATGGAGGCCAAGTAATTATTACTGCGCTGGTCTAGCACATTGTCATTCATAGACAAGCCGGGTGTTACCAGTTCTGTAACCCCTCGCTTTACGATGCCTTTTACCGATTTCGGATCTTCCAATTGATCACAAATCGCCACTCGATTGCCCGCTCGCACCAATTTCGGTAGATAATTATCTAAGGAATGATGCGGAAAGCCTGCCAACTCGATGTGCGATGCGGCTCCATTTGCCCGTCTGGTCAACACTATGTCCAATATTTTGGATGCCTTGATGGCATCTTCCCCAAAAGTCTCATAAAAATCCCCCACTCTGAATAATAAAAGCGCACCGGGATGCTTTGCTTTTATTGCATTGTACTGCTTCATCAATGGGGTTTCTTCTCCTGATTTGCTTTTGGCCATTGTTCTCTGATTGTAATCCCCTCAAATGTAAAAATTATCAGCCAAAGAACTGAAATAAAGACACTGCTATAAATTGAAAAATATTTTCTTATTCTTATTTGGATTAAATCTAAATAGCGGTAAACTTTGCACTCTTATTCAAAACAAAAAATCAGGTATGACTCAAAAATATATTTTCCTGTTCTTGTTCTTCGCCATCACAAAGCTAAGTGTAGCGGCAGATCCAGAAGCGGCAGGCAGTATTGAAGGCACTATCAAAACAGGCGATGGCTTAGCGGTAGTTTATGCAAATATTTTACTAGAAGGGCCAAATAAAAGCACTTTCACCAACGATTTGGGAGAATTTGCTTTCAATAATATTCCAGCTGGAGAGTATGTTGTCAAAATCTCTTCTGTTGGATTTATCAGTATCCGCCAGAATGTGCAAGTAGAGGCTGGGAAGGTTATCACCTTAGATGTGACCTTCGAAGAGGACATTACAGCCATGCCTCAAATCACCATTTTGTCTAGTAAGGATCGCCTTTTTGCCAAGACACCCGGCTCGGTTGGCTACATCAACAACAGCGAATTAAAATTGCTAAACCCAATCAGTGGCAATGAAGCGCTCAGAAGAGTAAGCGGCTTGCACGTGGTGGACGAGGAAGGTGCTGGAATGCGTGTGAATGTGGGCATTCGTGGCCTCGATCCTAGCCGTAGCAGAAGTGTATTGATGTTGGAAGATGGCGTACCCGTGGCGTTAAATCCTTATGGCGAACCAGAGATGTACTATTCTCCAGCAATAGACCGAATGGCAGGGATAGAGGTGCTCAAAGGCAGTGGTCAAATACTGTATGGTCCGCAAACTATCGGTGGAGTTATTAATTTTATCACGGCTGATCCTCCCGCCGAAGAGGAAGTTGGCGCAAGGATAATGGGCGGCCAAGGCGGTTATTTCTCTGGCTTATTGAGCTATGGAAATACGGTAGGAAATAGCGGTTTCCAAGTGAATTTCCTCCGCAAGCAAGCAGATAATCTAGGGCCAACAGAATTTAGAATCAACGATTTCAGCTCCAAATTCAAATTTAACTTTAGCGAAAAATCAACATTAGGCATAAAAGTCGGTGCCTATCAAGAGCGTAGCAATTCTACCTATGTGGGCTTAACGCAACCGATGTACGAAGCGGGAGGACAAGATTATGTACGTATTGCTCCCAACGACGAATTAGGGGTAAATCGTTACTCAATTAGTTTCCACCATGATTATAAATTGAGCCCTAATACGACTCTCAAATCCTTGGCTTTTGCCTATACCACTACGCGTAATTGGCGCAGACAAGACTTCAGCTACAACCCAAATGCTAGCCGCCAAACAGGTGTTGTTTGGGGAGATAGAGAAATACCCGGTGGAGCCATTTTTATGCGTGAAGGCACTGGAAATCGTGACAGACAATTTGAGGTGGCAGGCTTTGAGCAAAAAATTATCAGCCGATACAGCATTGGTAATTTGCCGAATGAAATAACCGCTGGATATCGATTCATGCACGAGAAAGCTTTTGAGCAAAGAGTGAATGGTAAAAAAGCGGATGCTAAATCTGGTGACTTGGTGTTGGACGAAATAAGGACCGGAAATGCTATTAGCTTATTTGCTCAAAATAAATTTATCATCAGCGATAAATTTTCTGTGAATGCTGGACTTCGCGGTGAGATATTCAACTTTGAAAGAGATATTCTACGCAACACATTTTCTGGTGTGGTAAAAGATACCAGTATTGTTGCAAACAATGATGTGTCGCAGCTGATACCGGGTGTTGGTTTCACGTATCAAGGAAGTGAACAATTAACCCTATTTGGTGGTGCGCATAGAGGGTTTGCCCCGCCAAGAGTGAAAGATGCGATCACCGCAGACGGCTCCATAATTGAGCTCGATGCAGAACTTAGCTGGAATTATGAATTAGGCTTCCGTACTACCCTTATTCCTGGGACATTCCTTGAGCTCACAGGCTTTTACATGGACTTTTCGAACCAAATCATTCCAGTGGCTGAATCAGCGGGAGGTACAGGTTCAGGCTTGGTAAATGGTGGTAGAACCTTACACACAGGAATAGAAACTGCTTTGAGTGTGGATATCAGCAAATTGCTAAACTCTTCTCATGCATTCACTTATGATATCAACGCTACGTATGTGGTTACAGAATATTCAGAAGATAGATTTCAATCAGTTGCTGGTGAGCAGGTGAATATTAAAGGCAACAGATTGCCGTATGCGCCTTCGTTTATTTTCTCCTCCGGCTTTACTTGGCAAGCTCCAGCTGGCTATGGTTTGCGCTTCACTGGCACCTATGTAGGGCAGCAATTTACGGATGAGCTCAACTCTTTTGCACCGTCTGCTGATGGCAGAATAGGTGAATTGCCTAGCTATTTTGTATTAGACGCTACCGCTCAATATAAAATACCTGCCAGCCAAGCAACGGTACAAGTTTCGGCAAAAAACTTACTAGACGAAAGATACATAAGCACAAGAAGACCACAGGGAATAAGGGTTGGCTTGCCCAGATTTATCACTGCTGGTGTAGATATAAAATTTTAAAGGTTAATGGTTTCTATTATAGGTGAAAAAAGGCGGCTTTAGAGTCGTCTTTTTTATTTCCCAAGATCAATTTCGATAAAATAAAATCCCTACGACTAATTTAACCTACTCTTTCAAGTTGAAATTCAATATATTCCATTATCCAAAAAACTATCAATACGTTAAATAGAGGGCAATTTTGTAATTTTTTTCGAAATAAATTTGCATATTAATTCATTAATTCATGTGTTAATAAATTTTTTAAACCTTAAATAACACGATGATGAAAAAACTGAAAATGATGTTCGGAATTTGCTGTGCGATTATATTTGTGGCATTTGGCATTCAGGTTTATAGCCAAGTTACAACTCCTCCAGATGGTGGCATTCCGCCAGGAGAAAATGACCCTTGCTGGGATTGGCAAAATATAGATAATTGGGGCATGTGGGATAATGATCTTATGATTTGTAAGGAAGTATTCTTGCCAATATTAGATTTTCCTTGTTGGAACGGATGTGATAATGGCGATCTGAGTGTCGAATAATGAATTCATTTCACTCAAAAATTTGGTGGCTGAGTATATTAGCCACCACTTTACTTTTTACCTCTTGTAAAAAAGATGAGCTAATTCTACAAGGAAATAAAGCTAAGTTAACATTAACCAAACCTATCTCTTTTCCTCTCAGCGAATACAATTCCTTTATTACAGTAGATTTAGGATTAGTGCCTTACGATTCAACTCAATTTTATTTTAGAGACCAAAATCAAAACAATATCCTCTTTTATGATTTGGCAACTCAAGAAAAATTAAGAGAGCTAAGAATTCCTCAATCTGGAAAAAATGGAATAAGCAATCCCACAGGTCATTTATTGTTGAGTCCTGATTCCATTATCGTTTTTCAAAAACCTGCTATTATTAATGTTGTGAATCAAAATTTCGATCGACTTGATAGAACAATCGCAGATATTCCTCTATTCGATTCAAAATATGCTATTTACAATCCACTGTTAGTTTCCTTTTCAAAACCAATTATTGAAAATAAGCAAATTATATTGCCATTAGTCCCTATTCCTCAACTATTTGAACGAATGGGTTATGATTTGAAAGTTACAGAAATTCCGATTTTGGGCAGATTAGATATCAGTGGGAATGGCGAAATTGAAAACTTACCTGTTTTCTATCCTGAAAGTATTGAGAAGGTGCATTTTGGATCTCCAAACTCATCATTCTTTCTTACAAAAGGATATGTGATGGGTTTTTACTTCGATCCCATAATCTATCATCTAAATAATGATTTTGAAGTAGTTAAAAAAATCAAAATAAAAAGCAATTACCTGGTTGACTTTGAAAAGTTTACAAATATTACCAGCGAATCGGAACTAAGGGAAATGAATGCAACAACGTATGGGTACTTTCAATTGATTTACGACCCTTATCGTAAAATATATTATCGACAAATAAGACATCCTCAAAAGGATTTTCAAAAGGGAATGGAAATTAGAAGCACTGCCGAGATTTCACGTCCATTTTCCATTATGATTTTCGATCACAACTTTATCAAACTTGGAGAAGTTGATATCCCAAACGGTGAACTCTATTATTTCCAAGCTTGGTTCGTCGGCCCCGAAGGTCTTTACATCTCCACCAACAATCTGAACAATCCAGATATGAGTGAAGATTGGTTAAGCTTTGATATTTTTGAGGTGGAGGAGTTGCTAAAAGACTAATTTCGATATTACTGATAGCAGATTTATTTTTACAAAGCAATATGCCTAAATTTCCCGCATGGGAAAGGTTTCTGTAATTATTCCTGTCTATAATCAAGCTGTATATTTGCAGCAAGCGGTGGAGTCGGCAGTGCAAGCCGAAGTAGGCGAAATACTTGTTATTGATGACGGAAGCACAGATCATTCCCTTGCTGTAGCCAAAAAGCTAGAAGAAGAAATCGCAATAGTAAAGCTGTTAATTCATCCACAAAACAAAAACTTGGGTGTAAGTGCCAGCCGGAATGTAGGAATCGCCCATGCGCACTTTCCCTATATTGCTTTCCTCGATGCAGACGATATCTACCTCCCGCATCGCTTTGAAGCGCAGCTCGATAGGTTAGAAAATGACCTGACATGCCACGCAGTATATGGCTGGGCAGAAGAATGGAATGCGGATTTCAGCAAAGCCATTCGAAAATTAGGCGTAGCATCTGACGTTCTTTCCACGGATATTTTCGAAGAATTACTTTTAGGCCGCAAAGGTCATTTTCATACACCCACTGTTCTTATTCGTAGCAGTTTGTTCCAAAAAGCGGGAGTTTTTGATGAAACATTAAAGCTTCACCAAGACACCGAACTATGGCTTCGGCTAACATGGCAAAGCGCATGGGTAAGTGCTGGCTCACAAACCCTCGCCTACATTCGCAAGCACAGCCAAAATAATAGCAATCAGCGATCTTCCTCCAGTACACAGCAATTATGGAAAAGAATATCGCTCTACTTCCAAGACAAGGCAATATCGCCTAGACAATACTATTTGATACTATTGCGATTGTCCACGGCCATCTATCAACCTCCCGCCAAAAAGGAGTGGCTGGCACTTTTTCCATTTTTTATCCAATATCCCCGCTATTTTTGGGTGTTGATTAAAAAATCAATCTTTGGAGGCAAATCCAATTCATCCATTACAGAAAGCTGATTTTAATGACATCTGAGTCAATCCCATATTTTTCTATAGTGGTGCCGGCCTATAATCGAGCCGCCACCATCAAGAAAACCATTGACTCGCTATTAGCTCAATCATACCCGTATTTCGAAATCATTATTGCTGATGATGGCTCCAGCGACGATACAGCTGAGATTATTCGAGCAATTGACGATACTCGCATTCGCTATTTCTTTCAAAATAATGAAGGTGTTTCCGCTGCCCGAAATTTCGGTACTGAAAAATCTCAGTATGATTGGCTTTCATTTTTGGATAGCGACGATACCGTAAGTCCCGATTGGCTGGCCGATTTTGCACATGAAATCAAAAACAATAAGGTGGATATTGTATTCTGCGGGATGCGACAGATCAACAAAAAATTTGAGGTAAACAAAGTAATCGATCCGCTAGACCCTTATCAAAATGGAAGTACCAAAGGATTGTATAATGCAGGGACTTTTGCATTGAAAACGAGTGTGTTTACTTCGGTAGGTGGGTACGATCGTAAAATCAGATTTGGAGAAAATACCGAACTTTCTATCAGATTGAAACCGCGCAAACTCTCTGCTGCCTATATTTCCAAACCGAACCTTAGCTATGAGATAGCAGAAGCGGGAGGAGCTCGCAACCTTAGCAATGTAATTGACTCCAACCTGTACACCTTGCAAAAGCATATGGATCACTTCAATAATACTCCTAGAATAAAACAGCTATACTTACAAACTACCGCCATTGCGCAGATAAGATTAGGGCACTTTTCGGATGGAAGAAAAAACCTATGGAAAGCATATTTTGCAAAACCAAGCAACCTAAAAACCTTTATGAGGGCATTGCTAGCAAGTATTCCTACCTTAGCTAAGCAACTATGGAAGCCAAATTTTTAACCTCTATTACACCCAATCGTAATCGATAAATGAAATACGCAGCTTTCATAATGACCTACAAACGGGGGAAAATCCTAAGGGAAACCATTGAGCGACTTCTCGCCCAAAGTCTCGCCCCTAGCAAAATCCTCGTGGTAGATAATGACCCAGATTGCTCTGCCAAAAACCTATGCCTACAAATGGCTAATGATGGAATTGATTACTTTTCTGTTGGCTATAATTCTGGCCCAGCAGGTGCTGCCTATCATGGACTGAAAATCCTATTCGGCCAAGGTTGGGAATGGGTGCTATGGATGGATGATGATGATCCTCCCATATTTACGGACAGTATTGAGCAATTATTTAGTATTCCGCAGCAATATGCCACCCCCTCTCAGATTGGGATGCTTGGTGCAGTTGGTGTGCTCTTCGATTCGGCTCAAGCAAAAACTATCCGCATACCCGACGTGCAGCTTGGAGGAATTATAGAAGTAGATAATATAGCCGGCTCGCAATTACCGCTAATCCATCGTCGTGTATTTGAGGCTGGTATTTTTCCCTCTCCTGAACTGTTTTTTGGCTTCGAGGAATTAGATTTCAGTCTGGCAATAAAGCGCGCTGGACTTAAAATATTGATTTCAGGCGAAAACCTAAAACGGCATCGGGAACATGCCAATCGACTCAATTTCAGCAGAGGACTCTATGCAAAAAAAGAGTACGATAAGCTATGGAGAGAATATTATACTTTGAGAAATCTCATCCACATCCTCGTCAAAAAAGAAAAGAACGTGCTAGGTGTTTTAAGACTCTGGGTTAAAAGCATGTTCAAATCTTTGTTTGGCTTCCGTTATGGTTTCTCATACGGTTGGCGCAATTTTCAATACCTTCATCTTGGCTTTTGGCATGGCATCACTGGCAAGCTTGGCCATACCATCTCGCCTACAAACTCAAATAGCAAGAAATGAAAGTTCTATTCACCATGGATGCACTAATCAATGCCGGTACCGAGCGCAGTGTGCTGGATTTGGCCAAGCATTTCTCTGCCGACATAGTCGTTCATTTGGCCTATTTCTACCCCCGCCATGACTTGAAGAGCGATTACGAAGCCGCTGGAATTCAGCTTCATTTTATGGATTTATCGAGTAAATATTCCTTTATACAAGGCGTACGTAAACTTAGTGAGCTCATCAAAAAAGAAAAGCCGCAGCTAATTGTGTCTTCTCTGATGCGGGCAAATCTGATCAGCCGAATGGCGGCTAAAATAAATGGTGTTCCCATAATGGGCACTTTTGTAAATGACAGCTACGGCCCTTTGCGAATTGCCGAACACAAGCAAAAATCTTATTGGAAATTCAAGACATTCTGGCTGCTCGACAAATGGACTGCTGGAATACCTGTGAGCTACATTGCCAATGCGCAAAGTATCGCCAAAAGCAACGCCCAAGCATTGGGAATCTCAATGAGCAAAGTGAAAGTAATATACCGTGGTAGGGAAATCAGCAATTTTCCCGAATGGACAGCTCCCTCTTTGGACAAGAATTTCCATTTTACGGCTATTGGCAGACTGCTTGAGCGCAAAGGCTATAAAGAATTGATTGCTGCCTTTAAAATGATATACACCGAACACCCTCAAGCTCGATTGCATATTTATGGCGAAGGTGCATTTCGTAACTCAATGGAGCAGCAAATAAAAGCGGGAGGATTACTAGATGCGGTGCAATTGCATGGCGCGGTGCCAAATGCTTGGAAGGAGTTATACCCTTCCCATTGCTTCGTATTTCCCAGCTGGTACGAAGGTTTCAGTGGCGCATTGGTAGAAGCCATGATGGTAGGCCTCCCCATTATCGCCTCTGATATACCTATGAATTTGGAAGCAGTTGCTCACAATGAAACTGCGCTGATACACCAAGTGAAAAACACCAATGACCTTTACGCAAAAATGAGTTTAGCTATCAGCGATTACCCTGCTATCTGCCAACTAGGCCAAACCTCCCGCCACATTTCTTTCCAACGATTTGACATCAAAAATATCGCTAATCAATATCAAAATGAGCTAAGAAAATTTGCCCAATCGAAATAGAATTTCAAAGGCCATCAAAATACATTCTTCGTTTACGTACCTTTTACTGCAGGTCTTTAGAAAACATCACGCACAGATTATCGGGTTATCGATTTGCTAGCCCGTTTCAGATTGGGTATAGTTCCAAATTTTATTGCGAGTATTATCACTGAGGTTTTTTAATTAGGCTGTATACCTCTATTTTAGCACAATTTTTCAAATACCTATCTACAATCGCCATGATAAATGGCCTAACATTATCAATTATGAGTCAGGAAGAAAAAACCAGCTATACAAAAGAAGAACTTAAAGAGTTTGACCAAATTATTTCGACCAAACTCGAAGCTGCTAAAGCTGAGCTTAAATCACTAAAGGAATCTTTGAGTCACAAAAACGATCCCGGAGAAACTAGCTCAGGACAAGTAAAAACCTTAGAAGATGGTGCGGATACTATGGAAAAAGAAAGTATCACCCAGCTGGCATCTAGGCAACAAAAGTTCGTTAACCAATTAGAAAACGCAGCCATTCGAATCAAAAACGGCACCTATGGTGTATGTATTGATACGGGCAAACTCATCCCAAAAGAACGATTAAAAGCCGTCCCTCATACCATGCAAACCATCGAAGCCAAACTTAAGCAATCGTAATCATTGGATTTTCTTTCACGGCACATAGAGGCATTGATCTTTTGCGCTGCCAAGCCTATTGCTTTGGCAGAATTGAAAGCCTGTATGGAAGAAATGTTTGCTGCGCAATTAGAAAATTCGGTTTTAGAAGAAGCTTTGAATGAGCTTCTTCTAAAATATGAAGCTGAGGAATATGCCTTTGGCTTGTACAAAATGGGCGGTGGATATCAGTTTTTGACCAAACCTGCCTACCAAAGTTCCATAGGCATATTGCTTAAGCAGCAAAGCAAAAAAAGGCTTTCGGCTACTGCATTAGAAACACTCTCGATAGTTGCTTATAAGCAGCCAGTTACCAAAACTGAGATGGAGCAAATACGCGGTGTCAATTGCGATTACACCATACAAAAACTCCTAGAAAAAGAATTAGTTGAAATAAAAGGAAAAGCTGAAACTATTGGGCGACCTTTGTTGTATGGTACTACTGAGAAATTTATGGAGTACTTCGGCATTAACTCCTTAAAAGACCTTCCTACGTTGAAAGATTTCTCTGAAGAAGAAAATAGTATAGGAGAAGGACAAGAATAACAATACGCCACAAGCGAGCCACAATTATGAACAAAAGGGAAAACCCAAGGAAATCGAACGCCGGGAGGGCGTCAGATTCCAACAAAAGATCCAATTCACCATCATCTTACGGAAAAAGCTACGGAAACAAACCAGAGAGAAAATCCTCTTATGGCAATGAGCGTAGCGGAAATGAAGGCTCCAGCACTGGAGGTTTCCGAAAAGATAATGAAAGAGGTGGCCGCCCAAGCGGTGGAGGCAAAAGAATCAGCTTCCAAGAAAGAGACAAAAGATCGGATAGCCGTGGTGATGACAAAAGAGCGGGAGGATTTGGCAATTCAAGACCAGATACCCGTGGCGAAGGCAGATCATCTTCAGGTAGTTCCTTCGGAGGTAGAGAAAATAGACCTTACGATGGCGACAAAAGATCGGATAGCCGTCGCGATGACAAAAGAGCAGGAGGATTTGGCAATTCAAGACCAGATACTCGTAGCGAAGGCAGACCATCTTCGGGCGGTTCGTTCAGCAGTAGAGAAAACAGACCTTACGATGGCGACAAAAGGCCAGCAAGAACTTTCGGCGACAGACCAAATCCAAGAAGAGACGACAATCGCTCAGAAGGATTTCGCAAGTCTGACGACAATAGAGGAGGCGAACGTTCATACGGTGGTGGAAGTGGATTCGGCAAACGCGATGGCGATAGCCGTCCTGCTGGCGATGAAAGAAGAAGTGGAAGCAGACCTTACAGCGGAGGCTTTGGCAAACGTGAAACCGACGATCGCTCAAGTAATAGAAGCCGTCCATCAGGCGACAACAGGTCGTATGGAGGAGGTTTTGAAAAACGTGATGGCGAGCGTTCAGGTGGAGAGAGATCAAACTACTCTGGTGAAAGAAGGTCTTCCGACAGCCGCTCAGGTGAGAGAGGGAGTTCATTCAACCGCCGAGATAATGACGATAGACGTGAGTCACGCAGCGATAGCAAACCAACCTATGGCACCAAACGCTCTTACGGCAAGCCGGATAATAAGCCAGGCAAACGCTCCAGCTTTGGTGGATTTGCTGGAAAAGGCAGAGCCGTTCCGCCAGATTATGATTCAAGAGATATCAAGAAACATTCGGATACAGATATAATCCGCCTGAATAAATACATTTCCAATGCAGGAATTTGCTCCAGAAGAGAAGCAGATAAGCATATTGCGCATGGAATGATCAGCGTAAACGGCAAAGTGGTCACAGAACTTGGCTACAAAGTGCAGCGTGGTGACTCGGTGAAAATGGGGAGTAAACTTCTGAAACCTGAGCCAAACGTGTATGTACTGCTGAATAAGCCAAAAGACTTTATCACCACCACAGAAGATCCTCAAGAGCGCAAAACAGTAATGACCCTCGTGGCCAATGCTTGCCAAGAGAGAATCTATCCTGTTGGCCGATTAGATCGTAATACGACTGGCTTGTTGCTATTTACCAATGATGGAGAACTAGCCGAAAAGCTTGCGCATCCATCTAATAGTATGAAAAAGATTTACCAAGTAACATTGGAAAGACCTTTGAGCAAAGATGATTTTGAGAAAATTGCCAAAGGTCTTAGATTAGAAGATGGCGTCGCCAATGTAGATGATCTTGCTTTTGTATCAGACGATAAAACGGTCGTAGGCATAGAAATACATAGTGGTAGAAACAGAATCGTAAGACGAATATTCGAACACGTGGGCTACAAAGTAATGTACCTAGATAGAGTGATGTATGCCGGCCTCACCAAGAAAGATCTCCCAAGAGGAACTTGGCGATATTTGGATGAAAAGGAAGTAGTGCAATTAAAGCACATGAAAAACTAAACAAAAGCCCTTCAGCAATGGAGGGCTTTTTTTGTGCAATTGTCTGGATTAGCTTGTCTACATATAGTAGACTTGTCTGCATCAGGTAGAGATTTTTAGGATTTGAAGATTTTAGGACAAGACAAGTAGATCTTAGTCTGCTTTCTCAAAGGTTCATTAATTGTCTGAACCATGATTAAGCTAATTAATTGATTTCCACGATTATTAAATTGCTTAAATTTGAATGTAAGCAATATGACCCGTCCTAAAAAAAGTTTACAGATTTAACGTTTATTTAGTGATAGTCCTGCTCCAGATTGACACTTCAAATATAGTCCTAAAATAGCTTTACATTTGATCTTATCAACTGAAGCGGTAATTAGCTCTGCTGAGGAGC
>JBDNFI010000056.1:0-38073 GCA_041689935.1 Cyclobacteriaceae bacterium
AAAACCTTTAGCGGATTCAAAACAAGAATCTTAGCAAAAATAACTGCCCTGACATTGATTCAATTTATCAACAAGTTTATATTCGATAGGAACATTAACAATATTAAAATTCAAATCACTTAATTTCACCCAACGGGTTAAACTAATATGATTCAGGGCATTAAATTGAAGAAAGACCTCCAGAATACTTTACTAAAGTAGCTGTAATCATTCAATATAAAATAGGCGGGAGGAAAATTATCTTTATTTGTTTTTAATAAGGGTTTCTAATTCCATCATCTCATCACGTAATTTGGCGGCTTCCATAAAATCGAGATCCTTTGCAGCCTTCTCCATTTTTCTTTTCGTTTGTTCCATCAGCTTGCCAAGCTTGTCCTTATCCAAATACGCCACCACCGGATCTGCCGCAATCCCTGATTCCTCAGGCTCCACATAGTACTTCTTTTGAGACCCTTTCTTAGCATCAGCCACTTTTGTTTGCCTTATGATTGCTTCTTTGCTGCGGGTAATGGTAGTAGGCGTGATGCCATTTTCCAAGTTATACGCCATCTGCGTATCTCTACGTCTATTGGTTTCGTCGATGGCTACCCGCATACTATTGGTCATCTTATCTGCATACATGATCACTTTGCCATGTTGATTTCGTGCTGCTCGCCCAATCGTCTGCACCAATGAGCGATGACTTCGCAAAAAGCCCTCCTTATCTGCATCCATTATGGCCACCAGCGAAACCTCAGGCAAATCGAGCCCTTCGCGCAGTAGATTTACGCCCACCAATACATCAAAAATCCCAAGACGTAGATCACGCAGGATTTCTATGCGATCCAGCGTAACCACTTCGGAGTGGATATAGCGTGTTTTTACTCCCGCTCTTTCGAGAAACTTCGTCAGTTCCTCTGCCATTCTTTTGGTAAGTGTGGTGATCAGCACCCTTTCCTCCCGCTGTACTCGTAGGTGGATTTCCTCCAACAAATCATCAATCTGATTCAAACTTGGCCGCACATCAATCTCCGGATCCAACAGACCCGTAGGTCTTATCAGCTGCTCAATGACTACCCCTTCAGATTTCATCAATTCATAATCCGCAGGCGTGGCACTCACAAAAATTGTTTGCCCAATTAAGCCTTCAAACTCTGTAAAAGTCAATGGCCGATTGTCCATCGCCGATGGTAAACGAAAACCATAATCAACCAAATTTATTTTACGACTTCTATCGCCTCCCCACATGGCCCGCACTTGTGGAATGGTGACATGGCTTTCGTCAATCACCATCAAAAAGTCATCTGGAAAATAATCTATCAGGCAGAAAGGTCTTGACCCAGCCTCTCGTCGATCGAAATAACGGCTATAATTTTCTACACCCGAGCAATAGCCCAATTCACGAATCATTTCCAAGTCAAACTCGGTTCGTTCTTTTAAGCGTTTAGCTTCTAGGAATCTACGCTCATCCTCAAATTGATGCAAGCGCAAAACTAGATCATCTTGAATCTCTTTTATCGCAGTCTGCACCACGTCTTTACTCGTCACAAACAAGTTTGCAGGATAAATCGAAATGTTGCTTTCGTCTGATTGCTTCTTCCCAGTCTCCGGATCTATCCGCTGAATGGCCTCGATTTCATCCCCGAAAAAATAGATGCGGAAAGCAAAATCTGCATAGGCGGGATAAATGTCCAGCGTATCTCCCTTCACTCTAAAGTTCCCTCTTTTGAATTCAGCCTCGGTGCGACTATACAGTATATCGACTAAAGCAAATAACAACTTAGAGCGGGAAATCATATCGCCTTGCTGTAGTCGGATGGTGTTTTTTCCAAATTCCTCTGGATTGCCAATACCATAAATGCAGGAAACAGAAGCCACCACAATCACATCGCGCCTACCCGAGAGTAAAGCCGAAGTTGCGGCCAATCTTAGCTTTTCGATCTCCTCATTGATAGACAAATCCTTTTCTATATAGACATTAGAATTTGGGATGTAGGCTTCTGGCTGGTAGTAATCGTAATAAGAGATAAAATATTCGACGGCATTATTTGGAAAAAAATGCTTGAACTCACCATAAAGCTGTGCTGCCAAGGTCTTATTATGACTTAGAATTAGCGTTGGCTTATTGACTTGAGCAATGGTATTGGCAATGGTGAACGTCTTGCCCGAACCAGTTACACCCAATAAGGTTTGCCATTGCTCACCGTTATTTAGTCCATTCGTAAGTTCCCTTATTGCAGTGGGTTGATCTCCAGTCGGTTCAAATTCAGATGTTAGTTTAAAATCCATAATTACATTATGCTTGCCATATTTCCCAAGCTTGTTCGGCTTGAAAATGCAACATTTCTAGTCCATTTTTAACTTTGGCTCCCAACTCTATCCCTCTTTTCATAAACAGCGTTTCGGCAGGGTTATAAATCATATCGAAAAGCAAATTCTTGTTGCTTAGTTTGGTATAGTAAAGGTCTGGGCAACTATTCAAATTTGGATAGGTTCCCAGCGGTGTAGCATTTACAATGAGCGGGTATTCATCGGCCCAATTGTCCATTGATTTAAGCTGATCGTAGGAAATCGTATGCGTTTTTGATTGAGGATTACGAGATACTTTCAAAACCTCGAAGCCTAAATCTTCCAATGCGACAATGGCTGATTTGGCCGCTCCTCCACTACCTAAAACAATGGCCTTCTTACTAATTTTTTTTGGCAGAAAAGCTTCCAAAGATTTCTTGAAGCCGTAGTAATCGGAGTTGTAGCCTTTCCAAATGCCATTTTCCATTTTCACCACATTCACAGCACCAATACGCTCTGCCGATGGGTCCAGTTCCGATAAAAATGGAATAACCTTTTCCTTATATGGAATGGTCACATTAAAGCCTCTCAAATTCGGTAGCTTACTTAGCTCTTTGGGCAAATCATCAATTTGCGGGAGGTCGAGCAATATATACTCATGGTCCGTTAAACCTTCCTTTTCGAACTTTTCGTGAAAATACCCTGGAGAAAACGAATGACTCAAAGGATGCCCTAATAAGGCAAACAAAATAGTATTATTTGACATCTCTTACTTTTAAAAAATTAGCTACTCGTTCAATTGAAATTACGATTGCGATTCCGATAAACACGAAAAATAATGCTTGCAAAAAGAAAGGGTCTTGCCCCGTTACTTCTAAATATTCGTTTGGGAATAAGTTTTGCTCTTTCACTGCCTTGGCTTCCCCATGCCTATCTATAATGGACAATACCACTTTTTTCCAAGGCCACACTTTATTCAACGATCCTACCATAAAGCCTGCCAATAAAGCGATGGTCGGGTTATAGAATTTATTTAACAGCCAACTAATCCCTCGGGCAATGGATAGAAGACCCAATACGCAACCAGAAATAAAAACCAAAATCACAGGTAAGTTGAATTCGGTAATGGCTTGCATCATATATTGATACTTGCCCATTAGCAACAAAATAAATGAGCCCGAAATACCTGGGAGGATCATAGCTGAAATTGCAACAGCCCCGCTTACAAATACGAATAACAAACTATCCGATGTAGTAGCAGGCGACGCAGCAGTGATTATATACGCAATCGCAATCCCTAATATTAATGCCACATAATCCACCGGTTTCCAGTGATGAATGCTTTTGGCGACGAGCAGGGCAGAGATAATAATGAGGCCAAAGAAAAAAGACCAAACTTGGATAGGATAAGTATCCAACAAAAAGGTAATGACCTTGGCCAAAGAAAATATACTGGTAGCAATGCCAAGAAAAAGAACGATCAAAAATGTCCCATCTATTTTTTGCCAAAACCCTTTAATGTCACCCCCGAACAAACGTCTAAAGGCTTCTACATCCACAGATTTTATCGCATTGAGTAGTCGTTCATAAATTCCTGTGATAAACGCAATGGTACCACCCGAAACGCCGGGTACAACATCCGCTGCACCCATAGACACTCCTTTCAGATACAAGAGAATATAAGGAAGTATTTTATTCATAAAAACAGGTGAGAAAGGAAAAACCAAATAGGTAGACAAATAGCCTCAACTATTCTGAAACTCTATCTCTTTTGATAAATGTAGAAAATGTGTCGCCTCTTAAACCCAAACGGATGGTCTCAAGTGGCAGCACTTCATTTGGAGAAATATTTCCCAAATTCACATTGGCTCCTAGCAACTCGATAAACCAAACTTGCTGCCCTTTTTGAGGAGCTTCCCATAAAATTTGCTCCGAAGGAATTTGAGTCAAAATTTCCTCAACAAGTCCTTCACGCACTTCGCCCGATGACCTAAACAGACCTACGTTGCCACCCTCCCGCGCTTCTCCAATTATCTTCCATGCACCAGCGTCCAATTCTTTTCGCATCAACTCTATCCACTTATAGGGAGGAATGATTTTATCTACATCCTTAGAGCCCACTTCCGAAAACACTGTACAGGTTTTTGCCAGCTCAGAAATATACTTTAGTTTCAGTTCATGAGGCATGATTAGCGACCCGTCAGAAACTTCGGCATGTATCACGTTATATTTCTTTAGCAGCTCCAAGTAATCTTTAAATTGATTCCTAATCACAAATGCTTCGAATAACGTGCCTCCAAAGTAGACAGGGATGCCATGTTCTTGGTACAAAGCTATCTTTTTATCCAAGTTGGGAGTTACGTAAGAGGTTCCCCAACCTAGCTTTACAATATCTATATATTCTGCGGCAACACTCAAGAAATCCTCCACTTCTCTTAGGCTCAATCCTTTATCCATGGCCATGGTGTAGCCATTTTCTCTTGGTTTATGCGTACGTTCTGGAAGTTCGTTTAATAAATAGTTCATGATATTCTGATTTCTATAATACACTAAAAAACAACCCTTGAAATAGTGATTTCTTAAGGTTGCTTTTGCAATTACAAATAATAAAACTGGAGATTTGGATTTGAATCCATCTTTGAATTTATTGATTATCTTTTTTGTACTGATCGATAATTTTAAAGAGCACTTTTTGAATTTCTAGGTTTGGAAAAAATTCGAATAGCACCGTATGCATATCGAAATCCAAAATTAAGGCATTTTCTAGAAAATGGAAAGCTTCTTGGTACTTACCATTGCCGATTAAATAGGCTGTCATCCGATAATGGAAGGCAGGCGCGTCAGGGATTTCTTCGAGGGCTTCTTCCATGAGCGAAATGGCCTTATCGAAATCGCCTTGCTCAAAAGGTATATAGGATAAATCCAGCCAACATTCAATGGACGTGGGTTCCAATGCAATGGCCTCTTCATAGGCTTCCATGGCCGATACCACGTTGCCCGTTTTGTATTCTGCCTCAGCTTTGGCTGTCCAAAACTCAAAATTCTCTGGATTGAGGGCGATTGCTTTGGAGAGAAAATGGATGGCTTCAAAAAACTTTTCTTGCTGAAGTAGGCAGGAGCCCATTCCAAACCATGCGTCGTCATAGAGCTCATCCATTTTTACCGCCTTCTGATAGTACTTTAGCCCCAATTCCAATTGGCTCATTTTTTCATAAGCAGCACCGATGCAGCAAAACACCTCCGCAGATGGCCCTTCAAGATCTAGCGTCTTTTTATATGCCTCTAGCGCTTTCACAAATTCCTCTTGATTCATGTAGGCATTCGCCAAGTTGAACCATGCGCTTGCAAATTCCTCGTCTATAAGGATGGCATAATCGTAGGCATCTATAGCCAAATCAAATTTTTCTAGCTTATTGAAAACTATGCCCAGATTGTACCAAGCGTACGATGAATAAGGGTCTTCGTCAATAAATTTTTGATAATAATCTACACTTTGCTCCAGTTCATCCAGCACATCCAAGCAAAAAGCCATTTCGTACAATGCGCCATCGTGATGCAAATTTTGCTCAAGAGCTTTTTTATAGGCTTCTATGGCTTCTCTATATTTCGCATTGCTTTGATAGGCCATGCCTATTTGATAGTGAATCTCTTCTGGCTCGTCTGTGCTTTCCAATGATTTACTGAGTACTTCCACTGCTTCATCGTAGCGGCCCATCATATTGAAGATCGTGCCTGTGAGTGCGAGTATTTCCGAATCGTTGGGATACACAGTATTGGCTGTTTCCAACACTTCAATTGCCTTATCCCATTCGTTCATATTAGAAAGCACTTGTGCTTTCAATAAGAGCAATTCCATACTTAGTGGATATTGTGCCAAGGCAATTTCACATGCCTTTAGGGCTTTTGCGTTTTTCTCTATATCCAGATAATGTTGAATTATCTGCTCAAAAGTATCTTCGTCAAAAAAATAATGACTACGCTGGCTGAGATGTTCCTCAAACCTTTTAATGAGGTCTTTATCCTCCTCTCTTCTTCTGAATTCTTCAGGCATAAGGTTAGGTTTAAAGATCTTTCAAGAAATATACGAAAAATGCCAAAAGAAAGTGCCTTTGAAAGATATATTTTCAAAAGAAGGGTTTCAATTTCCTTTTGACAATTTTTCTTTCAGTTCAGTACATATTCTTTCAATGCTTTGTTCCATGGGAGAAAATTCAATGCCAAGTTTCTCCTTAATCCTTTTGTTTTTGTATTTAAAATTCTTTTGAGAAAGTTTGGCGGTTTCAGCGGTTACTAATGGCCGGCTACCTGTAATCCATCCTTTCAGTGTTTCTACAATCACAGCCATCCATACTATTGGCTTGCTCGCTTTGATAAATGGCGCACGTTTCCCAAGATGCTTAGCCATAATTTTGAAAAATTCCTGATACGAAATGTCTCCTGCATTCAGTATAAATCGATCATTCTGCGGCCCAAGGTCAATAAAGCGGGAGGTAATTTCTGCCACATCCTTCACGTCGATATAATTGATAATGGCATCTGTATAAAAGGGCTTTTGATCCCATACATACTTAAAAAGCTTCGCGCTAGATTGTTGCAAGTCTCCCATACCCAATACCACCGAAGGATTAACAATCGTAAAAGGTAGGCCTTCTTCTCCACCACGCCACACTTCCATTTCAGCAAAATACTTGGAAATGGCATATTGAGAATTGAGTTCTGAAGTTTGCCACTTGGTATCCTCATCTATCACATCCATATTTTTTACCCGACCTATTGCTGCAATGGAGCTAATAAGAAAGAAATGAGGCATCTTCTGCTCTATACATAGATTGACCAAGCCAGCAGTGGCATCCACATTTACTTTCATCATTTTGTTGTGGTCTCTTTTATCAAAAGAGACCATTGCAGCAGCATGTATAAATACTTCAACTCCTGCCAAATTTTGAGCAATCGTAGGCAAATCCAATATATCTGCTTCGATCCAATCAATTTTATCTGCAGCATCGCCCAGTAAGGTCATATTACTTTTTGCACGTCTAGTGGCTCTTATGCTATGCCCTTTTGCCATCAGGTTTTTACATATTTCGCTTCCTATGAGTCCATTGGCTCCAGTGATAAATATTAGCATTTCTCAGGGAATAAGGTTTTTACTACTTCCATATATTCAGGCAGCAATTGATCTTTTTCAGAGATGATCGGCTTTTCTACCATCCAATCTATATTCAGACGGGTGTCGTTCCAGCGAATGCCCATTTCTGCCTCTTTATGATAAAAACTGCTACACTTATAAAAGAATACACTATCCTCCAAAGCAGCAAAGCCATGTGCGAAACCAGTGGGAATAAATAAGCTGTTGTTCAACTTCGCATCGAGTATGCAGCTCATGTGCTGTCCAAAAGTTGGCGAGTTGGGCCTGATATCTAATGCCACATCTAATACCCTCCCGCTTAGTACCCGCACGAGTTTGCCTTGTCCATAGGGCTCGCGCTGAAAATGTAGACCTCTTATGACACCCTTCTTCGAAAACGATTGATTGTCCTGCACAAAGGCTATCGGCACATTTGCGTTTTGCAGTATTTCCGAATGAAAAGATTCAAAAAAGTATCCTCTATCATCGTGAAAAATTATTGGTCTCAGTTCTACGAGTCCCTCAATGGCGTGCTTTATTACTTCCAATGGCTTTGGGTTTTTAAGTACTGCAAAATAGTATTAAATATTGGCTATTGTCATGCAAACGGAAAAAGCTTCTCAATTATTCTAAATCGAAAACACCTACATTCAATGCTTTCAATGCTTCAGTTTTACGGCTCGTATCTATCAGCAGACTCACATTGTGTCTACTCCCTCCGTAACTGACCATTCTCAAGGGAATATCAATAAGTGCTTCTAAAATAGAATTGAGTACGCCCTTATTCTCAGCAACCATATTTCCGGCAATACAAATAATCGTTTGGTTCCCATCTACCTCTACCAAACCTAGTTTCTCCAATTCTCGAACAATTTGCGGGAGGTGGGAGGTGTCGTCAATCGTAAGTGAAACGGCGACTTCTGAGGTGGTTACCATATCTACTGAAGTCTTGTATTTTTCAAAAATTTCGAATATTTGGCGCATAAAACCATACGCCAATAGCATTCGGCTTGATTTGATTTTCACCGCTGTGATGCCATCTTTGGCGGCGATTGCCTTCACTCCTGCGCCTGTTTCTTCGGCAGTAATGGTGGTGCCTACGGCTTCTGGCTGCATGGTATTGAGAAGTCTCACTGGGATATTTGCTTTCTGTGCAGGCCAAATAGTCGCCGGGTGCAAAATCTTTGCGCCAAAATAGGCAAGCTCGGCAGCCTCATCGAAGGACAATTGCGCAATCGGTTTGGTTTTAGTCACAATTCGAGGGTCATTATTGTGCATCCCATCTATATCCGTCCAGATTTCAACCACCTCAGCACCAATTGCCGCACCTATAAGCGATGCTGTATAATCGCTTCCTCCTCGCTTAAGATTATCGACCTCATTTTTACTGTTTTTACAAATATACCCTTGGGTCACAAAGAGATTGTTTTCTGGATAGCTGGCTAAAAGTGCCTTTAGTCTTTCTGAAATTTTAGCCAATTCAGGCTCATGGTTTTCATCAATCGACATAAATTCTAATGCCGGCAACAAAACAGCTGGAATGTCTGCTTCTTGCAAATAAATGGAGAACAGCTTTGTGCTCAGCAGTTCTCCTTGAGCCAATATGTCTCTGTAAATGGCCTCATTAAAGGAAATCTTAAGTAGAATGCTCAGAAACTCAAAGTGCTCTTCAATGACTTCCAAGGCTTCTTCACGAGCATGCTCCGTTTCGAGCAGCGCAAGATGAAATGCCAAATAGTGCTTTTTAAGTGCTTCTATTTGCATTCTTGCGTCGTCTTTATCTCGGCGAGCCATTGCATCACCAATGTTTACCAATGCATTGGTGGTTCCAGACAATGCAGATAACACAACAATCTTAGCGGAGTCATCTTTAGTCACTAATCGAGCGACTTGATGCATTCGATGCGGCAACCCTACGGAAGTTCCGCCAAATTTCATGATCTTCATATGCGTTTCAGAATACTATTTACGTTGAAATTGAATCGATTTCGGCCTATCGGACTTGCGTTTTTCTTTTGGCCTTTATCCTGAATTGTGGGCTTGGTTTGCTTTAGATAGGCGGGCAAATCAAAAGCCAAGCATTTTGATGGCTGCAATGGCAGCTTCATCGCCTTTGTTCCCATGCTTGCCCCCCGCTCGATCTAGGGCTTGCTTTTGGTTATTTGGGGTGAGCACGCCAAATATTACTGGTTTGTTGTATTTCAAACTCACCTCGGTAATTCCTTGTGCTACTGCCATGCAGATAAAATCAAAATGGCGCGTTTCACCTTGGATCACGCAACCTAGGCATATTACGGCATCAATATCCTCCTGCTGAGCCATAAATTGGGCAGCTAGGGTCAATTCAAAACTACCGGGCACGTTTTTTCTAATCAGATTTTCTTTTTTCGCTCCACTTTTTAAAAGCGTAGAAAAAGCTCCTTCGTAAAGGGCTTCTGTTACTTCTTCGTTCCATTCGGAAACAATGATGGCAAACTTTCTATCCTGGATATTGGCCATGTTTTTCGAGCTGTGTTGGCTCAAATTTTTATTTGCTGATGACATGAATACTGAATATTTGAATTTGACTGTCTTTATAACAAAGAAGGGTAAAGCATTAACTGCCTTACCCTTCTATATTTTCTTTTATCAGGAAAATTAGTTAGCAGCAAGGGCTTCGAGCCTTGCCTTAAGCTTTCGTGCATTTGTGATTTCTAGAGACTCAGGATATTTATTGATTACTGCGTCATAGGTAGAAATTGCCTTGGCATTATTTCCAGAGTTTTCAAATGCTAAAGCAGCTTTCATCAAATACTGAGGCGAAAATTGCTTATTTGCATGAGTTGAAGCTCCTTTTTCATAAGCCGCTGCGGCATTTGTAAAGTTGCCCAGCTCCATATAAGCATCGCCAATAAGCACGTGCTTACGAGCAGCCACTAGGAAATCGTCCGATGAAAAATCTTTAAGCATGTCCAATGCTCCTTCAAAATTCCTTTGCTGTAGATATATAGATCCTGCATAGAAGGAAGCTAAATTTGCAGCCTCAGTTCCAGAGTAGTCGTTGACGATATCCAAAAAGCCAAGTGCATTTCCGTCTCCATTCAAGGCATTATCTAAATTTCCACTTTCGAAATAAAATGTTGCTTGAAACATCTCTTCCTGTGCTTCTGCATTTTTCGTTTCCATGGTATAGCGGTAAATAAAGACTGCTGCAATAATAATTGCAATGAGCCCTCCGATACCAAATACCAATTTTTTGTTTTTATTTAGAAACTTTTCTGTTTTACCGAGTTGGTTTGAAATTACCTCTGGGTTTTCAAGAAAATCAGTTCCATCTGCGTTTTTACCTCTTGGTTTTCTTTTTGTAGTTGCCATTCATCAATTTTTTGGGACGCAATATTATTACAATTTTCGTAGAATGTAAAATTCTGGAAGCTATTCTGTTATGAATGGATAATCTTCTTGAAGATAATTATCCGTAAAGGCCTCTTTTGGATCAGGATATTCCGACTCTTCTGCGAATTTTACGGCTTCCAAAACCTCCTCTTTAATTTTATCTTCAATTTCCTCCAACTCTTCTTGAGTGGCATATTTTTCTTTCAGGATGGTCGCCCTCACTTTTTCGATCGGATCTTGTCCTTTATAGTTTTCGAGCTCTTCTTTGGTACGATATTTAGAAGGGTCTGACATAGAATGTCCTCTGTAACGGTAGGTTCTGAATTCCAACAAAGTTGGGCCTTCGCCAGCTCTAGCTCTTTCGGCTGCCTCGGCTACCGCATTGTGTACCTCTTCTACCGTCATTCCATCTACCGGGAAGGAAGGCATATCGTAGGCACTTCCCAATTTGTATAAGTCCGTAACATTACTGGTACGCTCCACCGATGTACCCATTGCATACCCATTATTTTCGATACAAAAGATTACTGGCAATTTCCAAGTCATAGCCATGTTCAACGCTTCATGGAATGCGCCTTGACGCACCGCACCATCACCCATATAGCACATACAGACGTTGCCTGTTTTCATATATTTTTCAGCGAAAGCGATTCCAGCTCCCATAGGCACTTGCGCTCCTACAATTCCATGCCCGCCCATAAAATTCTTTTCCTTATCGAAAATGTGCATTGAGCCGCCTTTTCCTTTAGTGGTTCCTGTTTCCTTGCCGTAAAGCTCCGCCATGACTGCCCTAGGCTTGGTGCCCAAGGCCAATGGGTGCCCATGATCTCTGTAAGCAGTTATCCATTTATCGTCTGTGGTAAGGGCAGAAATAGCTCCCGAAGCGCAGGCCTCTTGCCCGATATATAAGTGCAAAAATCCTTTAATCTTTTGTTGACCATACAACTGCACACATTTTTCCTCGAATTTTCTGATCAATGACATGCTCTCAAACCATTGCATGTAGGTTTCTTTAGAAAATTTTGTCTTTGCCGCTTCTTTTTTCGACGTTGTCTTCTTTTGGCTTGCCATATATCCTTAGTTTTGGAATTGATTTGCAGTTTGCAACCAATTCTTAATTGGGTATTCGTTGAAATGAACGCAAAATTAATAAAACCGATTCAAATAGTTAATGTATCTCGAAAATCTGCACCTTTATTCTTTTAAAAATTATTCGGAGGAGTCATTAGCATTCTCTCCTTTTATCAATTGTTTTTTGGGGCCAAATGGGTCCGGGAAAACCAGTTTGCTAGATGCTATTTACTATTTATCCTTGACAAAAAGCGCGCTAAATCCTATTGACAGCCAATGTATTAAACATGGTGATGCGCAAATGGTCCTGAGAGGAGATTTCTCAAAAGATAGCAAGAATTTTCAAGTGATTTGCCACATCCAAAACGGCCAAAAAAAGACAATAAAACTTAATAAAAAACCTTATTTAAAATTTAGCGAACACATAGGAAAATTTCCTGTGGTGATGATTGCGCCTAATGATGCAGAGATAATTCGCGATGGAAGCGAAACTCGCCGGAAGTTTTTCGATGGGATGCTCGCCCAGTACGATCAATCTTATCTCGACATACTTATCAAATATCAGCAAGCACTCAAACAAAGAAATAGTCTGCTAAAAAGCTTTGCGGAGCAAAATCGAATGGATAAAGATGAGCTAGAATCGTGGGATAGTCGCATTCTCAATTGGGGAGCCTTGCTGTTTGAAGCCAGAAAAGAAATGATTAATCAATTTATCCCGTTTTTCGAGGAGCATTACCATCAGCTAAGCAACAAAAAAGAGGATATGAAAATTGTTTTCCAATCGGATTGGCATGAGGAAACGCATACTCAGCTTTTTAAAGATAATTTGAAAAAGGATTTACTTTTGAAAAGAACCATGATGGGCTCGCATCGGGATGATTATGAGTTTTTGATGGATGGACATCCTCTCAGGAAATTTGGCTCCCAAGGGCAGCAAAAATCATTTGTGATCGCCTTAAAATTGGCTCAATTTGAAGTGTTAGGAGAGAAAACAGGCACTAAACCCATTTTATTACTTGATGACGTATTTGATAAGCTTGATGATATGCGGATTGCAAGGGTAATCAAGTTGGCAGCGGAAGATACTTTCGGGCAAATATTTATTACAGATGCTCGACCAGAAAGAACCTTGGCAATCATAGATCAATTGCCTAAAGACCGGGCCATCTTTTTGGTAGAGAGCGGGAGGGTTTCGACTGTTCATTCTCCAAAGGAAGACTGACCAAATTTGATTTCTCCTCCAAACAAAAAAAACGGAAGAGTAACCAGCTCTTCCGTCCAAAATTAACTACTCAACCTTAAACCTATTACAAATATGAAATATCTGTTAACCTGTATACTGCCTTAATGCCCTTAGGTTTCAAAATTTTTCTTTATCCATCTAAAAAAATAGTTAAATGGCAACATACATTGCCAAATGGCAAATGTTAGCCTGTGAAAAGTATGATATAAAAAGAGGCTGTTTCGTAAATTAGGAATGCTAAATTGCCTTGGAATTGAAGATCTCTATGTTTAACCTCCGAATGATTTCTTTGATTTATGTAGTCGAAACCTTAATTCATAGAAAATAAGTATGGAGAGTAATTTTTTGACTGCTGTATTCCTCCCGCTTGCATTAGGGATCATCATGCTTGGAATGGGCATGACGCTTACCATTTATGATTTTAAGCGGATTTTAATTTTCCCAAAAGCTGTAGCCATCGGTTTAGCGAATCAAATTATCCTATTGCCGCTCATTGCTTTTGGCATCGCAAATATTTTTCCGCTGTCGCCAGAACTGGCCGTTGGCATTATGATATTGGCGGTTTGCCCAGGTGGTGCCACTTCCAATTTGATTGCCCATTTGTGCAAAGCGGACGTAGCCCTTTCCATTACGCTTACTGCTATCAGTAGTTTGGTTACGGTCATCTCCATTCCCTTACTGGTAAATTTTTCACTCACCTATTTTATGGGAGTAGATAGTCCGAAGAGTTTGCCTGTATTTGACTCAATGCTTAAAATTATCATTATCACATTGATCCCAACCATCATAGGCATGTGGATTAATAGCCGCTTTCCCCGATTCACACGAAAGTCAGTGAAAGCGGTCAATATTGCCTCCGCAGTCTTATTTGTGGCGGTAATACTAGGAGCTGTATTAGCCGAAAGGGATAAAATAGTGGAATACTTTTTCGAAGCTGGTCCCGCAGCACTTTGTTTAAATCTAAGCACCATGTTTGTCGGCTATTTCACTGCACGATTTTTTGCCACCAATGAGCGGCAGAGCTTTACTATAGCGTTGGAATCGGGACTACAGAATGGCACCTTAGGAATTGCCATTGCTAGTAGCCCATTATTACTCGACAATGCCGAAATGGCGATTTCACCAGCTATCTATGGCCTATTGATGTTCTTTACAGCCGGGACAATGATTTTCATCAGTAGAAGAAGACTAGCCTAACACAAAATTAATCTAGTCCAAAAGAGCCATTACGTCTTCTGTAGTTAGCTTCTTCACAAAACTCGCCTCGGTGGTGATGAGATCTTGGGCAAGGGCTTTTTTCCTATCCTGTAGTTTCAAAATCTTCTCTTCAACAGTACCTCTAGTAATGAACTTATAAGAAAAAACTGTATTGGTTTGGCCAATCCTATGGGCCCTATCTACCGCTTGGGCTTCGGCAGCAGGGTTCCACCAAGGATCTAGTATAAATACATAATCGGCCATGGTGAGGTTGAGGCCTAAACCTCCTGCTTTTAGGGAAATAAGGAACACAGGCATATCGTCATTGACGGCAAAATTATTGACGGCTGCCTGACGATCCTTCGTGGATCCATCTAAGTAGGAATACCTTATTTTTTCCTTGTCAAGGTGCTGTCTTATCAGTGTCAGATGCTTTACAAACTGGCTAAAAACCAATATTTTATGCCCCTCGTCAATTACCTTTTGCATAGACATGATGATATCTTCCATTTTACCACTATCGCCCTCATACTCGGGATCCACCATTTTAGGGTGGTTGGCTAATTGCCTCAATTTGGTCAAACCTTGGATAATTAGCATGTGAGAATTATTCATTCCCTTTTTCTCAATATTCTCTATTATTTGCTCTCGATAGCCATTTTTTACTTCTTCGTATGCCTCTTCCTGCTCAGGAGTCATTTGGCAATACTTGATGTTTTCGATCTTCTCGGGAAGCTCTGTGGCTACCTGCGATTTTTTGCGGCGAAGGACAAAAGGCTTGATAAGCGAATGCAACTTCTTAAGTTTAGCTTCATCTCTTTTATTTTCGATTGGGATTTGATATTCCTTTTTGAAAAAACTTTGAGTTCCCAATAACCCTGGATTAACAAAGGAAATTTGCGACCATAAATCTAAGGTGCTATTTTCAATAGGCGTACCTGTGAGCACTAATCGGTGGCGGGTATTAAACCGCTTCACCGCTTTGGCAATATTGGCAGATGGGTTTTTAATAGCCTGCGACTCGTCCAATATCACATAGTGGAAATGGATGCGCTCCAGCAAGTCGATATCCTGACGAACAATGCCATAAGAGGTAATTACCAAATCATAATTTGCGAATTGATCCTCCCGCTTAGACCTGTTGGTGCCTGCATAAACAAGGATTTTTAGTTCTGGCGTAAACTTCGACGATTCTAATTCCCAGTTATAAATCAACGAAGTGGGCACCACAAGCAAGCTAGGATTTGGTACTTGCTTTTCTTTTTCGGCTTGCAGCATTGCCAGTGTTTGCACTGTTTTGCCTAAGCCCATATCATCAGCTAAGCAGCCACCGAACCGATAAAAACTTAAGAATCTAAGCCAATTGTAGCCGGCTTTTTGATACGGGCGGAGTTCGCCATGGAAACCAATAGGCATTGGATAATCTTCAATTTCATCAAAATTCCTTAGCTGGGTGAGCTTATGATCAATAGAGATTTTAGCCAAATTTCCATTTTGCAATTCATCCAATAGCGAGAGGTGAACCTTATTGAGCTTTGCCGTGCCTTTGGAGTTTTCTTCAGAGAAGTAAAGCAAATCGCTATAGTTTTTGAACCATGCCTCGGGTATTATCGCAATGAGTCCATTTGGCAATTTGATCTCCCGCTGGTTCTTGAGCATTAGTTTACGCAGCTCGGCAAATGGAATGGTAAAGTCGCCAAAAGTCACCACCCCTTTGATATCGAACCAATCGATATTTTCTTTGATCTCAATATCGATGCTTGAGTAGCCAGAGAAGTAGCGTTTATCATTGCTTTCGTTTTGCACCACAATGATTCCTTTCTCATCAAGTTCGAAAGCATGCACGCTCAGCCACTCAAAGGCATCGCTTAGCCCCATTTTTATCGTTCCCTTGTGCAAAGGCAATAATAATTCAGCAAAAATGGATCGAATATCTCTTTCGAATTCTCTATTGCGATGATACTTTTTGAATTTATATCCTTGGTCTGTTTTATCTACTGTTACGCTTGTTTCGTAAAATGGAGAGGCAAAAAATTGCTTATCCCCGTATTCGAACTTCAAATCGAACCGGATATATTGATCTTCATTTTCGAGGGATTTATTCCCAAAAAGGTCGGCAGTTCCTCCCGCTTTGATTTCGGTAAATTCTAAAATAGGAATTGGCGGGAGGTTAAACTCTTGTATATCGAATCCTTTAGCGTTCACATTAAATTGCTGAATAAGTGGCGCAACGAATTTCCGAAAGTACGTATCCTCCAAATTCGAAGGAATTACAATAAACTTCTTTTTAAAGAACGGCTTTAGTTTCTTTCCATCCACATTGCTTTCAAAGGTGTAAAGCTTGCCTTCTAGCACCATACTAGCGGGAACATCACATACTAAATAGGCATTTTTATAATTGTATTCCAGCTTTTGGCTATCGTAGCGAATCGTAGGAAAATAGTGCGTATTGTCTTCATTTTTAAAAAAATGAAACATCACTGTAGCCTTTTCATCCATGATTTCGATAGAATTCCATGTTGGATTTCCATCGTTTCCCATTTCAAACAAGAGTTTCCACCGCAAATCAGGAATTATTTTGCGTCGTGCTTCTTCTATTTGGGTATTGATTACCTCTTGTAATTGCTTGTTGCCTTTTTCTTTGTCGTAAATTTTACTGAAAAATTCATCGGGCTTCATCTTTTTGGTCGCATACTTTTGGACGATTGCGTCTTGTTGTATGGTGTCCATCCATTGGATCAGCTTGTAATCTTTTTCATCCAACCCATTTTGAAACTCAGCAGCATTTTTTGAGGAGATATTTTGAAATTGGAAAGTAAACCCGCCTTGATCGTCCAATTGCACCACGAATGACTCAAATAAGTATCCCAAGTATTCGTGCTGGAATACTGAATATACAATTTGAAATGGCCTATCGGTAGAAACTTTCATCGATTATTTTGATTGCAACCCGCAAAATAGGGATTTAAAAATAAATTAGAATAGGAATTTTTATAATTCCCTGCCCGTATCCACCTTCGTAGCTAGGTATGCAGGTCTGAATGAAATCAGTAAAGTAATGACAATAATGCTACCGGTCACATACAATAGGTCCGTCGGCCTCAATTTCACAGGATAAGCGTCTATAATGGAGGCTTCGGCACCCATTCTTATGATGCCGAATTGTTGTTGAATTAAGGTTATTAGTACGCCCAAAATTAATCCGATTAGCGCCCCACTTAGGGCAATCAACGCCCCTTCGTATAGGAATATTTTTCGCACTAGACTCATATTAGCCCCCATTGCAAAGAGCATTGCAATATCCTTTTTCTTTTCAATGGCCAGTAATGAGAGTGAAAAAAATATGTTGAAAGAGGCCAAAAGTAGGATAAATGAAAAGGTGAAAAATACAAAGAGCTTTTCGAGCTTCAGCGCCTTCAATAGCCCGTCGTGTTGTTGTCTAGCATTTAAAACTTTAAAATTTGGGCCAATTTTCTCCTCAATTGCAGATTGCCACTTTCCGTAATCATCTGGATTATTTAATCTAATCTCCAAGCTAGTTCTTCTATTGCCATAGTTAGTAAGTCGAGCAGCTTGGTCTAGCGGGAGGATGATGAAGTTATCATCAAACTCCTTTTCAATGGCAAAAACACCCGCCGGAAATAAGGCCACCCGTGTATACGCTTCGCCAGGATTCAATATTCCTGACCTCAAATTTTTCGGAAAAAATAGCTGAATAGGATTAAACGGATCATCCATTGACAGCGACAAAAAGTACTGAACTCCACGCCCAACAATGGCCAAGGGTTTACCGTCCTCCGCAAAGAGTTTTGCCTTTCCTTGCACTATATTTTCTGCCAACGGACTCCCTTCAAGGTAAGCTGGCTCAATGCCCTTTACACGAAGCACCAAACGAGTTTTTCTATGCTCAACAAGAACGTTTTCCTCCACTACTGCCGACAGCGCAAGTACGCCTTCCATACTTCTAAGCTCCATCAGAAGGCTATCGCTAGGTTCAAAAGTTTTGCCTTCGATGGGCACAATTTTCAAATCTGGATCAAACCCTCTATACAAATCGAGCAGGAAACCTTCTAACCCATTGAAGACAGAAAGGACTACGATCAAAGCCATAGTACCTACTGCCACGCCAATCATGGATACGTTGGAAATAAAATGAATGAAGTTTTTTTTCTTTTTACTCCTGAAGTACTTTTTCGCAAAAAAGAAGGCTAAATTCAAAATGTATTTTAGTTGGGTTGATCTTTATCATCTTTTGAGGTGGGCGGAATTTCTAGGCCGGATATCAGTCTGTCAATCCTCGCTCCTTCTTCTGCGCTATTGTCGTGAAAGAAAACAAGGTCTGGTACTATTCTTACTTGCTTCCCGATCATTCTACCTAAAATCCCGCGAATTTGGCTAGTTTTAGCTCTTACGTCATCCAAAAGAACTTTAGGATCTTCTACCAACATAAAACTTAGATAAATTTTGGCTACAGATAAATCAGGGCTGATCTCTACGCCTGTAATGGTAATAAATGCTCCCTTAAAAGCACCACTTAATTCTTTTTGGAAAATGCTCGAAAGATCCTTTTGTAATTGTCTCGAGAATTGTTGTTGTCGCTTACTTATCCCTGTCATGTTGCAAATATTGTTTATTTTTCCCGGACTGACGTTATTCGTCCTCCCTATGGATTTTACTAAAGCTCATTAATGTTAAAATTTTTTCGATTATATGATCCTTATCGGCTTTTAGCAGTAGCTATCATGCTCATAATATTGCGATTATCTTGGTTTCTAGGGTTAAACCCCATTACCATCCCCGATCTTCATCATCTATTAGTTGGCGAAAAACTTGGCGATGGCTTCTTTTTGTATGCCGAACTTAAAACTAATACGGCTCCTCTTTCTGCTTTGATATATTATTTATTAGACTTTTTTTTCGGCAGCAGCATTTTAGCTTATTATATCCTATCCGCAATACTCATATTCTTTCAAGCGATAATAGTTAATGCCATATATGCCAATAATAGGGCGTTTAAGGAGACTTCTAATTATCCTGCATTAGCTTATATATTGTTTGCGAATGCCTTTTTTGGCTTTGTAACGCTCAGCCCAATAGTTATCGCTTTGTTATTCTTATTGCTAGCCCTACAGAAACTTTTCGTAATCCTGCAATCCAAAAGTGGTGAAGATTCTTATTTTTCATTAGGCTTCTATTTAGGTTTAGCCATCCTCACCGACTTGGCTGGCTTTGTTTTTATTCTAGTAGCAATATGGGCCTTAATAGTCTATTCTGATAGCCCTCCAAAAAAGGTGTTGATGATGGTATTTGGGAGTATATTTCCGCTGATATTATGTGGGCTTATCTATTTTTGGTTCGATTCTCTGGCAGTAGCTTCGTCTTATTATACTACAGATCTTTTCAACCTGAATCTCAAGAAAAATCTTAATAACTTCTTATTGTATAGCTACTTACTGCCTCCAGTCATCATTAGCACCTATGCTATTTTTAGTTTTGTTGGGCAGCGTGGGATGAATCTCAGTCAACAACGTTTTCGCAAAACCATGACTAGTTGGATCTTCATGTGTTTAATTTTGATCGTTTTTCTTCTTGATCCGCTAGAGGACGGTCATTGGCTTTTGCTCATCCCAGGGCTCACCTATTTTTTTGCAGGCTACTTAGGGAGCGCTAGAAAAAAATGGTTGGCAAATTTAATCCTCTTTATTTTAATTCTTCAAGGGATTGTCATCAATAACTTTGGGATACTAAATGAAAAAGGCCTCCCTACAACCTATGGCTGGGAGCAATTGCAAATACAGCCAAATAATTATGATATCAATCCCGAACACTCGGTTCTGTTTTTGGGCGAAGACTTCTCAGAGTATGCGGAAAATAAGCCAGGGAGTGTCTTTCTAAATTATAAAATTGCTCAAAAATTAATGAGCCAACCCGATAATTATGAAGCCATAGAAGAAATTAGTAGTGCCTTCAATCTGGAAAAACCGGATGTAATCATTGACCCTTCCAATCTGATGGGGCCAATCTTCGACAGAATTCCCAGCTTAAAATTATTGTATCAGAAAAAGGAAAATGGCGTTTGGATGAAGCGAAATCCTTAACAAGGAATTTTGTCTACTCGCTTTTGATGCCTTCCTCCTTCGAAATCTTCCGTCAAGAAGGTTGTTGCCATTTCCAAGGCTGTATCGAATGAGAGTAAGCGGGAGGGAATGCAAAGTATATTGGCATCGTTATGCTGACGAGCCAATGCTGCTAATTCCTTATTCCAACAAAGTGCTGCCCTTATTCCTGAGTGCTTATTGGCAGTCATCGCTACTCCATTTCCACTTCCACAAATGGCTATACCCAGCGTATTTTCACCTGCCTCCACAGAGTTGGCCAAGGGGTGTATGTAATCTGGATAATCAACGGAGGCTTCTGAATTAGGCCCGAAATCCGTAATAGTATATCCTAACCTAGAAAGGTGGCTAATAAGCTTTTCTTTACATTCGAAACCAGCATGGTCTCCTCCAATGGCTATTTTTTTCATGGGTTTGCTCATTTAATCTACATCAATTTATGAATTCATTTCCTCCCGCTTTTTTCTTTTCAATACCCCTGCTGAAATAAAGATACTAATTTCGTAAAGAACTAAAAGAGGGATGGATATCAAAATTTGACTAAAAACATCTGGAGGAGTGATAATTGCGGCAAGCACAAAAATCACTACAATGGAGTGTCTTCTAAAAGACCGCATTAATTGAGGCGTTACAAAGCCTGCTTTGGTAAAGAAATAAATGACCACAGGAAGCTGAAACATCATCCCGCTTGCCAGCACAATCATGGATAAAGTAGAGACATAAGAGGTAATATCAAACTCGTTTAAGACGGAAGGATCTACCTGATAATTTGAAAGAAAATTTACTGAAAGAGGCGTAATAATATAATACCCAAATGAAATACCAGTAGCAAAGAGAATAGATACGAAAAATGTAGCTCCTCTTGCCACATTCTTCTCCATATCATGGAGTCCCGGACTGATAAACTTCCAAAGTTCCCAGAATGCATAGGGGAAGGCAAGGATTAGCCCAATCACAATAGAGGAGGTAATATGCATGGTAAATTGACCTGTCATTTGCCTACTTTGTATGGTAAAAGGCAACTCTTGGATACAAAGGACAGGGGTACTCAGTTTCTCAGCCATGAGACAAAGCATCTCATAGGTCCAAAAATCTATGCGGGAGGGTGCTAAAATCACGGAATGCCAAACAAAGGTTTTGGCTATAAAGGCTGCGACGGCAAAGACAAGAATTGCCACCAGTGACCTAACCAAATGCCACCTAAGTTCTTCTAGGTGATCCAAAAACGACATATCCTCTTCTTTCGCTGCCATCAGAAATTATGCATACAATGGAAAGTTTTCCATCCAATTATTCACTTCTGATTTTATGGCTTTAAGTCCAGTTTCATCTTCATGAGATTGCAGGGCTCTATCAATTAAATCGACAATCCTAATCATATCAGCTTCTTTCATTCCTCTTGTAGTAATGGCGGCTGTGCCTATTCTCATCCCTGAGGTGACAAATGGAGACTTATCATCAAATGGCACCATATTTTTATTGATCGTGATGTCGGCCTTGATAAGCGTGTTTTCAGCAATTTTGCCAGAAAGGTTTTTAGATCGAAGGTCAATAAGCATCAAATGGTTATCCGTTCCATCAGAGATTACTTTATATCCCCTATTGATAAACTCATTGGCCATAACACTAGCGTTTTTCTTTACCTGAATGATGTACTGGAGGTATTCATCAGACAATGCTTCTTGGAATGCAATAGCCTTAGCTGCGATGATATGTTCTAATGGGCCACCTTGAGTGCCAGGGAAAACTCCTGAATCAAGCAAGGATGATAGCATGCGTAAATCACCCTTGGGGGTTTTAATTCCAAAAGGATTTTCGAAATCTTCGCCCATCATAATCAATCCGCCACGTGGCCCGCGAAGGGTCTTATGTGTAGTAGTGGTCACGATATGGCAATATTCTAACGGATCGTTTAACAAGCCTCTTGCTATAAGTCCTGAGGGGTGAGAGATATCGGCTAATAACAATGCGCCAATTTCATCGGCTATGGATCTTAGCCTCTCATAATCCCAATCTCTGCTATAGGCCGAAGCTCCACAAATCATCAATTTCGGTTTTTCTTTTTTGGCTGTTTGCTCCACTTTGTCCCAATCTATTAGACCAGTTTCGGGTTCTACTCCATAAAAAGATGGCTTATATAGTTTGCCAGAAAAATTAACTGGAGAACCATGAGTCAAATGCCCACCATGAGATAGGTCGAAACCAAGGATTTTATCCCCTGCATTTAATACTGCTAACATCACTGCAGCATTAGCTTGCGCTCCAGAATGAGGTTGCACATTGGCCCATGCTGCTCCAAAAAGCTCTTTGGCTCTATCTATGGCAGCGGTCTCGATTTCATCTACCACCTCGCAACCGCCATAATATCTCTTGCCGGGTAAACCTTCTGCATATTTGTTGGTAAGTACACTTCCTCCCGCCTCCATTACCTGCGGAGAAGCAAAGTTTTCGGAGGCGATCAGCTCAATTCCTGAAATTTGACGATGCTTTTCCTTTTCTATTAAGTCGAATATGAATGAATCCCGCTGCATAGTTACTTTATTTTTGTCCCTCAAAATTAGCCCAAAGTAAGGCATTTCCCAACCTTTGGTTACTTGGAAAAAGAATAAATAATAAAAGGGAAAAAATTAGACTGCTTTTCGAGTAGCGCTTACTAGCATACAAATTTTACTATGCAATTCTTCTGCCTTGCAAGGCTTTTGAATATAATCGTTCATACCGGCTTCAAATAATTCATTTTTCACTTCTTGAAAAGAGGAAGTCGTGAAGGCAATGATAGCTGAAAATTGATTGAGATGAGTCTTTCTGATTAGCCTTGCCGATTGAAAACCATTTAGCTGTGGCATGTGGATATCCATCAGAATTAAATCGTAGGTCTGGGTGTTGCATAAATCAACAGCACAACTGCCATTATGTGCGCTTGCTACTTCAACTCCGAATGTTTCAAGAAGCTTTTTAGTGATTAGTACACTAATTTGATTATCGTCTACCACAAGAATTTTGAGTCCCTTCAAGTCATCTGAGTAGTGATTGCCTTCATTTGGTAATACGTTTGTATCTTTTCTAACAAAAGGATTATTAATGACGGTAAACCTAAAGTGATTGGCTTTATTATGTGTTGAATAATCATGCAAACTCCATATTTGATTTCCAATACGATGGAAGAATTTAATTGGAGCGGGGTGAGTATTGAGTGCAGAAAAATTTAATTGATAAATAATTTCCTCGAAGTACTGCGTCGAATGAGCGTTGAAAGATAGATTGAACCAACCCTTCATAATTTCTGGAATGGCAAAGGAATTATATTGAGGTTCAATTGAGGCGCAAACAAATTCTTTTTGATTGAAATCCTTGACGCTAAAACACATGTCTACCCACACCCCAAGGGATGGGAATGCGAAATTTGTAGGAAAATCGTGTTTGGTATCCATTTATTTTTCAACCCTAAATCTGAAATCTGATATAATCTTGAGTGACTCGAAAAAATGCTTTAACAACAAAAACATAGTGTTTGTCAGCGATTTTATTTGGAGCTGATACCTTTAATAGAAATACATTCTAAAGGTAACCCATAAGAATTGAAAATATATTTTGCTTGGTATGGGTTACATTTACTCTTATTAACTATTAATGTGCAGTTGCTAATGAGTGATAGTGAACTAATTCATAAGATAAAAAACGGCGACAAGTCTGAATTAGTGATCGTTTATAAACGCTTTAGAACGGAATTTTTAAATTGGGCAGTTACTAAGTATGGCTGCACTTTGGATGAGGCAAAGGACGTTTACCAACATTCCATTTTGATTTTCTATGAGAAAATAACCCAAGACAAGCTAACTTTCTTAACAAGTTCTATCAAGACTTACCTTTTCGCCATAGGTAAAAATCAAGTACTTGAGAGGATTAAAAGAAATAATCGTTTTTCTCCTATTGATCAGATTGAAGGATCTGGTAACATTTTTCAAAATGATGAATGGACTAAGGAAAATGAGAGTCGGTTAGTTTTGGTTGAAAAATGTCTTGAGGAATTGGGAGATCCCTGTCGGGCAATGTTAATTTCTTACTACTATGAGAAGAAATCGATGCTTGAAATAGCTGAAATGCTAGGGTACAAAAACACAGATACTACCAAAAATCAAAAATATAGATGCTTGAAAAGGCTCAAAAAATTGTTTACAGAAAATTCCTTACACTTTTAAATATCAATTATGAAACAAATTGAAATGATTGAAAAGTACCTTGAAGGGAAAATGACGCTTACAGAAAAGCTTGCATTTGAACAGCATCTTCGTGAAAATGAAGAGTTACGTTCAGCTTTTTTGAAGCTTAGTTCTCTTATTGAAGGTATTGAATACGCAGGCCGTAATGAGGCACTCCAACAATTACAGCAAATTGAAGCCAATATTGCTGATGAGTCTACAAGTGTTAAGAAAAAAGGCGTATTCCACGCTACAAGATTCTCAATGGCCGCAGCGGTTGTTGCGGTATTGGTAGTAATGGGATCCTTTTTCATTATCAACAGTGGTCAAACAGAACCATCGGCGTTGTTTGAAAGCAATTTCACTCCCTACATGAACAATGTAAATAGCATGTCTCGTAGTGCTGCTGATGAATTTGACCAAAGAGATTTGGCATTTGCTGCTTACGATAACTATAATTTTGTAGAAGCTTCAAAACACTTCAAAGCTCTTTTGACAGTTGAAGAAGATGCTTCCTTGCTACTTTATGGCGGCAATGCGGAACTAAGCCTTGGCGATACCAAAAATGCCATCGCAAAGCTGACGAACTTATTCGAAAACTATGATGATTTCGACAACCAAGCTGCTTGGTACTTAAGTTTAGCTCATTTGAAAGAAAACAATGCAATGGACGCATTGGGATATATGATGTTCCTGATGACTTCAGATAACTCTTATTCCGAAAAAGCTGCTGATCTTTTTGCTTCTTTAGATCTAGTAAACATTGACCCTCCTAGAAACGGTGGGTATCCTCTAGAAAAAGCTGTTGTTTACGATGTAAGGCAAGATGAAGTATTCCCTGACGGCGTAGAAGAAGAGGTTTCTTTGAATCTAGAGAATCTACAATCCTTGAGTAAAGGCAGATTTGCGCAATATGGAGTACTTGTAGCGGATGCTGATGGTGAGCCATTGTATTTTGTAACCGACAGAAAATTAAATAATTTAGAAGTTGGAAGTTCTGTCCTCGTAAAACGTATTCCTGGAAAGGGAAGAATGGCAGGTCTTGTAATAATTATAGGTGTCCTTTAGTTCCTCTTTTATTAATAAATTAAAAGGTGTCAAAATTTGACACCTTTTTTTATGCCCTCAAATACATTTAACTGTTGAGCCCAAGTTGCAGTGAAAGTAGATTGAGGCTAATCCTCATTATAAATATAATCCATTGACTATAAAGCGTATTAAGTTCAGTGGGCAATAGAATTAACGATTATAAGATGTCTCCTTATTAGAAGGCATTAACTTAAGTCTCTTTATCAATAAAAATACGATACCTAAAATGAGTATAATGCCAATAACAAAATAAATAATATTGCTAGACGAAAACAGCGTGTTATTTTCCCAATCAAAACCATTCATATTCCCAATTGGGACTAAAGCTGCCCAATTTGCTGGGTGGGCCGTTAGTTCGTCTGCACTTAGTAAATAATCAACCTTGGCCATTCTTAAGGCATTATCTACATGTTCAGATTTAGATAAGGCTCTATAAAAACTCTCCATCAATGCTGCGGTTGCATTATCATTCACTTTCCATAAGCTCATCACAATCGTCGGACTACCAGCGAAAGCGAACGCCCTAGCCATACTGAAGATGCCTTCTCCGCTAAACATTTTACCCACCCCACTTTCACAAGCCGAAAGGACTACCAATTTTGCTTTGAGGCTCAGATTATATAATTCGAATGGATACAAAGAACCATCTTCACCGGCTCCACCTGCAGGAAACATTAGCTTGGAGTCCATTGCATTATCCAAATCAGCTTCTCCATGAATGGCTAAATGAATAACATCGTAATTAGGTGCATTTTTCACAAAGTTTGCCTCAGAAGCTTCAAGTCCTGAGAACAAATCCACGTTCGCTACCAAAGAAGAAATAGTTTTGATTTCTATTGAAGATCCACCAATTTGATTGGTTGTCAAAATTTGCTCCGCTGATAGGTTCTTTATATCCTCACTGGAAAAGCTAAAAGCTACTAAATTTTTAGCGGTCCGATTTAACTCTTCAGAAGAGTTAATACCCATACTAGAGTTGAAATGGTAACTAACGATATACTTATTATGGATATAAGGTAAACTTCTATAATCAACTTTATCAGCATTTACTTCATTAAAAAGAAGCGCATCAAACGGTATAGAAGATAAATAGCCATCCGGAATTATGATCAAATTCCCAATAGAATCTGCATTTTGAATTATTGGGCTTAATAGCTTTTGAAATAAAAAATAACTGCTTGAAGTAAAATCATTGAAATCTGTTTTTTGGGTACTAAAGTTAAATCCAAACTTTAAAGAATTATTATATTTTCCGAAACTATTCTCTAGGATTGAATCCTTTAGTATTTTGAAAATTTTAATTTCGTCTTGATTTATCCCTAAACCAAACACATAATTGGACCCATAAAAATACTCAACAATGGTAGATTCAGATTTTTGCGACCAAGCCTGTAAATCAGCTAAATCTGGATAATCATACCGGTACTTAAATTCAAAATAATTTGGAAAAACTTGTGCAAGTTCTTGTTTAAAGATATCCTGTTCTCTAGTTCTATCAAGTAAGGACTGATTTAAAATCAGCAAATTACTATCAGATGGTGTGTCCGATCTTTTTAACGTGTTAATGTTTCTCGTTATTAAAGCAATCTCAGCCTTTAAAGTATTTTCCTTTACAATAATGCTATCTGGCAGACCCAAAGTATTAATTGCCTCTGCTCCACTCAGGTTTTCTAATAGTAGAAGCCCCTTACTCTTTGCCATAAATTCACTAGCCTTTTCTAAAAACAAAGGATCTTTTTCTAATTCATATAGCAAATAGGCGCAATCAATCGCATTTTCGTAAGAGTCCCTAAAATATTCTGAAAGGAATAGTTTTGTTCCCTCTCGATCAGATGATTGCCTATTTTTATTGATTATAATATCTGCATTATAAAACTCCTCTAGTGCAATCCTTAGCAAGAATTTCTTTTCATCTTTATCATCTGAAACTATAGCCAATGATTTTAACAATGAAGCTTTTGATGTGATTCCTTTTAATAAATCTTGATCTTCAAATATTTTGCTTTCGCTAACTTTTAAGAACGTCTCCAATTCTTCACCTAGCAAAGTATTAATCGACCGTTGATAATACTGAACTGCTTGATCAAGTGTATTTTTTGACCTATTGAGATCACCAAGGAACCTTAAGGATTGAGCAATCTCAGATTTATTCTGAATTGGATCAACTTCTCGTATCAATAAAGATTTGTTATAATAATAAAAAGAAGAATCCCAAGATCTTTGATCTCGATAAATAAGCCCTAAATTATCATAGACATAAGATAATCTAAGTGAATTAGATCCAAACTGTTCTGATAATTTCCCTGCCGCTTTGAAATAATAGTCTTTGGCAATATTTGTACTATCCAGCATTCGGTATGCGGCACCCAAACTGTTGTAGTAGTCGCCAAGGTTGTTTTGAGCGATTAAGTTTTCTAAAGAAATCTGAACTGCTTTCTCATAATCTTGGGTGGATTCCAAGTAGGCCTCTCTTCCAAAATGGATATTTCCTAAAAGCATGTGGGTATTTGCTAGTAGATTTGGTGTCACATCTTCCGAAGATCCATAAGTTTTTAAGGCTTGCTGGGCATAAATCAAGGCATTCTCAAATTCACCTTTGAGCCGCTGAACACTTGCAATACTATAGTAGTTTGCCCCTAACTGGACACTCCCTCCTTCTAAAACCCTTTCCTGAATTTCTAAAGCCTTTTGATAATACTTGGTGGCACTATCATAATTTGAATAGTTAAAACGATAAACATCCCCAATGCCGACTAACACATTAGCAATATCTGCATTCTCTTCCTGATAATATTTTTCTCTCAATTCAAGGGCTTTATCGAAATTCTCTAGAGCTAAAAGAGGTCGGTTGGTTCGATCATAAAGCCCCGCTAAATAAAAATAGACGGCTGCTAATGCTGGATGAAATTCATCTAAATTGGAGCTAGCTAATTCAATTCCTTGTAATAATAATTCTTCAGCTTGTCCCCAGTTTCCAATTCTCCTGTTTACAAAACTTAGCTTATTCAATATTCCAACTTGAAGTTCGAAGTTAAGGTCTGATTTAGCAATTTCTCCACCATCAGTAAGCACTTTAATCGCAGCTTCAAACTGACCCAGAGCATATAGTGAGTCGGATTTGGCAATTATCGGATGTTCAAATTTATAAATAGGCTTTGTGGCTTGCTTAGCTTTAGCAAAAACATTTTGTTGCTCAATACCAAGAGTGCTAACTACAAAAAATGCAATAGTAAGTGCGCCTATGAGTGTAAAGAGTATTTTTTTGTTTTGCTCCATCCACAGCAAAATAAGCATAAGAGTTCATAAAAAAGAAAGAATCTCCATTTTTTGCGTATTTCCTCCCTTTCACGCTAATAAATTAGATTAATACAATTAATAGTTTTACTCCTGCTGATAAAATGACTCTAAAAACCAGACTTAGTTCAAGACAACTCTTTCAGAAAGCGGCTTGGCTAGCTCAAAATATCGCACAACACATCGCACAAATACTTCAAATTGGCCCGATGAAATTCCCCATTTCGTGCTAATTGTGCGTAAGGCTTTTCGCTCTCTATAATTAGTGCTGCTTTGGGTAGCACAGTTCAGTGACACGTAAACGCTGAAATTTAACCTTACAACCGCTTTTTCATCAGTGGGATTTTTAAAACTTATACAATGTGCGTATTCCCGAATAGAATCAATACCGATTACCTGCATTCAGGTTGGCCGCAGTCCTCATCATCATATTCTATTTCAATGGTTGTATGATTGATTCCATATCCAGCGGCAGTCTCTCTAATGGCCGCTTTCATTTTAACAATTTCCTCCTTTTCAACAGATTGAGTTACTTTCACATGCAATGTGAGCACACCGTATTGGCCATCCATAGTCCACGCATGAATATCGTGCACGCTGGTAATCATCTCTAATTCACTCATCTTTTCTTTGAAGGATTGTTCTTCGAAATTGGCAGGTTTCTTTTGCAGAAAAATGGTGACAGTCTTACCAAAATTCTTGAAGACATTCCATAATATGTAGCAGGCCAACCCAATGGATAATAATGGGTCTAAAATGGGCAAATCAAAATATAATAAAACCACCCCCACTACAAGCACAGCCACCCAACCTAGTACATCCTCAAGTAAGTGAAGCATTACTACCTTTTCGTTCAAACTTTCTCCTTTTTGGAGCCGAAGAACTGCTGCTCCGTTGACGACAATTCCCAAAATAGCCAACCAAATCATCCCTCCCGCATCTGGCATAGGCGGATCCCAAAGGCGTGGAATGGCAAAAAAAAGAATGGACAATGAGCCAATAATTAATACAACGCTGTTAATAAACGCTGCCAAAATAGAAAATCTCCGATAGCCATAGGTGAAGTCCTTTGTCCGTTTTTTATTCGAATACTTTTCTAAATACCAAGCTAATCCTAACGAAAAGCTATCGCCGAAATCATGAACCGCATCTGCCAAGATGGCCATACTATTGGTCAATAAGCCGCCAATAATCTCGATAATGGTGAATGAGAGATTGAGGAAAAAAGCTATTGATAGGTTTTTTCCCGTATGATGGTGGTGATGGCCGTGGTCGCTGTTATCGTGATGATGATGTTGTCCCATTTTCAGAAAAGATTGCCTTGTTCGCCTTCATTTTCTCTAAAGCTAGGCATAGGCAAATTCAGAGATAAATTTTTGTTCAGGTTTGTGATCAAATCAATCGCAATATCCGCACAAAGCACTTCTTCAGGCTGATGGATAAAGAAGTAAATCTCTTTTAGCCCTTTATCAATCCAAAATTGTAGCCTTGCCGCCCATTCGTTTATTCGGCTAAAGTCACTTGGGTGCAGGGAATTGCCGGCGAAGCGGACAAAAGCAATATCACTGATCACTCGGCTATGCAAAACCTCCCGCACTCCAGCTGTATCGGTTACCACTAAGGCAATTCCCAAGTCCTCCAACTCCTTGGTTATAGAGGTAAATGTATTATCCTCAAACCAAGAGGTATGACGGAATTCCACAGCGATTTTCACATCCTTTGGCCAATGCGTTAAAAACCTAATCAGCGCGCCCCGTTTCTCAACCGAAAAGTTTGGTGAAAGCTGTAAAAACACGGGACCCAATCGCTGAGCAAAGGCATATAGCATTTCAAAAAATACGTCCTGCATGGGATGTTCAATGCCCAAATCATTTCGCTGCGAAAAGATTTGAGGGATTTTTGGACAAAACTTAAAGTTCGAGGGTGTGAGTGCCGTCCATTTTTGCACTTGCTCTACACTTGGAATTCGGTAATGGCTACTATTTAGCTCAATGGCATTAAACTGCCGAGAATAGTAATATAAATAGTCCGAAGCTTTTGTATTAGGTGGGTATAGCTTCCCTATAAAACTTTTGTCTCCCCATAATGGCGCGCCATAATATAGCTTAAACTCCTCAGCTCCTTTTACAAATCGGTTTCCCTTATGCTCAGTAGGTAAAGTGAAATTGACTTTTGAAATATTTTCGAGTCGCCCAAATTTCATTTTGTAGATTTAAAGTGACTATATTAACCGATTTTATGGGTTACTGTGTTTTTGAATCAAACAAAAGTATCGGTAAATCTCTTAGGAAAGAGCGCATTTTTTGGCAAATATTAAAATAGACAGATGAAAATCAAAATTGCAACGCATGTTAATTCGGAATGGAAAAAGGTAGTTTCGGGCTTTACAAAAGAGCTTTTTGTGAAATTAAACCCTCCGTTCCCACCTGTTGAGGTGCAGCAGTTTGATGGATGCATTAAAGGCGATAAGGTAATTTTACTATTGAATTTTCTATTATTCAAGCAAAAATGGATCTCTCATATTACCGAGAGCAAAGAAGATGAAAATGGTTTTTCATTTATAGATGAAGGAGTGAAACTTCCTTTTTTCTTGTCGAGATGGAAGCATCATCACATTATTGAAAAGCGGGAGGATGGTGGCACCACCATCATTGACGATATTGAGTTTAGCACAGGGACTATGGTTACAAACCTGCTATTTTACCCCTTGCTTTATGGTCAGTTTTTGTATCGAAAACCCGTCTATAAAAAAATTTTCAGCAAATAGCTTTAGCAATCTGTGATGCTTGAATCCGCACCCATAAGTAAGGATGGACTTACCATGGGAATGCCCAAATCTAACCCACGAATAATGAAGATAATGCCCAAAACCGCCATAAAGTACGGATACAATTTCAGCAAATTGAAGGAAAATCGCTGATGGAAGAATTTCCCCACGCTTGCCGCAACGAGCATCATCGGGAAGGTACCAAGACCGAAGAAAATCATGTAAATCATCCCTCCTTCCATTGAGCCGGCCAAGGCAGCGCCTGCCAAGCCCAAATACACTAGACCACAAGGCAGTATGCCATTGAGCATTCCTACGGCAAAGGATGATGTATAGCCAGGTTTTTTGATGTATAAACCCATTTTTGATTTAAGCCACGAAACTAGTTTTGCAGCTTGGGAACTCCCACTTTCTAGTCTTTTGGCTAAATAAGGCATCGCCGCGAAAGCCAAGATAAAGAAGCCGGCCAAGAGAGATAAAATCTGTTGTAAACCGCCGTAGGCAATCAACTGTCCTATTAGCCCAACCAATAAGCCAAGGATAGCATAGGTTACTACCCTCCCGCCATTATAGACCAGTTTACCCTTTAGGAATTTCTTACTACCCATGACCATACTCAGTGGTGCGCACATTCCCAGGCAATGCAAACTGCCCATAATGCCTACTAAAAATCCACTGAGATAATACATCATTACAATACTACTTTTTCTTCAAAATAATAGGTCTTGCCTTCGCTATTCCAGTTAATCTTAATTCTCCAAAGACCTGATAAAATCTCTTTGGTATTGTATTTCAAAACATTTCCATCTGATTGATCAAAGGTCAATTGAAAATCAAAAGTTCCGTCCGATGGCCTGAAAAACTGCACAGTTCCTTTTGTATCGTCTGCAAAAGAAGCGGGAGGAAGTTTCACCTCCAAGATTGCATCAGCCTTTTGATATTTCAAGGATACCTTTTCATCAAGTGCTTGAAGATTGTTATTACTATCAATTTGAGATTGATACATCAATTCCTGTGAATAATAATCCTTTGCAACCAAGTTGACATCAAATTGAAAGGTAATAATCACCAAGGTGATCATGAATACAACAAAACTTATGTATAGCAAAGCTATTTTCCATCCCCAGCTCATATTTCAATTAATTTACAGGCCCTAAAAAATTTGTTTTGATAATATCGACGACTTCACCCTCGCGCATCACTTCTATTTTAAGTGAAGTTTTAGAGCTTTCGATATGTGATTTTGGCAGATTTAAAAAGAAGACAATTTCTTGAAATCCTCTCGCTGCTACCATAATAGTTTCGCGCCCAACCATTTCAATTTCTGCCCCTTCTACATCGATCACTCGTAAGCTCAACTCCATATCCGAATTAGTTTTATTGATAAACTGAGCGTTATAAAGATTGCTTATTTGTCCTTCTACTCTTTCTTGAAAAAGTTGCCCTGGCACTCTCAAAACTGTAGTTTCTACCTCAGCGCGACCGACTAACAGGCTTCCTAGGAAAATTACTAGCACTGAAAGAATCACTGAATAGCCAGCAACTCTTCCATTAAAATTGAACTTTTTACCTTCTGATATTGCGCTAAAGGAGTCGAAACGAATTAACCCAGTAGGTTTACCTATTTTAGTCATTACCGTATCGCATGCATCAATACATGCGGTACAATTCACACATTCCAATTGGGTACCATTTCGGATATCAATACCTGTAGGGCAAGCATGTACACAAAGTTTACAATCTATACAATCTCCTAGATCCGTATTGGAATCATCATTTTTCTTTAATTTTCCTCTTGGCTCGCCACGAATCCAATCATATATAATGACGAAGGAATCGCGCGTTAGCAATACTCCTTGCAATCGACCGTATGGGCAAACTGCCACACAAGCTTGCTCACGGAAGTAGCTGAACACCCAATAAAAAACACCTGTGAAAGCTACCAATCCTATAAACCCTGCTAGATTTTCGGAAGGAGATTGAGTAACCAGCAATTTCACCTGCTCTATCCCAACCAAATAGGCCATTACTGTATGGGCAATCAAGATGGAGATGAATAAGAAAAGGACCTGCTTACCTCCCTTTTTGAGAATTTTCTCTTTGTTCCAAGGAGCAGCCGCTAATTTTCGCTGCATATTCGCATCGCCTTCTATCAAGTATTCAATTTTGCGAAAAACCATTTCCATAAAAATGGTTTGAGGACATGCCCACCCACACCAAATTCTGCCATATAGCACCGTGAAAAGGATGATAAAAACAAATAGCGTAATTAGAAAAAGAGCAAAAAGGAAGAAATCTTGAGGCCAAAATACCTGCCCAAAAACCTCAAATTTGCGCTCAAAAATATTAAAGAGCATTAATGGCTGGCCATCAATTTTTATCCACGGTGCTCCAAAAAGTAAGGTGAGTAAAACAACAGCGACTACCGCCCTCCACGTATGGAAACTACCGGAAGGTTTTTTAGGATACACCCAAATACGCTTTCCGCTTGCGTCTACTGTGGCAATGGTATCACGATATTCTTCATCAAACGTATATAAATTATCTGCTGGATTGGCCATACTATAGAAACCTCATCGGTTTTTTATTTATTATCCAACTCTTCTTCTAGTACCTGATCGTTTTCTATCACTACTTCCTCTGTAGTTTCTTTGTCAACTGCGTCTTCTTGCGTTGATTCGTCGCGTGTATACATTTGCCCTTCGGGATCTTTGGCATTTGCTGGATTTGTTCCTTCAAGTGTATAGATATAACTGGCTACATTTTGCATTTGGCTTGGAGTCAAACTTGTTTGCCAAGGGATCATCCCTTTTTCTTGAACACCATATTTAATTACTGTAAATATGTCTCTGATATCTCCGCCATGTATATAGTATTGGTCGGTCAGGTTAGGACCGATACTTCCTTCTCCACTCACTCCATGGCAAACCACACAATTTCTAGTATATAAGGTGGCCCCCTCCGTCATTGCTTCCGATGTATTTATAAATTCAACAGTGGTTTCATCTACAAAGTCTTCTTCCGCTGAGGCAAGGCGTAAATCCATTTGCTCTGCTGCGTCCGCCATTGCCAAATTATATTCTTCTTCTTGTAAAGGCATCACATTAAATACGTGATATACTAGTACATACACTACGGAGAAAGCAATTGTCAAATAGAATAGATTGGTCCACCAAGGCGGAAGGTGATTATTTAATTCTTTGATACCATCATAATTATGATCTAGCAGGATTTCCTCTTCTTCTTCGATCGTATTTGCAAAGTTAAACTTTTCGATCATCCTAGCCCACCAGCCTACTTTTTCTTCTTCGACGGTTGGCTCAAGGCCGGCAGCAGCTAACTCCGTGGCTTCATTATCCCTTACAATAAGGTTCATCACCTTCACTATATAGAAGGCCACCAATAAAAGCATCAGTACAATAGCTCCAAGAATTCCGATAATGGAAATTAAAACAATTTCATCTTGACCCATCTGAGATTGTGCATTTGCAGGAGATTGCAGAATGAACAGAGCCAAAAATGCCGTGCAAAATTTTGCAACAAGGTGATTTGAGAATAAATTTTTTATCAGATTCATAGTGGTGATTTTACAGATGACTGAATACTATCGTCCTCAGTTGGTAGGTTTTCCATTTTAGATACATGTCCTTTATCTAATCGAATAACCCACCAAATAAGACCCATAAAAAAACTGAAAAATATAATCAATGAGATAATTGGCCAAAGGGCAATGTCATCGATTCGTTCTAGGACTTGCTTATACATAATGTTCTCCCTTTTTTAATTTGCAGTCTTCAATTTAATATCCGTTCCTAACCTCTGTAGGTATGCTATCAAAGCAATGATCTCTTTGTCTTGCTTCGTCTCTATGCCTGCGTCTGTTAAGCGTTTCACAATTTCGGCAGATTGTGCATTGATTTCTGCTTCTACTTGGTCTTCAAATCCTTCAGGATAAGGAACACCTAATTTCCTCATTACCGTAATTTTAGGCTTGATTTCATCCACAGCGTAGCTATCTTCAAACAACCATATATAAGTAGGCATCAAAGAGCCAGGCGACATGGTGGTAGGATCCATCATGTGGTAATAATGCCAAGAATCCGGATATTTTTGACCTACTCTGTGCAAGTCTGGACCGGTTCGTTTAGAGCCCCAAAGGAATGGATGATCATACACGAACTCTCCAGCTTTAGAATACTCTCCATACCTTTCGGTCTCAGATCTAAATGGCCGCACCATTTGGGAGTGGCAAGACACACAACCTTCACGGATATAAATATCTCGACCGTGTAATTCCAGCGATGTGTATGGTGTCACACTTGCGATCGTTGGTATGTTTGATTTTATAAGGAACGTTGGTACCATCTCCACTATGCCGCCAATCAAAATTGCCACTAAAGCCAACCCAGTCAAAACTAAAGGCTTTCTTTCCAGCACGCTATGCCAGTGGCCGCCCGCAATTTTCCTTTTTTCTAGCGCCGGAGCCTCAGCATCCTCATTTGGTATGAATTTGCCCGCTTTGGCGGTTTGCACCAAATTGTAAGTCATGGTAATGGTACCAATAAGGTAAAGCAATCCACCCAATGCCCTTAATATATACATTGGTACAATTTGAATCACCGTTTCCAAAAAGTTTGGATATTGAAGCAATCCTTCATCCGTAAATTGCTTCCACATTAGACTTTGGGTTAAACCTGCCACATACAAGGGTAGCGCGTAGAATATTATCCCAAGAGTACCTATCCAGAAGTGGAAGTTTGCAAGCTTAATGGAGTGAAGTTTAGTTCCCCACATTCTTGGGATCATCCAGTACAGCATCCCGAATGTTAAGAATCCATTCCAACCTAAGCCGCCAATATGTACGTGAGCAATAATCCAATCTGAGTAATGGGCAATGGCGTTCACACTTTTTAAGGACAACATAGGCCCCTCAAAAGTGGACATACCATAAGCAGTAACCGCCACAACCATAAATTTCAATACAGGCTCTTCCCGTACTCTATCCCAAGCTCCGCGTAAAGTAAGCAAGCCATTTAGCATGCCTCCCCACGAGGGAGCAATTAGCATAATCGAAAATACGACACCTAGAGTTTGTGCCCAATCTGGAAGTGACGTATACAACAAGTGGTGTGGGCCGGCCCAGATATAAATAAAAATTAGCGACCAAAAGTGAATAATTGAAAGCTTATAGGAATAAACTGGTCTGTTTGCAGCCTTTGGCAAGAAATAATACATCAGTCCTAAAAAGGGCGTGGTTAAGAAAAATGCCACAGCATTGTGACCATACCACCATTGAACTAAAGCATCTTGAACTCCTGCATAAATTGAGTAACTTTTAAACGTAAAAGCATCCACAGGAAGTGCAAGAGAATTGACAATGTGCAAAACAGCAACGGTAATAAAAGTGGCTATGTAGAACCAAATGGCTACATACATGTGTCGCTCTCTACGCTTTAGGATTGTACCGATAAGGTTAATCCCAAATACCACCCAAATCAATGCAATAGCAATATCAATAGGCCATTCGAGCTCTGCGTATTCCTTTGAGGTAGTCAAACCAAGCGGGAGGGTAATCGCCGCAGCAAGGATAATTAACTGCCAGCCCCAGAAATTGATCCAGCTAAGTTTATCGCTAAACATTCTGGTTTTGAGTAATCTTTGTGTAGAATAATACGTACCTGCAAACATAGCGTTACCGACAAAGGCAAAAATAATCGCATTTGTGTGCAAGGGACGTAACCTACCGAAGGTCGTGTAGGGCAAATCAAAATTGAAAACTGGATAAAAAAGCTGAATAGCAATCAGTAATCCAACCAACATCCCGACCAAACCAAATATTACGGTGGCAATAACAAAGTACTTTACGATCTTATTGTCATATTGAAATTTTTCTATTTGCATATTGCGGCAGCTTGTGGTTTTAAACTGGCACTAAGGTAATTTTATCTATATAGTAGCTAGCTGATAGGTATTATGCAAAAACTTGATTTTTATCAGGTTTTTGTGAACCTATTAGCTTTCAATTGTTACTGTAGGAATTGATTATATTGTTACCCACTTTAGGGTAGATTTTGTTATTAGTAACAAATAACAAATGTTGTACTAAAAAAACAAAAGTTTTCAGATTAAAATATATGTATATTCTTAAAAAAAGCCATTTAACCGCACTCCTGCTTATAAGTTTAATAGGGTTACTCATTTAGGCCACTAAACATTGTTTATCAATATATTAAGTAGTATATTAGAGTATAAAATCACCCATATGAAACTACTTCAATTAGACCGAAAAACCTTTGAAAAGCAATTTGGAGACAAATCTTCCTGCT
>JBDNFI010000057.1:0-122541 GCA_041689935.1 Cyclobacteriaceae bacterium
CAGGAAGATTTGTCTCCAAATTGCTTTTCAAAGGTTTTTCGGTCTAATTGAAGTAGTTTCATACGGGTGATTTTATACTCTAATATACTACTTAATATATTGATAAACAATGTTTAGTGGCCTAAATGAGTAACCCTAAAACATTATTCCATTACTACAAGAGTATTTTTATGGGGACTATGGCAAAATAGGTTTGGTGCTTGGTGATGCATTTGTTCAAGCTCAAAATGATAAGAAGTTATCATTTGCCAAATTCAAGGAAATCAATGCCGACTTAAGAGAAGATTACGAGAGTCGTACTGTTTACACATTGACCAATGCTGAATCATGGAAGAAACAGGATTTCATAGCTATTTATGAGTGAACAGAAGCGATATATTCAAGTCTTTGAGCATGAAGTGATTCAAACATATGAGAGGTCTGATGGAAGATTCTTAACCTCAAAGCAATTTGACCAACTTTGTGCTTACAATGATCAGCATGGTAATAAATATTTTAAAGTCATACGGCAAGGTGTTAAATTCAAGCAGTTTGTTGGCGTCATCCAAATTGGCCGAACAACTATTGAAATATTGCCTAAAACCGATGACAGTGATTCGCAGTTCTGGCATAAAATTCTACTTCAGATGCTCGCTGAATGCGAGAAAATTAAGCGCGAATCTGTATCCCAAGCCGTACTTCGAAAGCGAGAGAATTCATTACTCGATCTATATATAGAAATGTATTTGGATGAAGTAGAAACTCTTGTTCATAAAGGATTAACAAAGAAGTACTTAAGAAATCAAGATCAGATAAAAGCCTTAAAAGGAAAATTAGTGTTTTCTGATCACATAAGAAAGAATCTTGTTCATAAGGAACGCTTTTTTAAAGAGCATACAATCTACAGTTCTGATAATATTTATAACCAGATAATAAAGCTCGCCCTAGAAGTAATATGTAAACTCAATTGTGCCACACATTTAAAAGATCGAGCTCTTGGTCTAAACCTTTTTTTTTACTCCATATCATCAGTTCGAGCAATTAATGACAAGACATTTGATATGCTAGTGCTATCAAGAAACACCAAGAAGTACAAAGAAGCAATCAGCATAGCCCGGCTAATCATTTTGAATTATTCACCAGATATCAAATCAGATTCGGAAAACTTATTAGCAATACTTTTTAATATGAATGATCTCTGGGAGGAATTCATTTATCGACAGTTGCTTAAAACCAAGGATGAAGGTTTTGAAGTATTACCCCAGCGAAGAAAGAAGTTTTGGGGGAATAAAGAAATTAAACCAGATATTGTCATCAAAAAAGGAGAGGAGACTTTTATAATTGATACTAAATGGAAAGTGCTAGATCAAGCGAGTCCCTCGGACGATGATCTAAAGCAGATATATGCTTATAATCTCTACTGGAAGAGTTACAGTAGTATTTTACTTTATCTAAAGACTCAATCAAGTCCAGACGGAACTTATGGAAAGTATCACCAAGGAATAGATAAGGAACATGGTTGTACGCTTAGTTTTATTGATCTTATAGATGAAAATAGAAACCTGAATAAAGCGTGTTCTAAGGAACTATGGAAATTAATTGGTACAATGTAGTACCTATGTATTATTGAATTTTTAATTATGTTACATAATTTATATTATGTTAAATTACAGAACAGATAAAAAGAAAGGGAGCTATTATACACCCTTTTTATATTCTTTAGACTTATTGCTTATTCTTTACCAAACAGTTCGACTAATTTGGCTTCCAAAGTTGGCCCTCTTAGATTCTTTGCTATGATCACTCCGTCAGGATCTACCATTACTGTAAATGGAATAGCATCTACTTTATACAGTGCAGCAGCTTCTGAATTGAAATACTTGATATCAGAAACCTGTGGCCAAGGAAGACCGTCTGCTTCGATGGCATTTACCCAATCCTCCCGCGTTCTATCAAGGGAAACTCCAAATACTGTAAATCCCTTATCATGAAAGGTATTATACAATCTGACTACATTAGGATTTTCCTCTCTACAGGGTCTGCACCAACCTGCCCAGAAATCAATTAAAACGTACTGCCCTCTTAAGTCCGAAAGGGAAATTATTTCTCCATCTGGATTTGGAAGTGATATATCCGGAGCTACTGCACCCACAGCTAGTGAACGGGCATCGTCAACCATTCTACCTAAGTCTGTCGCCATATAGGACGATGGAAATGCTGTGCGTAAAGTATAGGCAAGCGAATCCATAAAAGTAAAGTCCGTTTCAATATCGAAAAAATTTAAAGACAGTAATGAGGCGATGGATGGACTATTTCCGTTAATTATGTTTTTCAAAGCATCCTTTTTTTGTCCTTCTACATTAAAATATTCAGTCCTTAAGGAATCCATTCTTTTGCTTTCACCTCTTTGACTTGCGGCAACAAATTGATCATTTAAAGCCCTCTCCTTTTCTTGATATTCGAGAATGATGTCCTGCATTTGGGCAAATAAATCAGTATCTCTTGAGCCTTCTACAGTTGCTTTATCGCTTGGTTTTGATGCATCTAATGAAATATTAACATTCTCATCATTAAGAACTAAGGTGATTGGAGTTAAATCATAAATTCTTAGTAAATACAGATTCGGCTGATCAAGTGAAACGGTTATTTCAAAGGAATTGTCAGTTTCTAAAAGTAATGTATCTACCGTTTGCAATTGATTTGCTTCTAGTACTTGAAGGATGATATGACCTTCCTTTGGATTTTCAATTTTTCCGCTAAGTGTAATTTCTAGTGGAAAGGATCCCTGTACTTTCTCAGTATCCTGAGTTTGACAAGAGATAAATAGTAATAAACTTAAAACAGATAGTACCAAATTTTTCATTAGTTAAATTTTTATCAATCTTAAAAACTTGTAGAAATAGGGATTAGTTCCTTTCCAAAACTTCCCTAACTAAGCCACTTGCCACTTTGGGATCCGCTTTGCCGTTGCTCTTTTTCATTACCTCACCCATAAACATCCCTAAAAGACCCTTTTTGCCATCTCTATATTCCTGTGCTTTTTCTGGAAAAGCGGCAATTACTTCTTCAATAATAGGCAATAATGAATCTTCGCTGCTATCCTGCACCAAATTTAGTCTTTCAGCTATTTTGAGAGGGTTTTCAGTAGGATTTTTTATCAACTCGGGATATATCTTTTGAGAAGCGGATGAAAAATTGACTTTACCCTGATCTACCAAACTAATCAATTCGGATAACTGCTTCGTGCTAATTGGGAAATCCTTGATATGAAGTGTAAGTTCGTTTAAGTAAGACTTTACAGGACCCATCACCCAATTGGATGCCGCCTTATAGTTATTAGTATGTTTACACAAGTCTTCGAAAAACAGCGCAATTTCTTTGCTATCTGTAAGCACTTGAGCATCGTATTCTGATAGATTATACTCTTTAATAAATCGATCAAATAATACCCATGGAAGTGGCGGCATTTCATTTGCGACATTTTTTAGCCATTCTTCGGACACAACTAGTGGGCTCAAATCAGGCTCGGGGAAATATCGGTAATCATTCAAATCTTCCTTTGTTCGCATGCTACTCGTTTTGCCGGTAACAGCATCGAAGGTTCTGGTCTCAGAAGGTATATTTTCCTTGTTTTCGACCATTAATATCTGCCGCTCAATTTCATGTTCAATAGCTCTTTGGACATTCTTGAAGGAGTTCATATTCTTCACTTCTACCTTCTTCCCAAATTCTGTAGCATCTTTGAGCATCACCGAAATGTTGGCATCACAGCGAAGAGATCCTTCTTCCATGTTGCCATCACATATTTCAAGGTAGCGAACCAGTTTTCTTATTTCAGTCAAAAATGCATAGGCTTCATCAGAATCGTCAATATCAGGATTGGTTACGATCTCAATCAGTGGCATACCAGCTCTATTCAAATCTATTAAGGTGTCAATTTCCTGAGCCATGTGGATGGACTTCCCTGCATCTTCTTCCATGTGAATTCGAGTGAGGGTAATTGTTTTCTCCCTCTCTCCCACTTTTATTTTCACTTCACCACCAATACATATCGGAGTGCGATCTTGAGTAATCTGATATCCTTTTGGAAGATCAGGATAGAAATAATTTTTACGATCAAAGATTTGATACCTACTTATGTCGCTATTACAGGCAATACCCATTTTGATGGCATATTCAACTGCTTTTTTGTTGACTTTGGGCAATGTGCCTGGGTGGCCTAACGTAATAGGACTAATATGCATATTGGGCATATTGCCATATTCTGTAGAATCAGAAACGTACATTTTGCTTTGAGTCAATAATTGAGCATGAACTTCTAGTCCAATTACAACGCGATATTTATCTCTTATTTTGGTAGTTATCATTTCCTATTTATTACAATATCTCTTTAATCATTGACTTGGCTGCTGCGACAACCTGTGGTAAGCCGGCAAGATTTTTACCTCCCGCTGTTGCGAAAAAGGGCTGACCACCTCCTCCACCTTGAATATGCTTAGCAAGCTCTCGTACTATTTTCCCTGCGTCTACACTTTTCTCTTTTACCAACTCATCTGATACCATTACTGCTATCATTGGCTTTTGGTCGATTTCACATGCTAAGATAAGCATCAAGTTTTCAACCTCATTTTTTAATTCGTATGCAATCTTTTTCAAAGCATCCGCATTTGGCAAACTTACCTGCTCTATGATCACATTCATACCCGCATGTATAGATTGTTTTTGCTTGAGTTCATCCTTCATTCCAGAAGCCTTATCGAGATGCAATTTCTCCAATTCCTTTTGGAGATTACTGCGATCTTCAAGTAATTGATTCAGCGCCTTTTTTACATCCTGTGGCCCTTTAAGTATTTGCTGAACTTCATTAAGAATTTCTTCTTTCTCACGCATATACTGCTCTGCTCCTTCTGAAGTTAGCGCTTCGATTCTTCTAACACCAGCAGCTACTGAGCTCTCACTCATTATTTTGAAATAGCCAATATTACCAGTAGCAGGTGTATGGGTACCACCGCATAACTCCACACTAAAATCTTGACCAAAGGTAATTATCCTTACAAACTCCCCATATTTTTCGCCAAAAAGTGCCGTTGCGCCCAAAGTTTTTGCATCTTCGATAGGGACATTTCGCTTCTCATCGAGGGTGACATTTTCCCTAATTTTTCGATTTACAATATCCTCAATTCGAATGATTTCACTTTCCTCTACTTTACTGAAATGAGAGAAATCAAATCTTAATATTTCCGAATTAACCAAAGAGCCTTTTTGCTGTACATGATTCCCCAAAACTTGTCTTAAAGCAGCATGCAACAAATGAGTCGCACTGTGATTGTTACGCGTTTTATTGCGTTTTTCAACATCAATTTGGCAAAGGATATTTGCTTCTAGGTCAGATGGAAGCTTTTTTGTGAACTGGATAATTAAATCATTTTCCTTTTTGGTGTCAAAAACCTCGATACTTTCATCATCGCAAATCAACCTCCCGCTATCTCCTACTTGGCCGCCACTTTCGGCATAGAACGGCGTTTTATCCAATACCAATTGATAATAGGTACCACCTTTTTCTTTGATCTCTCTATATCGAAGCAATTTTGCCGATGCTTCTGTATTATCATATCCGACGAATTCAACATCTGTATCATTCGAAACGATCATCCAATCGGACTTCTCTTGCTCGGCTGCCTTGCGCGATCTTGCTTTTTGTGATTCCAATTCCTTTTTGAAACCTGCTTCGTCCATTTGAAGCTCATTTTCACGAGCAAGTAAGGCTGTGAGGTCATAAGGAAAGCCAAAAGTATCGTACAGTTCGAAAATCAGATTGCCTGGGATGGTATCTCCACGTAGGGTCTCCTTGATTTGCTGGAAGCTTTTCAATCCGTTTTCGAGCGTTCTTAGGAAGGATATTTCTTCCTCCATTATTACCCGCGCGATAAAATCTTGTTGACTTTTGAGTTCAGGAAATACCCCGTCGAACTGATCGGCAAGAATAGGCAAAAGCCTAAAAAGAAAAGGATCGCGAAAATTTAAGAATGTGTAGCCATAGCGAACTGCACGGCGTAGTATTCGGCGAATCACATATCCGGCCTTATTATTACTTGGTAGCTGACCGTCGGCAATGGTAAATGAAATTGCTCTGATATGATCTACAATTACCCGAATAGCGATATCGATTTTGGCATTCTCTCCATACTTCACTCCTGCCTCAGCTGAAATTGCCTCAATTAATGGCGTGAAAACATCCGTATCATAATTGGATGTTTTTTGTTGAATGGCCATGCAAAGCCTTTCGAAGCCCATACCTGTATCTACATGTTGGGCGGGTAAAGGTTTTAGACTGCCGTCTGCCATGCGATTGAACTGCATAAATACGAGGTTCCATATCTCCACAACTTGCGGGTGGTCATTATTGACCAAATCACGCCCGGGCACAGTATCAACTTCGGATTGCGGTCTGAGGTCAATATGTATTTCTGAACATGGGCCACATGGACCGGTATCTCCCATTTCCCAAAAGTTATCCTTCTTGGAGCCGTAGATAATTTGCTCTGCTGGAATAATGGCATTCCACAAGTCAAATGCCTCTTGATCGAAAGCTAATCCATCTCCTTTATCTCCTTCAAAAACTGATGCGTACATTCGGTCTTTCGGGAGATTATATACTTCTGTCAACAATTCCCAAGCCCATTGGATTGCTTCTTTCTTAAAGTAATTACCAAACGACCAGTTTCCAAGCATCTCAAACATGGTGTGGTGGTAAGTATCCATCCCAACGTCTTCCAGATCATTATGCTTACCTGAAACTCTAAGGCATTTTTGACTGTTGGCAACCCGCGGCCAAGGAGCCACTTTATTGCCTAGGAAATAATCTTTAAACTGATTCATCCCTGCATTGATAAACATCAAGGTTGGATCATTCTGAACCACTAGCGGTGATGAGGGCACATAACTATGCTCTTTGCTTTTAAAAAATTCAATATATTTTTGACGTATTATTTTCGATTCCATCCGGATCTAGGCTTTTTCTTAGGAGTTGAACTATAAAAAACTATAATCGTATATTTGCGACGGTAAAATTACCGTTATTTGATTGTTAAAAATTGCGATGGTAACACAAAGCACAAAATTAAGATAATATTTAACCCTACCACATGGCAAGAATAAAATATTACTATGATACGGAAACCTGCAAGTACGAAAGGGTACGAGTAAGTAAATGGGACGTGTTTCTCAATTTTTTAGGCTTCTTCGCCGTATCATTTATTCTTGCCATTAGCATATTATTTATCTATAGTCAGTATTTTGAATCTCCAAAAGAAGCGAGGTTGCAAAAGGAAAATGAAGAGCTTGTTATTTATTACGATTTTTTCAAGCAAGAGCTAGATAAAATGAATTCACTCATTGGGTCACTTGAGGACAGAGACGATGATATATATAGAGTTATATTCGAAGCCGAGCCGATCCCTAGCTCCATACGTAGAGGCGGAATAGGTGGAGTAGATAGATATAAATCCTTCAAGCAAAGTGGATTACAGCGGGAGGAATTGATAATAGACTTGATGAAGCAGGTGGATATACTTAAAAGACAAATGTATATTCAAACGCGCAGCCATGATGAATTAATGGAATTGGCTATGAATAAGGAAGAGCTTTGGGCAGCGATTCCGTCTATCCAGCCGATCAATAATAAGGAATTGAATAGGCTTGCATCTGGCTATGGAATGCGGACTCATCCTATTTTGAAAGTAAAGAAATTTCATGCAGGAGTGGATTTCTCCGCCCCTCGTGGCACACCTATTTATGCTACAGGTGATGGCGTAATTGTAGAAGTGAAAACTACTTTTGGTGGATACGGTAAATACGTGGAAGTTGACCATGGATTTGGCTATCTCACTAGATATGCCCACATGAGTGCCTTCGAAGTACGCAAAGGACAAAAAGTAAAGCGTGGTGAAAAAATTGGGTATGTAGGTTCTAGTGGACAATCCACTTCACCTCACTTGCACTATGAAATTTTAAAAGACGGGAAATTTGTTAATCCAGTGAATTACTTCTTCCAAGATTTAACACCAGAAGAGTATGAAAAATTATTAGAATTAGCATCTATCGAAAATCAATCATTATCTTAATCAAAAAAATATTTTTAGCCACAGATTTCCTAAACGAGATGCCTTACAAGGAGAAAGAAATAGAGAAAAAGTATTACACCATAGGTGAAGTAGCGGGTATGTTCAAAGTAGCTACGTCTATGATTCGTTTTTGGGAAAGTGAATTTGATATAATTAAACCCGCTAAAAATAAAAAAGGCAATCGAGTATTTACGAAAAAGGACGTTGATAGTGTTAAACTTGTTTACCATTTGGTAAAAGAAAAATGCTATACCTTACAAGGAGCAAGAGAATTCATCAAAAATTCAAAAGAACAAGGAACAAGTTCTGATAATGCAACCATGATTAGTTCACTACGTAATATCAGGAGCTTTTTAGTAGAGCTACAAGAAAGCCTTCCTTAATCCATGGCCGTAGACGATAGGCTATATCAACTTGCGCTTTATCTTACTCCATCAGTAGGAGACTTCAATATTCGCCAACTCATAAGCTATTGTGGCAGTGCTCAGAAAGTATTTGACATGCCTGAAGGGAAGTTGCTTAAAATCCCTGGTGTTGGAAAAAAAACAGCGGAAATAATCAGGAAAAAAGCAACTCTTGAAAATGCCAAAGCTGAGTTGGATAAAATGGATAAAGAGGGCATTGAATTACTTTTCTTTACTGACTCACACTATCCTACCAAACTCAAACACATTCCTGACGGGCCTGCAGTGTTGTATTTCAAAGGAAATACAAATGCCCTACAAAGCTCCTTCAACCTTGCCATAGTGGGCTCCAGAAATGCGACGGAATATGGGAAGTCTGTAACCGAGGAGCTTATAAAGAACATCGGCGGAAAAAATATTCTGATTGTAAGTGGTTTAGCTTACGGCATAGATATTCAAGCGCATAGAATGTCACTAAAGTACGGCATACCAACGCTAGCAGTGATGGGAAATGGAATGGACAAAATTTATCCATCGGCCCATCGAGACATAGCTAAGCAAATGCAGGAAGCGGGAGGAATTATGACCGAGCTCCCATTAGGGACGATACCAGATGCGCATAATTTTCCTGCCCGTAATCGAATAGTGGCAGGAATGGCCGATGCGGTAATAGTGGTGGAAGCAGCAAAAAAAGGTGGTGCGCTCATTACCGCCGAACTTGCCAATGGATATGATAGAGAAGTATTTGCTGTTCCTGGCAACTTAGGAAATACCTACTCCGAGGGTTGCAATCATTTGATTAGCCAAAATAAAGCAAGAATTTTCATTAGTATAAACCAATGTTTGGCCGAAATGGGATGGGAAGACACAGATCAATCGGCTCCCAAAAACCAAAATGTCAACTTTAATCAAGAGGACTTCAGCTCCGAAGAATGGTTAGTGCTAAGTCAATTAATTGACGCAAAAGTTCCTGTTATTTTAGATGAATTAAGCTGGCGCACGCAAGTAAATGTGAGTAGACTAGCTGGAATACTTTTAAGCCTCGAATTTAAAGGTATTGTGAAAGCGTTGCCTGGAAAAAGATTTGGGCTGTCTTAAATTAGATTATTGATTTTCCTACATTTACAGTACATTCAGGGTCTCAAAAGACCTAGTTTCCATGAAAACAAATTCTAGCCAAGCTAGACTACCTCTAATTGACCTTTGGCGAGGAGTACTTTTAGTTATTCTGTCATGTTTGTCATTTTGGTTTTTTACAGGAAATAATATTGGTGCTGAGTTTTGGTCTAAAAAGCACTATGCTGATCTCCCGCCTTTTCAGTTTTGGGGTACTTTATTTGCAAGTTTGGCTATCCCAAGTATGTATATATTATTGGGAGCTTCCATCATTTTATTTTCTAAAAATAGAAAAAGGGAAAGCTGGAACACACCCAAAATAAATAGAACTCTTGCAACTAGAGGGATCTTCCTGATTGCCCTACAATTTCTTATTGAAAACCCTATACATTTATTAGCCAACATTCAAATTAGAGCGTTTTCTATACACCAATTTAACACAGGTTTTGCCTTTTACTCTTCCAATATTTTATACTTTGGAATTTTGTCATCTTTAGGTTTCAACCTTATTTTCTGGAGTTTATTCACTAAAGTTCGAAGCAAGCAATTAATTGCTATTTCTATTCTAATAATGGGTTTGGGTTGGGCTATTTTAAATATCAAAGGCTTGTCTAATCCAAATGAAGCAATATGGTTTAGGTTTTTAGCCATTCCTGGTTTTACTATTCCAATAAAGGTAGGCTTTGCCGTATTGCCATGGCTGGGATTACCTGGCTTGGGAATGGTGCTGGCTCGATATTATCGAAAGGAACCTATGATGACATTGAAAGTCACCAATTTAATAGCTTTAGGCACTTTTTTAATATTCCTTGTAATGAGATGGAAAAATTGGTATGCCGACTTTAGCGATAGAGAAATTGGGGTAGTTGGCTTTTTCAACTTCAGCAAAATACCGCCATCCATAAGCTACATATTGCTTTCTATTTCATTTGGATTGATACTGCTCTATGTGAGCCATCTTTTTATGAGGAAAAGAACCTTGATGAGAGACGCGCTTATTGTTTATGGTAGTTCTCCCCTCCTTTTCTACATCCTACAGCTATTTTTCTTTGGCGTAGCAGGATTGTTTATCGAATTTTCTTCTTCACCCTTGATTACGGGCTTCACTTGGATTATTATACTTCTTATCATCCTTCCAATTTTAGATTACTTTGAGTACAACTTCAAGATACTGAAATCAGAATCCGTTTGGAATAATTTTTAGAATGGAAACACTTCTCCCGCCATTGTTAATGACTTTTTGAATTCGGATTTATCCAAGTTCAATTCCACCTTATTTGCTTCTAATACAGCCACTAATTGCTCTGTAGCAAGATTCCCTGTCAAGTCATCCTTTGCCATTGGGCAGCCTCCAAATCCACGCATTGCCGAATCAATTCTTTCCACATTTGCATTGATCAGAGCTTGGATTTTGACCATGGATGTGTCGGGAGTACTATGCAAGTGTGCGCCAAATTCAATAGACGGAAATGATTTCATCAATGAAGGAAAAATCTCTTCAATTTGATCTGTTTTCGCATTCCCAATAGTATCCGAAACAGAGATGATTTTAATCCCTAAGGTGGCTAGTTTCTCACTATATTTTTCGACAAGTTCAGTGCTATAAATATCATTATATGGATTGCCAAATCCCATAGAAATATAAGCGACTATTGACTTATTCTTTTGAATGGCAACTTCTTGTATTTTCTCCAATTCCGCTAAAGCTTGGGTTATGGTTTTATTCGTATTTCTTAATTGGAAGGTCTCCGAAATAGAAAATGGAAATCCCAAATAATCTATTTCAGCAAATTCCGCTGCCTCAGAAGCTCCCCTTACATTGGCTACAATTACCAACAATTTCGACTTGGTATTACTCAACTCTAGCTTGGCCAATACCTCGGCAGTATCACGCATTTGGGGGATGGCTTTTGGCGAAACAAAACTTCCGAAATCTATGGTATCAAATCCAACTTTGAGTAATTGATTGATGTATTCCGCTTTTTGATGGGTATCAATAAACTGCTTTAGGCCTTGCATGGCATCTCTTGGGCATTCTATAATTTTCATAGCTAAGGCTAGTGGTTTCTCAATGAAAAATACTAATCAAGCATAAAAGGTAACTATGCTTAAAATAGTTCTTTAGCAATTTGAACAATAGAATCGGACTTGCCCATTGAATAATAATGCAAACACGGAACCCCATATTCCATCAGCTCCTTTGACTGCTTGATAGACCATTCTATCCCTAGTCGTTTCACCTCTTCATTTGTTTTGCAGGTTTCTAGCGCATCAGCAAATTCCTCTGGTATATCGATATGGAAAATACGCGGGAGGGTTGTTATTTGCTTTTGGGTAGTTAGCGGTTTCAATCCTGGAATGATGGGTACATTTATATCGTTTGCTCTACACTTCTCTACAAAGTCAAAGAACTTCTGATTATCAAAAAACATTTGAGTTACAATGTAATCAGCACCCATATCCACCTTCATTTTCAGATATTTAATGTCTGATTTTAAATTTGGAGCTTCAAAGTGTTTTTCAGGATAGCCCGCTACACCAATACAAAAATCTGATGGAAAGTGATCTTGCAAATCATCTTCTAAATACCTTCCTTCATTCATATCTTTCACCTGGACTAATAAATCAGTAGCATATTTATGACCGTCAGGATCCGAAACAAACACTTGTTCGGATTTAATAGGATCGCCGCGCAATACGAGCACATTATCTATACCTAAGAAATTAAGATCAATCAAAGCATTTTCAGTTTCCTCTTTTGAAAACCCACCGCAGATAATGTGTGGAACGGTATCTACGTCATAGCGATTTTTAATCGCAGCACAAATTCCAACCGTGCCCGGCCTTTTTCTAACGGACTTCTTTTCAAGCAGCCCGTTCTCACGATTTTTGTAGATGTACTCTTCTCTATGATAGGTCACATCAATAAAAGGAGGTTTAAATTCCAATAACGGATCAATATGATCGAAAAGCTTGTTGATACTTTCCCCCTTTAATGGTGGTAAAACTTCGAAGGAAAATAGCGTTTTATTCCCTGCTCTTTTGAAATGCTCTGTTACTTTCATTCTATTATTATAATGAGATCCACTCACGGAGACCTCTTGTTTAAATCAATGGTTTATAATTTTTGAGCTTCGGCCGCCACAAAATCGCTCGGTTCGTAATTTAAGTTTGGAGATAGCCATCTTTCCAATTCCTTCAGAGGCATATTCTTCCTCTTAGCCATGTCTATTACTTGGTCTCTACCAATTTTGCCCAATCCAAAATACTTTGACTCTTGGTGCGCATAGTATAAACCGCTTACCGAAGAAGCTGGATACATTGCCAAACTTTCTGTGAGTGAGATAGAAGCATTTTTTTCTACCTCAAGTAAATCGAATAAAGTGATTTTTTCCGTATGATCTGGACATCCAGGATAGCCTGGCGCTGGTCTTACGCCTCTATACTGCTCTTTTATCAATTCATCATTCGGTAGATTCTCATCTGAACCGTAGCCCCAATATTCTTTCCGTACACGCTCATGCAAGTGTTCAGCAAATGCCTCAGCTAATCGATCTGCTAATGCTTTGAGCATAATGGAGTTATAGTCGTCATGCTCGGCTTTGAATTTCTCCAACCACTTTTCTATGCCCAAGCCAGCTGTCACAGCAAAGCCTCCAATATAATCGGGTAATCCTGTCTCAATAGGTGCTAAAAAGTCTGCAAAAGAAATATTTGGAATACCTCCCGCCTTTTCTCCCTGCTGTCTGAGCGTATGAAATTGCGTGGTCGCTTCCTTTCGATCCTCATCTGCATACACTAGAATCGTATCATCCTCCTGAACATTGGCCGGATAAAAACCAAATACAGCATTCGCCTGAATCCATTTCTCATTGACAATTTTATGCAGCATTTCTTGGGCATCATCAAATAATTTTTTGGCCTCAACACCATAATTTGGGTCGTTCAATATCTTCGGATAGCGGCCTTTCATTTCCCAAGTCTGGAAGAATGGAGTCCAATCAATGTATGGCACTAAATTTTCTAATGGGTAGTCAATCAGACTTTTTGACCCTAGAAAGCTTGGTTTGGGAGCCGATGCTTCCTTCCAATCAATTTTAAATTTATTGGCTCTGGCATTTTTTAAATCAATAAATCTCTTATTCTTATTTCTGTTTTTATGATCCGCGCTGAGCTTGGTATATTCTTCTTTGATCGTTTGGAAATAATCTTCTCTACTATCAGATAATAATTTGGAAGCGACTGGCACACTTCGGGAAGCATCATTCACATGGATCACAGGTCCAGAATATACAGGCGCAATTTTCACTGCGGTATGAATGCGGGAGGTGGTGGCACCACCAATCAGCAATGGTTTTTTCATCCCTCTTGCTTCCATTTCCTGCGCTACATACACCATTTCATCTAAGGAGGGAGTAATTAATCCACTAAGTCCGATAATATCAACTTGATGTCTTTCAGCTTCAGCTAGGATTTTATCCAATGGCACCATTACGCCAATATCAATCACTTCGAAATTGTTGCACGCCAACACCACCCCAACAATATTTTTTCCAATATCGTGTACATCTCCTTTTACAGTTGCCATCAATATTTTCCCTGCAGTGCTGGAGGCTCCATCTTGCTTTTCAGCTTCCAGATAAGGAAAGAGATATGCAACTGCTTTTTTCATTACACGAGCACTTTTCACCACCTGCGGGAGGAACATTTTACCTTCAGCAAATAAATCGCCGACAATGTTCATTCCAGCCATTAATGGCCCTTCAATCACACTTAGCGGTTTATCAAATAGTAATCGAGCTTCTTCAGTATCCACATCGATATATTCAACAATTCCTTTCACCAACGAATGGCTGAGTCTCTTTTCTACAGGCGCCAACCTCCAACTTTCATCTCGAACTTGAACTATACCCTTGGCCGTAATTTTCTCTGCTTGTTCCAGCAATCTTTCCGTAGCATCGGGACGACGATTTAATAAGACATCTTCTATCCGTTCCAAAAGCTCCTTTGGGATCTCTTGATACACTTCGATCATCCCCGCATTTACAATCCCCATATCCATACCTGCTTTGATAGCATGATATAAAAATGCAGAGTGCATAGCTTCCCTCAATACATCATTGCCACGGAAGGAGAATGAGATATTAGAAACACCACCACTTACTTTGGCATAAGGCAGATTTGCTTTTATCCATTTGGTCGCATTTATAAAATCGACTGCGTAGTTGTTATGCTCTTCGATTCCCGTTGCAACGGTAAGTATATTAGGATCAAAAATGATATCATAAGCCGGAAAGCCTACTTTTTTGGTAAGAATATCATAGCAACGCTGACATATTTCTATTCTTCGCTCATAGTTATCTGCTTGCCCATTTTCGTCAAATGCCATTACAATAAGAGCTGCGCCGTATTTTCTGGCTTTATTTGCCAGTTCTATAAATTTCTCCTCACCTTCTTTAAGGCTAATCGAATTCACAATTCCTTTTCCTTGGATACACTTCAAGCCTGCTTCAATAACCGACCATTTCGAGCTATCTACCATAATTGGCAGCTTAGATATATCGGGTTCGGAGGCAATCAGATTGAGAAATAAAGTCATGGCAGCTTCTGAATCCAGCATGCCTTCGTCCATATTTACATCAATAATCTGCGCACCACCTTCTACTTGGCTGAGAGCAACTGTGAGTGCTTCATCGTAAAGGTCTTCAAGAATTAGCCTCGCGAATTTTTTAGAGCCCGTCACATTTGTGCGTTCGCCTGCATTTACAAAATTCACTTCCGGAGTTATGTTGAAAGCTTCCAATCCACTAAGCCGCATCAATGGCTTAATTGCAGGGATTACTCTCGGAGAGTATTTATCAGCAATGGCTGATAACGCTCTTATATGAACAGGTGTGGTACCACAACAGCCTCCAATTATATTGATCAAGCCTTCCTTTAGAAATTCTTCAACAATAGAGGCCATTTCAGTAGCACTTTGATCGTATTCGCCAAATTCATTTGGTAAGCCCGCATTTGGATGCGCACTTACAAAGAATGGAGCTTTGCGGGAAAGTTCTTGAATATACGTTTTCAGTTGCCTGGCACCCAAAGCACAGTTAAGACCCACTGAAAGCAAGGGAGCATGACTAATCGAATTAAGAAATGCCTCGGTAGTTTGTCCTGATAAAGTTCTACCGCTTGCATCCGTAATCGTACCCGAAACCATAATAGGTAATTCTCTACCTATTTCTTCAAATAGATCCATGATTGCATACAAAGCTGCTTTACAGTTCAAGGTATCAAACACGGTCTCAACCAATAAGATATCTACTCCACCTTCTATCAATGCTCGAGCTTGCTCTTTGTAATTATCTACTAAGTCATCGAACAGAACGGCTCTATATCCTGGAGCATTTACATCGGGCGATAAGGAGGTTGTTTTATTAGTGGGCCCAATGGAGCCAGCAACAAATCGAGGTTTGTTTGGATTCGCTAGGGTATATTCTTGAGCAGCTTTTTTGGCTAACTTTGCGGATGCTACATTTAGCTCATATACGAGCTCTTCCATATCGTAATCGGCCATGGAAACCCGAGTAGAATTGAAGGTGTTAGTCTCCAGAATATCAGCACCGGCTTCCAGATAGTCCTTATGGATTTGATAAATAATTTCAGGTTGGGTTAAAGAAAGTAGATCATTATTTCCCTTCAGTGGTGAAGGATAATCTTTAAATCTTTCGCCTCGATAATCCTCTTCACTAAATTTGTAGCGTTGGATCATGGTACCCATAGCACCGTCCAACACTAAAATTCTCTCCGTTAAAATTTGTTTGATTTGCATAATTGTCTTTCCGTGAATACTTACAAGAAAGACAGTTAAGGTATACTCAACTTATCTATACCAGCATTAAAGCTGGTAGGGATGTGGCACCAAGTCTAGCAAGGTTGCCAAGACGTCAAAGGGCCCTTCCCTCAGTCTTTCTTGATAAGATGTACAAAAGAAACACAAAAGATTCGTTTTCCAAAACTTTTATAATTTTTAAGGAAATACTTTCGTCCAGGTTTTATTCAACGCAAATCAAGAGCTAAATTAAATTCATTGATTACATTTGGTAAGATTAAATTATTCCTACTTTGAAAATTGCTGCAATAGACATCGGTTCCAACGCTATTCGTCTTCAAATCACACGTGTTCTCGAGTATGAAGATACCACTACGTTTAAAAAGATTGAATACGTTCGTTTTCCACTTAGGCTTGGGCAGGATGTTTTTACTGAAAAAACTATAAAGCCGTATACTGAGGAAAAGTTTATAAAGCTAATGCAATCCTTCAAAATCCTCATTGACTTATTTGAAGTAGATATTTATCGCGCCTGTGCGACCTCGGCAATGCGGGAGGCGAACAACGGTCTGGCAATAGCTGAGAGAGTCTTTAAAGAAATTGGTCTGAAGATCGAGATCATCAATGGGGACAAAGAAGCTGAATTGATTAATAATTCACTGACTACTTACTTAGAGGATAAGGCCTATTTACATATTGATGTAGGAGGAGGAAGCACCGAATTGAATATTTATGTCAATAAGCAAAAAATAGCAGCTAATTCATTTAAAATAGGCTCTGTCCGTCGACTATCCTCCCATCAGTCACCACTGGTTTGGAAACGAATGGAAGATTGGATAAAGCAGAATATCAAAAAGGAATATGGAAGAATTACGGCAATAGGTACGGGTGGAAACATTAATAAATTAGCTGACCTTGCAAAGAAAAAACCTGGCAAAACCATTACAATCACTAAAATTGAAGCAGTGAGAGAATATTTGGCCGGTTTTACCCTTCACGAAAGAATCAATAAATTACAATTGAATCCAGACAGAGCAGATGTAATCTTACCAGCATCTGAAATTTATATGTTCGCTATGAAAGCAGCTAGATCCACCAATATCCTTGTTCCAGATATGGGTTTGAAGGATGGAATGATTCAAGAAATGTATAATAGATTGAAGTATGGGAAAACTCAGTAAAGAAGAAGCAAAAGCACTATTGCTTGAAATGACAAAAGGTGGAAGCCTATTGAGACATGCAAGAAGTGTAGAACTGGTAATGGAAGCCTATGCACATAAACTTGGTGAAGATGCAGTAGAGTGGGCAATTGCTGGAATGCTACATGATGCAGACTATGAGGCCTTCCCAGACCAGCACCCAGATGTGATAGTTGCGAAATTGCACGCAATGCGGGAGGATAAACTGGCTCATGCCATATCTGCCCACTATACCAAATGGGGAAAGGAATACACCAACTTACTCGATAGGGCACTTGTCGCATGTGATGAGCTTACCGGATTCATAATAGCCTGTGCTCAGGTACGGCCAGAGGGAATTAACCAATTAGTGGTAAAAAGTGTAAAGAAAAAATTGAAGCAAAAATCATTTGCGGCAAGTGTAGATAGAGAAGAAATAAGAAAGGGAATAGAAATGCTTCAAGTTAATGAAGAGGAACATATTGCCTTTATCATTGATGTTCTTGAGAAAAATAAAGAAGAATTAAAAATTGACTAAGACCTACCTGTAGCTTCGTTTATCTTGATTATCCTTATTTGCCATACCTGAAAACAAGCCGTTTAGAACAGAGAGAATCAAGCTAAAGGCTAAAGCCCACCAAAAATTTACTACCACAAAACTATCAATAAAATAGGCTGCAATCATTACCATAAGGGCATTGATTACCAACAGAAAAAGCCCTAATGTAAAAATGGTTACTGGAATAGTTAATACAATAAGTAAAGGCCTAACTGTGGAGTTGAGAATAGCCAAAAAAGCTGCTACAATTAATGCAGCAAGATAATCTTCTACAGCAACTCCTGATAAGAGAAATGAGGATATTATGATGGCAATAGCTGAAATAACGAATCGGATAAGGAGATTGACCATGGTTGATAGATTTTGAATTAGGTGTAGGAGACTGTTCGAAATGGAACTCTCACCTCCCGCTTCTTTTTCAAATCTAAACAATTATTGGAAACAACTATTCTGTATTTGACTAAAAATTGATCTCGCTAAAAATTCAATCCATTATAATAAGAGGTAATTTTAACTAAATCAGATCGCTGATCTACTTTCAAATTGTTTCCTTTGATATAGTCTCTAACATTAGATGAATGATTATCCATAATACTTAGTAAAGCACTTCTTTTTTTATTAAAATCTTGAATTTCACCAGTTTTTACGTCTACAAAAAAATATTTGAAATCTAGGCGCTGATTATTAAAAAATGGTAACCCGCCGCCAATGTCAAACCATGAGTTATACATTGGAGAAGAGTCCGCCATTATAAACTCTCTAGCTAATAAAGTGAGATTACCCTCAAATAACACCTCAAAAAATATTGGTCTTTCATAACCATCCGTTGTCATAAATGGCAATGAATAGAAATACCTGAAATCGCCAAAGGTTGCATCAAATATTTCGAAAAACTTTACTTGAAGGGATGAAAAAGTTTCGATTCCTTGTCCTTTCATGACCTGAACAGCATTATTCTCTAAATCATATTTCAACTTCCCAATCACAGAATCACCTTCCATTAAAACAACCTTACCCGAGTGCCACAAATCTGAGGGAAATGTTTGGGATTGTGCCTGTAAAATAGAGCAAACTAAAAATACGATAATAAAAAAACTACCTTTATACATGAGTACTATGACTTAAATTGACCTAAAATATCGTGACCCATTTTATCACGTTTCGTTTGTAAATACTTTTCGTTGTGCGGATTTGGAGAAATTTCTATTGCTATGTTTTCTACTATTTCCAATCCATAACCCATCAAACCGACGCGCTTCTTAGGATTATTCGTAATTAAGGACAATTTGGTTATGCCTAAATCCCGAAGTATTTGAGCACCAACGCCATAATCTCTGTGATCCATATTAAACCCAAGTGCCTCATTGGCTTGAACGGTATCCATTCCTTCTTCTTGAAGTTTGTAGGCTTTCAGCTTATTTATTAAACCAATTCCTCTACCCTCTTGGTTCATATAAAGAACCACTCCTTTACCTGCTTTTTCAACCATTTCCATTGCAGCGTGTAATTGAGGGCCACAATCGCAACGGCATGACCCGAAAATATCGCCCGTGACGCAGGATGAGTGCACTCTAACTAAAACTGGCTCTTCCTTATTCCATTTACCTTTTGTCAAGGCCAAGTGTGTTTCACCTGTACTTAATTGCTTGTATGCTATCAGATCAAAAGCGCCAAACTCCGTCGGTAATTGTACATCAATTAGTCTTTCGATCAGACTTTCTTTTTGTAACCTATACTCGATGAGATCTTTAATACTTATAATTTTAAGATTAAATTTTTCAGCTACTTTGAAAAGCTCTGGCAAGCGAGCCATTGTACCGTCCTCATTCATAATCTCGACCAAAACACCGGCAGGCTCAAATCCAGCAAGTCTGGCTATATCAATGGTTGCCTCAGTATGGCCTGCTCTACGAAGCACCCCACCGCGCCTTGCGCGTAAGGGGAAAATATGACCAGGTTTGCCAAGTTCTTCTGGCTTGGTATCAGGATTTATAAGTGCTTGAATTGTCTTCGCTCTATCTGAGGCTGATATTCCAGTGGTGCAACCATGACCTCGCAGGTCAACTGATATTGTGAAAGGAGTCTCATGTAAAACCGTATTATGACTAACCATTAGGTCTAATTGCAGCTCGTCGCATCGGTCTTCAATTAATGGAGCACAAATTAACCCTCTACCATGAGTAGCCATGAAGTTGATGATCTCTGGCGTTACGTTTCTGGCTGCAGTCAGAAAATCGCCTTCATTTTCTCTATCTTCATCATCGACTACGATAATAATCTCACCACTTCTAATGGCTTCCAAAGCCTCTTCAATTGTGTTTAATTTCGTCTGTTTACTCATATCTAATTTTCAATCTCGAAGGCAAATTTACTTTTTATTTCTTTCGGATGGTCAACCAACGTTCTTCTAACATGATTATAGCTACTGTGGTTCTGAAAATTATCTTGCTACCACCACACCTAATTGTTTGGCTAATTCCATTTCGGTGATTTTATAGTTTTTATGGCGATTCATCAGTATTACCGTGTCATCGTCTGAGCTCGAATTCTTTAGTTCAATCATGTTTTCTCTGATTAACATCTGGACTATTCTAAATTTTAATCTGAGAATATTAGTGAGTACCATTTTATCTAAGATTTCAGATTCGTGCGGTATCAATATTTCATGCTGTTTCTTCCACCTATCACTTATTTCGTAGCGAGTACTTACCAGATCAATTACAAGTTCGTTCAACTCTCCTTTTGTATTATCTATAAAATATTGAACATCAGGAACTCTGCCATTGGCTAATTCAATTTTATAGAGATTAATGATTTCAACGTAGATTGGAGTGGTAAATTCTACATCGACTAAGCTTGCCAAAATAAAATCAGCAAGACTTCCCTCATCCTCCAATTCGTTGAATCCATAATTGATGAGTAACCGAACACTTTCTCTTTCTTGAAGTTTTATTACTTGTTCAAGACTGAAACCCGATTTCCCTTGATTTTCTGTATGATCTATAATTTCACTTGGAGAAAGTGGCAGATCTTGCTCTTCTCGATTCTTCGCCTTTCTCTGCTGAATCGTGATTTTATTCAACTCAGCAATGAGAATATCCTCTGAAATATCCAGCAGTTTGCTACATTCCTTGACATAAATAGTCCGTTTAATCGGGTCAGGAACTTTAGCAATACTTTCCACAATATTTCGAATGGTACCTGCTTTTTTTACAGGATCATTTCCAGCTTCATCTAAATATAGCTTCGTTTTGAATGAAATGAAATCTTGGGACTCTTTCTCCAAATATTCTGCAAAGGCGGTGCTTCCTACCTTTCTGGAATAAGAATCTGGATCTTCGCTGGCAGGAAACATTACCACCCGCACATTCATATCTTGAGCCAAAATCATATCAATGCCACGAATGGAAGCTTTGATACCTGCCTCATCCCCGTCAAATAAAACGGTTATATTTTTGGTGAATCTGGAGATTAATCGAATTTGCTCTTCGGTTAAAGACGTTCCAGAAGAGGAAACTACATTCTCCACTCCCGATTGATGCATGGATATTACATCGGTATATCCTTCTACCAAAAAGCAATTATCCGCATTTCTGATAGCGGCTTTTGCTTGAAACAGTCCGTAAAGAATTTTACTTTTATGATAGACAAACGACTCTGGGGAATTGATGTACTTAGGCTGTTTTTTATCTTTGGATAAGGTTCTAGCACCAAAACCAACCACCTTACCAGAGGTGTTATGGATAGGGAACATTACGCGACCTCTGAATCGATCGTATTTCTTAGCCTCATTTACTAGGATTAAACCAGCCTTTTCGAGAATATCTTCATTGTAAGAGTTCTCAATAGAAAGCTTCATCAAGTAATCCCACTGATCTACAGTATATCCTAGCTCAAACTTTCGGATCGTATTTTCGCTAAATGCTCTTTCTTTAAAATAACTGAGCCCGATGGCTTTGCCATCCTCATTTTCCCAAAGCACCTTTTTGAAAACCTCATTGGCAAAATTGAGCACTATAAAAAGGCTTTCACGTTCATTTTGATGCAATTGCTCCTCAGGAGTACTTTCCCTTTCTTCTACCTCAATCCCATATTTACTGGCAAGAAATTTTAAGGAATCTATATACGAAAGCCCTTCAATTTCTTCTATAAAAGTGATCGCATCGCCTGCCTTTCCGCAGCCGAAACATTTGAAAAATTGTTTGTTAGGAGCAACAGAAAACGATGGTGATTTCTCATCATGAAAAGGGCAACAGGCCCACAGGTTTTGGCCTTTCTTTTTGAGCGACACGAAATCAGACACCACTTCTGTGATATCCATTCTTTCTTTTATTTGATCAATCGTCTCTTTACTCAGGCTCATTTTGCAAAAATACCTAAAAACATGAATCGGGAGGTTAAGGATTAAATGTATTTGTGTTTACAATCTCAATAATAGCATTTCCTCCTTCAAAGGAGAAAAAAACACACGAAAACCAAGATAAGTAAATTATTTACCATCAAGTTTGGTTAAGCATTTACAATTAAAGAACTTAAATTGCACAAAGTTTTAGAGAATCGAAAAGAAGAATGAAAATAACGAAGGAAATAATTTTAAAAGCTCTCGGTACAGTGGAGGATCCAGATCTTAAAAAAGATTTGGTTACATTAAATATGATTAGGGACTTGATTGTATCGGAGCAAAAAATATCGTTTCAGTTGGTATTGACTACTCCTGCTTGTCCCATGAAGGAAATCATCAAAAATGATTGCATTGCCGCGATTGAAAAGGCTGTAGGTACTGAACCTGAGATTGATATGGATGTAACTGCTGAAGTTACCAGTATAAGAAATGGAGCAAATTTTCTACCCAATGTGAAGAATATAATTGCCATTGCCTCTGGCAAAGGTGGCGTTGGCAAATCTACAGTAACTACAAACTTGGCCGTATCTTTGGCTAGGCAAGGTGCAAAGGTCGGCTTGATCGATGCTGATATTTCAGGGCCAAGTATTCCTACTATGTTCAACTGCGAGGCTGAGCAGCCAACATTAAAGCAAGTGGATGGTAAAAATTTGATCGTGCCAATTCAGCAATATGGAGTTAAACTGATATCCATAGGGTTTTTAGCTCCAGCTGAGAATGCTGTGGTTTGGCGAGGTCCAATGGCAAGTTCAGCATTAAGGCAATTTTTTAACGACACTGATTGGGGCGAATTAGATTATCTGCTAATCGACCTCCCGCCTGGTACGAGCGACATTCATTTAACGATGGTACAATCGGTGCCTGTAACAGGTGTAGTGATCGTAACTACCCCACAAAAAGTGGCTTTAGCGGATGCTAAAAAAGGTTTAGCAATGTTTAAGCAACCTCAGATAAATGTACCCGTTTTGGGTGTAATAGAAAACATGGCCTATTTCACTCCAGAAGAACTACCAGACAACAAATATTATATTTTTGGAACGGGGGGTGGAAAAAAATTGGCTTCTGACAATAACATCCCGTATCTTGGAGAAATACCTATAGTACAGAGTATTAGAGAAAGCGGCGACCTGGGATACCCAATAGTACTCAAAAATGATATTATTTCTCAGTCATTCCTCAGTTTGGCAGAGGAAGTTGCACGCCAAGTAGCCATTAGAAATGCAAAAGGTGAAAAGACTAAAATAGTTGAATTAAAAGCTTGAAAATGAATACAACAACGAATATAAATCCAGAATTACTTGGGCGAATAGAAATGGCTCTTGACAGTATTAGACCCTATCTGCAAACGGATGGTGGCGATGTACGAGTATTAGATATTTCGGATGATATGGTTTTGTCTTTGGAATTATTAGGATCTTGTGGTACTTGCCCCATGTCAACCATGACATTGAAAGCCGGAGTTGAAGAGGCTGTAAAAAAGTCTGTTCCTGAAATTAAAGCCGTAACGGCAGTAAATTTGACGCAGCCAGAATTCTGATTTCCTCCGTCTTCATTATGAATTTTTTAAAGCTACCTGTTTGTAAAATCGCCTTCTATACAAGCAGTTTTTTTATTTTACTTCTCAGCCAATTCCAAATTCAAGCACAAAGTGAATTTGATAAGGAATGTGGCATTACGTACTTTGAAGATATTCGCCAAAAGCGTTTTCCAGATAGAAAATTCATATTGGAGTTTGAAAAATGGATGGACAAAAAGCAGGATGAGCGATTAAATAATTTTGGCCAAATACAACTTTTTTCAAACTTAGAAAAAATATATACAATACCTGTAGTTGTGCATGTACTGCACAAAGGCGAAGGGTATGGCCAAGGTGCAAATATTCCTGATGAGCAGATAATTGCCCAACTTCAGATTATGAATGAAGATTTCCGAAGGCAAAATGAAGATGCAAGCAATACTCCAGAACGCTTTTTGCCCGTGGCTGCGGATATCGGAATTGAATTTGTCTTAGCCGGCACTGATCCAGAGGGAAACCCAACAAATGGAATCACCAGAAAACAAGGCACACGTAACATCTGGGCTCAGGTAAATAGTCAAGAAATAAGTAACAATAGCTTTTGGCCATCTGAAGACTACCTCAATATATGGGTGGCAGATTTATCATTTGGTCTAATTGGTTGGGGGCAGTTTCCAGAGTCAGATTTACCTGGTCTTGATGAATCACTTGGTAGAACTACCGATGGTGTAGTAGTAGATTTTGAGCTTTTTGGGTCGGGTGGAAATGCTAGACCAACTTCACTTGGCAGAACAGCCACGCATGAGATTGGTCATTATTTTGGCTTGAGACATACCTGGGGTGATGGAGGTTGTGATGTAGATGACTTTTGCTTGGACACACCCAATATGAATAGTCCATCCTCCGGCTGCAATCCCGGAAGAGAAAGTTGTGGTGAAATCACCATGGTACAGAATTACATGGATTACTCAAGTGATGCATGTATGAATTTATTCACCCTCGACCAAAAAGGGAGAATGCTAACGGTAATCGAAAATAGTCCAAGACGACAAAGTTTGCTCACCTCGCCAGGATTAATAAGTGCCAATGATAGCTTTACTGACTTGAGCATAACAAGTCTTATTAGTCCCGATATTGCCACCTGCGAAAATGGATTTGAAGCATCGATCCGAATCAGAAATATTGGAACAGAGCCAATAACAAATGCTAGCATAAGTCTCTACAATAACAACTCATTGATCGAAACTCACCAATTGACCCAAACGCTCAAGCCGGGTGATACGAGGATAATTTCCTATAGTCCGCTTTTTGTTTCAGAAAGAGGTATTCAATCCTTGAAATTCGCCATTGAAACAGTAAATGATGAAGCCGGTGATGATCAAGCTCAAAATAATATATTGCTACACGAGGTGAATATTCCATTTCGTTCCAATTTACCTGTTTTTGAGACCTTTAATAATTTCCCTGCAAATTGGAGTACGTACAATCCAGACAAACTTTTTACTTGGCAAATAAATTCTGCACCTTCTGTTACTGCTGGAAATCAAGCAATTGCCATGCAGTTCTTCATCCATGGTGAGGTGGTGATCGGAGCCAAAGATTTTTTACTTACTCCCTTGTTAGATTTCACTTCTGCCGATGCTCCCGAATTGTTTTTCAGGCATGCTTATGCATTGAAGAATGGTGCATTTTATGAAGATGAGCTTAAAATTGTTTATTCAACAGATTGCGGGCAAAGCTTCCCTGACAGTAATATTCTACTTCATTTGAAGGGGAGTCAATTAGCCACTACATCCTCCCGCAACAACCAATTTGTGCCATCTAATGCACAACAATGGAGTGCTAGAACGATTGATTTAAGTATGCTTAGAGGGATGTCTGATATTCAAATTGCCTTTATTGGAATCAATGGTAGAGGCAATAATTTGTATTTAGACGATATAGCCATATTACCTGACCAAACGCCCCAAATCAATTTGAGTATATTGGCTGCCAATGAAATTAAACCCTTTTATTGCATAGGTGAAATAAGTTTTGATCTAAGCATCATAAATTTGAGTCCTTTCGATGTTAGGGGCATAGTGATAAATTATCAAATTGGCAATGAAGCATTTAGCGAAACCTTAAATCAAGTAGAAATTGCTCCTTCAGGTGTTTATAATCATACTATTACTGCTAACGTTATTCAAATTGGCATTAATAATCTCAGTATTTCAGTAAATCCTTTGGTGGGCAGTGATATTGATTTTAGCAACAATTTTATAGAGACGAAATTTGCGGTGTCTACCAGCACAGCACCAACACCCTATCGGTATAATATTGAAAGCGATTTCCCTTCCGGCTGGTTAACATTTTCAACCCAAACCGATACCAAATGGACACTCAGTAATGCTCCTGATTTCACACCTGAAAATGTTGCACTAAAACTTAATTTGCACGAAGCTAATGAATCGGGAAATGATTATTGGCTGATTTCTCCTGCATTTGATCTTTCAAGTTTGAATGAGGCATCCTTCCATTTTAGGTTATCGTATGGAAAGAACAATCAGCCTGATGATGAAATTCAAGTATATGCAATTAGAGAATGTTCAGAGGAAAATGGCCTGCTCCTTTGGGAAAAGGAATGGATAGAAGAAGAAAGTGGAAATAGTGACCTATGGACACCTACTACCAGAGATGATTGGGAGAATGTTTATGTGTCTTTAAATGAAATAGCGGGAGGTGGGAATTACAGATTGGCCATAAAAGTAACTTCTGTTAATAATAACAATCTATACATTGATAATCTGGAATTATTTATTCAAGATATTCCTGAGCCAACTCGAATCCCAGATAACAGCTTCTATATTTACCCGAACCCAACAAACAGATTGCTAAATATTCTATTTGATCGGAATGAGCGAGAGGGTATTAAACTCACCTTATTCGATCTATCTGGCATTCCTTATTTCGAGCAATTTTACCCAAATACTTTAAACCAAACCTATACCTTGGACTTAACAACTATTCCAATGGGAATGTATATTTTGCAAATTGAAGGTCAAGGCTTTAAAGAGGCAAAACGGATAATTAAAAACTAAGAAATGTTATAGTATGATTAACAAAATAGCTTTGCAACAGCATTGTCTAAATCTGGTTGCAGAAAAGTTGAACAGGGCAAAGGAAGAAGTGAATCTAACCAAAGAAGCCTCTTTCGAAGAAACAAAAAGTAGTGCTGGTGATAAATTTGAGACTGGCAGGGAGATGATGCAACAAGAAGTTAATAAATTTGGTCTTCAAATCAAGGAATTAAATAAAATCTACCGGTTGATCGACACGCTTAGTCTTAGTAAATCATCAAAAAATATTGAAGCTGGCAGCATCATAAAAACTAATTTGAATACCTTTTTTATTTCGGCCAGCTTAGGAATGGTTGAATTTGAAGGAGAAAGACTAATGCTTATTTCAGCAATTTCACCATTAGCCTCGGTATTTCTGGACAAAAAGGCTGGGGAAGAAATTACCTTCAATGGACGCACTTATTCAATTTATGAAGTCTACTGACGCTTGAAACAGTTCCCGAATAAAACTTTGAAGACCACGAGAGCTCCTCTATTTCAATAATTGAGAGTAGGTTATTAAGCCATGTCTTTACTTTTATTTTCCTTAAACCGCTCAATAAAATTGAATGGATTGGAGAGAGAATTTTGAGTGATGACCTCCTTAGTGGAAAATTGAGGTTTGCCTAAGTTGGCTGTAGATGACCATAGAGAAAATCCAAAAGTATAGGCTAAAACCGAAATACCAACTACCACGCCAATAAATAGAATCAAACCCGACACAAATTTCCTTTTACGATTGATGCTGGTTTCCATATTTACCTGCTTTAGATTTGTGTACTGCCAAGCTTTGTGCCAAAAATAAAATAGATCTACTTTTAATTAAATCGAGTAAAATTTTCCTTTCGAACATCCTTTTATGTTCGCTTGAGGACAATAATTCACGAAGTCAGGCAGTCAATTAAATTTCTATTTTAAATTGTTCATTATTCTGTTGTCCTTCATCATTTTTTCTACCGCAATTATTCCACTAAGTGTAGTACCTGGTATTCCCTGCCCCGGATAGCTAGTGTCTCCACATTGGTACATACCTTGCCCATCCACCCGTGATTCTATCATTTGCCATGGCTTGATGGAGAAATATTGCGGATACCCGCCTACAAAACCAAAAGCTCTTCCTGTCCATTTTTCCCAGCTTTTCGGTGAAGAACTATGCTGATACACAATATCCTCTTTTGCCAGAAATCCACTGTCTTCCAAAATATTGATTACCGCGTTTTCAGCTATTTTGGTATCAATAATATTGTTTTGTGGATTTGGTACATGTGTGCTTATGGAGGCCACTTTCATCCCCGGCACATCCGATCTTGTAGTGTCTTCTGGGTGACTTAGACTCAAAAATATGCTTTTCGCCCCTACGCCTGCCAATGGTTTGCGCAAATGAATTTGATGATGAATACTATCAAAATCCTTGTTGGATTTGAACCCAATTCCCATCTGGAAAGCCGAGTTTAATTTAGGCGAATCCATTATTTTACTTTGATATTTAGAAATAGCGGGAGGATAAATTTTCAGCAGATTATTGATCGGTATCCCACTCAATATCATTTTGGATTGAAAAACTCCTTTATTGGTTTTAACCAAATAGCCCGATTCCGTTTTCTCAATCTGTTGCACTTCAGTGCGAAGGTGAAGTTCACCATCTAGTTTTTTTATGTAGTCTATAAAAGGAGTCACCAAATTAATAAGACCTCCATCTACATAATAATTATTATAATTGGTGTAGCACAACGCAGTAGCACCAAACAAGAGATTTACCTCTTGTTGAGTATTTTGGGCAGTAATTAATAGTTGTTCATCTATGAACTCCATGAAATCCACATTTTCGTGCAATCCGTGTTTTTTAATGAAGTCACTGGTACGAACTAAGGAGTATCTTGCATTTACTACTTGAGAGAGAGTAGCATTTTTGACTGCATCCATAAGATCAGAAAAATTGGCGGGAGGAAAATTTCTTTGCTTGATACTCGTATCCCACACAAACTGACTTATGCTGTAGCATTTTCTCCAAAACTCCGCCTGACCTTTCTTTCCGAAAACTCTTTCAGCTTCTGCAATCCACTGATCTAAAAACTGGTATCTATTAATAATTTTTCCGTTTTTCAAGTGTACCTGCATAGGCAATGGTAATTTGCGGACGTCTAATTGAATACCTGTTTGAGCTAGTACATATTCTAATGGCATTTGGCGATCTAAGCCTACCAGTGTTGTTGCGCCACTCTCAAAAGTAAATCCTTTGCGCCAATAAGAGCTCGTGCAACCTCCCGGTAAATAATTTTGTTCTAATATGGCTATTTTAGTTCCTAACTTTGCCAACAGCGCAGAAGCGGTGAGTGAACCCATTCCACTACCGATTACAATAAGGTCAAAAGAATGAGCCATTTAAATACTTTGTTTAATCTTTTTAACTAATTATTAAACAAAATTAGAAAAACTTATGTTTAAAAACCAATGAAAACAGCCGTAATACGAAAAGAACATTTTAATGCAGCTCACAGATTGCACAATCCAGATTGGTCGGATGAACAAAATCATACTATTTTTGGTAAGTGTAATAATAAAAACTATCACGGTCACAATTATGACTTGCTTGTAAAGCTAATTGGTACACCTGATCCTAGCACTGGCTACGTTTTTGACATGAAAGTGCTCAGTGACATTATTAAAGAGAATGTACTTAATAAATTTGATCACAAAAACTTAAATCTTGACACAGATGAATTCCAGCATCTCAACCCAACCGCCGAAAATATTGCAGTGGTTATTTGGAATATTTTAAGACAGAAAATTGATAAAAAATTTGATTTAAAAATCACACTTTATGAAACAGAAAGAAATTTTGTTGAATATCCCGCAGGTTAATGGTTTCACAATTGAAGACCTTGGAGACGAGCATGTTGGTACATCAGCAGAAACTCCTTTGAGAGAAGATGCTTTCGAAATGGACGATGACTTAAAAATCGAACTGATCGAAAAGCACTTTAGGGAAATAATGAATGTTTTGGGTTTAGACTTAACAGACGATAGTTTGAGAGGTACTCCTGCAAGAGTAGCGAAAATGTACGTGAAAGAGATATTTAGAGGATTGGATCCGAAAAACAAGCCTGACGCAAAACTCTTTGAAAATAAATATAAGTATAACCAAATGTTGGTAGAGAAGGACATTACTTTCTTTAGTAATTGCGAACACCACTTTGTACCGATCTATGGTAAAGTCCATGTGGCGTACATATCAAGTGGTAAAGTGATTGGCTTGTCAAAAATAAATAGAGTAGTTCAATACTTTGCTCAAAGACCTCAAGTACAGGAAAGACTTACTATGCAAATTGGTAATGAACTGAAGGAAATATTAGATACAGATCATGTTGCGGTAATCGTAGATGCTAATCACATGTGTGTATCTTCCCGCGGAATTAAAGATGTTACAAGTAGCACGGTCACTTCTTTCTACAGTGGTAAATTCAATAGTGAAGCAACTCGAATTGAATTCCTAGACTATATCAAAATAGAAAAATAAATGTTGACAGATTTGAAAGAGAAAAACTACCTGATCGTAGGTGGGGGAAGCGGCATTGGCTTTTCGTTAGCAGAAAAACTGCAAAAATCGGGAGCCAATGTCTTTGTAATCAATAGGCAATCTATGGGACCAGAAGGGACAACTACATTTCACGCTGACATATTGGAAGACTCTGACGTTTATGGTCAACTTCCAGATGTCATAGATGGCTTGGCCTATTGTCCTGGTAGCATTAATTTGAAACCTATTAATAGAATAACACAAGAAGATTTAATTAGTGACTTTCGAATCAATGCAGTGGGCGCAATATTAGCGACCCAAGGCGTGTTGAGGAAATTGAAAAAGGCGGAGTCTGCAAGCATAGTATTTTTTAGTACAGTGGCAGTTGCCACTGGAATGGGTTTTCATTCAAGTATAGCCGCGGCAAAAGGAGCTGTAGAAGGAATTACAAGATCCCTATCTGCAGAACTCGCCAATAATGGTATACGAGTGAATGCTATAGCACCTTCACTTACTGATACACCTTTGGCAGCCAATCTCTTATCATCAGAAGACAAGCAATTGGCCGCAGGTAAACGACATCCATTAAATAGAGTTGGTACTCCATCCGATATGTCTGACGCAGCTTATTTCTTATTATCTCCCAACTCAAGTTGGATTACTGGGCAAGTAATCGGCATTGATGGAGGTTTATCTGTAATCAGATAAAAACCTTTACGGGAAACAACAGTTACTCTTAAAGTTAACCTTCTACCATTTGAGAACGGCGCAGCAGCAAGAGGATTCAAATAAGATTATGAAGATTCCACCCCAGTCATTTTTGATATTCAAAGAAGAGCTACGAAAAGAGCGTCTTGAGAAAGAACGATTAAAGGCTGAATACGAGAATAAAATATCTAATTTAGCGGAAGAGTTATCTTTCCTAAAAGAGCAGATCAATTCCCAGCAAGATATGATTAAGAGAACTATTGATTATGCAGTACGTTTAGAAATTGACTTGAATCAATTAAACTCTAAAGTTGACGACGACAAGAAGAATTCTAAAAGAAGTTACCATTAATCAGGCCGAAATGGAGATTCACCAGACACCCGCTCAACCAGATACTATCGAACAAAACTTAGGTCAATACGGCTTAAGCACCTATTTTTCCTCCCGCTTTGCCGATGTAGGCTTTGATAACGAGAAAGGTGTAATCATGTGCGTATTGAAAGAAGCTTATGTTCCTATCCAAAAATTTAAAGAGACATTTGCTGCCATTGGAAAATTAGCATCGCAAAAAAGCTTTAATAAATTCATATTTGATAAACGGTCGTTAAGAGCCTTTCATCAACCTTCTATGGAGTGGTATTTTATAGAATGGAAAAAGGAGGTTTATGAATATGGAATTGAAAAGCATCGAAAGATTCTTCCAAATGAAGCTTGGTTCAAAAAAATGGTTCAGATAGCCAAAGGACAAATTTTAACAGACTATCCCGATAATATCGTTCATCTGCTTGATATTCAATACTGTGATTCTGTAGAAGAAGCTCTAAGGAAATAATTGATGATATTAAAAGAATATAATGACTGGGAAAACATGGATTCCATGTTTAGAAGAAATTTATTCAATTCATTAAGCGGATTCAAAAGCTTCGTACTTATTGGGACACAAAACGCAGCAGGAAAAACTAACCTCGCTCCTTTTAGCCAGATCTTACACATCGGAGCAAATCCACCTCTTACAGGAATCTTATTCAGGCCTCATACTGTGCAAAGAGATACCCTTGAAAACATCCTCGAAACGAAATTTTTCACTGTAAATCATATTCATGAGGAATTCCTTGTGAAAGCACATCATACAGCAGCGAGATGGGACAAATCTGAATTTGATTCAGTAGAATTAGAGGCAGAATATCTGGATGGTTTTCCAAGTCCATTTGTTGAAATAAGCCATGTAAAATGGGCGTGCGAATTTGTTGAACGTCAGGATATAAAAAGTAATGGAACTGTATTAATTATTGGAGCTATCAAGCAGGTCTATCTCCCAGAATTATATATCGGGCAAGACGGTTTCCTTGATCTTCAAGCTACAGGAACGATCACTTCCAACGGCTTGGATGCTTATTACAAAACTGAATTAATTAGCAGATTGAGCTATCCAAAACCAGACATCCTCCCGCAACCGATTTAGTCTTTCTCAAACAAATTTGTTGATCCTTGTAAATTTAAAACCGATTTATATTGCTTGAACTTCTAGAAAGTGGTTTGTACTGCGAAAAAGCTGGTGTGTATATAGACCCATGGTTGCCAGTGGATAAGGCGATCATTACACACGCACATGCAGACCATTCTCGAGCCGGCAGCAAGCATTATTTAGCTCATCCATATTCCGAAGGTGTTATGCGGCATCGATTGGGGAAAGATATTTCCTTTCAAGGGTTAGATTATAATCAGAAAATCCGAGTTAATGGAGTAGATATTTCGCTCCATCCAGCAGGTCATATTCCTGGCAGCGCTCAAATTCGATTAGTATACAAGGGGCAGGTTTGGGTAGTTTCTGGCGATTATAAATTGGATAATGATGGAATTTCCACTCCATTTGAAGCAATAAAATGCGATACATTTATTACCGAATGCACCTTTGGTTTACCCGCATTCCAATGGCCAGATCAAAGATTGGTATTTCAGGACATAAATGATTGGTGGAGCATTAATCAATCAAAAGGTTTATGTTCAGTTATTTATGCATATTCGCTTGGGAAAGCTCAACGAATTTTGGAAAATTTAGAAAAAGAAATAGGTTCAATTTACGTTCATGGAGCAATTGCCAATACCAACGAAGCTTTAAAGGAATCTGGCGTTAGACTAAGTGAATATCTTCAAGTAAATCCCTCTCTCCCAAAAAAGAAATTTCAAGGAGCGATAATAGTAGCTCCTCCCGCAGCAATAAATAGCTCTTGGACGAATAAATTTACTCCATATAGATCAGCCATTGCTTCTGGCTGGGTGAATATTCGCGGCCAACGTAAGAGAAAAGCAGTAGACAGAGGATTTATTTTATCAGACCATGCCGATTGGACTGGATTGAATAATGCAGTGAATGAGACTGGAGCTGAGCAAGTTATCACTACACATGGCTATACAGCTGTATTCAGCAAATGGTTGAATGAAAGAGGCATAAAATCATCTGAACTCAAAACTCAATTCGAGGGAGAAACGCTCGATAGGGTCGACAATGAAGATGTAAATTTGGCCTAATAGTTATTATGAATTTGGCAAATCCGTCTTAGTACTTTAATATTGCAGATTGTAAAAAATCGAGTGTTAAAAATCGGTTTAATTGACAATCAAACCAATCGAAATAGATTTATCCAACTAATCAACCATTATGAATAGTATCGTTTACATTGCTCCAGCCCTAGGCTTGGTAGGTATTGCTGTGATGATAGCAAAGGCCATTTGGGTTAATAAGCAAGATGCAGGTGATAAGAATATGCAAGAACTTGCAGGCTATATTGCCGACGGTGCCCTCGCATTTCTGAAAGCTGAATGGAAAGTACTTAGTTACTTCGTAGTGATTACAGGCTTATTATTAGCCTACTCAGGTACATTAGTAGAAGATTCCCATCCAATCATTGCGATAGCATTCTTAATTGGCGCAGTTCTTTCAGCCTTTGCTGGGTATATAGGGATGAATATTGCGACCAAAGCCAATGTAAGAACTACGCAGGCAGCGCGTACTTCATTATCAAGAGCTCTTCGTGTTTCTTTTAATGGTGGTACAGTAATGGGTCTTGGTGTTGCAGGTCTTGCTGTGTTAGGAATGGGTTCCCTATTCATCGTATTTTTCCAGATGTTTGTACCGGAAGGTGCTGCTCTTAACGGAGTAGAAATGAAAACTGCGATTGAAGTGTTGGCTGGTTTCTCACTTGGTGCTGAGTCTATAGCCTTATTTGCTCGTGTTGGTGGCGGTATTTTTACCAAAGCAGCCGATGTAGGAGCTGACCTTGTGGGAAAAATAGAAGCTGGCATACCTGAAGATGATGCTAGAAACCCTGCTACTATTGCGGACAACGTGGGAGACAACGTTGGCGACGTGGCTGGCATGGGTGCCGATTTATTTGGTTCTTATGTGGCTACCATTCTTGCTACAATGGTGCTAGGACAAGAGATAAATGCATCAGCTGATAATTATGGAGGCCTCTCTCCTATTATTCTTCCCATGATCATAGCAGGCTTAGGTCTTATATTTTCAATTATAGGTACTTTCTTCGTTCGTATTAAATCCGATCAAGGTAATGTGCAAAGAGCATTGAATATGGGTAACTGGTCTTCTATTGTAATGACAGTTGCCGCATCGTATTTCTTGGTAACAGCAATTTTGCCTGAAAATATGAGCATCCGTGGTTTTGAATTTACTCAAATGGATGTATTCTGGGCAATATTTACTGGCCTTGTGGTAGGAGCACTTATGAGTGCCATTACAGAATATTATACCGCAATGGGTAATCGTCCTGTAAACTCAATCATACAACAATCTTCTACTGGCCATGCGACAAACATAATCGCTGGCCTAGCAGTAGGTATGGAATCTACAGTCGCTCCAATCATCGTATTAGGTGGCGGTATTATCGTTTCTTATTCTTTTGCTGGTTTGTATGGCGTAGCTATTGCTGCCGCTGGAATGATGGCCACAACAGCCATGCAATTGGCAATAGATGCATTTGGTCCGATTGCAGATAATGCAGGAGGTATTGCCGAAATGAGTGGAATGCCTCCAGAAGTTCGTGAAAGAACGGACATATTAGATGCTGTCGGAAATACCACTGCTGCTACAGGTAAAGGCTTTGCCATTGCATCGGCAGCTCTTACGGCACTTGCTCTTTTTGCTGCCTTTGTAGGCATTGCAGGAATCGATTCTATTGATATTTATAAGGCTCCTGTATTGGCTGCTTTATTCCTTGGTGGTATGATTCCATTTATATTCTCTTCTTTAGCCATAGCTGCCGTAGGTAGAGCCGCAATGGATATGGTAACAGAAGTTCGTCGTCAGTTTAAGGAAATTCCTGGCATAATGGAAGGTACTGCTAAGCCAGAATACCAAAAATGTGTGGAGATTTCGACGAAAGCATCTATTCGTGAAATGATCGCTCCCGGAGCTATTGCTTTGCTTATGCCTGTAGTGGTAGGTTTCGGTTTCAAAGATGTGTTTGCCGATACTTCAAGTGCCGAAATTCTTGGCGGCATGCTAGCAGGTATCACCGTATCCGGTGTACTAATGGGTATCTTCCAAAACAATGCGGGAGGTGCTTGGGACAACGCGAAAAAATCCTTCGAAAAGGGTGTAATGATTAATGGGAAAATGGAATATAAAGGTTCTGAAGCCCATAAGGCATCCGTAACTGGCGATACAGTAGGCGATCCTTTCAAAGATACTTCTGGACCATCAATGAACATTCTTATTAAGCTTACCTCTATTGTAGCTTTAATAATTGCCCCTCATATAAGCGTTACCCCAGAAACTGCGGAGTCTACTCTTCCAACAGAACCTGCTTCAATTGAAATTGTAAATACTAACAATGTGAACCCAGACGCTTCGGTAGAAGTAGTCGATTTCCAATAGTAAAACCCAATAAAATACGTAAACAACAAAGCCGATCCGAATAAGATCGGCTTTGTTGTTTACCTATAAAATATAGTTTATGTACACCTTTTATTCGCTACCTTAGAGAGGTTCATACTCAATAGAGCAGTTCATAAGTGAGTTAATTAATGTTTATCGTTTTATTAAATCTCTAAATCAATTATTATTTATCAATCCAAATTGGCTTGATAAATTGAATCAGACAAGGAATTTTTCTACTTTCGATCAATAAAAAGTAAATGAACAGATGAGATACGAATCCAAAAAAGACCCAGTATACGGAGTGATATTTATAATTATCATTTTATTGATCTTGATCAGCGCAGCTCCCATGTTTTGGGCGGATGAGGAAATTTCTCTTATCATCATTATTCCTATCTGTACATTCTGTATTGCCGTGGTAAGCTTCATCCTTTGGATATGGTTCAACACCTACTATTTCATTAGCGATGGATTATTGCATTATAAATCAGGCCCAATGAAAGGGTCTATCTCGATCAAGAGTATCATAAAAGTTACCCAAAACCAAACAATGTATGCTGGCACAAAACCAGCCCTAGCTAGAAATGGACTAATTATAACCTACAGCAAGTGGAATGAATTGTATATCTCACCGCTACTTGCTAACGAATTGATAAAGGAATTAAAAAGCATTAACAAAGGCATTAAGCTCCAAAAATAAAGGAGTAATAATTATTGAACTGAATTCTATTATTACCTAATTTCAACATGTGTTTGGTTTATTGATTTATACCAAACTTCTTGACAGTTACTTTAAATACTACCCTATTAAATTTAATCAATGGATCACTCAGAAAATAATAATTCTGATCAGAAACTAAATTTAGATTTATTCTTCAACCTATCACCTGATTCACTCTGTATTGCAGGCTACGATGGATATTTCAAGAGAGTTAATTCATCATTCATTAATCTGATTGGCTATGCTTGGGATGAACTGAAATCGAAACCAATTAATGATTTAATACATCCTGAAGACAGAATAGTGACTAATGTTTTAAGAGGAAAAATAAGGACAGGTATCCCATTAATAAATTTCGAAAATCGGTATATAGCAAAATCAGGTGAAGTAATTTGGCTTTCATGGACTTCGATCCCTTATGAGGATGGAGAACTTATTTACGCAATTGCAAAAAATATAACGCATAAAAAGAAAGTTGAACAAGATCGAAATCGTATAATTTCAAATCTAACTATGATTAATAGGGAGCTTAAAAATTTAGGCTACAGCACTTCTCATGATTTAAGATCGCCAGTTAATAATATTCTTTCCTTATTTAACTTGATTGATATTACTAGTATTAAAGACCCTGATACTATCGAGTTCCTCGATCTAATGAAATCCTCAGTTGAAAGTCTGAAACAAGCCTTAAACGATTCTCTGGATATTTTAATGAAAACGGCAGATGGCCAAATTCAGATTAAGGATTTGCAATTTGAAGAGGCCTTTAATCTGGTAATAAAGTCATTGAAATCATTGATTAAAGATACTCAATGCAAAATCGATTTTGATTTTGGAAGCGCACCAATTATTCGATTCAATAAACATTATTTAGAAAGTATTTTTCTTAATCTTATTTCAAACTCCATCAAATACGCTAAGCCATTTCAATCGCCAGAAATAAAGATTAGAACTAGAAAAATTGACGGATATACTGAATTAATTTTCAGTGATAATGGAATTGGCTTTGATGTGGAAGCTACCAAATCCAAAATGTTTGGGCTCCATCAGAAATTTCATAATCATGAAGACAGTAAAGGAATAGGGCTCTATTTGGTACACAATTGCTTAATAAACTTAGAAGGTAAAATAGCCGTCGAAAGCCAAATAAATAAAGGATCTACCTTTACTCTTTCCTTCGTTGATTAAGCTATAATTCACATCCCAAAGCTCCCAAATTTCCTTCATCACATTCTGTTTTGCTTGAGTCGCTATGGATAGTATATTTATCCATCTTATAACCTAACCTAATCATGAAAAGATATCTCTTATTATTGCTTTTTCCCTTATTAATATTTGCTTGCAATGGCCCACAAACTAACCCTCAAATTACTCAATGGGAAAATAGAGCAGAATCAATAACCATCATTCGGGATGATTATGGAGTGCCCCATATTTATGGCAAAACAGACGCAGATGCCGTATTCGGATTATTATATGCCCAATGTGAAGATGATTTCGCAAGAGTGGAGCGTAACTATATTGTAGCAACGGGAAGATTGGCCGAGATAGAAGGCGAGTCGGCGATCTATAGCGATGTGAGAGCGAATATGTTCATGACTGAGGCGGAAGCAATTACACAATATGAAAACAGTCCCGAGTGGCTAAAAGAATTATGTATCGCCTTTGCAGATGGTATAAACTACTACCTGTCCACGAATCCTGAGGTAAAACCTGCGCTTATCACTCATTTTGAACCTTGGATGCCGATGTACTTTACGGAGGGATCCATCGGTGGCGATATTGAATCTATTTCCACCCGCCGTATTCAAGCCTTCTACGAAGAAGATGAATCCCTAGCCATAAATGAGTCTGAATTAGAAGCTACTCAATGGCTGAAAGAGCCACAAGGATCTAATGGATTTGCCATTTCGGGAGACCTTACCGAATCTGGAAATGCTATGTTGTTAATCAACCCACATACTTCCTTCTTTTTCCGTGGTGAGGTGCATGTGGTAAGCGAGGAAGGGTTAAATGCCTATGGTGCTGTTACTTGGGGACAATTCTTTGTTTATCAAGGTTTTAATGAGAAAAATGGCTGGATGCATACCTCTTCTTACACAGATGTAAAAGATGAATTTATAGAAACCATATTGGAACAAGATGGAAAAAGGATGTACCAATATGGAGAAGAATTGCGGGAGGTTGAAGAACAAGTGATTACGCTAAAATACAAAGATGGTGATAATATTAAGGAAAAGACTTTCACCATTTACAGAACCCACCACGGACCCATCACTCATCAATTGGATGGAAAATGGGTGGCTACAGCAATGATGTGGGAACCCATAAAGGCCTTAACTCAGTCTTACATCCGTACAAAAACAGACAGCTACGAAGGTTTTTTAGAAATGATGGATATTCGTACCAATTCATCCAATAACACTGTATATGCAGATGCAGATGGGAATATTGCTTATTTTCAGGGAAACTTTATTCCAATTCGTGATGTGGCATTCGACTACGCACTACCAGTTGATGGTAGCAACCCGGCGACAGATTGGAAAGGACTTCACCCAGTATCGGAAGCTATCCAAATACTAAACCCGCCAAATGGATGGATTCAAAACTGTAATTCAACACCTTTTACCGCAGCTTTGGAATATAGCCCTCAGCAAGCCGATTACCCGTATTATATGGCTACTGAACCCGAGAATTTCAGAGGCGTGCATGCCATCAAAGTGTTGACAGGAAGTAACGGATATACACTGGATAAATTGATAGAAACCGCCTATGATCCGTATTTGCCGGGTTTTGAATATTTAATTCCTGGCTTAATAGAAGCGTATGACAAATCCTCAAACAAACCAGAAAAGCTTAAAGAACCTATAAATGCATTGCGCAATTGGGATATGAAAACTTCCGAAGAATCTATAGCCATGTCATTAGCGCATTATTACGGTACTATCTATGGCCAAAATGGTCCTAGGCCTGAAGGGTTAAGCCCAATGGAGCGATTCAATTATTTCGGCACAAGTACACGCTTTGATGAGCGATTGTCAATTTTTGCAGAAGCCGTAGAGAAAATTGAAACAGATTTTGGTAAATGGGATACCCAATGGAGCGACATAAACCGCTACCAACGATTAGATGGCTCTCCTGTGCCTCATTTTGATGATGATGCTCCTAGTACGCCTATTGGAATGGCATCTGCTAATTGGGGCGCATTGGCTTCCTTTGGGAGTAGAGGCGTGAGCAATACAAAAAAGATTTATGGCCAACATGGAAATAGCTTTGTCGCCGTGGTAGAATTTGGTGAAAAAGTAATAGCCAAAAGCCTTTTAGCGGGAGGACAAAGTGGTGACCCAAATTCAGTTCACTTCGACGATCAAGTAGAAATGTATGCGAATGGAAAATTTAAAGATGTAGCCTATTACAAAGAAGATGTAGAAGCAAGGGCTCAAGAAACCTACCATCCAGGAAAAAGAAATTGAATGGGTAATATAATTTTATAATAATCTGATAATCAATATATTCGTTACCATTTAGCTCTCCTTCAATTGGAGAGCTATTTTTTATTCAATCGCAAATTTACTAATATTATCGAGCAGAACCGCAGTAGCTATTCCGGCATTTAAAGACTCTGCGCCACCGAAACGTGGGATATGTACCTTTTGAGAAATACACTTGGCAACTTCATCGCTTATCCCCTCCGATTCATTGCCAATTACAAGCATTCCTGATTTAGGAAAACTTATTTTATGAGCGCTTTCGCCTTCCATAAAGGCTCCAAATATGGGCACATTTAATTGCCTTAAATACTCTGTTAAATCAGCGTAATAAAGCTGCACTCTCAAGAAAGAACCCATTGAGCTATTGACCACTTTGGGATTATAACCATCCACTGTATTATTTGAGCAAACAATTTTGGTAATGCCATACCAATCCGCAATTCGAATAATCGTTCCTAAATTTCCTGGATCACGAATATCATCCAAGGCCAAAACCCATTCCTTACCTACTTCAAATTTCGTATTTACGGGGATCTTTGCGATGGCAATTGCCGCATTATTTGTCTTAAAAGTTCCGATTTTCTCTAAATCTTTCTCACTACATAGATGAAGCTCGGCTGTAATTTTGGATATTTGATTCTCAAACTGATGGGCGAATACTTCCGTTACAAATAGGTGTGTTATATTGAAGTCAGAATGGAGTAATTCTTGTACACTCTTTCCACCCTCAATTAGAAAAGATTGTTCTTGGGTTCTGTATTTCTTTAATTGCAGAGAGTTGGCTAATTTTAATAAATTTTTAGATATCATCGCAAATAAATTTTTCAAGGCTACATTATTCCGAAATGGGCTTTTGCTTTTTTCATTAATTATTGCATTGAGCTCCTGCCTAGGCACAAAACAACTCAAAGAAAATGAATATTTACTTTATAGCCAGGAAATAAATGGCAATAAAACATTCGACTCAGATCTATTGAATGATTTATTGCTTCAAAAACCTAACGGCAGAGTTCCGCTTTTGCCTATTTCTATTCCAGTATGGTCTTACCAAGTTGGCCTTAATAGCTTCGATACTGCGAAAGTTGAAAGCAAAATTGACGATTTGAAAGCAAAATATGATGAAAAAATTGCTGATGTAGATGACAATATGCGGAAAGTAGTGAAGTTGGAAAGAAAACGAGATAATAAACTTCAAAAACTAAACAGAAAATTAGAGGAAGGAAACTTCCTCATGCGTAGAGGTGAACCTCCCGCTATTTACGACAGCTTATTGGCAGAAGACAGCAAAGAGCAACTGAGATTGCACTACTTTTCTGAAGGCTTTTTCAATGCATCTGTAGGGTACCAAACAGAAATTAAAGGGAAAAGACTATTTCAAACTTTCAATATTAATGAAACTCAACCCTATACTTTAGACAGTATTTTCTATACCATTCCAGATTCGGTAGTGCGCGATTTCGTATTGCAAGATACCGTTAATAGAAAGTTGAAAATTGGCCAAAGATATCAACAAGATCTCTTTAATAATGAACGAGATAGAATCGAAGATTTACTTAGAAACAATGGATATTTTAATTTTAGGAAACAATACATCGAATACAATATTGATTCTACATGGGCACAGAATGGAATAGTTACAGAAATAAAAATTAGTAACCCTCAAGGCCGTAGAAACCACAAATATTTCGAGCTGGATAGTGTTATTTTCATTACCGATGCCGACATAGGTTTGGCTGGTGATCGTGATAAATTTATATTTAATGATATAACATATCAATACTATGATCGAAAATACAACAAACGTATTTTGGACAATCGGGTATTGATAAGACCAAATGAACGCTACAGCAGCATAAATACATTCAATACTCAACGTCAATTATTCAACCTTGACTTATTCAAGTTTGCTAATATCGTATATGACACCACGGGCAATAAAATGCTTGCCAGTATTTACACAAGTCCTCTTCCGAAATGGCAAGTTTCAGTTGAAACAGGCGTAAATGTAACGCAAGGTCTGCCTGGACCAATGACGAATTTTACTATCCGGAACCGAAATGTTCTGAAAACTTTAGGTATTTTAGAATTAAATGGAAGATTTGCAGTAGAGGGAGTTGCTGGTGCTTCCACCCAAGAAAGTGTTTATCGAAGCTTAGAATACGGAGCAAATCTTAGCTTGGTTTTACCTGGATTCGCCATTCCTTTTGGTAGGCAGCTTTCAAGAATAGTGGGTAATACGAATCCACGAACGAGACTTTCGACTGGTTTTAACTATACCAATAGACCTGAATACAATCGGAATAACATCAATGCTTCGTTTGGTTATCAGTGGCTTACGTCCAAAAATCATAGTTTTACCGTAAATTTATTAGACGTAAGTATTATTAATTCTCAGATAAAATCTGGTGAATTCTCGGATAGATTAGACGAATTAGCAGCGGCTGGAAATAACCTCCTATTTTCATTCAGAACTTCCTTCTCAAGTAACATGAATGCGCAGGCAATTTTCAATTTCAACAATTATGGAAATAAGGAAACTAAATCGTCCTTACTGAGGACGTATATTGAATCAACGGGCACCTTTTTAAATCTTTACAGAAATGTGATTGAGAATGATTTAGGTTTATTCCCGTTTCAATTTGTGAAAGGCCAAGTAGAATTCAGAAACCATATTCCCATAAACAGAGGTACTCAATTTGCTTGGAGAGTGAATTCTGGCTTAGCATTGACTTATGGTGGAAGCGAAGTACTTCCCTACGAAAAGTACTTTTTTGCAGGAGGTAGCAATAGTATAAGAGCATGGGCACCTCGAAGACTAGGCCCAGGTTCATTTGTATTTCGTGGAGAAGACGGCAGGCCAGATTACAGATTTGAGCAGCCAGGTGAATTGCTTCTTGAAGCTAGCGCAGAATTAAGACAGCACCTTTTTAGCTTCGTGCAAGGTGCATTATTTGTAGATGCAGGCAATGTTTGGTACGTCAAAAGTGAGCCTGTAGAAGGAGGTCGATTCAATGCGAATGATTTCATAAGTGAAATCGCCATTGGCTCTGGGATAGGTTTGCGGATGGATTTTGACTTTTTAGTATTGAGATTCGATGCTGGAATAAAAACCTATGACCCAGCTCGTGATCCAGGTGAAAGATGGGTTATTAGAAACCTTTCATGGAAAAGACCTTTGGGTGAAAAAAATCAAACTGTTTGGAATATAGCTATTGGTTATCCGTTCTGATTATCTCTAAACCAATCAGCATACATAATATAATTGCGAGAGGTTTGGATAAATGAAGCTCGCATTTCTGGACTCACCTCCTTAATTTTTTTTGCTGGCATACCAGCATATATGGAATTAGGCTCTACAATAGTTCCTTGAGTAACTACCGCTCCCGCTCCTATAACAGAGCCTTCACCGATGATTGCATTATCCATGACAATTGCACCCATGCCTATCAATACGTTATCATGAATGGTACATCCATGTACTATCGCATTGTGTCCTATTGAAACATTATTCCCAATAAATGTAGCGGCTTTTTGATACGTAGCATGGATTACAGCTCCATCTTGGATATTTGTGGCATCGCCAATCGTAATGTCATTTACATCCCCCCGCACTACCGCATTGAACCAAACACTACAGTCTTTGCCCATTTTTACTTTACCTACAATGGTAGCATTTTCTGCCAAATAGCAATTCTCACCAAACTGCGGACTAATTCCTTGTACATTTTTAATCAAAGCCATATCACAAAAATATTTTCCAAATAGTTGAACAAAATAATACGGTCAATCGTTTAAGAATAATTGATGTATATACATCTAACAAAAATCATACGAATAAAAAAACGAACCATGACAAAACAAATTTTAGCGATGATTGCAATAGGTGGAATATTCGCTTTCACATCATGTGGTGATTCGCAAAACACAGTGGAAACAACAGAGGCACAGGACGTACAAGAAGTAGCTGTAGAGGCAACAATGCTTAGTGTAGACACAATGAGCAGTGAAATTTCTTGGATAGGAAGCAAGCCTACTGGAAAGCACAATGGAACAATACGTGTAACTGGCGGCGATTTAGCCCTAGAAGGTACTGAAGTAGTTGGTGGTAATTTTGCAATTGATATTACTTCATTAACGGTTTTGGATATGCCAGAAGGTTCTGAAAATCATGGTAAATTAAGAGGCCATTTAATGTCAGATGATTTTTTCAGTGCAGAGGAATATCCTAGTGCGGAATTTATAATTACTTCATTAAGTGCGTATGATCAAACTCAACTTGTTGTGAGCGATGAGTTTGAAACAGAAAATACTCCTTTGGAAGCCGACGTCCACATCATAGATAATCCCACTCATTTGGTTTCAGGAAACCTTACCATGCGAGGAACTACTAAAAATGTAACCTTCCCAGCCCGTGTACAAGTTATTGATGGCCAAGTTGTAGCAGCCGCGAAATTCAATATCAACCGCACAGATTGGGGACTACAATACAATAACGAAGCGAATGTAGTCGATAAAATAAAGGATGGTTTTATCTACAATACAGTGAACGTAGGTTTCGAACTAGTTGCTAGATAATTTTATCTCATAAAGATTTTTTAAAAGGTCGGATTTATCCGGCCTTTTCTATTTTTACAGAAATATATATCCTTTGACGAAAAGCTATCAAATTTCAGATTCAGACTTTTGGAAAAAGGCTTGCTATTGGGCGCAGCAATCCTTTCCTTGTTTTGGTTTCTACCAAGGACACGGAATTGCTTACCCATACGGGTGCTTCCCTAAACTTCTGCTTGCAGGGAAGCCTTGTAAGCTCGATTCGAGCCTTCCCTCCTTCCCACAAATTCAGAAACTTGTAGATAAAGGAATTCATCTAGGTGGCTATTTTGGATACGATTTGAAAAATGAGCTTGAGGATCTAAAAAGTGAAAACACTGATTTTCATTTATTTCCACCACTCATTTTCTTTGAAGCTGAGATCATTATCAATGAAAATTCAGATACGATTGAAATCAATGCTCCCCATCCAGATAAGGTATTAGCAGAAATCTTGGCTGTAAAAATACACATAACTGATACTAGGATTGGTGATGTGTCGGTGAATATGAGTAAATTAGAATATTTGGGTAAAGTAGAAAAAATTCGACAGCATATTTCAGAAGGTGATTTCTATGAATTGAATTACTGTATGGAATTTAGTTCCATCGCTCAATCATTTGACCCAATAAATGCATATTGGCAACTAAGTAATGAGTCGCCAATGCCCTTTTCGTGCCTTTTTAAATTTGAGGCTGATTATTTGGTTTGCGCCTCGCCAGAACGGTTTCTGAAACATGAGCATGGTCAATTAATTTCTCAGCCAATAAAAGGAACAATAAGACGAGGGAAGACCACAGCAGAAGATGAGGTGCTCAAAAAGCAATTACAAGAGAGCGAAAAGGAAATTGCAGAGAATATGATGATTGTAGATCTGGTTAGGAATGATCTGACCCGATCCTCCATTTTAGGAAGTATCGAAGCTGAAGAGCTATTCAAAATATACTCTTTTGAGCAAGTACACCAAATGATTTCGACTGTTACCTCCCGTCTTTCTCCGGATAAACACCCAGTAGCGGCAATTGAATATGCCTTCCCTATGGGTAGTATGACTGGAGCACCCAAAATAATGGCTATGAAAATGATTGAAACCTACGAAAATGCCAAGCGTAGTATGTTCTCCGGGGCAGCAGGATTTTTCTTACCCAATGGCAATTTCGATTTCAATGTCATTATCAGAAGCATCTTTTTTTCGAGCCAATCCAACAAAATCTCCTGGCAAGCTGGTAGCGCAATAACTTGGGACTCTGTAGCTATCCAAGAATATGAGGAATGTCTGCTCAAAACCTGCGCTATCCAGAAAATATTAGGCGTAAATATTAAGGAAGATTAATCTGTCATTCTGTCATTCTTATCAATTATCCTTATCTTTGTTATTGGAAAATGGACTTATCAAGCACATGACGCAAATTATAAATACCCTGGATGTATTGCAGGAAAATACCACGGAAGCCTGCGAAACAATCAAAACTACTGAAAACTCGAACACCGGTAAAAACCGAAAATTATATATTGAAAGCTATGGCTGTCAGATGAACTTTTCCGATAGTGAAATAGTGAGTTCTATCATGCAAAAGGAAGGATTTGACACTACTTCCGATCCTAATACAGCAGATTTAATCTTTCTAAATACGTGTAGCATTCGAGAAAAGGCTGAGCAAACAGTAAGAACCAGGCTGCATCAATTCAACCAACTCAAAAGAAATAGACCTGAACTTGTGATTGGAATATTGGGCTGCATGGCTGAGCGACTAAAAGAGCAATTGCTTGATGAAGAAAAGATCGTGGATATAGTAGCTGGTCCAGATTCTTACCGCGATTTGCCTTCCTTGATTCAAACTGCAGATAATGGGTACAAAGCTGTAAATGTGTTTTTGTCTCGCGACGAGACCTATGCCGATATTAGCCCTGTGAGACTTAACAGTAATGGAATAACAGCTTTTATTTCCATTATGCGTGGCTGCGACAATATGTGTTCATTCTGCGTGGTGCCCTTTACAAGAGGCCGTGAAAGAAGTAGAGACCCTCATTCGATTGTTTTGGAAGCAAAAGATCTATTTGATAAAGGATTTAGAGAAGTAACTCTTTTGGGTCAAAATGTGGATTCGTACAAATGGTCGCCAGAGCAAAACAATAAGGCCAGACTGGAAAAAATTGAAAAGCGGGAGGATGTCGAAATCGTCAATTTTGCCAACCTATTAGAAATGGTGGCATTGGTTTCTCCAGATTTGAGGCTAAGATTTTCTACTTCCCATCCAAAAGACATTACAGACCAAGTTTTAGAAACCATAGCCAAATACGATAATATCTGTAACTACATCCATCTTCCCGCCCAAAGTGGCAGTAGCCGAGTGCTCGAACTGATGAACCGAACCTATACTCGGGAATGGTATATCAACAGGATAGATTCCATCCGTAAAATTATTGGTGAAGATTGCGGCATATCTTCTGATATGATTACTGGATTTTGTACCGAATCGGAAGAAGAGCATCAAGAAACGTTGAGCTTGATGGATTACGTGAAGTACGATTTCTCATACATGTTTTATTATTCGGAGCGACCAGGCACATTAGCTGCTAAGAAGTTTCCTGATGATATTCCATTAGAAGTGAAAAAGAGAAGACTTGCTGAAATCATCAAAAAGCAAAGAGAATATTCATTTTACAGAAATCAATTGGAGGTTGGTAAGGTTCAAAAAATTTTAATTGAAGGTACCTCCCGCCGTTCTGAAGACCAGTTGCAAGGAAGAACCTCTTCCAACAAAGTGGTGATCTTCCCAAAAGGTAATCAGCAAAAAGGAGATTATGTAAATGTGCTTGTGAATGAGTGTTCATCAGCCACATTATTTGGAACTGTCATTAAAGATTAACCTTTAAATTCCATCAAATTGGATATTCAAAGTATAAAGCAGCGATTTGGAATTATAGGACATTCTGCGAAGTTAAACCACGCTATCGAAGTAGCTGCTCAAGTATCTGCCACAGATATGACCGTATTGATTACAGGCGAAAGTGGCAGCGGAAAAGAATCCTTTTCGAAAATTATCCATCAGCTAAGTCATCGAAAACATGGGCAATTTATCGCTGTAAACTGTGGTGCTATCCCCGAAGGAACCATTGACTCTGAATTATTTGGCCATGAAAAAGGCTCATTTACAGGCGCTCATGAATCACGCAAAGGATATTTCGAGGTAACAAATGGTGGAACTATTTTCCTCGATGAAATTGGCGAAATGCCTTTAGGTACTCAAGCTCGGCTTTTAAGAGTGCTCGAAAATGGCGAATTTATAAAAGTAGGTTCTTCGAAAGTGCTCAAAACGGATGTTCGAGTTATTGCAGCCACCAATCTCAATTTAATCGGCGCGGTAGAAAACGGAAAATTCAGAGAAGACCTGTATTACAGATTAAGTACTATTCCAATATATGTCCCAAGTTTACGAGAACGAGGAGATGATTCAGTGCTCTTATTCAAGAAGTTCTCTGCTGATTTTTCAGAAAAATATAGAGTAAAGCCGCTTAAATTAAATGATGCTGCAGAAAACAGACTGAAACAATATCGTTTTCCAGGAAATATACGGCAGTTGAAAAATTTGGCGGAGCAAATGTCGGTTTTGGAGATCGAAAGAGAGGTAGATGAAGCCTGTTTACAAAAATATTTACCGGAAAAAGCACCAAGTACTCCTGCCCTATTCAAAGGAAGTAATAGCCAAGAAAATTTTAGCGAAAGAGATATCCTTTATAAAGTGTTATTTGATTTGAAAAAGGATGTGGTTGATCTCAAAAAACTAGTACATAACTTGCTAAAAGGAGATAGCTACGGAAAAGAAATGATTGGCGATAATCCTGAATTATTCGATTTTAGTCAACCAAGTGGCCGTTCTGATGCCAATAGTGCCCAAATACTCATTGGAAACAGGAAGGATGAGGATGACGAAGAATATGAACTTGCCAAAATTGAAGACATTCAACACAGTGAAGAAGATGAATCTTTATCATTGGAAAAAAAGGAAAAGGAAATGATCATCAAAGCCTTGAGCAGAAACAATAATAAGCGAAAATACGCAGCGGCTGATTTGGGTATTTCCGAGCGTACACTTTATAGAAAGATAAAGCAATATGAAATCAATTAAGCTAGCTATTTTTCGTGTCGTTTTTGTCCTTGTAGTTTCAAGTATATTCATCACTGGCTGTGGCGTTTATTCATTTACAGGTATTTCCATTGATTATACTCAAATCCAGACCATCTCAATTAGCAACTTTCCAGATGAATCAGCAAGTGATCCACAATCTGTAGGTGGTCCATCCAATATGAGCCAATTATTCTCGGAAAGTCTTAGAGATTATTTTCAACAAAATACGCAACTTCGCTTAGTACCATCCAATGGAGATTTGCATTTAGAAGGTGAAATAAAATCTTACCGGAACAATCCGCAAGCAATTACCTCGGCAGATAGAGCTGGGCAAGGTGATGAAGCCGGTTTAATGCGGTTGACTATTTCCATCAGAGTCAATTATCAGAATACAGTAGACGAATCTGTGGACTTCGATAAAGAATTTAGTTTTTTCGGTGATTATGATCCAAGGCGAACGACACTTCCAGCTGAGGAACCTCGACTCATCGATTTGATTTTCGAACAAATAGTATTTGATATTTTCAACCAATCTGTGGCTACTTGGTAGGTTTTTTAGTAATTTGAGCAGCAGAATAAAACGCTACATGTGAAAAAGAAGGAATTACTATATTTATTTACGCAGCCCTATCGAATCAGCTTCAAGGAGTTTGAGAAGATGGATAAGATTGCGGTAAAATATCCTTACTTCTCTACCCTAAAAATGATCATGGCAAAAGCTGCATTGGAGCTAAACCTGCCAGACCACACAAACCGACTTCATTCTGCTGCTATCGCCATACCCGATAGACTCGTATTGAAATCATTAATGGAGTTTACTCCTGAGCAAGCACAGGAAATAAGCGCTCACGTTATCAAAGAGGTAATTAATAATGCAAATGATACACATCTCAAAGACGAAAGCAATCTGGATATGATTACTGAAATCCTCAGTACCAAAGAGCGGGAGGATAAGGAAGATGAGGTAGTGGATATGGGAATTACGGCTTCTAAATTCGATGAACAAAAGCAAATTATTGACAACTTTATCCAATCAAATATCGGAGGAATCAAACCAAATAAATTGGTCGATGCTGAATCGGAACCTCAAAAAGATTTATCAACAGAAAGCGTAAGACTTTCGGAAGATATAGCGAGTGAAAATTTGGCAATAGTATTTGAAAAGCAAGGAAAAAAAGGAAAAGCCATTCGTATCTACGATAAATTAATTTTGAAATATCCTGAAAAAAGAACTTACTTTGCGGTTCGAATTGAAGAACTGAAAAGAAACTAAAGAATATGTTTACGTTTATTATAGTATTAATCATTATTGTCTCTCTTCTACTTATTTTAGTAGTTTTAGCACAAAGCTCTAAAGGGGGTGTTGGTAGCCAATTTGGAGGAAGTGCAAGTCAAGTGATGGGAGTGAAAAAAACGAGTGACTTCCTTGAGAAACTTACTTGGGGTTTAGCTATTTCGTTGATGTTGCTTACTGTCTCAACCAAATTCATGATTACGGATAGTTTGAAGGATGCAGGTATTACCAGTCCAAATATCCAAAGAGCAACAGAACAAGGAGTACTTCCAACCTTTGAAAATAATCAAGAACAAACTCCTCCTATTGAAAATCTGGAAGAACTAATGGATGAAATGACAGAAGCTGACACTTCAGGAGGAGAGTAATTTACTTCCCGCCTTTTTTATACGGTACAATACAATAGAGCAGCCCTAAAAGTTGCTCTTTTTTATGGTCTTTGAGTCAACGAATATTTAGAAAACACATAGGTCATTTACTGCTATTTTTTTTCAATAAAACTAGTCTGACAGGCCGAAACTGACAATTTGTGTAGAAAGACTGACAACAATGGCAATGGCATAAAAAGTGTAATGGTGAAGCTGTATTCAATTACAAAAATTTACAATTAAAATAGCTAACCATTATGTCGAAAATTAACATTAAACCTTTAGCAGATCGCGTAATCGTAGAGCCTGCACAGGCCGAGGAAAAAACAGCTTCAGGATTAATTATTCCAGATTCTGCCAAAGAAAAGCCACAAAAAGGTACCGTATTGGCAGTGGGCGATGGTAAAAAAGATGAGCCTCTTACTGTAAAAGCTGGTGACACTGTTCTCTATGGCAAATACGCAGGCACAGAAATCACTATTGACGGTAAAGATCTTCTCATTATGCGCGAGTCTGATATCTTCGCTATCGTTTAATAATCAAAAACTTAAAACTCTAAATCAAAATCAACTATGTCTAAATTGATTTATTTCGATCAAAAAGCTAGAGAATCCCTAAAAAAAGGTGTGGATACGCTAGCTAATGCAGTGAAAGTAACTTTAGGCCCAAAAGGTCGCAATGTAATAATTGACAAGAAATTTGGCGCACCAGCCGTTACCAAAGACGGTGTAACAGTCGCTAAGGAAATTGAATTGAAAGATCCTGTGGAAAACATGGGCGCACAACTCGTAAAGGAAGTAGCTTCCAAAACGGCGGATACTGCTGGAGATGGTACGACTACTGCAACAGTACTTGCTCAGTCTATCTTCACTCACGGCATCAAAAACGTGACAGCAGGCGCTAACCCAATGGATCTGAAAAGAGGCATCGACAAAGCAGTAATCGCTGTGGTAGCTGACTTGAAGAGGCAATCAAAGACCATTGATACCTCAAAAGAAATAGAGCAAGTAGCGACTATCTCTGCCAACAATGATTCTGCCATTGGCAAAATGATTGCCAATGCAATGGAAAAAGTGGGTAAAGACGGTGTAATCACTGTAGAAGAAGCAAAAGGCACCGAAACTGAAGTGAAAACAGTAGAAGGTATGCAGTTCGATCGTGGGTACCTTTCTCCTTATTTTGTGACCAACACTGAAAAGATGGAAGTTGAATTGGAGAACCCGTATATCTTAATTTACGATAAGAAGATTTCTTCTATGAAAGAGCTTCTTCCTATTCTTGAGCCGGTAGCTCAAACTGGAAAACCTCTTGTGATTATATCTGAAGATGTAGAAGGTGAAGCATTGGCAACATTAGTGGTAAACAAAATTCGTGGTGCACTGAAAGTTGCAGCTGTAAAAGCTCCTGGTTTTGGCGATCGTCGTAAAGCAATGCTCGAAGATATTGCAATCCTTACAGGTGGTACAGTCATTTCTGAAGAAAGAGGCTACAAACTAGAAAACGCTACGTTGGACTATCTAGGTACTGCTGACAAGATAAATATCGATAAGGACAACACTACTATAGTAAATGGTGCTGGCAAAGCCGACCACATCAAAGCTAGAGTAAACGAAATCAAAGCTCAGATTGAAAAAACAACTTCTGACTATGATAAAGAAAAGTTACAAGAAAGACTTGCGAAGCTTTCAGGCGGAGTAGCTATCCTATACATTGGTGCTGCTACGGAAGTAGAGATGAAAGAAAAGAAAGACAGAGTAGATGATGCATTACATGCAACACGCGCTGCGGTACGCGAAGGCGTAGTAGCGGGTGGTGGTATCGCGCTACTCCGTGCGATCGATTCATTAGACAAAGTAGCTACACATAATGAAGATGAAGCAATCGGTGTGAACATTATCCGTTTAGCTCTTGAATCTCCGTTACGTACCATCGTTCAAAATGCCGGTGCGGAAGGCTCTGTAGTAATCAATAAAGTAAGAGAAGGTAAAGGTGACTACGGTTACAATGCTCGTGAGGACATATACGAAAACTTAATTGCTGCGGGGGTTATTGACCCAACGATGGTTACGCGTATGGCACTTGAAAATGCTGCTTCTATCTCTTCTCTCCTACTTACGACCGAATGTGTGGTAACAGATGATCCAGAAGAAAAAGATTCTGGTATGCCACCAATGGGCGGCGGTGGCATGGGTGGCATGATGTAACCAAGCAACCCACCCTAAATTATAGCAAAAGCCCTAGTGGATTAATCCATTGGGGCTTTTTTATTGACCAATATTCTAAAAAGGAATAAACTCATATTCGACCCGTTACTGAAAATTCTCCTTTGTTCCTATTTTAGTTTAAAAGTGGCAAATGCTGTGTAAATAAAAAGGCACTTACAAGAATAAACTTATAAGTGCCTAATAATGAAGAGCCTCCTGTCGGGATCGAACCAACGACCTACTGATTACAAGTCAGTTGCTCTACCAGCTGAGCTAAGGAGGCCTTTCGCTTTTGTGAGAAATTTTAGCTGTTTAAATGCTGCAATTCCCGTTTAGCGAGTGCAAATGTATGAAAGATGATTTTTGATGCAAAGGATTTTTTTAATTTTTTTTAAAGTTCTTTTAAAACTTCTAATTGACGCTTCAATTCCTCAGCTTCTTCCTGAGCTTTCTCAATGCGTACTTCAAAATCCTTCTTTAATTTATCGGCTTGTAATGAGTTGGCAAAGAACTCAAGATTATTTTTCCACAAAGAAATATCATTCTCAATAGTTTGAATTCTTTTTCTGATTCCACCTTCTTTTTGGTTGATTTTCCGATTTGCATCGGGTTCAGTTTTCAACTTATACAGCTTTACTTTTATCTTAAGCTGAGCTGTATCATCTTTATCGAGGCCTTTTAAAGCACCTGCATAAGACTCAATAGCACTGTTAAATCGATTCTGAATCTTACGAATGCTTTCTTTAGGCACAAACCCAATAGTTGACCACCTATGTAGATAGGTTTCGATAAGGTCGCCGTCGGCTTTTCCTTCCTTTGCAGCAGTTTCTAAATCTGCACATAGGGCTTCTTTTGCTTTTAGGTTGTCTACATACTCCTGCTCTCCAGCTTTCGCCTGCTCTCTTCTTTTGGAGAAGAATGCATCACAGGCTTTTTTGAACTTCTTGTACAGACTATCTTTCAGCTTTTCAGGCACAGGACCTATTTCTCTCCATTCCGCTTGCAATTTCTTTAGAGCTTGGGCAGTTTTGTCAAATTCATCGCTTTGCGATAGCTCAAGAGCTTTTTCGACCAATCCATTTTTCAATGCTAGGTTTTCTTCCCTTTTAGCTTCTAAACTTTTGAAAAACTGATTCTTATTTTGGAAAAAACCTTTGAAAGAAGACCAAAACTGTTTATTTACTTCTTTAGCTTTCTCCTTAGGCATACCGCCTGTGGCTTCCCATTTCTTTTGCAGCTCAAGTAATTCCTTGGTTTTAGCATTCCATTCATTGATTCGCTCTGAATTAAAACTTAGGAATGTTTCAACCTCTTTCACTAATTCAACTTTTAGATCAAGATTTGCAAAGAGTTCTTTTTTAACAACATCATTAAACTGCTTCCTCTTTGCGTATATCTTATCAGAAGCATTTTTAAATCGATCCCAAAGGGCTTGCTGCTCCTCTTGAGGCACTGGGCCAATATGCTTGAATTCTTCGTGTAAGTCGTTCAATTCGCGAATTGCCACTCGGATATCCTTTTCATCATCTAGCTTATCTGCTTTCAGGCATATTTCCGATTTAGCTTCAAGGTTTTTCTTCCTATCAAGTTCCTTCAACTCAAAGTATATGGTACGTTGGTCGTAGAAGCGATCCATCAGTGCATTGTAACTTGCCCAAAGTGGTTTCAATTGTGCCGCAGGTATTTGGCCAATTTTCTTCCATTCATTCTGAATTTCTTTGATTACTTTTATGCTAGTAACTGTTTCTTCCCCGTCAACAAGTTCTCTTAATCTCTCTAAAACAGTATTTTTAGCTTTGAGATTATCTGTCCGCTCTTTCTCAATTTGATGAAAATGCTGGCTCTTCTTTTCTCTCAACGACTTTAGACTAACTTCTATTCTTTGGATTTCATCACTCCAATTCATTTCAAAGTCATCTTCAACGCCTCCTTCAGCTATAAATTTATCCAGAGCCACCTTTTGAAGTTTGTCCTTTTGTTCATAAAAAATAGGCTGAATGACCTTAGTAACTTCATTCATCTTTTTGAAATCTTGGCTGTCCAGCAGACTTTCTACACGTTCTGCAAGCTGAGCAATGGATAATTCATGATAGTTGACTTCAGAATCATCCTCTTTTTTATCAGAATCTTCTTCAGAAGAGGTATCATCTTCAACATCGTTGCCTGCTTCTACCTCATCCGTCTTTTCCGATGCTGCATCAGGTACAGCTTCTGCCTGAGGTTCTAGATGTTCCTCAGAAGCACCACTATTAACCTCTTCTATTTTAGACATTTGATCGTCTACAGTTTCAGAATTGATCTCCGCATTTTCAAGACTTTCTTGTTCTTCGTGATTACCATCCATAGCCTTATCTGCTGATGTGTTTTCCGGTTTGTTTACCGTTCCGTTGTTATCCAATTCTTCGTTATTATCTTTTTCCGTTGTCATGTCTATTCCAAATTCCTTGACAAATTAAGCATCAAAATTACAAAAAGCATTTAATTTAGTCGTGGATCGATGGGATAATTTGCAATTACTTTAAATTCTCCTCCCATACTCCTCAAAACCTCCCGCCATTGTTGCTCCGATTCTAAGTCGAACAATAAACTTGGGTTAGGCTTCTTCTGCACAATCCAAAAGCCTTCTTCCATTTCTGCATCCAGTTGTCCGTCCGACCAACCTGAATATCCTACAAAAAATCGGACATCTTCACTGGCAATTACTTTATTTTCGATTTTAGAAAGTAAATGATCAAAATTTCCACCCCAGTAAATATCCTCAGCTATTTCAACCGACCCTTCTATTCCTTTATCTCCTCTTAGGATGAAATGAAGCGTATTTTGTTCCACGGGACCACCTACAAATACTGTTTCATTACAAAACGTTGCAATATCGAGAATATCAGAGACTTTCACTTCAGTTGGTCTATTAATTATGAATCCGAAAGACCCGTCCTCATTATGCTCGCATAAATATACCACAGTACGACCGAAGATTGGATCGTTCATAAATGGTTCAGAAATTAAAAAATCTCCTCTTTTTGGTTTTTGGATGTTTTCTGGCTTCATAAGCATAAATAAAAATCTTTAAAACCTTCTTGCTCCGAAACATAGGATATTCTCATTGAAAATCAAAAAGTAATATTCCTGATGTCTAATTATTCCTCATGATTAAACTTAGGTATTGAAAACAAATTGAATAATAAGCGATTTAATAGGTACCACTTTTTTACTTTTGTAGAGATTGATAAGTAATAAACGACAATAGCTATGAATAAAGATATTTCAGCCATTAGACAAGAATATACTTTAAAAAGTTTGGATGAGCGGGAGGTTAGTAAAGATCCTATTGAGCAATTTAATAAGTGGTTAGCAGAAGCTTTAGATTCTTCACTTCATGAACCTACAGCGATGCATATTGCTACAATAGATGATTCGGGTAGACCTTCAGGCCGAATCGTTTTGCTAAAAGGAGTAGAAGAAAATGGGTTAGTGTTTTACACTAATTATGATAGTCGCAAAGGGAAACAACTAATTAATCATCCACAGGCTTGTATCACCTTTTTTTGGCCTTTACTAGAAAGACAAATACGGATAGAAGGCTATGTAAATAAAATATCAGCGGCAAGATCAGATGAATATTTTAACTCTAGACCCGTTTCTAGTCGATTAGGAGCTATTGCATCGCCGCAGAGTAGTAAAATTGAATCTAGAGATAGTCTTGAAGCAGAATTTACTAAAGTGATTGACTCATTCAAAGACCGTGAAATTGTTCGGCCTCAAAATTGGGGTGGTTTTGTGCTAGTACCTGATTACTTCGAATTTTGGCAAGGTCGCTCAAGCAGGCTTCATGACCGAATAGTGTATGAGCAACAAGAGAATTCAAATGAATGGATGGTTGGCAGACTTGCTCCTTAAGTTAGATCGAAAAGGTTTTTAACGCCGATTTTCCTTGCCACTGTAAAGCCCTCTCCATATTTACTATTGATAGCATGACCAAACTCCATGGATCGAGATTCTAAGAAAGCCATAAATTCTGGACTTGAGATAAAAGACTGTGGCTCATTACTATTGGGATCGAAGAATTGCGATTTGAAAGCTTTTATGGAAGCTAACTTGGCATCCCAATGCTCCGATATATCTACGATTATATCTGGGTTTATGTAATTGTTTTGGATATAATGATAGACTACTTTGGGTCTCCATGGCTGCTGTTGCACTCCATTAATATCCGTTTCTACCCTTCGTAGCCCAGCAATAAATATAGCATCACGAACGACATCAGCCCCTTTCCCATGGTCAGGATGTCTATCGGTAATCGCATTGGCAAGTACTATTTCAGGTTGATATTTTCGAATCATTTTCACAACTGCAAGCTGGTGCTCTTTATCATTTACAAAGAACCCATCTTTAAATCCCAAATTTTCTCTGGCGTGGATTCCCATTATTTTGGAAGCAATCTCTGACTCTTGTAACCGAATTTCTGGCGTGCCCCTTGTCCCCAATTCACCCCTAGTCAAGTCCACAATGCCAACCTTATAACCCCGTCTAACATGTGAAATTACAGTACCGCTACAGGATAATTCCACATCATCGGGATGACTTGCAAAAGCTAAAATATCTAGTTTCATACTCTCGATAAATGATTTTTAAAATATAATTTTCGTTTGATAATTATTTTAATTGACTCTCAAATTTTGACCAATTCTTAATGTGCTATTTTTACTAATTCTGTTCAGCGAGGTGATTTTATTAATTGCCACACCATATCTTCGGCTAATATGACTTAAGGTTTCACCACTTTTCACTCGATGCCAAACAATTTTACGTGCTTCTTTGAGATAATCAAATAGACCAGCGTGGATCGATAAATCCTTTGCTAATAAAGCACCCTTTTCAAAATCATAAACTGATTTTGGATCTATCGCATTTCCAAGGTATCTCAGCTCAAAATGAAGATGTGGACCAGTGCTTCGACCTGTATTTCCTCCCAAGCCAATTAAATCTCCCGCTTTCACCTCGTCACCCACTTTCACTAAAAATTTCGACAAATGTCCATACAAAGATTCGAGGCCATTCGAATGGCGTACTACAAGATAATTGCCGTAGCCATTTCTTTCAAATTGCTGTACTCGTATAATCCCATCAAAAGCGGCCACTACACTATCTCCAATATTCAGGGATAAGTCTTGTCCATAATGCCATCGAATTCTTCGAAAACCAAAATCAGAGGTAATTCTATTTACTTTGATTGGCATAGCCCAGTTTCTACCCACTAGCGTATCATACAATGCAAGCGTAAGTGTATCCGTGAGTTTAGTTACATCAACTTCGTAAGGGTTCAATTTGAATGAGTCCCAAACTGAAAAATATTCATAAGAGCTCACCCACACACAATCTATTTTGAGTTCCTCGGTAATTGAGACATACTTTGGGATATTATCCACCCAACTGTTTGTAGAGTCTTCAGCTAAAAGGCTTCTCTCCTTTTTCAAGAAATTTTCAAACTCAATCAGACTCTCTCTTAGCTTTGCATCTATATCAACTTGATCTATATGATAAAAAAATGCTTCTTCCGCCACTGGTATAGGTTCTATATTCAACCTAATCACGTCATTAGTGGTCTTTTTTCTTTGCTTTTTTTGGGCAAAAGCTGAGCTTGAATTAAAAAGAATGAGAAGACAAATCACAAATAAAGGTGTCCATCTTCTCATTTTATCTTGCTTCATTTTTAAAGTTATTCCGTGTGTTTTTCAGCCAAGAATCTTTCCGCATCCAAGGCTGCCATACAACCTGTGCCTGCGGCGGTTACTGCCTGACGGTAAATTTTATCCTGTGCATCGCCACCAACAAAAATACCTCCAATATTTGTTCGAGTACTTCCAGGTTTTGTAATTAAATATCCTTGCGCATCCATATTTAATATCCCTTTAAAAATTCCCGTGTTAGGTTCATGGCCAATAGCTATAAAAAAGCCTTTGGCTTGTATCTCGGTCTTTTCACCTGTTTGGTTATTTATTACTCTAACAGCTTCTACTTCGTCCTCACCTAATATTTCCTCTGTCTCTGTATTCCAAAGCACTTCAATATTTGCTTTAGAAAGAACTCTTTTTTGCATTATTTGCGATGCTCGCATTTCATCTCTGCGTATAAGCATATAGACTTTGCTACAAATATTAGAGAGGTAGCTTGCCTCTTCGCAAGCAGTATCACCAGCACCGACAACCACCACGTCATTTCCTCTAAAGAAGAACCCATCACAAACAGCACAGGCTGATACGCCTTTGCCATTTAGCCTTTCTTCCGAAGGTAAACCTAGCCACTTGGCAGACGCACCAGTTGTTATGATCACTGCCTCAGCTTCAATTTCCTTTTCTTCATCCACAGTAACTTTATGAGGATAGCCTGTAAAATCAACAGAAGTAACCATTCCATAACGAACATCAGTACCAAATCTTTCAGCTTGTTTCTGAAATTCAACCATCATTTCTGGCCCTTGGATTCCATTTGGGTAGCCTGGATAATTTTCTACATCAGTTGTAATAGTTAGTTGTCCACCTGGTTGACTACCCATATACATCACTGGATTCAATCCAGCTCTTGCTGCATAGATGGCAGCGGAGTATCCGGTTGGTCCTGAACCTATGATCAATACTGTAACTTTTTCCGCACTCATTTATTGTTGGAGTTTAAAACAATGAGATATTTTTTTAATTTTTCTTTAAATAGAAAAGGTCGCCATAAATGGAGACCTTTTCTATTAGTTAATGTGGAACCATTAACCAAGGTAAGGCTTTAATGCTTTACTTCTACTAGTATGTCTTAACCTTCTGATTGCCTTTTCTTTAATTTGTCTCACACGCTCTCTTGTTAAATTGAATTTTTCTCCAATTTCTTCAAGAGTCATGCTATGTTCTCCATTCAATCCAAAGTATAACGTAATGACGTCTGCCTCCCGCTGAGTAAGCGTTGATAAAGCTCTTTGGACTTCCTTGCGAAGCGAATCATTCATTAACTCAGAGTCTGGAGTGACTTCCATATCATTCTCCAATACATCTAACAATGAATTTTCTTCACCTTGAACAAAGGGTGCATCCATAGAAACATGGCGACCAGAAATTTTCATGGTGTCTACCACTTCTGAGGTTGATACCTCTAATACCTCTGCTAGCTCTTCTGGACTTGGTTCTCTTTCAAAACGTTGCTCAAGTTCTGAAAAGGTTTTCGAGATTTTATTCAGTGAACCTACTCTATTGAGAGGTAGCCTAACGATACGAGATTGTTCCGCCAATGCTTGAAGAATTGACTGTCGAATCCACCAAACTGCGTACGATATAAACTTAAATCCTCTAGTTTCATCGAATCTTTGGGCAGCCTTAATCAAGCCTAAATTACCTTCGTTGATCAAATCACCTAGGGACAAACCTTGATTTTGGTACTGTTTGGCAACAGAAACAACGAATCTAAGATTGGCCTTAGTAAGTTTTTCAAGAGCAAGTTGATCACCAGCACGTATTCTTTTTGCTAAATCTACTTCTTCATCTGGCGTTAAAAGGTCAACTTTTCCTATTTCTTGAAGATACTTATCAAGGGATTGACTTTCCCTATTTGTAATTTGTTTACTGATTTTTAATTGTCTCATTCACTATAGGGGTTTTCGTATCGAACAACGTTGAGGTGAGTAATTATAGTTCCTATGTTCATTGATTGTTAAGATTAAGACTGACTTTTTTCAGGCTTAGGTAATAAAACCTTACGTGAAAGCTTGAATTTTCCGGTTTTCTTATCAACATCAAGAAGTTTCACTTTAATGTTTTCACCTACTTCAAGCACACCTTCTAGAGAATCTAGTCTTTCCCATTTCACTTCTGAGATATGCAATAGACCATCTTTACCTGGCATTATTTCAACAAAAGCTCCATAAGGCTGGATTGATTTAACTTTTCCATCATACACCTCGCCTATTTCCGGAACGGCTACAATAGCCTTCACTCTTCGCAAAGCATTTTCCATTGCTTCTTTACTTACCGAGAATATGCTTACTACTCCACCTTTATCAACTTCTTCAATTAATACAGTGGCACCGGTTTCTTTTTGAATTTCTTGAACAACTTTACCTCCAGGCCCTATTACAGCACCAATCATTTCTCGCTCGATATGCAAAATAGCAAATCTTGGAGCCGTTTCCTTATAGTCAGGCTTAGCTTGAGAAATGGTTTTATTCATTTCATCGAGAATATGAGCTCTACCTTCTTTGGCTTGATATAATGCTTCTTTTAAAACATCGAAAGACAAACCTTCAATTTTCATATCCATTTGGCAAGCCGTAATACCCTTACTTGTGCCAGTTACTTTAAAGTCCATATCACCCAAGTGATCTTCATCGCCTAGTATATCTGACAATACAGTGTATTTACCTGTTTTGCTATCAGAGATCATTCCCATAGCAATGCCAGAAACCGCCCCTTTAATTGGAATTCCGGCATCCATCATCGCCATTGATGCAGCACAAACTGTGGCCATTGATGAAGAACCATTTGATTCTAAGATATCAGAAACGATTCTGATAGTATATGGATTTTCAGAAGCTGGCGGGAGGATTTTCTTCAATGCTCTCAAAGCTAAGTTTCCATGACCGACTTCTCTTCTTCCAACACCTCTATTTGGTTTCACTTCACCAGTAGAAAAACCTGGGAAATTATAATGTAGCATAAACTTATTATATCCAGAAGACATGGCCTGATCTATCATTTGATCATCAAGCTTAGTTCCCAAGGTAACCGTTGTCAATGATTGAGTTTCACCTCTGGTAAATACTGCAGACCCATGAGCAGAAGGCAAATAATCAATTTCAGACCAAATTGGTCTAACTTCATTCGGCTTTCTCCCATCTAATCTTTTCTTCTCGTTCAACACAAGGTTACGACAAGCATCTTTTTGTAAATCGTGGAAGTATCTAGAAATCAATCCTGTATTATATCCATGATCTGCGGAAAGAGATTCCATAAACGCATTTTTTACGCTTTTGAAACCTTCGCTTCTCTCTTGCTTATTTGGATTGCCCGCAGCTGCAACCGCATATGTTGCATCATAATGTTCATCAAAGATTCTTTTCTTCAGATCGTAATCATGGGTTTCATGAGAATATTCACGAACAGTTTTACCTACTGCCTCTCTCAAATCTTCTTGTAAAGCACACATTTGCTTAATTGCTGCATGTGCTTTCTCTAATGCACCAAGCATTAATTCTTCAGAGATCTCATTCGCTTCGCCTTCTACCATACCAATATCTTTGGCCGTACCAGCTACTATGAAATTTAATTCTGATTCATCTATTACTGCTGGAGAAGGGTTAATTTTATATTCGCCATTATGATATACTACTCTTACCTCTGCGGTAGGGCCATTGAATGGGATATCAGAAACGATTAAAGCAGCCGATGCTGCCAATCCTGCCAGTGCATCTGGCAACACATCTTTATCAGCAGAAATTAATTGAATTCCTACTTGAGTATCAGCATGATAATCATCTGGAAACAAAGGTCTTATTGCTCTATCAACAATACGACATATTAAAACTTCATGATCTGATAATCTACCTTCTCTTCTCAAAAACCCACCTGGTATTTTTCCAGCTGAGGCAAATTTTTCTTGATAATCTACCGAAAGTGGAAGAAAATCAACTCCTTCCATCGCTTCTTTTTTGGCTACTACAGTTGCTAAAAGCATTGTATTGCCCATTCTTAACACTACCGCCCCGTCTGCTTGTTTCGCTAATTTTCCTGTTTCAATAATAATTTCCCTGCCATCTTCAAGGGTAAGGGATTTCGTGATAACGTTTAACATATTTTAACTTTAATTCGATTTAGTGATTTTTTTTACCCTCAGGTAAAGTGTGGAAAAACAAAAAGAGGGATTCCAATTAAGGAATCCCTGCTCTATGTTATTTACGAAGTTTTTGATCTTCTAGCACTGCTCTGTATCTTTCGATATCATTCTTATACAAGAAATTTAAAAAGCTTCTTCTTTTACCTACCATTTTCAAAAGGCCCAAACGAGTTGAGTGATCCTTTTTGTTTTTCTTAAGATGTTCGGTGAGGTGGTTTATCCTGAAGGTAAACAGGGCAATCTGAGACTCTGGAGAACCAGTATCTGTCTGAGATTTTAACCGACCATGATTTGCGAACAGATCTTGTTTCTTCTCTTTCGTTAAATACATGACTAGTCTAAAATTTATGATACAATAAAAACAATTGCAAAGGTACTTATTAATATGTCAGTTTCAAACAATTGAGGGATACAATAATCAATATCGGGAAGTATTTATTCCCATCAAAAATTAGCTTATCTACTTTCTAAAAGGTTTTCTAAGTCATCCAAGGATCCAATTTCAGGAGTATCACTTTTAGCCTTTTTCTTGAAACCATTTTTAAATTTATCGATTAATATTGCGTAAAAATCGCTTTCAAACAATCTTGCGTCTATTCTTGCTTGCCGCAGGAAAAATAATCCCACCGGCAGCAGGATGAAATTTGAAAGCCAAACAGCTACAAAAGGACTCAAAATACCTTCTTTTCCATATTTTTCTGCAATGATGGAAACCGTATAGTAGAAAATAAAGAAACCAACAGATAGTAAAATAGGCATACCCAAACCACCTCTTTTAATAATGGTGCCAAGTGGAGCTCCAATTAGGAACATTACGATACAAGTAAATGCTCTGGCCCATTTTCCGTGTTTCTCCAAATCGTACTTATTTGCCTCACGTTCAATATTTTTGATAGACTCGGCCATACTTTCTACTTGACTTTTAATCAATCTGGCTTGATTTAAAGCTTGACCAAGCGCTCTAGCCTTTGCAAACTCTTGCTTAAGTTCCTCCCGAAAAAAGAGCATATCTCCAGAGCGAAAATCTGGAAGTGTATCCAAACTTAATGGTTTTTTTAGGGTAATGGCTCCACCAAAGAATATTTCAGGCTGAGTTTCGGTTGCTGCAATTCCTGTTAATCTTTCTCGATCCTCCCGCTCTCTTCTCGCTCTAGCTGTTGAAATCAATACTTGGTTTTGATTTAATAAAGCAGCTACAGTATCTGGACTATCAGGCATTAGGGATGGGCTAATGAATGAATCCGCCGCTATACTATCTGGGACAATCAAGCTGATGATGGCTTGCCTTTCTAGGGCCAATCGTTTCTTTTCAGTGATATATTCTGGCTCTTCTAATTGAAATTTCCCATTGAGATAATAATTATAGGAATTATTAATGTATCCAAAAAGTCTCACTTGCTCATAATACTTTTCAACATTCACTGAATCTACAGCAAGCTGAAGCTCTTTAATATTCTTCATCAATCGGCTACCATAGAATAGCTCCTCACGTGTTCTGGTAAGTTCGAAAGATTCTAAACTGAAGACCAAGCGGGAGGAATCAAATTGAGACCTGAAAAGTTCTCCAATATCTAACCTATTTACATAGGTAGTTTGTCTTGGCCCAGCTGTTGGGTCTTCTGAGTAACTATATCCATCGAATAATTCCAACATTAAATATTGGTCATAGTTAAAAGCGTACATTCGACCGGAATCAGCTACTATTATATCTGTATTGCCACTATTACCAGTATGGTCATAGATTAGTATTTTACTCATATGTCCATCTGCATACTTTTTTTCTGCTTTTATGCTGTAGTTTGGAATATCAGAATAGAAAACACCTTCCTTCAAATTCAATGAAGGCTTCTTTTGTTTTAAATCCCAAAGAAGACTGAATGCTTTTAAATTTGCTTTTGGGACAATTTGATCGTTGTTGTAAAAAGCGAAGGCAGTGATAATGAGGATAATAAAAAATACTGGCCTCAGGATTCTTACTAGTGAGATACCAGCACCTTTTATGGCGGTGATTTCTGAGTGCTCACCAAGATTTCCGAAGGCAATTAATGAGGCGATCAATATCGCAAGAGGAATGGCTTCTTGAGTGGATTTAATACTGAAGTAGCCAAATAGCTCTAGGATAATAGCAATGCCTAAATCCTTCCCAACTAACTCAGCTCCATACCTTATAAGTATGGGTGTAAGTAGTATAAAAACGACAATAAAAAGGGTAAGAAAAAATGGTCCTGCAAAAGCTCCTAGAACCAATTTATCTATTTTCTTCATAATCCAGCCGGGCTTAATACATTAGAGACAACAAAAGTATTTCTTTTGTTTTGCTTTTTAGCCTCCCACGATCTCTTTCAAAGAATGTACCAAGCCCTCCCAAACATCTAATAATTCTTCCTCATCGTCCGTATTTGTATACTCGGTAATCCGTAAATAGAGAGATTCAGTAAGCTCACTAAGTTCTAACTTCAATTCAAAGTAGCTTGGATCTGCTTCATCTTCAGGATTGCCATTTGGAAGGAATTCAAATTTCACATGGTTATTGGTTCTTTGTGAAACTTGCTTGGCAAAATGGTTTTCATTATCCCAAATAAAATTGAATACTTTGTCTTCATCTATATTGACGTCATCGGCGAACCATTGCGAAAGTCCTCCTGCCGTGCTGATGTATGGAAAGAGCATCTTTTTAGAGGCGTTAATCGGGAATTCTGCTGTAAATTTAAACTTACTCATATAAAAACGTTATGGAACAATTTAGACTTTTCATTTGACATGCGCAACATAAATTTACTTGAATTTACATTGGGAAAAATAAAAGGGCTTTTCTACCTTTGCAGCTCTTAAAATAGAAGGGATTAAGATTAAGCTTTCCCTTATCATAAGTACGGCGAGGTAGCTCAGTTGGTTAGAGCGCAGGATTCATAACCCTGAGGTCACGGGTTCAACTCCCGTCCTCGCTACATGTAAAAGCTCTGCAAATTGTAGAGCTTTTTTTTTACCGCTTTTCTTCAACTAAGAATTATTGGTTTTCTACTTTTTGAAAAAGAAGTAAAAAAAGAGCCTTGAATTTTTTAAATTCAAGGCTCTTTTTTTTCACTAAAATTATATCTACTTCAATTTATCAACAATCGCTTTGAACGCATCTGGATGATTCATTGCTAAATCAGCTAATACTTTACGATTAAGATCGATGTTAGCTTTTTTCAAACTACCGATAAATTGAGAATATGACATTCCATACTGTCTGGCTCCAGCGTTAATACGCTGAATCCAAAGCGCTCTGAAGTCACGCTTTTTGGCTTTTCTATCGCGGTATGCGTAAGCTAAACCTTTTTGAACTTTATTTTTGGCAACGGTTAATACGTTTTTGCCACGGCCGAAAAATCCTTTTGCGGCCTTTAATACTCGTTTTCTACGAGCCCTTGATGCGACGTGGTTTACTGATCTTGGCATTTTTTTGTCTTTTTGAACACTGGTGGCGTTAATTGCACTTATTAAACCAGGGATCTGGTGAAACGATTGAACCTAAATAATTGATTTTTAAAGCATTTCTCTGATACGAGCGTCGTCAGTAGAATGCACATTTGTCATCTTTGTAAGATTACGCTTTCTCTTCGTCGACTTCTTTGTTAAGATGTGACTCTTGTAAGCATGCTTTCTTCTGATTTTACCAGTACCTGATAGCTTAAACCTTTTTTTAGCTCCAGACTTGGTTTTCATCTTTGGCATTTGTTGTTGGTTTATAAATGAATAAAAATTAATTCGATTTTTTTGTCACCGGTTTTGGAGCAAGGAATAAAAACATTCTTTTACCTTCCATTTTTGGCAACTGTTCTACTTTCGCGTAATCTTCAAGGGCTTGAGCAAACCTCAATAATAAGTGCTCTCCTCTATCCTTGAAAACAATTGATCTACCCACAAAGTGAACATATGCTTTCACTTTTGCCCCACTTTTAAGGAAATTAATGGCGTACTTCACCTTGAAATCAAAATCATGATCGTCCGTATTTGGCCCAAACCGCACTTCTTTAAGTACTGTTTTTGCCGCATTGGCTTTGATCTCCTTTTGCTTTTTCTTTTGCTCGTATTTGAATTTCGAGTAATCAGTGACTTTACAAACTGGCGGTACAGCTTTACCTGAAATCTCAACCAAGTCAAGATTTTGCTCTTGAGCCATTTTTAATGCCTCACGGATTGGATATACTCCAACCTCCACGTTCTCACCAACTACACGGACTTCTCTGGCCGTAATTTTTTCGTTGACTTTGTAAGGTTCTTCTGCCCTTACTCTCGGAGTGTACTTTTTTCTTCCTTTAATGGTGATTCAAATTTTGATTAGGGCTGCAAATATCTGAAATATTTTCCCGAAAAAAAACATTTCGAAGATGATATACGCAAATTATAAATATTCAGTAGCAATTTTTGTCTCTTTTGAGAAAATATCTAGAAAATCAACCACTTCCATACTTCCCAAATCTCCTTCTCCGTGTCGCCTGACGGAAATTTTCTCTTCATTCATTTCCTTCTCTCCCACTATTATCATAAATGGAATTTTTGAAACTTCGGCATCCCTGATTTTTCTTCCAATCTTTTCATCACGATTATCCAAATAACCTCTTACATCTCCCATTTGCAGTTCCTTTTCAATTTGCTCTGCATAAGGAAGGAATTTCTCTGAAATTGGAAGGATAGCCACTTGCTCAGGTGAAAGCCAAAGCGGGAGGTTGCCCGCACAATGCTCAAGCAATACGGCAATAAATCTTTCTAATGAGCCGAAGGGTGCTCTATGAATCATTACTGGTCTGTGTTTTTGATTATCAGCACCAATATATTCGAGCTGGAATCGTTCAGGCAATTGATAATCTACCTGTATAGTACCCAATTGCCAACTTCTTCCCAAGGCATCGCGAACCATGAAATCCAACTTAGGTCCATAAAAGGCAGCCTCTCCAAGTACCGTTTTGGTCTCTAACCCTTTCTCTGCTGCTGCTTCGATAATGGCTGTTTCAGCCTTTTCCCAAGCCTCGTCCCCACCCATATATTTGGTCTTATTTTCAGGATCGCGTAAGGAAATCTGCGCTGTATAATTCTCAAAACCTAATGCCCTGAATACATACAACACTAGGTCTATCACTTTGATAAACTCTGATTTCACTTGATCGGGACGGCAAAAAATATGCGCATCGTCCTGCGTAAATCCTCTCACTCTTGTCAAACCATGTAATTCACCACTTTGCTCGTAGCGATACACCGTACCAAACTCTGCCAATCGAACGGGTAATTCCTTGTATGACCGTGGTCTATATTTATAAATTTCGCAATGATGAGGGCAATTCATGGGTTTCAACATAAATTCCTCCCCTTCATGTGGAGTTTTTATAGATTGGAAAGAATCTGCACCATATTTCTCATAATGGCCGCTGGTGATATACAATTCCTTACTTCCAATATGTGGAGTAACTACTGGCTGGTAGCCTGCCTTCATTTGGGCTTTACGCATAAAATTCTCTAGACGCTCCCGCAATAATGCACCTTTTGGCAGCCATAGAGGTAAGCCCTGCCCTACTTTATCCGAAAAAGTAAAGAGTTCTAATTCTTTGCCCAGCTTGCGATGATCTCTCTTTTTGGCTTCTTCTATATGGGTAATGTAATCTGCTAGTTCCTGCTGTTTCGGAAAGGTAACCCCGTAAATACGAGTGAGCATTTTGTTCTTTTCATCCCCCCGCCAATAGGCCCCTGCTATGTTGGTAAGCTTCACAGCTTTGATTAGACCAGTATTAGGGATATGGCCACCTCTACACAAATCAGTGAAATTGCCCTGGGTACAAAAGGTGATTTTTCCGTCTTCTAAGCCATCTATCAATTCTAATTTATATGGATCGCCTTTTTCTTGATAATAGGCTAATGCATCTTTCTTAGAGATTTTTCTTAAGACAAATTCATTCTTTTGTCTAGCTAGCTCTATCATTTTTTCCTCAATCTTAGGAAGATCTTCAGCAGCAATAACTCTATCCCCTAAATCAATATCATAATAAAAACCAGTTTCAATAGACGGCCCGATGCCAAGTTTGATGCCTGGGTATAATGCTTCCAACGCCTCGGCTAATAAGTGAGCAGACGAATGCCAAAATGCCGATTTTCCTTCCTGATCTTTCCATGTAAGTATTTTTACTTCCGCATCTTCCTCGATCGGCCGAGTTAGTTCATAGGTATTTCCATTCACCAATACTGCCAATGAATTTCTATATAAGCCTTCGCTTATTGCTTTGGCAATATCGCCGCCAGTGATTCCGCTATCGTATACTTTTACACTACCATCTGGTAGCTTTATATTTATTTGATCACTCATATATCTTCCAAAATCTTTATTAAAATGCAAATATGCAATAATAGGCCGAAAATGGAGCATTTAAAGCGCTCAATTCTCTGAATATTATTCTTCAAAAAACAAGAAGTTTTGCTCATTCTATCTCTAAAACAGGATAGCCCAATTTGAATCTAATTACGTTAAAAAATGCCTTAACCCTTGCTAAAACCTCTCGCGCATGTACTTTCAGACTTCTATGGAAGGGTGGAGATTTAGCCTCGAATAGTTTCACATTCAGGCCCAATGCACTAGCGACATAGGAGGTGCGGTATGCATGAAACCGTTGTGTAATTACGATGAATTGCGCCTGATTGGTTTGGATATAGGCTCTCTCCAGAGATAATATCGTGCTGAGACCTTCTGGATCAAGAATGAGTACAGAATCTGGAATTCCTAAGTTATTCAATGCCTTTTTCATATCGCCAGGTTCATTGTAATACTTTTCGCGATTATCTCCAGATAGGATAAGTTTTTGAACTTTCCCAGCTTGGTATAAGCGGGAGGCAGCATAGATTCGCTCATAGAAGAATGGGTTTGGAGCACCACCAATTACTTTGCTACTTGTGCCTAACACTAATCCATACTCTACGTCATCTAATTGGCTGATCTCTGACTCAATTTCATCGTATTCACTCGCTATTATAAATACGTTTATAATAAGGATCGCCAAGACAACTCCGATTATAGACGAATATATGAACCTTTTGAGTCTTTTAAATTTCAAGTTGATTGAGTTGACAAAGCATTTATGTAAAGTGAAGTTCAGGTTTATTTATGACTTTCCAATATCAGCACAATTTAATTACCAGTGCATCTTACTATTTTAAACGCCAATCGAGTTCAAATGCGTGCAATCGAATCGTTAAATTGTGTAAAAAAATAGCAACACCGAAGATGAATTTTAGCTTTCGAAAATTGCATTATATATTGATTTCTGAATTAAATACCTCCCAGTTTGAGAATCAAATCCTGTAAAATCACTATCAATTTTTTAGTATTGATATAAACTCAATCGAGTAATATACCAGCCTTAAATTTTTTATTAAAATAGGTCAAGTTGATCGTCCTTATCAGCTGAGAGTATTATTTGGGAACCTGCATCAAATTTTTCGGAAGATTTACCTTCCTTATTTACGGCAACTTCTTGGTCATTTTCTTTTTTGGATGTTAGTAATCTAATTTTTTTAATATTATCATATTGGAGCCTATTCCCAATGGCTTTCCAGCCTTTCATATCAATGAGCAAATCCAAGTCAATTATTTTGACTTCATTTTTACCATTTTCTGTGTGGGTAATTTCGATTTGCGCTTGTAGCTCTATAGATACCACCGCCAAATAAGAAGCTCTATGGTCACTGATAAAGTTAAATTTCTTATCGATTGTACTGGTCTCTATCTGGAACCTTTTTACGAAATATGACTTAGATGCTCCATCGTAGTAAATCGCTCCAATGGTCCATTTTGGGTTAAACTTATTTATGAAAATAACCTGCTCTGCCTCATACCTATTGGTTAATTCGTAATTGGTCAATTCATAATTTCCTTTTTTGTCAATCACTAAGATTAGATCATCGCGTTGAAAATTACCAATATGTTTTCCTCGATTATCCTTATTTATTCGACCAGTTACGTCATCGTACCAGATATCTAAGCCACCGAGCGTAGATACTCCTTCATGTTTTAAGGCAATTTTACGGACAGGATATTTTGTCAGGATATTCCCTCCCGCTCCTCTTCCCTTTATTTCAAGACTAGCAAAGTCAAATTCAAATACTTTAGCTCTAGATTTGCTTCCTGCTGTCAGGTTCACAGTGATAACTTCTGCCTCGCCATTGGCATTAGCGGTAAAGTAGGTAGTTTTCGAACTTTTGGTTCCTTTAGTTAAGTCATATTCCTTTTCGCGTGTGATGCCGAGTACTTGAAACCTTTTTATCATGGTTCGGCCGCTCGCACCATCCAAATAGGCCATATTGTAAACCATTCGATCGTCACTCTTATTGAATATGCCCGCCCAAATAATATCCTTTCCGACAAATACCTTTTCTTGAATACGTGAAACTTGGAATTTGCCATCCCTACGGAAAACAATGACATCATCCATATCAGAACAGTCGCAAATAAATTCATCCTTTTTCAGACCATGGCCAATAAAGCCCTCAGCTCTGTTGATGTAGAGTTTGGCGTTATTAGCAGCGACTATGTTTGCAGCGATCGTATCAAATCCACGGATTTCTGTTTTGCGTTCTTTTCCTTTGCCATATTTGCTCAGAATGTTTTGATAGTAAGCAATGGAATAGTCAATCAGATGATTCAGATTATGTTCCACCTCTTTAAGCTCTTCTTCCAATCTGCGCATCAATTCATCCGCTTTGAAGGCATCAAATCTTGAAATACGCTTTATTTTAATCTCTGTTAACCGAACGATATCTTCAGTCACAATTTCTCTATAAAACTGCGCTTTATATTGTTCCAAACCATCGTCAATCGTTTGAATTACAGCGTCCCATGTTTCACATTCTTCAATGTCACGATATATTCGATTCTCTATAAATATCTTTTCGAGCGAGGAAAATAATAGCTTTTCGAGTAATTCGGCTTTTCGAATTTCTAGTTCACGTTTTAGTAAATCTACCGTCTGATTAGTGTTGATTCGCAGAATCTCATTTACACTCATAAACATTGGCTTGTCATCTACGATTACACAAGCATTGGGAGAAATACTTACCTCACAATCAGTAAATGCATACAAAGCATCGATAGTGATATCGGGAGACACACCGGGTGCCAACGACACCAATATTTCCACATCTTTAGCCGTATTATCTACTACTTTCTTGATCTTAATTTTGCCCTTGTCGTTAGCTTTAATGATAGATTCAATCAGCCCTGTGGTAGTCGTTCCAAAGGGTATGTCTTTAACTATAAGCGTTTTCTTATCGTATTCTTCAATTTTTGCTCTAACTCTTACCCTCCCGCCTCTTCGGCCTTCATTATAATCTGAAAAATCCGCATGACCACCCGTTTGAAAGTCTGGTAGGATATTGATGTTCTTATTTTTCAGAATGTCGATTGAAGCTTGACAAAGCTCTATAAAATTGTGCGGTAAAAGGCGGGTAGATAAACCAACAGCAATACCTTCCACGCCTAATGCTAATAGCAAAGGAAATTTTACAGGAAGGGTAACTGGTTCTTTTTTTCGACCATCATAAGACAGTTGCCAATTGGTTGTTTGCTGATTGAATACAACTTCGAGGGCAAATTTTGATAGCCTAGATTCGATATATCTGGGAGCAGCAGCACGATCGCCAGTACGGATATCGCCCCAGTTCCCTTGCGTATCCAAAAGCAGCTCTTTTTGCCCAATATTAACCATTGCATCACCAATAGAGGCATCGCCATGGGGATGGTATTGCATCGTTTGCCCTATAATGTTGGCTACCTTATTGAATCGGCCATCATCCATTTCCTTCATGGCATGGAGAATCCTACGCTGCACAGGCTTTAGACCATCTTCAATTGCCGGAACTGCTCGCTCAAGAATTACATAAGATGCATAATCTAAGAACCAGTTTTGGTACATCCCGCTAATGGCAATCGGATTCTTGATCCCAGCTTCTTCTTTGTGTTCTCCGCCGTTCAGATCATCAGTATTATCTATTTCGCTCATGCTATGGCTTCTTCTTCTTTTTCGTCCTCAATTTTGCCTTCTATTAAATCCTTTTCTATCCTCAAATTATCAATGATAAACTCTTGTCTAGTGGGAGAATTTTTTCCCATGTAAAAATCTAACAGCTGCTGTATTTTGGTTTCTTTTTTGATGATTACTGGCTCCAGTCGGATGTCTTCTCCAATAAAATTTCCAAATTCTTCAGGCGAAATTTCACCTAAGCCTTTGAACCGCGTGATTTCAGGTTTCACACCTAATTTCTGGATAGCTCTTTGCCGCTCTTCATCAGAATAGCAATAGATGGTTTCTTTTTTATTCCGAACCCTAAATAGTGGTGTATCAAGTATATATAAGTGACCATTTCGCACCAAATCAGGAAAAAACTGCAGAAAAAATGTCATCAATAATAGGCGTATATGCATTCCATCTACATCGGCATCTGTGGCGACGACTATCTTTCTATACCTAAGACCATCCAGACCATCTTCAATATTGAGGGCATGTTGAAGCAGGTTAAATTCCTCATTTTCATACACGATCTTTTTGGTAAGGCCATAGCAGTTTAGTGGCTTCCCACGCAAACTAAAAACTGCCTGTATTTGCACATCTCTAGATTTGGTAATGGAGCCTGAAGCTGAATCTCCCTCAGTGATAAACAACATGGTATTTTCCGATTCATCTTTTGGATCACCAAAATGGACTCGACAATCTCTTAATTTTTTATTATGCAGATTTGCCTTTTTGGCCCGTTCATTAGCTAATTTTTTGATCCCCGCTATTTCCTTCCGCTCACGCTCCGACTGAAGAATTCTCTTTAATAATGCATCTGCAACGTTTTGATGTTTATGCAAATAATCATCCAGCTCTTTTTTAATGAAATCGTTAATGAAAGTCCTAACTGTAGGGCTCTCGGGGCCCATATTTTGAGAACCTAGTTTAGTTTTGGTCTGCGATTCAAAAACAGGGTCTTGCACTCTCACAGATATGGAAGCCACAATAGACCCACGAATGTCTGATGCGTCAAAATCTTTTTTGTAATGGTCTCGGATTACTTTTACCAAACTTTCTCTAAAAGCGGCTAAGTGCGTACCTCCTTGCGTGGTAAATTGCCCATTTACAAATGAATAATACTCTTCACCATATTGATTGCTATGCGTGATAGCAAGCTCAATATCCTCTCCTTTCAGATGGATAATTGGATAGCGAAGGTTTTCCTCATCGGTTTTTGTGGAGAGTAAATCTAACAGTCCATTTTCAGAATGATATTTTTTGCCATTGAAAGCGATTGTTAAGCCGGCATTTAAGTAGGCGTAATTCCAAAGCTGATTTTCAAGAAATTCGGGAATATATTTGTAGTTCTTGAAAATAGAGGAATCAGGCTCAAAGGCTATTAATGTTCCATTTCGATCCTTGCTGATATTCTCTGGAAAATCCTGTGCGAGTTCGCCTCTAGTAAATTCCGCAATTTTAGTTTTACCGTCTCTAAAAGATTGAACCTTGAAGTATTTACTAAGCGCATTTACAGCCTTGGTTCCCACGCCATTAAGACCTACTGATTTTTGAAACGCTTTGGAGTCATATTTACCACCTGTATTGATTTTTGATACGCAATCAATCACTTTTCCCAAAGGGATCCCTCTTCCAAAATCCCGTACTTCCACTCGATGATCGGTTACTTTAATCTCAATGATTTTTCCATGCCCCATTACATGCTCGTCGATCGAGTTATCAATAATCTCTTTCACCAATACATAGATCCCATCATCATACGCCGATCCATCTCCAAGTTTTCCTATGTACATCCCTGGACGCAACCTTATATGCTCCTTCCAGTCTAATGACCGAATACTATCTTCGTCGTAAATGATCGTAGTTTCTTTTTTCGTTGTCATATTCAAGAATCCTAAAAAAGCTAAAATAGTATTAAATTTGAATTAGGCCTAAGCTCGCCTAACATTAACCTTTTGAATGCTATTAAAAAATCAATTGGCCTTTTTACTCATCAATAAAACAGGTAAATAAAAGAACCACAATAGTATAAGTATTGGACCCACAAAAATCATAATATCATAATTGTCTAACTTCATTTCTTCTGCGCTATTGGTAAACCCTACGTAAAAGACAATAAGCACAAAAAAGACATTCAACCAACCTGCTAAGCCATGTAGCCAAGCAGGGATAATCCTCAAATTGATGGGAGAACCAGCAGCTAATCGTAGTCTGTTGTCGTAATTCTTTATCAGGCCAATAAAAATCAAGTTGATAAGAATAGACGTAATTAAGGCAATAAAAAAGAAAGCACTTTTGGACATGGTAGCTGGAACTAAACCAAAAAAGGCTCCCTCGCCCCAAAAGATGTCTCCAGGAATAGCAGCATAGGAGTAAATGAGTGAAGCGAGAAAAATAACTAGGGTAATAATTCGAAAGGAACTAGCAAATCTATACATTCTATTTAGGTAAGATTAATAAAGTGGCAATTTAGAAAATTGAAGTTCAAAACTCGTCATTTCTCTGCTAACAAATCTATTATTTATGAGTTTGAAGTTTTAATTAGACAATATAAAATACGGACAAATGATTGGTAGGAATACCATTGTAATCGAATGTTTGTACTTTTGAAAATAGTTAAAGAATATGCAAAAAATAATACAGTTGCTCTTTCTCCTTTTGATAATAAGTTCGTGCTCTTCTAAGTCGATAAGTATCGAAGGCTTTGATTCCGAAAAATGGAAAAGTGATCCAAGATCATGTGAAAATACGCGGGAGGAATATTTTGAAGTTCTTAGATCTCAAAAGGAGACACTATTATCCATGAATTATGATTTGGTAATGGAACTCTTTGGGAAGCCAGATGAAAGAGACTTGTATCAACGCGGCCAGTGGTTTTATTATTACTATTTCAATCCTGGCCCTGCATGCAATGCAAGCCTCAGCAGAGATGAGATTCCAAGGATGATTCTGCGATTTTCTGCTCAAGGAGACGTAACTGAGGTTATTTTCAGGAAATAAACCTCCCGCTGTTTTCAAGTATGGACTAGACTGATATAAATATAAAAGATATATATTTTGAATTAATAAAAATAATGCATACATTATTCTGTGATTCAAAATTTATCAAAATAAATATATCATGAGAATTCATCCTAACGAAATGGTGCTATTGTTTCATTCAGAAACACCTACTGGTAAGCAAACAAGAGCGATGGCGAAAATGCTATCTTCGAACGTAAATGAATTCCATTATGATAAAGTGCGATTTACAACGACAATATGGAGGTCACTTTTAGATAAGCTTGCGCTAAGACCAAAAGATTTACTAAATCGGGCTCACCCAGATTACCAATCAAAAATTAAAGGGAAAAATCTGGATGATGAAGGATGGTTGAATGTCATAATACAGCATCCTTATCTAATAAAAGCTCCAATAGCGATTACCACGAAAATGGCTATTTTATGTATCAAGCCTAACGATATTTTAAAGATTAGATAAGTTCATGCTCCTTTCATTTTACAAAAGCCTTCCCTACACGGAGGCTTTTTTTGATTAAATTGAACGAAGCTTACTTGGCTATGGCGCCAGAGCAAAATCAATAGAATTATTATCGCCTTTCAAAACCATTCACTTGTGAGCCAAACTAAAGAGTTTACTTTTGTATTATCTTTTTGTAGAAATTAAATTGTAACACTCAAAATAAATATAATGAAGAATATCGTTGTAATTGGTTCTGGTACGATGGGAAATGGCATTGCGCACGTGTTTGCTCAAAATGGCCACAAAGTAGCTCTGGTAGATATTTCTGCAGATGCATTGGTAAAAGCCATGAAAACCATTGAGAAAAATCTTGATAGACAAGTAACTAAAGGGAGTATTTCCGAAGAAGGTAAAACGAATACACTCGGTAATATAACGACTTACACAAGTATAAAGGATGGCGTTCAAGATGCCGATTTGGTGGTTGAAGCAGCAACTGAACAAGTAGATATTAAACTAAATATATTCAAGGAGTTAGACAAGCTTTGTCCTGAGAAAACAATTTTGGCTTCAAATACGTCATCGATCTCTATTACCAAAATCGCGGCCGTCACCTCCCGCCCTTCTAAGGTCATTGGCATGCACTTTATGAATCCAGTTCCGATTATGAAATTGGTGGAAATCATAAATGGCTATTCCACTGATCCGGCTGTAAGCAAAGAAATAATGGAAATTGCCAAAGGTCTTGGAAAAATTCCTACGGAGGTGAATGATTACCCAGGCTTCGTAGCCAACCGAATATTAATGCCGATGATTAACGAAGCAATCATCTCGCTCTTCGAAGGTGTAGCTGGCGTTGAAGAAATTGACACTGTGATGAAACTTGGTATGGCGCATCCAATGGGTCCTTTACAGTTGGCTGACTTTATTGGATTAGACGTTTGTCTTAGCATCTTGAGAGTATTGCATGATGGCTTGGGTAATCCAAAATATGCTCCTTGTCCATTGTTGGTAAATATGGTAGAAGCTGGTCATAAAGGAGTGAAAACGGGAAGTGGATTCTATTCATGGGATCATGTCACTAAGGATTTGATTGTTGCCCCGAGATTCAGAAAAGCCTAATACATTAGATTGGCACATTAAAATAGCTGAGCATTTTGCTTGGCTATTTGCTTTTCATATCGCTATTAATTGCTCTAGCGACCGCATCCCCACCCGTCCAAGCATTTTGAAAATTGAATCCTCCTGTAATACCATCTATATCTAATACCTCACCGGCAAAGAATAGGCCTTTATTACTTTTACTTTCTAATCTGCTTTGATCTATACTATCCAAACTTACCCCACCACAGGTCACAAATTCTTCTTTGAAAGTAGTTTTGCCTATCACTGAAAGTCTGAACCTTATGAGGCTTTCGGTCAGTAAGTTAACATCTCTTTTACTCAAATCATTATAGGTTTTTTCACCAATTGCTATGTCACCCAAAAGCACCTCCCAAAGTCTCGATGGTATGTCGAATAGCGGGTAGTTAACCAACTTCCGTTTTGGGTTTTTCAATTTATATTCGGCTATATGCTCCTTGGTACTTTCCTCCGTATAATTCGCATTCCACTGTACCAAAACCGTAAATTGATAATTCATTTCGCCTAATTGCCTAGCTCCCCATGCCGACAAGCGTAGTACTGCTGGCCCACTTAATCCCCAATGAGTAATAAGCAAAGGACCTGATTCTTCTAATTTCACACCTTCTATCTTGACCTTGGCATTCAGCAAAGCGACACCACTTAGAGGCTTAAAAATACTCTTAGGCACATTGAAAGTAAAAAGAGATGGAACAGGTGGCAAAATAGTGTGGCCTAATTCTTTCAGCCAATTAAACCCTTCTAACTTTGGACTTCCTCCCGAGGTAATTACCACAAACTTGGAGGTTAGTTGTGAATCAGGCAGCTGAATGGTAAACCCATTTTTGCTTGGAATTAATTGTTGTGCAGGGCTTTGTAATCGGATGATTATCCCAATACGATCAACGCAATCCATCAGGCAGTTTACAATTGAGCTTGATCTATTCGAAATAGGAAAGGCTCTGCCATCATCTTCCACTTTGAGTTTAACACCATTATTCTCAAACCAATCCCAAGTATCCTCAGCAGAAAAGTACGGAAGCAATTTTTTCATCAATTTAGCACCACGTGGGTAGCGGGAGGAAAATGTGGAAATACCTAAAGCAGGATTGTGAGTAACGTTGCATCTCCCGCCTCCAGATACGGTTACTTTGCTTAGTAACTTGCTGCTTTTCTCTAATAAAATAATCTTAAGATTTGGCTGCAATTCCTTTATTCGAATGGCTGAGAAAAAACCAGCCGCTCCACCTCCAATTACGATTACATCAAATGATTCTTCTTTGGTAGCCAAATCTAGGTTAGTAATACTATATTACTTATTATGAATACTTTACACACTACTTACAATAGCGTGTGATCAACCTTTCAGCTTCTTTTTCGCCAAGGGTATTTGCAGCTGCAAAATCCTGACACGCCAAGCGAGTTCGATTAGTTGCTATGAATGCTGTACCTCTGAAGAGATAGGCTTCTGACAAATTCTTGTTGATAGCAATCGCAGAAGTATAAGACTCAATGGCATCTCTGATCTTACCTTGGTGTTGCAGCGCTTGGCCTAAAAAGAAGTGACCTTGAGCATTATTCTGATTTAGCTCAACAACTTTCTCAAAATATAACTGACCAGAATTCCAATCATCTTTTCTACTGTAATATTGCCCAACGCTCAAAAGTGCATTTATACTTTTTGGTTCTAGTCGTAATACAGTTTCGTAATCGTCAAGTGCCTTTTCATATTGCTCCAAGGCCTCATAGGCTCGCCCTCGATTATATAAGGTTTTGATATGGCTAGGCTTCAATTTCAAATATTCATTGTAAGAAGCTAAAGCCCCTTCAAAATCTCCATCGGAGTATAATTGATCACCGTCTATAGAACGCTCATCTTGACAAGAAATCAATAATAAGGAAACAAGAAACATCAATGAAAATAATCTCATGAAATAAAATATTGAATAATAGTAAGGAAATGGCTCAGATTGACCCTAAAGTGGAATTCAGCAAGTGTAGCGATTCCCTGTAGTAAAATCAACCTAAGCCAAAATTAACAAGTATTATGCCCTTTTAATTAGACTGAGACATTGTTATCTCTTAATGCTTCATTCAACGAAGTTTTTTTATCAGTACTTTCTTTGCGCTTGCCAATGATCAATGCGCATGGAACCTGATATATACCAGAAGGAAATTGCTTTGGAATGGTACCAGGAATTACCACCGATCGGTCGGGAATGAACCCTTTATATTCTATTGGCTCAGAACCAGAAACGTCAATTATCTTTGAGCTTTTAGTTAATACCACATTAGCACCAAGTACAGCTTCTTTGCCAATCCGTACGCCTTCTACAACGATACATCTGGACCCAATAAAGGCATTGTCTTCAATAATCACCGGAGAGGCTTGTACGGGCTCTAATACGCCACCGATACCCACACCCCCGCTTAAGTGTACATTTTTACCTATTTGAGCGCATGAGCCAACTGTCGCCCAGGTATCTACCATCGTGCCTGAGTCCACATAAGCACCGATGTTTATGTAAGAAGGCATCATTATAACACCTGAATTTATAAACGCACCATATCTAGCTACAGCGTTTGGCACCACTCTTACTCCCAGCTTATCATATCCAGACTTTAGTCGGATTTTATCATGGTATTCGAAAGGTCCGCATTCGATGATTTGCATTTTTTGCAACGGAAAATAAAGAATCACAGCCTTTTTTACCCATTCATTCACTTTCCATTCATTGCCCTCTATGGGCTCAGCCACTCGCAACCTACCTAAATCCAATGCTTCAATAATTGTCTTCACTGCAATTTGCACCTCCTTATTATGAAGCATATCTCGGTCATCCCAAGCAGCTTCAATCATATCTTTCAAATCTCTATTTTCTTTGTTCATCTAATTGTGTTTACTTTAAAATCGTAAATTTATTTGATTAAAAACAATTGCTATTGAAGCACTGCATCGTAATTGGAGCTACACTTAAACCCTTGGATGACGCTCGTCATTTTCACAAAATTGCTCTTTCGCTCGGCCAAACAAATAAATATGTACTTAATATCATAGGCCAAAACATAAAAAATATTCAGCAAGCTAAAAACATCACTTTCCATAGGTTAAATGGGCTAAAATCGAATTATTTCAAAAGGCTTATTTCGCCTTTCATTTACCTACGCAAAACTTGGCAGATAAAACCAGATTTACAAATTATTTGTACCTGGGAATTATTGCCAGTAGCTGTCATCGTTAAGTTATTTAGAGGTGGAAAATTGATTTATGATATTCAAGAAAATTATATCAATAATATTCGCTTCTTAGGAAATGAATTATGGATTATTAAACAGATAAAAACACTTGTGATCAGCGTCTATCACAAATTATCTTGGTCAAGTATAGATAGATTCTTTTTAGCAGAGCAAAGCTATTTGTCCGAGTTTACCCTACACCAATCAAAATATATAATACTAGAAAACAAATCGTTAAGGATAAATAGAAAAAGAAGTACATCAGAAAAAATCAACTTTATATTCACAGGCACTATTGGCGCTCCTCAAGGAATTTGGGATGTGCTAGAATGGGCAGAAAATGCCGGTAAACTTCGCCAAAATGTTCAGTTGACCATCATTGGTCATTGCCCATCAAAAGCCACTTTTAAAGCTCTTCAAACAAAGGCGGGAGGTAAAGACTATGTCAATCTGCAAGTCCAAACTGAACCAATACCCTATGAAATTATACTAGATTCTATTTCAAAAGCAGATGTTGGAATCATTGCCTACCCTCCAAACCAAGCGAATCAAGACAAATTCCCTAGTAAACTTTACGAGTACTTAGCCGCTCAACTACCCGTTTTTCTTCTTCATCCTAATCCTAAATGGGAAGCAATTTTAGACCAATATCAGGCAGGAATTTCTAGTCGAAGCTACCCAGATTTCCAGAGTCAGCTTGATCTGTTTAAGACAAAAATATTCTATCCAAACTCTAGCAATAGGCCAGAACTGCATTGGCAATCCAATGAAGTAATACTGCTCAAGTGCATTGAAGAGCTATTAATTTCCTAATCAACCTCCCGCATTTTTGCCCTCCGTATCAGTCCACTATTCGACGGAAGTCCTCAGTTGCTTTTTCATTAATTCAAAGCAATTCATAACATATTTTGTAGGTAAATTACTATCTAAATTTATTTTTAGATAAAACTAAAACATCGATTTTAAAGCTCAAAATGACTTTTTTAATGATTTTAGCTTTATAGCAAAATTATTTTTAGATTTGCCTAACAATCTACACAAATGAAAGAAATATTCACCCTTTCTGAAGAGAATTACCTCAAAGCCATCTATCACCTTTCCACCGAAGACGAAGAATCGGTGAGCACCAACGCACTTGCTGAGCGGCTGCAAACCACAGCGGCCAGTGTGAGTGATATGTTGAAAAAACTTGCCAAGAAAGAATTGATCGAGTATAAAAAATATCAAGGAGTGAATATCTCTGAAAAGGGAAAAAGAGTAGCTCTACAAATAATCCGCAAGCATCGACTTTGGGAAGTTTTTTTGGTAGAGAAGTTAAGCTTCAATTGGGACGAAGTGCATGAGATTGCTGAACAATTGGAGCATATCCACTCTCCTATCTTGGTGAAAAGGCTGGACGAATTTTTGGGCTACCCGAAGTTTGATCCACACGGAGACCCTATACCTGATGAGAGCGGGGAATTTCAAGCGATGCCTCAAATGGCATTATCAGAAATGACTCCAAATCAGAGTGGTTTATTAGTCGGAGTAAAAGATACTAATTCCCTTTTTCTTCGTCATTTAGATAAAATTGGAGCCTACATTGGTGCTAAAATTAAAGTGTTAGAAAAAGTTGAATTCGATGGCTCAGTGGAGATTCTTTTAGAAGACAAAAAAACGCTGTTTATATCAAAGGAAGTCGCCTCCAATTTGTTAATTACCAAGCGATGAAGAAGAATTCAATATTAAGTGGTTTGGTTTTAGTGCTCTTCTTGTCTGTATTATTTACCTCATGTAATGATAATGCCACAAGAGATGATGATGCCTTGCTTATAGTTTGTACCACAGGAATGCTAGGCGATGCGCTGCAAAATTTGCTTGGCGACCAGGCTATTGTAATATCGCTAATGGGGCCAGGCGTAGATCCACACTTGTATAAGGCGACTCAAGGAGATTTGGCAAAACTACAAGAGGCCGATTTGATCATTTACAATGGCTTGTATTTGGAAGGGAAAATGGCGGAAGTAATGGAAAAGCTGGCTCGCCAGAAGACGATTATTGCAGCTGCCGAATTGCTGCCAAATGATAAAATCAGATATACCGTAGATAAAGTTACTGATCCGCACATTTGGTTCGATGTGTCTTTATGGGCCGATATGGTTCAACTATTGATTCCAGCCCTTGAGCAGACTAATCTGTTTGAGCCAGCTCTATTAGCACAAAATGGCGAACGCTTTGCAGAGGAATTAAGAGCCCTAAATGTGCGGACATTATCGGAGATCTCATCCATCCCTGCCGACAAAAGAGTGTTGGTAACAGCCCACGATGCCTTCCAATACTTCGGCTTAGCTTATAATATTGAGGTGTTTGGTTTACAAGGGTTATCAACCCTGTCAGAATTTGGTCTGCGTGATATTTCGGATCTTGTTTCGTTACTAGTAGCAAGGCAAATCTCCTCTATCTATGTGGAATCTTCTGTATCAGATAAGGCTATCAAAGCCGTGATCGAAGGCTGCAAAGCCGTAGGACATGAGGTGAAAATTGGAGGTAGGCTGTACTCGGATGCCATGGGAGATGCTGGAACAGCAGAGGGGACTTACATAGGAATGGTAGAACACAATGTTAGGGTTATTGTAGCAGGGCTTGGAGGGCAAAATGAATAAAGACGAACCTGCGTTACTCGTAAGAGATTTAACGGCCGGCTATCAGAAAAAGCCTGTACTTTGGAGTATATATTTGGAAGTGCCGCAAGGCGCATTATGTTGTATTGTAGGTCCGAATGGAGCCGGAAAATCTACCTTTATCAAAACGGTGATGAATTTGATTCCTGCTACTGCTGGAGATGTGAAAATCTTTGGAAAAACGCTGGATGAGGTGCGAAGTAGAATCAGCTATGTACCACAGCGAGAAAGCGTAGATTGGGATTTTCCTGCATCAGCTTATGATGTGGTACTAATGGGTAGATACGGAAAATTAGGGCTTTTCAAAAGAGCTGGAAAAGAAGATAAGCGTATTGCTATGGAAGCTTTGGGCAAGGTAGGGATGGAAAGCTTTGCTTCACGTCAAATTAGTCAATTGTCTGGTGGACAACAGCAGAGAGTATTTTTAGCTAGAGCTTTAGCGCAGGAAGCAGATTTATACTTTCTTGACGAACCTTTTGCTGGAGTAGATGCCTCTACCGAAAAAGCTATTATTGATTTATTGAGAGAAATGTCGCGGGAGGGTAAAACCATTATTGCTGTTCACCATGACTTACAGTCTGCGCCCTCCTACTTCGATTATACCATTTTGCTCAATTTGCGCCTCATTGCAGCTGGCCCCACCGCTGAGGTATTTACGGATAAAAATCTGCAAGATACGTATGGTGGAAAATTAACCCTCTTGACAGAAGTTGGTGATTTGATGAAGAATAAGAGATTCCCTGAGCGAGAGAAATAATGGAAACATTCTGGGACTTTTTCAGCTTTACGGATGCTAATGTTCGATATGTAACATTTGGAGCAATCTTAGTCACTTCCTCAGCTGCGATCGTTGGTTGCTTTACATTTTTGCGCAAAAAAGCCCTTGTGGGAGATGCCGTAGCACATGCCGTTTTGCCAGGAGTTTGTTTAGGATTTATCCTTTCCGGAGTAAAAGATCCACTGTGGATAATTATAGGCGCATTTATTACGGGTTGGCTTTCTCTTTTGCTAATGGATCAAATCATTTCGAAAAGTAGAATTAAGGAAGATTCAGCCATCGCATTTATTCTTTCTACTTTTTTTGGTTTGGGAATTTTACTACTTACTTGGATACAAAAATCTGGAAATGCAGCCCAATCTGGCTTAGATCAGTTCTTATTTGGAAAAGCAGCCGCATTGGTCGGCAACGATCTTATTGTATTTTCAGTTGTGGCCATCATCTTAATAGTATTAGTTGTCTTATTCTTCAAGGAATTTCAATTACTCGCTTTCAATAAAGATTTTGCCCAAAGTATGGGCTTACCCATAAAACTCATTGAATTTATTTCTACATCCATGACTGTACTCGCCGTGGTAGCAGGAATCCAAGCAGTTGGTGTAGTTTTAATGGCCGCCATGCTCATAACACCTCCTGCTGCTGCAAGGTATTGGACAAATAATTTGCAGAAAATGCTTCTTTTAGCGGCTGTTTTTGGTGGTTTCTCTGGATTGGCTGGCGCATATATTTCTTATTTGGCTCCTTCGATGCCTACTGGCCCATGGATAGTGGTAGTGGTCAGTTTAATTGCCTTTTTCTCTTTCTTTTTCGCACCGGAAAAAGGAATCATTCCTTTAGCTAGATTACAAAAGCGTAATCAGCAGAAAATTACGGATGAGAACATACTAAAAGGCTTGTATCATTTGCGGGAGGATGAAAAACACTTAAAGCAAAAATTTACTTTTGACGAATTATTGGAAAAGCGTCCTATGCATAAAGATCGCTTCCACAAAAGTATCAAAAGGTTGTCTCGAAAGAGTTTTATAATATTGGATAACCATTCACTAGACTTAAGCGAAAGTGGTCTTGTGGTAGCAAAGCGAGTAGTAAAGCTTCATAGACTTTGGGAATTATACCTCTCTGAATTTCTAAACAAAACCCCAGATCAAGTGCATGATGAAGCGGAAACCATAGAACATTTAATCACTCCAGAGCTTGAAAGACAACTAGAAGTGAGGCTGAATTTTCCTAATAAAGATCCTCATGATGAGGATATTCCTTATTAATTTGATCTAGTTTGACCCAACTTTATAGCAATTTGCTCGGCAACTCTTTCTCCATCCATTGCTGCTGATGCAATTCCTCCTGCATATCCTGCGCCTTCCCCGCAAGGAAACAACCCGGCAATCTGCTGATGCTCTAGCGTGACAGGATCTCTTGGAATGCGGACTGGAGAAGAAGTGCGGCTTTCTACGCCCACTATTACTGCCTCATTGCTCAAATATCCTCTCATTTTCTGGCCAAAAGCTCTGAAACCTTTCTGCAAACTTTCAGCAATAAATGCAGGCAATACCTCCTGCATTTGCACAGATACGAGTCCAGGTTGGTAGCTAGTGTCTGGTAGCGTATTGGAAAATTTCCCTTCCACAAAATCGACTAATCTTTGCCCAGGAGCCGTTTGTGTTTTTCCTCCCATTTCCCAAGCTTTCTGCTCTACAGATGCTTGGAACTCCATTGCTGCCAATTCCTTATGGTGTTGAAAATCTTTCAAATGTTCTAGTTCTACGGATACCACAATGCCCGAATTTGCAAATCGTGAATCTCGGCGGGAAGGACTCATCCCATTTACAACCACCTCACCAGACGCGGTAGCTGATGGCACAATAAACCCACCTGGGCACATACAAAAAGAAAAAACACCATGCTGAGATTTTTTGAGCTTCACTTGATCTACCAAGGAATAATTTGCCGCCGGCAAATAGACACCACGATTATCGCAATGATATTGGATACTATCAATGACACTTTGAGGATGCTCAACTCTAATTCCAAGCGCAAAAGGTTTGGCCTCTATGTGTACGCCTTTTTGTTGTAGTAAACGAAAAATATCTCTAGCTGAGTGGCCTGTTGCTAATAAAACCGCCTTTGCATGAATACTTAGCCCACCAGCTAGTACTACGCCCGTCATTTGAGCATTGCTAATGATAAAGTCCTCGACCCTACTTTCAAAATGGATCTCACCTCCCGCTTCCAATATACTTTCTCGTATAGCAGCTACTACATTCGGCAATTTGTTCGTCCCAATATGTGGATGAGCGTCCACTAAAATCTGGTCGGTTGCTCCATGTGCCACTAATATCTCCAATATCCTCTTTAGGTCGCCACGCTTTTTGGAGCGTGTGTACAGTTTTCCGTCCGAGTAGGTTCCAGCACCTCCCTCGCCAAAGCAATAATTGGAATCGGAGTTAACAATATGCTTTTTATTAATATCAGCAATATCTCTTCTGCGACTTCTCACATCCTTGCCACGCTCTACGATAATGGGTTTTAAGCCAAGTTCTATCAATCGAAGGGCAGCAAACATGCCTGCTGGTCCGGCTCCTACAATTATTATAGGTTGGGAATTAGCTACATTTGGATAGTGAAAATTCCCTAAATAAAGAGGCGTAATTGGCTCATTTTCGAAAATATCAACTCTCAATCGAATCTTCACCTGACGACCACGTGCGTCGATAGATCTCTTTTGAATTTGAAAATCAAAAAGTAAGTCTTTATGAATCCCGGCCTCATTTTGCAAAATGGGCTTGAGCAATTCAGGAGTCGCAGCCTCTAATGGACTTACGGCAATATCGATGGTTTTTTGCATAACAGTTTGTGGAGTCTTATCTCCAAAAGGAATGCAAATTTGGTCAATTATTCCTGAAAATAAATCTTTTGAAAATTGGCCTAAGGTTTAGGAATGCCTAATTGCTCGAAAACCCACACCTTGCCCCATTCCTCCCGCTCTTTTTCATTCCAGAGTTCAGGAAAAAAGATAATTCGCTGGAACATTGGCGGGAGGTATTTTTGCCAATTGGTTCCCCCAGTCGCGGCAATATCTATTGGATCTCTTTGCAGGTACTTTACCGCCGATTTGTAATGCGCCAATCGCCAATGAATATTTAGCAATGAATCTAATTTTCTCAATTCATTTCTAATTTTATCTGCCTGGGCGCCATCCTTATAGTGATTTTGCCAAACTCTCTGAAGATTATTAGCAATATACTTCTCACTCAATTGAAGAAGAGTTTCATCATATTTCTCCTCGAAATGCTTTAAAGTCAGGGTCTTTTTTCCCGTGGAAAGCTCTGTGGCACCACTTTTCCAATAAATCACATCGAGCAATTCTTCTTGTGTTTCATCACCTTTCACTTTGGCTCGATCTTCTTCTTTGAGCAAATTTACCAAATCTGTACACTTCAGTTCAATGATGCGATACTGAGCAGACTGAAAACCACTTGCTGGCAATAGAGCCATTCGAAATTTCAAAAATTGCTCTCGCTCCATGCCCAATTCCATTATCGAGAATGAATTTGACAAATGGCTGATATAATTATTTATCCGCTTCAAACGCATTAGCATTTGCGCTTCATCGGAAGGAGACATATCCAATGTCTGATCAATCTCCTTGATCATTAACTTGAAGTAAAGCTCCGTAATCTGGTGATAGATAATGAATATACTTTCATCAGGAAAAGCTGTTTTTGGATGCTGAAGACTCAGTAATGTATCTAGGTGGATATATTCCCAATACTTTAAATAATCGGCATACAATAGGCCATCAAGATAGGAAGCCAAATCTTGGCCCATTGCTTCGAACTTTTCTTCTAATTTTTCTATACGATCCAGTATATTGGCAGATATTTGCTTTTGCGGCATAACCCAAAGGAATAATAGTGGGTTATAAAAGTGTAAGATTAAATCGAAACAAAAAAATGATAATGAATACTTCTAGTGAAAATAAGAAAGGAAAGGACAATCAAGATCAATTTGAGTCGCCTGATTTTTACAATATTGATGATTTATTAAGCGAAGAGCATCGGCTTATTCGTCAGACTATCCGTGATTTTGTGAAACAAGAAATTTCACCAAATATTGAAAAATGGTCTCAAGACTGTCATTTCCCAAAGGAAATCGTCTCAAAATTTGGTGATATGGGAATTTTTGGTCCACAGCTGCCAGAGGAATATGGCTGTCCGGGACTTGACTATATCTCCTATGGTCTTATTATGCAGGAAGTTGAACGAGGAGATAGCGGAATGCGCTCGACTGCATCAGTGCAAGGTTCATTAGTGATGTACCCTATTTATAAATTTGGCTCAGAGGAACAGCGCAAAAAATATCTTCCCAAATTAGCCAACGGCGAAATGCTGGGCTGCTTTGGCTTAACCGAACCAGATTTTGGATCGAACCCGAGTGGGATGGTTACGAATATTAAGGACATGGGAGATCACTTCCTGTTGAACGGCTCTAAAATGTGGATCAGTAACAGTCCTTATGCAGATATTGCTGTAGTTTGGGCCAAAAATGAAGATGGCCGCATAAAAGGAGTCATAGTGGAACGTGGTATGGAAGGATTTACAGCTCCTGAAATCCATGGAAAATGGTCATTAAGAGCTAGCTGCACAGGTGAATTAGTTTTTGATAATGTGAAAATTCCTAAAGGGAATATTTTACCAGGTAAAGATGGTTTAGGCGCGCCGATGATGTGCTTAGACTCAGCAAGATTTGGGATTGCCTGGGGAGTCATTGGCGCAGCGATGGATTGCTACGATAGTGCTCGGAGATACGCCATGGAGCGGATTCAATTCGATAAACCTATTGCTAGCTTCCAATTGGTGCAAAAGAAATTAGCTGAAATGCTAACTGAAATCACTAAAGCACAATTGCTAAACCTGCGACTTGGTCAATTGATGAACGAAGGAAGAGCTACTACAGCGCAAATATCTTTGGCAAAAAGGAACAATGTAGAAGTGGCGTTACATATCGCTCGTGAAGCTCGACAAATACATGGTGGAATGGGAATAACAGGTGAATATCCAATTATGCGCCACATGATGAACTTGGAATCTGTGATTACTTACGAAGGTACACATGATATTCATCTATTGATATTGGGCCATGACATCACAGGGATAGCAGCATTTGTATAAAAGAAAAAATTTTAAATGAGCCCACCTCAACTCAATTGATGTGGGCTTTTTTAGCTAAACTATTTAATCATTCTTTTAACATATTCTTGCTGATTGCTGCTGCCTTTTTTCAAGAGTTTATTTTTAAGTAGAATACCGATTCTGATATTGAGGCTGGCCAATTTCGAAAGAATGCCACGAGAAAGCGGGAGGGTAATTTCTAATGATTTATTTTTCAAAGCCTTTTCTACAGCTGCAACAATGTCCTTAGGTTCGAGAATTTTTCTTGCTGAAAATGCCATTGCCAAACTTGGCTCGTTCGCCATACTTTCAAACATTGGGGTATTTGTTCCGTCCGGACAAATACAGGATACATAAATGCCTTTATCGCTAAACTCTTGAGCAGCAGCCAAGGTAAAGCCTCTTGCTGCAAATTTAGACGCACAATACAAACTCAATCCATACACAGGCGCAATTCCTGCCAACGAAGCAATATTAATGATGTGACCATTTCCTCTTTCCACCATTTTCGCCCCAATCACATTGGTGCCATAAATAAGTCCTTTTGTATTCACATCTATTTGCAAATCAATATCTTCTGACGATTGTTCATAACATAAGCCTGACCTTATTACACCGGCATTATTGATCAAAATATCAGGAATTCTCCCATTGATTTCTAATTCACTAGCAAATAGATTCCAACCTTCATAATTGCGTACATCTTGATAAAATGTACTTATATTTTTATGTTCACTTTTCAAGTTTTGCAAACCTACCTCGTCTAAGTCTGTCCCAATCACATCAAAGCCCTTTTCACTAAAATGAACTGCTAATGCCTTTCCTATTCCTTTGGCTGCACCTGTGATTAATACCTTTTTCATACGGTTTCTGACTGCTTTTGAAAGCTCCATTCAGGCGCATTTGCAGGGATTTCCTTGAGTAATTCCTTCCGATATGTATGATAAAATACCTGTACAGTGTGGCGTGGTGTATTCATAAATTGCCTATTATTTTCTTGAATTCGCTTATCAATTTGAGCCTTCATATTCTTAGGCAATGGGTAAGTTCCTTTAAGGTGATTTGCCGCCAACTTCGATTGCAAATCTGATAGTGGCCAAATGCAGCCAAAGGGTTGCACCAAACCTATAAAAAAGAGATTGTTGATTTCTGGATGGAAAATATGCTTGTAAAGAGGAACCGGACCTTCCGTATAGTCGATAAAATCTCTTGAGAAAAATGGGAAGGTGATTTTGTAGCCTGTAGAGGCAATCACAGTATCGAATTTTTCGCGTTTTCCATCTTTGAAAAGGATATAATCGCCGTCAAATCTATCAATATCCACTCGTGGGTTTATTTTGCCATGGCGGATAAAATAGAGCAATTCGGAATTTACCACCGGATGAGCTTCAAATACTCCATGCTCGGGCTTTTGCAAGCCATATTTGGAAAGATCGCCCACAGAAAATTTCAATAATAATTTAGTTAATAAGCCACGTAGCTTAAGTGGCACCCAATTTAATCCGCCACCCAACATATCCGACGGTTTGCCCATAATAAATTTGGGTATAAAATAGTATCCACGTCGGAGGCTTATGGCAGTTTGCTCGGATACTCTACCCGTCTCCACGGCAATGTCACATGCAGAATTTCCACCTCCAATGACCAAAATACGTTTTCCTTCATAGCCCTTATTATTTTTGAAATCATGGGAGTGCATAAATGTACCGTTGAACTCACCAGGATAGCTCGGCATTCTAGGGTTCCAGTGATGGCCATTACACACAAATAAATAGTCAAAAACATATTCGCCTAAGGGTTCATCTGTTTCAATCTGCCATTTGTTGCTGTCTTTCAGTTCGGCCGTTTCTACACTTACGCCAAATTTAATATGCTCATATACATCAAAATGCTTTGCATAATTTTCGAAATAGGCTTGAAGTTGGGTATGCGAAGGATAATCTGGGTAATCCTCGGGCATGGGGTAATCTTCATATTGAGACAGCTCCTTTGAGCTTATGATATGGGTAGACTCAAATACGCTTGAATGTCCTTTGGATTCGTTGTAGACCCAATTGCCTCCAACTTTAGTATTCTTTTCGAAAATCACCACATTGGTGAAGCCTGCTTGAAATAAATTTTTGGCCGTAGTAATACCGCTTGGCCCTGCTCCTATCACACAAATTTTTGTTTCCAATCTACCTCCCGCTATTTTTATTTTATAAACATAGAATAAAATTGTCTTAAGATACACAGTCTATTAAATTTACACCTCATTAGACCGGAAAAAAATGGAATTAAAAGAAAGCTTCGAAAACGCACAGGTTAGAATAAAACAACTTACTGAAAAACCAGATAATCAAGATTTGTTGAAATTGTACAGCTTATTCAAGCAAGCAATTGAAGGAGATGTACAAGGAGAGCGACCTGGAGGATTCGATTTTGCAGCTATTGCCAAATTCAATGCTTGGGAAAAATTAAAAGGTGCGAGCAAAGAAAAAGCAATGGAAGACTATATTGCTGCGATAGATGCATTATTAGTAAAATACGCTTAACCTTGGAGATTTTCTATTGCCCAAATATCGTTACGGATCATGTCTATTTGGATGAGGAAGAATCTCGTCATTGCGTGAAAGTATTGCGAAAAAAGATAGGTGATAAAATAGAAATTAGAGATGGCAAAGGAAAAGTAGCGGGAGGAATCATCACGAAATTAGATGGCAAAAATTGTGAAGTTGAGATTACAAATATTGAGATAGTAGCAGCCAAATCCTCTCGCATTCACCTGGCTGTATCTCCTACTAAAAATCAAGACCGGATTGAATGGCTGCTGGAAAAAGCTATAGAAATCGGCTTAGATGAAATCTCCTTTCCCATAACAGACCGGACAGAACGACCACGTCTGAAAATACCTCGTTTAGAGAAAATTGCCCTTTCGGCACTTAAACAATCACAACAGGCTTGGATTTGTAAAATACATGATCCAAAGCCATTTAAAGATTTTATAAAAGAAAACCTCCGTTGGCAAGATAAGTTTATCGCCTATCTTGGAATGGAGACGATTAGTCATATTCATGAGCACATAAATCACCAAAAAGATACATTGATCCTTATTGGGCCGGAGGGAGATTTTACCGAGAATGAAATAAAACAAGCCTTTGATGCAGGTTTCAAAGGCGTGACGTTAGGAGAAAATAGACTTCGAACCGAAACAGCTGCTTTGTATGCAATTACCTCCTATCATTTGAAGGCATATTCCTGAAATTCATTCTCCATCTGTTTCAATTTCTACCCGAACATATTCTCTAATTTCCATAATACTCGTTTCGCCCGTTCCAGTATTCCGCAGCAAACGAAAGAAAAATGGAGTGATATTCTCGATTTGATAAGTTAAGCTTATTTCTTCGCCAAAATTAAGGGTAAGTTGACGATCAGTTAAAGCTTTATTTACTTTTACTTCCCAAGTACCCGATTCAATTACGCCACCATTTCCATTGCAGAATGACGCAATATCAATGTTTTCAAAGGCATTATTGCTTTTGTAGAAATAAATTAAGGTGGCTTGCTCACATTCGTTGCGGATAATAGTAGTGCCATTTTGCACGAGCATATCCAATTGCCAAGCAGCAGTATCTAAGCCCGTAATTAAATTCTCAATTTCTTGTGAAAAAAATACTGGCTCATGGTCTTGCAAGCAAGCTGTTGCAGCAAATAAACTTATAAAACCGATGACTATTAATACTCGAAGCATACCACAAAATTAAGATGATTTACTAATAACCTCATAGATGTCTTAAAATTCCTTAATTTTATCAAAATTGAATTGATCCATGACCTTAAATTATATCTGGATAGGCTTTTTTTTAATCGCCTTTGTTGTAGCTCTTGTAAAACTAATCGTATTTGGTGATGCTGAAGTCTTTCCCAATATTGTCGCTGCCACTTTCGATATGGCCAAAACGGGTTTTGAAATTGCTTTATTTTTAACGGGAATTATTTCCCTTTGGTTGGGCATCATGCGAGTGGGCGAAAAAGGAGGAATTATCGCTATATTGAGTAAAGCAGTTTCACCTCTATTCGCTCGTATTTTTCCAGAAATCCCACGCAACCATCCAGTATTTGGCCCAATGCTCATGAATTTCTCTATGAATTTTTTAGGGCTCGACAATGCTGCCACTCCTTTGGGCCTTAAAGCCATGGAAGGAATGCAAGAGCTAAACCCACAAAGGGATACGGCAAGCAATTCGCAAATAATGTTTTTAGTATTGAATACTTCTGGTCTTACAGCCATTCCGATCAGCATCATGGTTTATAGAGCGCAAATGGGCGCAGCCGATCCAGCTGATATTTTTATCCCGATATTATTGGCAACCTATATTTCCACTATAGTCGGATTGATAACGGTAGCCTTATTTCAAAAAATCAATTTACTTAATCCCATCATTCTACTTTATCTAGGTGGTTTCACTCTATTTATATCATTTATAATCTATTGGTTTGCAGGCATGGAGCAAGCTCAACTTAGCAGACTATCTGGCATCATCAGCAATTTCATCCTTTTCAGTATTATTATCGCTTTTCTCCTGATGGGCTTGCGTGCAAAGATAAATGTGTACGAAGCATTTATAGATGGTGCCAAAGAAGGCTTTCAAATGGCTATAATGATAATACCTTACTTAATAGCCATGTTGGTAGCTATTGGCGTTTTCAGAGCCAGTGGAGCAATGGACTTTTTGGTAGATGGAACTGCCTATTTGGTAGGACTTACAGGGTTAAATACTGATTTTGTTGGTGCTTTACCAACAGCCATAATGAAGCCATTAAGTGGCAGTGGCGCAAGAGGCATGATGCTCGAAACCATGCAAACCTATGGCGCCGATTCCTTCCAAGGAAGATTAGCTTCTATTATGCAAGGAAGCACGGAAACAACTTTATATGTGGTTGCTGTTTATTTTGGTGCTGTAAATATCAGGAAAACACGTTACGCAATTACTGCTGGATTGATAGCTGATCTAGCTGGATTGATAGCCGCAATTTTTATAGGATATATGTTTTTTGGCTAAGGCTGGAGGATAAATGGAGATGATTAAAACCACCTCCATTTGACCTTGGAATTATTTTTTCACAAATCGCATAAGACTCTCAGTGCCTTGCATCAATATCATTTCATCACCGTCAAATTTCACATTATTTGCTCTTTCGAGGACATTTAGAAATTGTGCTTCTTTTACTCCCTCACATGCCATTCTAGTCGCAGCGAGGTCGCTGATATCCAAACCAGATTCTGTAAGATTGAAGTTGGAAAAGAAAGTATTACAACCTCCAAAACCTGTCAACTTACCATCTTCTTGAAACGAAATACTTGGAATTCCTCTGGTAAAATCCAACGGATTAATATCTGTGCCCAAAATACTCTTGACTGCCCATTCATTAGCAATAAGCTTCTTTATGGAAGGGCCACCAGCATTTAAAATAGAGCAAGAAGTAGAGGCAATAAATAAAAGTACAATAGAAAAAATAATTCTTTTCATGGTAGAAAAATTAAAGATTTGATTAGTTTATAATTCTTTAAACATTGAAATTTTAATAAGGTTGCTCGGATATTTGTTTGTCCAAAATTTTACATTAACCAAAACTAATTAAAACATTGATGACCAAGTTATTGAGAAAAATTATTTACCCTTTAATTTTATCCTTTATTGGCTCTTGCTTTTCTTTTGGTGCAGCTGCTCAAGAAGAAATGGAGAAAGATACTACCTATTGGACAACGAAATATTCCTTTAGTGTAAACTTAAATCAAGCCGCATTCTCTGACAACTGGACCGGAGGTGGAGTAAGTTCAATCGCCATAGGAACCGCATTTAATTTGAAACCATCCTATCGCAAAGGGAAAATCTCATGGAATAATGAATTCGATTTTATTTACGGAGCCATTCGCAACAAGGGTCAAAGTGCAAGAAAATCTGCCGATCGAATCTTGCTAGATTCTAAAGTCGGATATGACTTGGGAGATAAATTAAACCTCTTTTTTAGTGCCAATTTTTTAACCCAATTCGCACCTGGGTATAATTTCGAAACCGTGCAAAATGAGGAAGTGCGAACCATCATTTCAAAATTCATGAATCCAGGTTTCCTCACCTATGGTTTCGGTTTGGAATATGTGCCAACTTCTTATCTCAAAATAAGAGTCTCTCCTATTTCACCTAGACATACATTTGTAACCGATACTACCTTGCACAATAATATTCCTAAGAACTATGGTGTTGAAATCGGCAAAACCGTCAGAAATGAAATGGGCGGGTTTCAGGTATGGACCGATTTCGATAAAGACGTGATGGGAAACTTGAACCTCAAAACCCGATACTTTATGTTTGGAAATTACGAAACGGGCAAGCTCGATCATAGAGTAGATTTCATCCTCACTGCAAAAGTCAATAAATACATAAATGTAAATCTAACTGCCATCATGTTATCCGATAAAGATCAGACAGATAAGGTGCAGTTTAGTCAAGTATTAGGTATCGGATTTTTGCTAAATAACTAGCCTATTTTCAAAAGATTCTTAAGGGAGTTATTATATCAAAAGGGTTGAAACCTGATGTAATAGCTCTCATTTTTTATTTGCCTATCGCCATTTCCAGTACGGATTTATCGCCAGTTAATTCCCAGTAAATAAGCGAGGTTGGAATCATCCCTACATTATTAAGGTCATTCATAAACTCCTTCATTATAAAATTTCCATTTCGCTGACGGGCATATTCCGCTATTATTCGTTCGATTTCGATCTTGCCCATATTGTAGCTTGTGCCATAGGCTGGCTGGCGTAGGTAAAACTGCTCCTCACCTTGTATCGTGCTGCCGTCTGCTGGAAGCAAATCCCAAGGAGTCCATTTGGATGCATATTCAGTAGCCTCATAGAAGGTCATTTCCAGTCCATGCTGGTATAAACCACCTAATCCACGTGCGGCACGTTGCGCCAACAGTACCCAAATCAATTCCCTTTCCTTTGGCCTACTGTCAAGAAATCCGGCGTGCATCATCATTTCTTCCATACCTGTAGCCACTCCTTCGGCTCTACTATCGAATATATTGTAAAGAAGCGGAGTAGCTCTTATCGCACTTGCATGAGGTTCCTCCCGCATTCTGGCCAAATCCACCCAATGGTAATCGTGTGTTCTCATAATAATAGGTGCACGGTAATTTATTTCCGCAAAGAAACTTCTTAATCCTCCCGCTACTGTAAAACTCCCTAATCGCTCTCGCAATGCTTCGTCCATATACCCTGTCATTGGCACAATTTCTTCTCTTTCCCAAAAAGCTAAATACTCATCTACCGCAGCATTAAATAGTCGATCATAGTCTCCTGCATTGTCAATTTTTTCAATATTCGGAAGCTTTCTGTTTCTATGCTCCTCCAGCCTTAGTGACGAATGTGCTCGAATGAGCTCGCGCTCCATCAAGGTCACCTGCTCTTCCCAAGTGTAAGGCAATAGATGCACGTTCTTCAAATTCCATGTATAATTATCCTTTCCTACGCCAGAACTTCCTGTTTTGCTTGGTGCTTGGCCCTCAAGCCAATTTGCCAAGTCGTCGGATACTTGAACGGCCTCCATTGCAGCAATCGCCAAGTCTGGATATCGGTTTTCTACTTCCTTGGCTAAATCCTCCAAATCAGTGCTTTGTTCGCGAATACTTTTGATACCCGTAACCCATAAATCGCGCGCATTACCTGTGAGATTGTTCTTCGCTTGGGCATATAGTGGCTTTATCGTTTTGAGTCGTTGTGCAATGGAAGCTGCATCATCCGCACCAAGAGGTTTCTCCATATATGCATATTCGATATTTCCCAAAATGGTAGGCCCTTCCCTATCAGGCACATCCGTGTAGCTAGGATAAAACCATACATAAAATGCCGGATCGCGCTCCCAAGGTTTTTTCACCCGATGGGCAAAGTCCAACCCATTCATTTCGGCCCATACTATATACCAATCTACCTGCTCAGGTATAGTCCAACCTGTGGTATCAAATGCATGGAGATTTCCCTGCCAAGTAGTTAATCCCTCTTTTTGATTTGCCATGGCATTAGTGGTGTAATTGGGTACGCCATCTTCCAACACTGGCGCATTAAATGCCCGCCAATCGAAAAAGAATTTAATTAATTCTTCATGACTATTTGCCTCAAAATCAGAAATTTCGGTTGAAGTAGTTTCGCCAGCATTATTGGACTGACATGAAAATATAATTGCTGAGATTAAAATTATGGCCGAAAGGCGGATGTAAATGATTTTCATTATTGAGAATGGGTTAAATAATAGGCTATGTGTCGAAGATAGAACTGAAAATGTTGATTTCAAAACCCTTATCAAGTAGAAGAAGGCGGGAGGTTCAACACGGAATTGGCTACCGATGGATTGCGGAGAATAATTGTAAAGACCTATTCTCCATTTACAAAAAAAATAATTTGCTCATGAATATTGGCTTCCGTAACTTCCAATCATTCAATGATAATACTATGTGTGGCAGATATTCCCTTGCAGCGAAGGCTGAAAAGCTAAAAAAAAGATTTGACATAGATGTGACTGAGCACTATGTCTCCAAATTCAATGCAGCTCCTACGCAGCTACTGCCTGTAATTACCGCTGATAATCCAGAGGGATTTTCGTTTTTTCATTGGGGAATGTTACCTGCATGGTCTAACAATAAATCAGTGACTACTAAGCTAATCAATGCTCGCGCCGAAACGGTTGCTGAAAAGGCCTCCTTTAAATTGGCCTTTCAGCGTAGGCGCTGCCTTATCCCAGCAGATGGCTTTTACGAATGGAAAGCCATCGGTAAAAAAACAAAAGTTCCTTATCGTTTTGTGATTGATAATCTGGAACCCTTTGCTTTTGCAGGTATTTGGGAGGAGTTCGAAACTGAAAATGGAGTAACGCAACATACTTTCACTATACTTACCACCCAAGCCAATGGTTTGGTGCTGCCCATTCATGATAGAATGCCCGTGATCCTCACACCAGAAACAGAGAAGATATGGATGAACAAATCCGCAAATGCCCACGACCTATTAGCCATACTCAAACCGTATGATGAAGATAAAATGGAAGCCTACACTGTTTCCTCTAGAGTGAATATTGCCACCAATGATGATCCCGAAATCATAAAGCATACACCCCCCGCCGATCAATTTGGTAATTATACTTTGTTTGGGTGAACATATCGCTCTTTCTGGAAGGATAGTTATACTTGATTTCTGATAGAAAATCACTATCCTGTAATGCTTTAACTACCATAAAAACAGCTTCATACTTCATTTATGACTATAAATCATGTATTTAACCTTCTCTAAATTCGGATTTAAAGTCCTAGATAGTCAAGCGGGCGATACAAAAGCACTGGAGATAATCTGGAAAAGAAAAGCTATAAAAATAATTAATAAAAAACCTTTCATTACTCAGTCTGCCGAGTAACGCATCATTTACTTGCTCACAAAATAGAGTACTATTTTGCTTTCCTCTACTATTTTCTCAGAAACATTCCCTTACATTTAAAAGTTAGAACTTGGGTTCTATTTTAAATCAACATTGAAATTATGGATACACAAAAAATTATTTCTACTAAATCGGGAAATCTTTCAGAAGAAAGAAGAGAGTTCCTGAGGAAAAGTGGCTCTCTAGCAGTGATGGCCATGTTTGGAATTGGATTCTTCACATCATGTGAAAGCGAAGAGGATACCACTCCAAGTGGTGGTAATCCAAATCCGCCGCCAAATAATGCAGGTGGGGGTGGTACATCTGGTATCACCATCAACAGCAGTACTGTAGCTATAGACTTAACCCGAGTATCCACATTGAATACCGCTGGAGGTTGGCTGCTTATTGTTGATGCGAAAATGCTAGTTTTCAATAGCGGAGGAGGATTCAGCGCATTAACTTCTGTTTGCACCCATTCAGGATGTGATCGCAATTGGGCTTTAACTAATAACCAATTTGTATGCACTTGTCATGGATCGAGATTTACAACAGCTGGTGCTGTGGTACAAGGGCCTGCCAATACGCCACTGGCTTCATTCGCAAATAGCCGATCAGGAGATATATTGACAATTACCAGATGAAAAATCTAATTGCCGTTTTCTCCGCCCTCTTCTTCATAACCATTTCGTGGAGTTCATTTGCGCAGCAGTACAAGACAGAAGTTGGCAATGTGGAGTTCTTATCAAAAGCACCCTTAAATGAATTTGCAGGAGTTTCCTCCCAATTGAATGGGTTAATAGATTTTGAAAAAAACCTATTAGATTTCTTTATCGATTTGAATACGCTGAAGACTGGTATTGGCCTACGGGACAGTCACATGCGTGAAAATTATCTCGAAACAAAAAAGTATCCTTTTGCTGAATTTACGGGAAAAATAAGAGAAAATATTACCCTACAGCCAGGGGAAAGCAAAAATGTTACAGCCATTGGGAAATTTAAAATTCATGGCGTGGAGAAAGAAATAATTGTTCCTGGGAAAGTAACGGGTATCTCCAATAGTGAAATTAAGTTAGCGGCCATGTTTAAGATATTACTTTCAGACTACAACATAGACATCCCTAAGATTATCTTCTACGAATTAGCAGAAGAACAGACAGTAACATTATCGGTAAATCTTAAAATTGAGAAATGAAATTCAACTTTTTATTATTGGTTTTATTTCTTGCGCAGCCTGCTACGGCCCAGCTGGAGAGAAAATTCGCCTCTGAAAATCAGGAGGTTGATTTAATTTTTCATGCACCAAGACATATCAATCTGCTCACTGTAGAGCCCTTGGACAAAAAAACGTTGCACTTTGCAATTATGCATACATTTGGCCCGTTGGAGGGAGGTGTGCAAAATCTTTTTGGTTTGGACAATGGCGCAAATATTCAATTTAGTTTTGAATATGCCCCAAGTGATAATTTATCCATAGGAGCCTCTCGGTCAAGCAGGGATAAGTTTTATAATCTTTACGCTAGGTATCATTTGCTGAAACAAACACAGAATAATACGGTGCCTTTTTCCCTTTCCGTGATGGGCGGAGCTGGTGTGAATACAGCTGACTACACATTTCTGCAAGCCGAAAATCCAAACTTCAATGACAGATCAAGTTTTGCAGCGCAAATTATGCTAGCACGAAAGTTCTCAGATAAGCTAAGTTTTCAGCTCTCTCCCATGCTGGCGTATTTCAATGATCCAAACCCGATTTACTTTATTGAGGGAGATCAAAATTTATACTTAGCCTTAGGATTAAGTGGTAAATATAAAATTACAGGCAAGTCTTCGCTGACGTTTCAATATATCCCAAATCTGAACAATGACCTTAGAAGCAATCTGGGTGTAGGTATTGATATTGAGGCGGGAGGCCATGTATTTCAAATGTATTTTGTAACTTCACAAGCATTAAATGAACAATATCTGCTCGCCGCAGGAAATGGAGTGCCTGGCGAGGAATTTAGAATCGGGTTTAATGTAAACAGAATATTCGCAACGGGTCAGAGAAGGGATTAGGGTTTTATTAAAAAGGGGATTGTTAATTTTTAAATACATCTTAACAATTAATAGAAAGCTGCTGAAAAGTGTTGTTTGAGGCTTATATTGCCATACCTCCCGCCTATTCGGCTAAGAAATTATAAATTCAAACACCATGATAAAAGTACTTGATCTTAATTTCCTTGACCATAAACAAACCATTGCGGCATTTTTGATTGAAACCTCAATTGGACCCATTTTAGTTGAAACTGGTCCACATTCCTCTTGGGATAATTTAGGTACTGCCCTCGGCGAACACGGGTATAAATATTCAGATATCAAGCATGTACTCATTACCCACATTCATCTCGACCATGCAGGTGCTGCTTGGGCCATGGCCGAACAGGGAGCAGATATTTACATGCATCCATTAGGAACAGCTCACATGATTGACCCAAGTAAATTATTGGCCTCAGCCACCAAGATTTATGGCGATCAAATGGACTCCTTGTGGGGCACGCTAAAACCAATACCGGCAAAAAATGTAAAGGCTATTTCGGATGGAGAAGTATTGAAATTTGGCGATACGGAAATTGCCGCGCATTACACTCCTGGGCATGCTATTCACCATATTGCTTGGCAAATTGGAGATGAAATAATCACAGGTGATGTAGCAGGTGTTTGTATCAATAATGGCCCAGCTGTGCCTCCTTGCCCACCACCAGATATCAATGTAGAAGATTGGATTACCTCCATCAGGAAATTGAAATCCTTGGATCCCAAAGCGTTGTATTTAACTCATTTTGGAAGAGTAGATGCGCCTAAAAGTCACCTTGAGTATTTAGAAGAAAGACTTCTTCGTTGGGTGAATTACGTTAAGGAAAAGTACAATGAAGGATATTCCCTTGAAGAACTTATAGCCCTTTTCAAAAATACGATAATGGATGAATTAAAAGCCCATGGAATTGAGGGTGAGGATCTTAAAAGGTACGATGCTGCCAATCCCGCAGACATGAGTGTAACGGGAATCCTCCGTTATTTGAAGAAAAAGGGTGAATTAATAGATTGATGCCCTATTGTAGCACGCTAATTTTGCACTTTGACGTTTAGGGTATTTCCAAAAATAAGACTTCCTCCGATGGAATGAATATTCACATCAATCCTGTTTTGATCTGTGAATTTCACATTTATACTCCCGTCTTCATTGATTGGCACCAATCCGTATCCGTCCGGAACAGCATTATTTGCTTGAGCTGTCGGCACCAATGTCATATTTTGAAAAACGAGGATAATCAAGCATCCCGCTATTATCGAAAGAATAATTTTAGTGTAAGAGTCTGTATTTTTCATGATATTTTTGATTGCTTATGTTCTTATACGTAAATTATGAAAAACCTTTCACATTATGACAGGAGAACTAGGCTCTGCAAAATTAGGCAAAGATCTCTTCGACAATAATCACAAATTAGTGAATCGTCGAACTAAGATGAGTGAGAATCTTTATGTGGGAGGAAAAGCATAAGATACAACAGGCAGAATCCGAATTTGCAAGAAATCCAACAATGGAAAGACTCTAAGGAAATTAATGAAAGGAGAATGTGGTATATACCCTTGGCAATTGCTGTCGTTATTATGATTAAATTATTAATGATTATTTAGGCTCTTTGGATTGCTCATTTTATTCGAACAGAAACCCATTAACCACTCGTAAGCCCTCTTTGAGTAATTAATTAGCGGTACTTGAACCAATATAGAGTTCCTATGTTTGTTGGCTTAACATTTTAATATCGAAAACTTACTCTTTTTAAAAATGTGTTTATGAATACCAAATACCTACAAGAACTATTCGATAAACATCAAAAAGCTGCTGAATGCCCCTCACCGCAAAAGGCTGTAAAATTTTTTGAAAAGATGCTAGGCCTATTATTTCCTGAATTCTCAAAAGTAACCTTTGAGACTTTTGAAGAATTACAGGCATTTAGTATTTCGCTCAAGGTTGAATTTGAAGGAATCCTATCAAAAAATATTTTACCTAAAAACACATCCGAAAATACTATTTCAAAGACTTTTTTTAAGGAGCTCCCGAATATCCGAGAGGCATTGCTAGAAGATATAGAAGCTGTTTACTTAGGAGACCCAGCTGCGCAAAGTACAGCAGAAGTAGTACGCACCTATCCAGGGTTTTATGCAATTGCAGCACATAGAATTGCAAACTTTCTTCATCAGCAAAAAATCGTTTTACTACCAAGAATCATTGCTGAGCACGCACATAGCAAAACAGGTATAGATATCCATCCTGCTGCGATTATTGGAAAGCACTTCTGTATCGATCATGGCACGGGTGTGGTTATAGGCGAAACCACTGTGATTGGAGATAATGTTAAAATTTATCAGGGTGTTACTTTAGGTGCATTGAGTGTGGATAAAGCCGATGCCCGAACCAAAAGACATCCAACTATTGGGAATCATGTAATAATCTATGCGGGAGCTACTATTTTGGGAGGCAATACCCATATTGGCGACAACTCTATCATTGGCGGTAATGTATGGCTCACTCAAAGTGTAAAATCTGGCTCAAAAGTTTATTATAAAATCCAACCAAATGTGGATGGCTTGCAAAGTGAATTAATTCTTCAGAAAGATTTAAAGTAATGAATATTAAATATATAGAAGAAACTATTGGCAACACTCCTTTAATAAGACTTAAGCATATTCCTACAAACCCAAACGTGGAAATATACTGTAAACTGGAAGGAAATAATCCTGGAGGCAGTGTGAAGGATAGAGCAGCTTACGGAATGATAAAAGGCGCACTTGATAGAGGCGATGTGAAACAAGGCGATAATCTTATCGAAGCAACAAGTGGAAATACTGGCATAGCCCTAGCTATGATGGCAAAAATCTTGGGAGTTTCAATGACCTTGATAATGCCAGATAATGCCACAAGAGAACGTATCTTATCAATGAAAGCCTATGGCGCTGAAGTGATTTTAACACCCGCAAAGCAGACTATCGAGTATGCACGACAACTTGCAGAGGAAATGGAAGCGGGAGGAAACTACAAGCAGCTTAACCAATTCGCTAACCCCGATAATTATCGAATGCATGAGAAAACCACTGGCCCAGAAATTTGGCGAGATACAGATGTAAAAGTAACTCATTTTGTGTCGAGTATGGGTACTACAGGTACCATAATGGGTGTGTCTAGGTATTTAAAAGCGCAAAATCCAGCCGTACAAATCATTGGCGCTCAGCCCACCGATGGGTCAGAAATTCCAGGAATCAGAAGATGGTCTCCCGAATACTTACCCAAAATATACGAACCAAAACGAGTAGATAGAATAATGGATGTGAGTAGGGAGCAAGCCACAAATATGACTCGCAGACTAGCCAAAGAAGAAGGAATATTGGCAGGTATGAGTAGCGGAGGATCCTTATCCATCGCTTTGCAACTTGCAGAAAACCTAAGCACTGGTCTAATCGTGTGCATTGCCTGCGATAGAGGCGATCGATACTTGAGCTCTAATTTATTTGCAGATTAATAAAAACTTAATGAGTAGTTAAACCATATTTAAATTATCATCGTAATATTGCAATATATTATTGATAATTATGGGCGTTACCAAATCAGATTTATTTACTAAAGAGCAAAATGATTTAGCTCAATTAGCTAAGGTGTTTGCGCATCCAGCAAGAGTGGCGATCATTCAGCATTTGCTCATAGTAAATGCATGCGTCAATAGTCATTTAGTAACAGAATTAGGTTTAGCCCAAGCGACCGTAAGCCAGCATTTGCGGGAACTGAAGGAAAGCGGCATCATTCAAGGGACTATTGAAGGCGTTTCGGTAAGCTATTGCATCAATCCAGCTCGATGGACAGAAATTCAAGAAACATTCAATTCTCTATTTCATCGTTTCAAGCAATTTCCTAATAATGATAATTGTTGTTAAATATGCTTTTAGGTTTTCAATACTTTCTATTTGTTGCTTTACCCTAGCAAGAAATTCGGGATATTTTGCTGATCTTAAAGTATTCGACAAAAGAAATTAATGGTTCAGAAGTAGAATAACCATCGACAATAAATAACCTTTTGATCGATCTGGGTCTACTGCAACAATTGCTTTAACGATTCAAAATAACTCAAGACCATTCTTTGATTTCATTTTTAATCTCTTTTACCCTTCCGTTAAATTCATGATTGTTAGGATCAAATTCTTTGAGACTAACAGCGTCTAAATATTCAATTACTGCTCCTTGATGCGGTACTCGCTGACCACTTTTAAAATCCACATATTTCAGCGTTGTCCAAAGCACCGTTTTTAATTGAGTTTTATCATCATTAGTCATAAAATACTCAACGACAGAAGTATATGAGTCGAACCAAATAATTCTAGAAAATATCCTCACCCACTCTCCAACCATTGCCGGTCGGATGTAGCCAATTTGATGTTGATATACCACCCAAGCTGCTTTATAAGCGTTTATGAAATCCATCACTTGCAGGCCGTATAATTTTGGCACTTGATCTTCCCGCGCGTTAAAAAAATAATCGAAGTATTTAGCATTATTCAAATGCCTCAGTGGATCGCAATCTTGGAAACGGATGACTACTCGGCTCTCGGTTGTCTTTTGTGGGTTCTTTAATTTATCGTAATCAAGCATCAATGATCTTTTTTGAAATTGGAACCGAAATTTACATCTTATTTACAAAACTGTTGTTAAATGCTCAAATTGTAAAATCAATTCAAAATAGTAATTGTCCACTTGAGTAATAATAATGAAAATCATTTAGACAATCTTACGGATTTAAGGTTAACATAAAAAAGTATTATGAATAACAAGAAAACCATCCTCATCACAGGTGCGACTTCAGGAATAGGAAAAGCTACACTACTTGAACTAGCCCATACTCCAAACCGATACATTTTTATAGCTAGAAATAAAGAGAAAGCTGAGCAAACTAAGCGGGAGATAATAGAAAAATCTAAAAATAAAGATGTGGATTACTATTTAGCCGACTTTTCACGCATCGAAGAAGTCAAAAAGGTGGCGAATCAAATCCTAGAAAAAGAAGCTCAGATCAATATACTGATCAATAATGCAGGGATTTTAGGGCCCGATAATAAGCAAATAACAGATGAGGGCTTTGAACTAACCTTTGCGACCAATCATCTATCGGCATTTTTACTTAGCAATTTGCTTTTACCACTTCTAGAAAAAAGTGATGGAGCACGAGTCATCAATGTTTCCTCAGAGGCACACCGGATCACTCGTTTCAATATGAATAATCTGCAAGGGGAAGAAAGCTACTCCTCCCTCAAAATTTATGGCTTGAGTAAAATGTGCAACATTCTATTCACTATAGAAGCAGCTAAAAGATGGAAGGACAAGCATATACATGTAAACTGCGTGCATCCAGGAGGAGTCAATACGAACTTTGGAGAAGGAAAAGGGATTATCCGCAACCTTACCTTTATGCTTGCCAAACCCTTCTTTATCAGTGCTGAAAAGGGAGCTGAAACAATAATTTACTTAGCTCAGAATGATATAGGGCTAAAAATTAACGGTAAGTATCTAAAGAAAAAGAAAATTATAGAGCCCTCAAAAAGTGCTAGAAGTACAGAAAATGCACTCCAATTATGGAACTTGAGTTCAGCTCTTTTGAAAAGTCATCTTTAAATTAAATATCTATCTTTCAATATATTGACATGGTGTGCTGCATGCCCTGCAATAATATAGGAAAGAGCGGCCACAGTTACTTTTAGTCCATTGGCATTTCCGACATTATGTAATTGATCTGATGAAAAGCTCGCCATCAGATCAAGAGTGGAGGCTCTTAAGGTTTTGAATTCAGATATCAGACTTTCAAGACTTCTGGCATCAAAACCTCCCGCTTTCACATATTCATTTTCGTCAAACCCTGGAATAGATTGGGATTCGGCTCGACTAAAAACCAACGCCCTAAAAGCCATAATTCTTTCTGTATCAATCACATGTCCGATTAGTTCTTTTACCGACCATTTTCCTTCTGCATAGCGAAATTCTTCTTTTTTAGCAGGAATAGCTTTCAGTGTAGAGACAATTTCATTGCCTTGATTTTCAAGAGATTCAAGCAAATTGTCTTCAGTAACCAATGCAATATAATGGGCATAATAGGCGGGAAATTCTCCCTCTTTTGGTCTTAGTATAAAAGTGCTCATGGTTATTTAAAAAAAGAATTAAATTGAACTCAAATATGGTAAAAACAAAGCCAATATTTTAATTTGACAAAATTCAATTTATAAACAAACACAAGAATAATGAAGAATGGAATACGAAATGGTTTGCTGGCAGGTGCATTGATTCTTTTTGGAGGACAATCATTTGCGCAAACAGAAATTGTAAATAGAGACCCAATCATCAACGAAATGGTGCAAGAAGTTTCGGCAGATAGTATCGAGTCTTACGTAAGAAAATTATCCTCTTTTGGCACAAGGCATACCCTAAGTTCGCAAACAGACCCAGATAGGGGAATTGGTGCTGCGGGTAACTATATATTATCTAAATTTCAAGAATGGGCTAAAGAATCGGACGGAAGGTTGAATCCTGAATTAGATTATTTTACCCTAAAAGCGGATGGTCGCAGAGTGACCGAAGATATTCAAGTATTTAATGTAGTAGCTACACTTAATGGCACTGATCCTGATGATGATAGAGTATTGATCGTAAGTGGCCACATGGATAGCAGAGCATCAAGTGTAATGGATCCAGAAATTGATGCTCCTGGCGCAAATGACGATGGCTCGGGTACTGCGGCTGTGATGGAAATGGTGAGAGTGATGAGCAAAAAATCGTATCCGCATAAGATCATATTTATGACCGTAACGGGTGAAGAACAAGGGCTTCTTGGTGCTCGTCATATGGCAGAAAAAGCTAAAGCTGAAAATTGGAATTTAGTCGCAATGCTCAATAACGATATGATTGGCAATAGCAATAGCAGCGGCTCCAATATTAATGATAATACCCAAGTGAGAATTTTTAGCGAAGGTGTGCCATCCGTTGAAACCGAGCGTGAGGAAGCTCTAAGAAAGCAATTGAGCTTAGAGAATGATGGCGTTTCGAGACAGCTGGCACGTTACAGCAAGGAAATCGGAGAGCGATATGTGGATCAACTGCAAGTGAAATTAATTTACAGAAACGATCGCTTTTTGAGAGGTGGAGACCACACTCCATTTGCGCAAAATGGTTACGCTGCAATTCGTTTTTGTGAAATGAACGAAAACTATAACTATCAGCATCAAAATGTAACACTTCGTTTAGGCAAAGTAATAGGTGACTTGCCAGAGTTTGTGGATTATGAATACATCAGAAAAATCACAGGGATGAATGTTTCCGTCTTGGCTAATCTCGCCAAAGCACCACCAGCTCCAATTAGAGCAGGAATTAACATTCGGCTGGAAAACTCCACTACTTTAAGCTGGGAAGAGCCTGAAAACAACAAACCAAAAGGCTATTATGTACTTATGAGAGAAACTGATCAAAGCATGTGGCAAAGGAAATTTTATGTAGAAGGCACAAGCGTAACGCTTCCCTACTCTAAAGATAACTACCTTTTCGCCGTACAATCCGTAAGTGCCAGTGGCCATGAAAGTTTGCCCGTAATTCCATTGCCTACTCGCTAAATTACAAAAACTTATAGCTACAAAAAAGCCCGAAATTCGGGCTTTTTTGTTAATCTCAATTCTATTAGAATCTAAGCTTCAATTGCTCGATAAGCGTCGAGAAAATTTGAAAGCTTTTCTCGGTCTACATGATCCATTATTACAATTTTGTGCGCTTTGGGAGCTTGGTGATTATCTGGCACCAAGCCAAATTTCTCAATAATATCGTTTGATAACTGGCTCGATTCAATAGTTACAATATTGGAATAAGACTCTCTATAATACCGCAAACCCAAATCGTCCAATTGATGGCAAAACCATCTCGCTCTGTTAAGTAAAACTTCTACTTTTTCTTGCCAGCCATACGGGCCATGTGTTTGAAGGATCATCCAAACTGCAATGGCATTTGCACCTGATCTACTGCCAATTAAGGTGAAATCTTCACCTTCCACATAGCTTGCTTCTTTTGTATTTGTGTAGTGCATCAAGCCTTTTCTCACCAAAAATATTCCTGTGCCATAGGGAGCTTGCGCCATTTTATGTGCATCAATAGTGATGGATGACACGGCTGGGTTTTTAAAGTTCAACACTGATTGCTGGTTAGAAAATGGGTAAAAAAAGCCACCATAGGCTCCATCTACATGCAATCGAAATTCAATTTTCGATTCATTTAATGCTTCGATATAGACTTCTGGCTGATCTACCGAGCCATACATGGTCGTCATCATATTGCATACCACGATAGCGTATTTCTTACCTTTTCGCTTTTGCTCATGGAGTATCTGCTTCAATGCTTCCTTATCCAATTGGCGGGAGCTTTGCTCTGTAGGAATGCTCACCATATCGACATCAAAAACATTGGCCGCTTTGGCCATCGAGTAATGACAGTCTGCCGAACCTAAAATAAAAATCTGGCTATGATTCGCACCAAACTCCCTTTTGAATAGGTTTCGATAAATCCAAATAGCCTGCATATTGGCATCGGTGCCACCGGCAGCCACATAGCCATCGTATCCTCCCGCTTCTGCACCAAAAATATCCTCAGCGCAGATTGAAATCAATTCACGCTCTATGGCTTGTGTGCCACTAAAAAAATGCTCCGATTTATCCAATGTATGGCAACCAATGTGGTTCGGATTATGAATGAGCGAAGTCAGGAATGGCGCATCTTTTAAAAATGGTAAATCTTGATAAAAAACCTCTTTATCTAAATGAGAGGCAGGCAGACCAAGAATATTGGACTCATAGTAATTGATATTTTTTGCCAGCGCGTCAAAAACTCTGTCCTTTATTTCTTGAGGGGAATGTGTTTTCCAATAATTCATTTTCAAATAATCTGTTTAAAACACAAAACTAATAAATTGCGATGAAGGAATCTCGTTACTTGTGCTTAACGAGTGGGAGTAATTGCTGTTTTGCAAAAAAACCATCAACCTTAATCGAGCCAAAATTTAAAAAGCGGGAGGATAAACTAAGCACGAAAGTGCTTTTGATTTTTGCTAAGATTCTCGATCGACCAAGGAATGTCTAGGGTACATTCATTTTGGCGTACTGGACAATCGGCAATACGGCAATAGCTACAGCAATCAGCCGGTATACAAGGGTCTGCATGAATGAAAATCTCTAAGTCATGGGTATAATTTTGAGTCAGCAAATCCTCTATATTTTCTACTGCATCGTGCGTTTGCGTAAGGGTATAATAATAAGGCAAGGTAATGTGGCAATCGACATGAATATTTGCTCCGTAGCGCTGAATTCGAAGATTATGAATGTCTATCCAGTTATCTTTGCGGTTATTATTCAGAATAGTATTGATCTCCTCCAAGGTTTCAGGATGAGCCGCATCCATCAAGCCGATCACCGATTTTTTGACCAATGAGAACCCACTATATACAAAATATAAAGAAAAGCCGATGGCTAAAATACTATCGATTTGTACGATGTTAGTGAAGTAAACAATTCCTACTCCAAGCACCAATACAACACTACTAATAGCATCTGTGAAAATATGCTTCCCATCAGAAATAAGTACGATGGAATTAAGCTCCTTTCCTCGAACTTTCAGTAGGATTCCCAGCACGAAGTTCACAATAGCGGTGAAGGCAAGAATAAGCATTCCTTCTGGGAGGTTTTTAAATTCTACGGGATTGAAAAGATTGAAAATGGATTGGAAGAAGATAAGAACTCCTGCAATCATGATTAATGCGCCTTCTAGTCCTGCCGAAAAGAATTCGATTTTCCCATGTCCATAAGGATGATTTTCGTCTTTGGGAACCGAGGATAAGTAAATACTATAAAAGGCAAAGCCAGACGCTACCACATTTACGATAGACTCAACGGCATCGGTAAGAATAGCCTTACTACCAGTGAGATAAAAAGTGAAAAACTTTATTCCCATCAAAAAGATACTTACTACAAATGAAGTGAAAATCAGCTTTCGCTTTTGATTTTCACTTTTACTCAGACTGATTTGTCTCAATGGATAAGGGTTGTTATTATTTTGATAAGTTATAAATAGAAAGCTCAATTCAATAATTCGAACTCTATCTCAAAAATAAAAGTTAAGATTGCATGATAACTAATGATAACATGAAACAATTAATTAGCCTCAAAAGGTCATTGACAGATAAGACAGAAGAAATGTTGAATAGTCAAATTGTGATGGAAGGAAAATCCTCTGCATATTATCTATCCATGGCATCATGGTGCGAAAGAAGCGGGTATTCAAATTCAGCTCAATTTCTATACAAACATTCAGAAGAAGAAAGAATGCACATGCTTAAGATATTCCATTACATCAACGATGCGGGGGGTCATGCTTTGCAACCAGAAATCACTGGCATTAGACATGATTTCGGCTCACTGAGAGAGATATTCGAATTGATCTTGGAGCATGAAATTAGTGTAACCCGTTCTATCAACAATATTGTGGATCATTGTTTCAGTACAAAAGATTTCACCACGTTCAGCTTTTTGCAATGGTATGTGACAGAGCAACGTGAGGAGGAAACACTGGCGAGAAGAGCTGTAGAACTTTTCGATATTATTGGTGAAGCTGGCATCGGCCTATGGACGATTGATCAAGAGATTGGTAAATTAGAGCAAAATGCTGCTTTGGCTATTGCTTCACAAGCTTAATGTTACCTAAATCATTATTAAAGAGCCTTTAATGGGCTCTTTTTTTTTGATTTCTTCTTCGGTCATTTTGTTCTTGCTTTAAGTAATAACACTAGTCCAGTTATTTAGGCAGTTAGGAACAAATTTTCGATCATTAATAAAATAGCATCGAGAGTAAACCCGATGCTATCCAAATTTGAATCTTGAAAGTCTGAACACTAATTCAGATTTTTAGCTTAAGTTATTTCTCTGAAAATCTAACTTTTACTTACTGGCAAGCTCCAATAAGGAAATTTATTTAGCCTTTCTTGGTACCAAGGAGAATACTTCTTTAAAATAAAGAAGGCAATAACAGAAAAAACTACAATGCCAGCAGTAATTAGTTTTACGAGAGCTAACAAACCATAAACAAAATGTTTCAATTGTTCGCTTTCCTTGTTTACCAAACTCATTTTATAGAAGCTATTTGCCGAAGAAAAAAGCAAAAAAGAAACATTTATAAAAATGAAGATGCCCATTAGTATTTTAAACTTTTTACTCATAATGTTTTTCATAATTAACAATGATCTACTATTCCGTTAATTCCACCAAAAAAGGATCCAGCTATAACTCCAATACCACAACCAATAGCAGCTCCAGGTACTGAAGCTACCATAAAACCTACAGTACCAATAGATCCACAGCCTACTATTGCACCCATGCCAGCATCACCAACTACTCCAATACGCATTTCTTATTCTCTTCCCACCAGTCACCTAACCAACCATCTACACGAGCATTGGAGCTGCTTGCTACCAAAAGATCAAAATTCTCTGAAACAAAATCAACGGTCTCCACATACATGGACAACCATAGTGCCACGCCCAGGTTTGTTGGGTCTGCTAAATCAGTAGCAAGATACCCATTAAATTCACTTTCCAAAAAGCTAACGTAGTCGGTAGGCGAATCATAGCCGTCTGCAGAATTAATATAATGTTGAATTTGAGTTTGAGCTTCATCTGTGAATCCACTTTGCTCAGCTTCCGTCCGCAATGTTGAGCTGCTATTCGTTGCAAGTGTACTTTCATAAGAACTTAATGCGGGTGAGCTCTCACCAAATCGCGTGGTAAGATAGCCTCTCACTAATTCTTGGTCTTGAAAATTTCCGCCATTTAGCCGCAAAAGCGAGGCCATTGCATCATTTTCTTTTCTGAAGTCTGCCTTCAATTCTTGCAAGGCATCCGCAGTACTAAGCTCTACAATCGGCTCTGGCTCTTGCAGCTCGTCATTACATGCCGACGCACCAAAAAGAACCAGAAAAACAGCTAGGGATAAACTAAACCAGCGTGTGTGTGTTTGATTTGTGTTCGTTAGTTTTTGTTTTACATATTAAGAAAGTTGTTAATAAAATATTTATGTTTAAATATATTGATAAAATCTATAATAGCCAATTTTTATTTTATTAAAGCGATAATAATAAATCTTTTATATCATATCATCAATAATAGCAGAATTACATACATAAACAGCAATATTATTGACATCAATAGCTTTAGTCAATTATACTGATTTAATCATATTCTGAAAATATATTGAAAAAGGCGTGTAAGTTATTTTACAACAGAATTAAAATTGAGAACCAAGCATCCTATAAAGGATAGCGAATTAATAAAAATAGCATCAAGTGTACACCCGATGCTATCTAAAATTTATTCTTTAAAACTGTTCTGCTATTTCAAGGCGAGAAACAATGGAGATGATTAAACTCCCAACCCATAATACCTGACACCGGCCTCGCCTTCATAGATTCCTTCAATCAAAATACCACCTCTTTTTGAAGAAATTAATCTTTCTACCTCGGCTGGAGTTTTCACTTCTTTACCATCTACTTTGGTGATGATAAATCCTTCTCTCATTTCAACTTGTTGAGAAATTATGCCCGAATTAAGCTTAAGGACTTTTACTCCTCCCGCTATTCCTAGCCGTTGAGCCAATTCGGTGTCAATCGTTACCATTTCTGCTCCCAATACACTTTTAACCCTTCCTGGCTCAATTCTAGCAAGCAAATCGGTGCTTCCATCTTGATTTTTCAAGATTATATCTTTGCTCAATTCTTTACCATCTCTTCTTATTTGCACACTTACCTGATCACCTGGACGCTTGCTGCCCACGTATTCAAGGAGTTCCGCACTTGATTTGGTTTCGCGGCCATCTACTCCTACTACTACATCACCTGCTTGCAGACCCGCTTCTTCACCTGCGCTTCCAGGAAGTACACTGGCAATATAGGCTCCTGCTACTACGTCGAGATTATACTCTCGGGCCAAGTCGCTATTGATATTGCTAATTTGCACACCTAAGAAGCCACGCTGAACCACACCAAATTCGATCAAATCTTCTACTACTTTGCTTACAATATTGGATGGCACTGCAAACCCGTAACCTGCATAGGTTCCTGTGGGGCTAGCAATTGCCGTGTTGATCCCAATAAGATTTCCTCTAAGATTCACCAAAGCGCCACCGCTATTGCCTGGATTGATTGCTGCGTCTGTTTGGATAAAGGACTCAATAGCATAGTCTCTTTGCAGTAAATTGATATTTCTGGCTTTGGCACTCACAATACCGGCCGTAACGGTAGAGTTTAGCGAAAGCGGATTGCCAACAGCCAATACCCACTCTCCTACTTTTATATTATCTGAATCTTCAAAATTAACGAATGGTAAACCCTTCTCTTGGATTTGGATCACCGCAATATCCGTATTTGGGTCAGTCCCGATAAGGGTGGCCTTATATGAACGATTATCGGTTAAAGTCACTTCGATATCACTGGCGTTATCTATTACGTGATTATTGGTAACAATATACCCATTATTATTGATCAGAACTCCACTGCCCGAACCCACTCGCGGTCTTGGTTCACTATTTTGTCCACCTCTATTTTGTGGCCCGAAGAAAAACTCAAAAGGATCTTGCGATGGACTTGATTGTCTTGAGCTTGTTTGCTGCATGCTAGTTGAGCGAATGTGAACGACCGATTTCATCACTGCCTCTGCCGGAGCCGTAAAATCTAATGGGATAATCTCTCCATTTTCATCGGCGGTGTACATCGCACCTTGAATTGGCATGTTACTTACATGTTCGATTTTGACTGGTGCATCGGAATCCTTGTCGAATATTTGGATAGTGCCATACATGGCAGCACTCCCTAGCATTCCTGCTAAAAGTAATGTCATAAACTGTTTCATACTATTTTATTTTTGTTTGATTTTTTGATTTGAACCATCAGGAAATTCAACTCCAACGTGCTTTCCCTGCGGATATTTCAACTATTCTGTTTGAATAGGCGGGAGGTGAAGTTCAAATATTATGCCAGCTCACTCTTCGAAAGGCAGGATGGATTTTTCCGTCGCGTGAAAATGGATTTCGTTATTGGCTACTAAAACGGGTGCTTTTTTACAGTAGTCGATGCACTTTGTTTTGATAACCTTAAGACGATTTTTACTTCCGGGCAAAGATTTTAGCTTCTTATAATGCTTATATAGCTCCTCGCTACCTGCTTTCTCGCAGTCTTTCCCTAGACAAACAAATACAAAATCAAATTTTGCTTTACTCTTTGTCAAAGTAATTTATCCTCGTTTTATTATCTCAACTAATTCACCTATCATCATGGCCGTAGCACCCCAAATTACATGATTATCAATATGAAAATATGGCGTATTCAAAGTAACGCCAGTTTTTGGAGTTATGTTTTTTCTTTTGATATATCCGGGATCAATAAATTTCGCAACAGGAAATTCCAAAAGTTGATCCACCTCGTAAGGATCAATAATAAAATTTGGTCTTTTGGTTGTATAGCCAACAATAGGTTCAACCGAAAAATTGCTTGGTGGAATATATAATTTAGAAAGCTTCCCCAATAAAGTAACCTCCCTCCGATCAATACCAATTTCTTCCTCAGATTCTCGCAAAGCTGTATCAATGGCAGAAATGTCAATTTCCTCACACTTACCACCCGGGAAACTCACTTGACCGCCATGCGTGCCATCATATTTAGGTCTTAGAATTAATGGCATCATGGTATTTTGCGCTTCGGGATAAAACAAAATTAATACCCCTCCCTTTCGTGCGTTGGGCCTTTCCTTTATTTGAAAGCGATCTGCATTTACAGGTAGAGGTGCCATGGTCATTTGGGCATTAGGCCCAGGCAATGGCTGTTCAAATGCAGTACTTAAATGCTGTATTAGCTTATCGAAATTCATTTCAACTTTGTCTATTTATTAACCCATCGCAGCTATTGTGACCATAGCCAGAAAATTAGTAAATGGTAATGCAATCAATAACATCCAATTTCCAAAAATAATTGAGCACTGCTAAAATAAAAATAGTCTTTGCCGAATTAACTTTTCGGGATTTAGGATTTTGAAGCAAGGTGAATGGAATTTGCAATTCAATTCAATGGCTAAGTGTAATCGGATAATAAATCCTACTTATGGATGGTTCTGGTTTGCAAATCCAGATCATTAGGTCAGTGAATTATAAGCTTCCCTCCCGCTTTCTTTTCAAAAAATACTTTTTACAATCTGTCATATTTTCAAATTATTTGTAACTAAGCTAATGAGAACAAAATCTCGCCCCTCTATAAATGACAGATTTGAACAAAAAATTCATTGAAATCCTCGAAAGCAACAAAGATTTGATCCTTCGAATCTGCGGCGCTTATGCAAAGGATGCAACTGAAAAGGAGGACTTGTTCCAAGAAGTTACCATTGCCATATGGAAATCGTTGGACTCCTTTCAAGGTAATTCAGCTATTTCTACATGGATTTATCGGATCACGCTAAATACATGTATTCGACTGAGTTTACGAAGTAAAAACACGAAGGTCGAAACCATTAAACTGAATAGTATTCACTTTGAGAATCTGCAAGAAAAAGCTGACAATCAAGAAGATGAAATTCAGTTTATAAAGCTACAAACTTGTATTCAGCAATTAACCGAACCTGATAGAAGTATTGTTCTTCTGCATTTGGAAGAGCTTCCTTATCGAGAAATTACAAGTATTATTGGAATTAGCGAGAACCATGTAGCGGTAAAAATGAAAAGAGCTAAAATGAAACCATTAACCTGTATGAATCATGGATGAGTTGAACCTAAAAAATATTTGGCAGGTGGGCAATAGCCACAAACAAGTATTCATTAATACACAACAGTTGCTAACTGAACTAACTAAAGATTTGAATGCTTTTGAAGCAAAGCTAAAAAAGAGAGATTCCTTAGAAATCACAGTTGCCTTGGTTATGATTCCCGCTGCTATAGTCTTGGCATATTTTGCCAATTCATTCTTACAGCAATTGGGCTTTGGGCTAATCGTACCTTATTGTTTACTCGTGATTTTTCAATTGAAAAGAGTTAGAAAATTTAAAACCCTAATTAATCTAATTCAAAGTCAAAATGACTTTTTATCACAATCAAAAGACTATTTAATCAAAGAGATGAATTTACTTAAGTCTGTATTGTATTGGTACATTCTACCTGCCCTACTTTCTGCTACGCTTATCAACTTAGGCTCAGATAGTAGTCAGCTAGAACAGATCATTACATTTGTGGTGATGGTCATTGTCTTTGCATACATATATTATTTGAATAGAAAGGCTGTTAAAAATGATTTTGAGCCACTTATCGACAAAATAAACTCTGCTTTGAACAACTAAAAATTACAACCATGTTGAAAAAAATCTTAATTGGCATTGGAATCTTATTTGCTATTCTATTTATCACTTTTGGAATTGCAGCCTATTATTTTATGACTGACAAAAATACTATTCCAGATTTCGCATTAGCAAACTCTGAAAAATCCACATTTATCCTAACTCGAAATGGAGAGGAAATAGCGTCGCATAATTCAGATAAACTTATGACTTTGGCCAGCACAATGAAGATCATTGTTGCTATTGAATACGCTCAGCAAGCCCAAGCTGGTTTGATCAATCCAAATGAGCAAATTACGGTTGAGGAGCTAGATCAATTCTATGTTCCCAATACAGATGGAGGAGCGCATCCCGCTTGGCTAAATTGGGCTAAAGATAAAATCCATGATGGAAAAGTAAGTATTCGTGATATTACTAAAGGGATGATCATGTTTAACTCAAATGCTAACACAGAATGGTTGATAGACAAATTGGGAATGGAAAATATAAATGCTCAGTTTGAGAAATTAGATTTAGGGAATCATACACCAATTTATCCAATCGTATCGGCCTTGTTTGTCAGTTTTGAATTTGGTCAGGAGAAAAAGCGGGAGGAATTGATTGATGAGTTAAATGCACTTTCACAAAAAAAATATATCGAACTCACCTTACAAATTCATCAGAAATTGAAAGCAGATACAGCCTATAAATCGAAACTTACTGCCCTCCCATTCGACTTGCAAAAAATATGGTCAGACAGATTGCCAGCTTCTACTGCCAAAGATTACCATCGCATCATGAAGCTGATAAATGATAGAAACTATTTCGATGAAGGCACTCAAAAATACTTAGACGAGATCATTGAGTTTATGCTCGCAAACCCTGCAAACCGGTCATGGCTCAAGCATACAGGAAGCAAAGGTGGCTCTACTGCATTTGTGCTTACACGTACTTTATATGCCACTGAAATAGCTGGCGACAAAACTGAATTAGTCTATTTTTTCAACGAACTAAATTTTGTGGAGCAACAAAGACTTCAAATGAGCATCAACGATTTTGAATTGCAAGTATTAACTGATGCGGATTTTAGGGAAGAATTGAAGAAGAAGTTCAATTAGATATTAATCACACTTCGAGATTAATCAAGGCAACTGTCCATTTATCATTGATTCTAAATCACCTTCAGATTTATCTGGTGGTGAGAAGATTAATTAACTCAGGCTTTAGCCAAACCTATTTTTGTATAAAGCCGAAAAGCTAGGCATTGCATTTAACTAAGAAGTAAAAGCCAAATTCTTATTCACCAAGAATACTTATAAAACACAAAAACATCATCACTCTCTGGCTCTACAGGTAAAAACACTAAATTATTTCCTGGGTATAGAATAGGTTGAGGTTTTATGTAATTTGGCAAAACTACATCCCAGAGTATTTCACCATTATTATCCCAAGCAACCAAATGCTTTTCGATTGGAACATTTTCCTTTCTAAACCAATATGTTCTCAAAAACAATTTAGCATCTGCATGATAAATAGATGGACTACCTCCAAAAGGACTAAAGAAAAAATTTACCACATTACTTACATCTTCTGATAGATTTTCACCACCATTCGATGCTATGGGGATTTCTTTGTTTTTCTCAACTAAGAAGCTTTTCTTAAATAGTCCATTTCTATCATAGAGGCTTGTTAAAAAGTTAATTCTCTCTGATAAAAGAATAAACTCATCTGCTACGAATAAATACGGGAAGGAATTAATTAATTTAGATCCTTTAAGGCTTAACCATTCTTCAGGATAATTGATAGGTAAGGGTTTAATAGTCAAATCGTAAAGACTGACTTCCCACACTAATGGAAACGAAGTCTTTGCTGCTTTTTGAATATCACTTACAGATTGCAACCTTTGAGGAAAGGCATAAACTAAAATGCTATGGCTTTTAGGAGAATAAAAAAATGGTTTAACTGGAAGAGACAAATCAAAACCTTGTAAAAGAGCATTTTGGTCAGCAGTTTCGTTTGGATTGACTTCAATTACAACCTTGCCATTTTCATTAAGTATAAACCAGTGATTAGTCGAACCTAAAAAAAATTGATCATCTTTAATTTGAATCAGTTGATTTAAATTTCTTACTACGCTATTTGAACCACTGAATTCTAAAGGAATTGAGGATGAAATAAAGTTGTCCTTTAGAGAAACTATAAATAGAAAATCAATCACTCTTCAGGGATGATGATTTAAAAAATTGTGGATTGGAGTGAGTCAAGTGCAGAAAGATTAATTGGAGATACTTCGACCGTTTTTACAACTCTGTTATTTTTTTGATATAAAATTACCGGATAAATATTCATGAGTTCGCCTGAATAGAAGTGATTCAAAGAATCAATATATACATTTTGATGAAAATAGACGTCTGCGCCTAATTTACCTTTCAAAATTTTTGTTGAACTAATATTTGTGAAAACAAAGGCAATCTTGTTACTAATTTCAAAATTCTCAACTGTGAACGACTCTGCACTTGTAATGCAACCCTCACATCCAGCATTCGGTATTACAAGTATCGTTTTATTTTTCAATAAATCATAATATTCGAAACTCTCGATTAATCTCATTGACGAATCATTAACATTCGAATTACTACAATTCTGGCATGAGCCAATCAAGAGAAGGGCTAAAAAGAATAAATACTTTTTCATGGAATTTACTTTTCAACAATCTTATAGTGGTTAAACACTAGAATATCTTCGTTATCTCTTTGATACCCATAATTCCTTATAAACAAACCATCTTCGTTCGAAAACACATCGTCAAATAGTCTCATGCTCGGTATTTCTGCCACCCGTTTACCATTTTTGTTAGTAATCAGTGTATAAGAATAAATGTCGCCCAGATAAGAAGGGTATTTTTTATTGATATCGTCATTTTTTTCAATTTTCTGACCAATAGAGATATCCCTTAAAATTAGATTACTGTAAGGATCATAATAGACTTTTTTATACCATGAGTTTGTACTTAGGTAGTAAGATTGATAGTATGGACTTATCTCACCTTTGACCTTAGTAGTATTTTTAGGTATGCCATCAAGTTTAAATGAGCTAGTAGTCACCTGATTATTTTTTAAGTCAAAAGAGTATAAATTATCATCAAATTCGTAAGACAAAAGCAACTTGTCTTCATCGGTTAGTACTGCTATTGAAGTATTTAGAGAAAGGGTACCCCAAGGACCCTGGTAATAACTCTCCGGAAATTCACCTAAAAACCGTTTAGAATCATTATTTATATCATATATAAGTAAGGCTTTATTTTTCGAATCTGATGTTCTTGCATTTTTCCGTATTGGAAAAATAAATGAATTAGACTTTTCATTGTATGCAAATTTAGATTCTGAGATTGTAGGATCATCATTTGTAAACGATAAAATATTCTTTTTCTCTAAAATTCTTCCAGTAGTATCAATTCTGTACAAGAATAAACTTGCATTGGAGTATATGTAAATCGAATCATAAGATAAAACTTTGAAGTTAGAGACCCTAGGTATGGTGTTTGGACCTTCTTTGCCAAGTGGAGTAATCACTTTTTGTAGCTTTGTTTTCACATCAAAAAAATATAATGAGTGAACAACAGAATTATAGAGAACGATATTATTCTCTCCCTTATAATACTCGATTAACCTACTGCTGCGACTAGTAACAGAATCCAATTGAAAAATCAATCTTCCTTCAAGTTGTAAGTCCATAGTATTGACGAAATCCGCTCTTTCATTGCTACAACCAAATGACAAAAGGGCAAACAAAATCAAAAAAAGAGGATAAATGATACTCTTTTTACCATAATGTATATTCAAATTTATCATGTTATAATTATTTCACGATGACAGTCTATAGGGCGTGATTCTTCTCCTTCTGGTAAAGTTTCAACGCAATTTAAATAGGACCTAATCGGATTTCCTTCCTCATCTCTTTCTGTAATGAGCAGACAATAACCGTTTTTAATGCCTTGCCATTCACATATACCAGCATTCGTAGAGAATGGATTAATTATAAACGCTGCCACTCTTAATACTAGCGAAATTTTCAATATTTTTTTCATTAGAACTTTGTTAAAATTAACCTACTCTTAAGGATTTTCGGCATACCTCCTGAACAAGCAATACAAAGACAGAGGAATTCAATCTGAAAAAGTATCGTATGTGCTCAATCTTCTTTTTACTATTGTAGCATGAAGTTCCTTATCGCGATATGTAAAACTAAAAAATATTTAAATACATGTAAATACCGTTCATTTGACATAACTACTGTTCATGTAATATTTAGAAAAGTAACAACTCTCCAATAACTTCTTCCCTCCCGCTTTTTCCTCACAATTTGCTACTCATAGAAAATTATAATTTCGAAGCCAGATAGTTCGAATTTAAAATTCAACAGCTTGGTGAAAGTCGGATTACAAATCCTATTTGTCTCTGGTTCGGGATTGCAAATCCAGAACAGAATTAGTGAAGGCACTCAAAAATACTTAGACGAGATAATGGAGTTTATGCTTGCAAACCCTGCCAATCGATCGTGGCTAAAGCATACAGGCAGTAAAGGAGGATCAACAGCATTTGTTCTAACACGTTATTTGTACGCCACTGAAATATCTGGCGACAAAACCGAATTAGTCTATTTTTTCAACGAACTAAATTTTGTGGAGCAACAAAGACTACAAATGAGCATGAACGATTTTGAATTGCAAGTATTAACTGATGCGGAATTTAGGGAGGAATTGAAGAAGAAGTTCAATTAAAAATTAATTTAACTTCGAGATTAATTGTTTCTCTTGTGTATTTCCTAGTGGTTCTTAATTGACTTCAGATTATTCTACTAGTGGTAAGAGGATAAATGAACTCAGGCTATAGCCAAACCTCTTTTTATTCAAAGCTAGATTCTTATTCACCAAGAATACTTATAAAACACAAAAACATCATCACTCTCAGGTTCTATGGGCAAAAACACTAAATTATTTCCTGGGTATAGAATAGGTTGAGGTTTTATGTAATTTGGCAAAACTACATCCCAGAGTATTTCACCATTATTATCCCACGCAACCAAGTGCTTTTCGATTGGAACATTTTCCTTTCTAAACCAATATGTTCTCAAAACAATTTAGCATCTGCATGATAAATAGATGGACTACCTCCAAAAGGACTAAAGAAAAAATTTACCACATTACTTAC
>JBDNFI010000058.1:0-5137 GCA_041689935.1 Cyclobacteriaceae bacterium
ATATAAACGAATATTTCTTTCGCTTTAACAGAAGAAATCACAGAGAAACAATTCTCATGAAACTCATCGAACGATGTATGAAAACTGTCCCAATTACCAAAAAATCAATCATTGGGCTCGCGACCTAAATGAGTAACCCTATTTCTTTTTTCACTTTGACATGAAAAAATAAATAAAATTAAAGAAAATAAAATAAAAGAAAGATTTATCTTCATAAAATTATAGGAGGTATTAGATCTAAGATTGAAATATCTTCACAACTTTCGCCTCTATTGGCAGGATTTACATATTTATATTCGTTACCTTCGAAATCAATAAAAGTGATTTCATCACCAAAACAGCAGTTTTCATTAATTTCACCTATGGCTGCAACAACTTCCATAGGTGAACCAACATAACCAGAATTTCCATCACAACCTCCCTCTGAAAGAATTAGATTTAAAGATAGAATAAAAATGAGTCCTGAAATTTTAATAAATGTTTTCATCCTATTTTTGGGAAGGTTAAACTTTGCTTTTCAAAATTGTTTGCACACTCCAAAGGATCTCTAGCTAAAGAATTTACATAAATACTTGATTCTCCAGTCTGCCCATCAATAATAGTGATTTTATCATCCGTATAGCAATGATCATTTATCCATTCAATTGCTTCAAATTCACCTGCAATTGAGTTAACTGTAATGTTGCCACTACATTTTGAATAAATTGAAATGCTAGATAACATAAAAATGCACATTAAAATCAACTTTTTCATAATTATTTTTTCAAATACATCGATTCTACAAATAAAAACCAAATTAATTTTTGTACAAACTTCTAATTAAATCTTTACTCACACAAGAATTTATTGAAACAATTTATACATATTTCCGATTTTTCTAGGTAATTACAATTTTAGAAAAGTAAATTATCCACTAACAGTTTTTAGTGTCTTGTATTTAACTCATTTAATATTTCAAATGAGTTTTGATTCAAAAAATAAAATGGCCTCTAATTCATTTGGAGGAAAGAAGATTAATAAAATTAGTATTTAACCAAATCTCTTTTTGGCTGAGTCCGAAAAACTCCTTATTGCATTTATTGAATGTGCTAAAGCCGTATTTCTATTCAAGTGAAAATTGGACTAATGCCTCATTGGTATTATTTATCATATCATTTTGTAATTTCAGAGCTGGATAAACTGAATTTGCAATTCAACTAAAATGACAAAATCTGCATTAATCAAGAATTTACGTTCTAACCCCAAACGAATGTTTTTGGTTGATGCATTAGGTGCAATTCTTACTGCGTTTATGCTGGGTGTGGTGTTTGTGAATTATCAGGGACATATAGGAATGCCAACTAGCATACTTATCAAGTTATCTTTATTGGCATGCATATTTGCAGTATACTCATTTACCTGCTCCAGCAAATCATTCAAAAACTGGAAGGTCTTTTTAAGAATTATTGCTTTTGCTAACTTAGGTTACTGCTTCACAACCATAACCTTACTTTACATTAATTACCAATCCCTTAGCCTCTTTGGCCTGATTTATTTTATCTCTTTAATAATAATCATCGCTGGCTTAGTTTATATTGAGTTGATAGCGGCTAGCAGCAAAAATTAAATCATTCGAATTACCATTCTATTAAAATTCAACTTGACACCTTTTTAAAAGTCGGGTTTTAAATCCTTTTGAAAAGTGATTCTAAATTTCAAACCCACAATAATTTAGAAAATTATCTATAAATAGCGAATTCCAAATACTCTTCGGTATCTGATCGTTTTGGAAACCAATAAGAGCCATCCTTTCGAATCAAAGGTTGCATCTCTAGCTCTCTTGGAATAAGTGTTTTTGACATTAGATCACCCTTTGATGTGTATTCTAATAACCATTTTTCTCGCTCCCTTATCCTACGTTTATCTTCTTCTTCGTCAAACGGATTTAGAAAAACCCTGAAGAAACATTTTTTAACTGAATTATATTGCAAGGGCAAAAAATGACCATTATTTCCATAGTCAATTATAAATGCAGGGTCAAATTTTTCACTATTCTTAAATGAGCTTTTTCTTATTAATTTTTCTAAATCGTCAATCGGTTTAGCCCAATCGGTTTGGGAAACTAGCTTTTGACCATTAAAATCTATCTTGCTAATTAAGGAGGTGAAAGGATAACTAACATAAAGTTCATTACCGACTTGCAGTGGAAAAAACCGCTGATTTGCTGGATGAAAGAAAGTGTCATTTGAATACAAACTAGGCATTGGCCATTCAACAAATGAGTGAGAAGTATCTTGAGAGGCAAGATTCACCATAAGTAGATTGGGTTCTAAGAAGTGCTCAGGATCTCCTGGTCTTGAACTTAAATAGAAAGGGACAAAAGCAAATTGTTCATTAGTTGCGAAAAAAGGCATGTTTGGGTAAAAGACGGAATTGAAATTGGTATGCCCGAAGCCATGTCTATCATTACTTAGAGTTATTTTTCGTTGTACAATGAGTTTTTTTTGATCGATAGATAATTCAGCAATATAAAAAGCATAATCTGTCAGGATGTAAAAACGATTTTCTCCACCTTTAATTCCTATAAAGTTGCCAACTATACCATTTGGTCCTTCCCTCTCAATATTCACTTGAAAGATTTTCTCTAAACCTTCTAGATGAATAATATCGAGCGTCTTTCGTGGCAAATTAAACCCAATAAAATAATTCTCATTATTTATTGTAGCTTGTGTAAAACCATTCCAATAATAATTTACTCCAAGTTCAGAGGTCTTTATATAACCAATTGAATCATATCTAAGATTTCCTACTTCATGATTTCCAACCTCATATTGAGTCTGGCAACCAAATAGTAAAAATAGAATTAATATGGAATAATTTTTCAATTTTAATAATTTTGCTTCAATTTTAAAATTATAATTTCCGTACTCAAAATTTCAATATTCTAAAAAATAAAACTAATCTTTTCATTAGAGTTTGAAATTTTGAAGCCAGATAAATTGAATTTGCAATTCACAAAAACACAAACTACGAACTTAATAAACAATTAAATAGGAGGACAAAACTCAGGATCAAGCCAATCAAAATAAACCACAACATCCTCATCGGGACAATCCCTTTCTATTAGATCATAAATCATAATGATATCTTCTTGAGAACATATATTCCATGTGCCTGAATGTGGACAACTCAAAACCTGGCTACCTATTCCAAAAATAATAAAACTTAATAAAGTTAAAACTTTCTTTTTCATAATATATAATTTAGTGTTACTTAAATCTTTTAGGTTTGAGTAAAATAAAATAATTTCTAAAAATAAAAATAATTTCTTAATTAACAAAATAGAGTTACTCATTTAAGTCGCAAGACTCATAATTGATTTTTTGGTAATTGGAACTGTTTACATGCATCGTACGATGAGTTCAATAAGAATTGTTTCTCTGTAATTTCTCCTTTCATAATCAGTAAATATACCTACTCTTCGAAATTTGCAATTCAACAGCTGGGTGAAAATCGGATTAGAAATCCTTTTTATCCAAAGTTCTACATTACCATTCTAGAACAAAATGAAGTGATTAATTGAAGGCAAAGCAAGCAAATGAAAATTTGAATGGCTTACTATAACGATCGTTTAAAAACCCTCCCGCCAAATTTTCTTTTTAGTAACTGATTAGCATATAATTAATAAATTTCGATATATTCAATTTTGTAATTAATTCCCATTTTTATCCTTCTTCCTAAATTTCTTGCAAAAAATTGAACAAAAAATTACCGTCAAAAGAGTTTAGGGCATAAGAATTAATATTAATGAAAACAAAAAATCAACAGGAAAAAGAAGCTTTGGAAGCCTATGACCAATATTGGGAAAGCTATATTAAGGGCGATATTGACCAACTAGCTAATTTACTGGCGGAGGATTATAGCCAAATTGGCAGTGTAGAAAACGAAGTGTTTTTCAATAAACCTGATGCGATTCAGTTTATGATCAATACGATTGATCAAGTGGTAGATCAGGTAGAAATGCGAAACCGTAAGACGAGATTTGAGAAAGCAGATGAATTGGTTTTAGTGGTGGAGCAATGCGACTTATATGTGCTGATAGATAGTGAGTGGAATTTCTATTCCAAATTTAGAGCTTCTACACTGATGAAAAAAATTGCAGGAGGTTGGAAAATTATTCACCAGCATTCATCGCTGCCTGATTCAAAAACTCAAGAAGGTGAGAATATAGCAATAGCCAAAATCTCTGAGGAAAATCTACAACTACAGCAAGCCATAAAACGGCGTACAACTGAATTAGAGAATAAAAACCGAGAACTTGAGATAGAAGCGGCCTTAGAAAAGGTACGGGCAGTTTCTATGAGTATGAGAAAACCCTCAGATATGCTGCAAGTTTGTCGGGTAATATCGGATCAATTGCAGCATTTTGGAGTAAAGCATGTACGAAACATTCAGACTGTTATTGTTGATGAGAACATAGGGCAATATCTCTGCTATCAGTATTTCACAGCTTATGAAGATACTGTAGTCGAAAAAACAGAATACCTCAAAAACCCAATAGAACATGAAATGGTGAAGCAAATGCTGACATCACGCAACGGTCATTTTATTGGAAGTTTGAACGGTGAGGAATTAGAAAAATTTCGATCACATCGAAAAAGAGAACAACATTTTCAAGATCCTCTTTTGGATGAAGCCAATGATTTAAGCTATTGCTTTTTGTCTATCGGCGAAGGCGGACTTGGATTATCTCTTTATGAGCCATTGACAGAAGAAGTATTTGCCATATTTAAGCGTTTCTATCAAGTTTTTCTATTGGCATATCAGCGATTTAGAGATATTCAAAAAGCAGAAGCTCAAGCCAGAGAGTCCGAAATACAATTGGCTTTGGAGCGGGTAAGAGCACGATCCATGGCCATGCAGAAAAGTGACGAGCTCAAGGAAGTTATTCGGTGGTTTATGACCAATTTTTTCAGTTAAAAATCAATGTTGAACATGCCGGTTTTATATTGGATTATAGGGTTACTCATTTAGGCCACTAAACATTGCAAATCAATATAATAAATAGTATATTAGAGTATAAAATCACCCGTATGAAACTACTTCAATTAGACCGAAAAACCTTTGAAAAGCAATTTGGAGACAAATCTTCCTGCTA
>JBDNFI010000059.1:0-13596 GCA_041689935.1 Cyclobacteriaceae bacterium
AAATTGCTTCATGGTACGTTATGTTTTTTGTCGAACACAACATTACCAAGAAGATAGGATGGTCGCAAGGCCTCCTATCTTTAAAAAATGAATTTATCCAAAGTGCACTCTATTACCAAAATTTATCTCGGACGACAGTAAAAGAAAATACTAAATATCACCCTCAATGCGGATAAGCCTATGCCTAGATAAAAAGGATAAGGAGTTATTCCATAATTACCTGCCAACCAAGCACTCACATAAGCAAAAATACCTATGGATAAATAGCCTGCAAATTCATTTAAGCCCATAGCAAAACCACGATCTTTTTCGCCTACTAAATCAATTTTCATCACAACGGTACTTGACCAAGCCAAACCTTGGTTGATTCCAAGGAAGATATTGGCTACAATTACCCAATTCCACGAAGGAGCCCAAATAAGAATAATTGGCACAGGTAAAGCGAATAACCAACCGATGATTAATAGATTTTTGCGACCGATGGAGTTTGCCCACTTGCCAGTAAAGTAATTTGCAATAGCCTTGGTGATACCAAAAGCTACAATAAAAGATAAAATGGCTTTATTGGAGGACAACCCGAATACTTCCAAGCCAAATTGCGGGAGGATGGATCGCTCTATACCAACCATCCCTCCAACGAAGGCATTCACCAGCACAAGCAATGAGAATTGTTTCCAGTTGTGCTTTAATCCTAGCTGCCGATTTGATGTACTCATATTAACGAAAGGTCAAATTTCCTCATTAATATTTGTATCATTGGTGATTCAAATCACATTGGAATGGCTATTAAATTTAACGCAGTATGAAAGCGAAAATAAAATACCTCGGGTTGATTACCCTTATCGGCTTTTACCTATTCGCAGGAGCCAATCATTTTATTAATCCAGCATCTTACCCGCCGCTTATTCCACCGTACTTGCCAAATCCTGAGTTGCTCAATTGGTTGGCTGGTATTGCGGAAGTTCTTCTAGCAGTTGGGATGATTTTTCCTGCAACTAGACGGATTTCAGCCTATGGCATTATCGCTATGCTTATCGCTTTTATTCCCTCGCATGTATATATGATTCAGTTAGATAGCTGCATTACAGATGATTTTTGCTTCGATCCAATAGTTGGCTGGGTTCGATTAGTGGTTATTCATCCTTTATTGATTCTTTGGGCTTGGTGGCTCAAGTAGGGCTTGCATTTGATTGTCGATAAATATTTTTTTTCCGCTAATGTGATTTTTTTATCAATTCGAATACTAATCATATAGAATTCGATCATAAATGGACATAGCCGATCAGTTTACACAAGTTATTAACGAGAATAAAGGTCTCATACTTAAAGTGTGTTCGCTTTACACCTACAAGATGGATGATCGAGATGACTTGTATCAGGAGATCGTATATCAACTCTGGAAATCTTTTGACTCTTATAAAGGAAATGCGAAACTCAGTACTTGGATGTACAGAGTGGCAATGAACACCGCTATCTTTTATCTAAAAAAGGAACAGAGAGAAATAAGGACTATTCCAATAGAAAGTAATTTGCTTCAATTAGCAGAAGACTTTAACCAGCGGGAGGACGAAAAGATTTCACAGCTTTATCATTACATCCAAAAACTTAGTTTGCTAGAGCGTGGTATTATCCTTCTCTATCTTGAGAGCAAAAGTCATGAGGAAATTGCCGAGGTAATGGGTATGTCTACTACCAATGTGGGAACACGCCTTTCCCGGATTAGAGAAAAATTAAAAGTGCAAATCACTAAAATCAAAGAATAATGGAATTAGAAGAAATGAAAGCTTCTTGGGAGCTAATGAGTAAGAATCTGAAATTGAAAAGTGTTGAAAATCAGAAGCTAATTGAGAAATTGAATAAACAGAATTACAAGTCCAAACTGAATAAAATTGGTAATTCTGAATATATTGGTACACTAGTATGTTACTTAGCAGCAGCTTATTTAGGCCTCAAATTGCCAAATTTGGATGAACCGTTGATGCAGATTTTCGCACTTATCAGTATTCTACTGCTATTTGTATTACCTATTATATCATTGAAATCGGTTAGAGGACTGTCTGTGAATATGGATTTTACCAAAAGTCATATAGAAGTTCTTCAAAGCTTCACGGAGAAACGAATTCGCTTTCAAAAGCTTCAAAAATTAAACGTTTCGCTTGCTCTATTTTTGATGGTTATTATCCTTCCCGTTTTGGCTTCTATCAAAGGAACGGTACTTAGTGAAATCCCTAATTTCTGGACGTTGATATTCCCAATTGGTGTTGCATTCTTTTTAGGGTTTGCTTATTGGGTTCTTCGTTTTTATGATCGGACGGTTGCTCAAATGGAGGGATTGCTCAAGGAAATTTCTGATTGAGAGCGTGGTTAATAAATCTAACCAGATGAGTAGCGGTTTGATTTTGGTTAAAACAATTGAGCCCAAAATATAAAAAGCTTAATAATTTTTGTTTTCCTCTTAACACGTGGAAAACAAAAGCGATAGCTAATAATTGAATAATAATTTGGCTACCGAATGATTTCTGTTTTTTTAAATTTAAGGTTAAGCTTTATACTTGTATCCTAGAATAGGTAATTATTTAAAATCAGCATTTAAACAAAAGGAGGAAGGCTCCGTTTTTAAAATATCTTAAAACAATACTTTATTAAATATTATTTTTTATCTGAACCTAAGAATCCCAAATAGTAAATTAAAATTTTATGTCTAATACAATTAATAATCTTGGCCTTACAAGGATTGGTGTTTTTTACGATGGTAATTATTTTTTACATGTAAGCAACTATTATAATTACGTACATCCCAGAAAAAGAAGGTTAAGCATTTCGGGTCTGCATCAGTTTATCCGACATCATGTAGCGGCAGAAGAAGGCATAGATCCCAGACATTCTCAGATTGTAGATGCCCATTATTTCAGAGGCAGGTTAAATGCCCAAGAAGCTAGTCAAAGAGGTAATCAGCTTTACTATGAGCGTGTATTCGATGATATTTTGATGTCCGAGGGGGTAGTGACGCATTACCTCCCGCTCAAATACAATATGGGTCGTAAGGAAGAAAAAGGCATAGATGTATGGCTAGCATTAGAAGCTTACGAGCTTTCGCTTTACAAAAAATTCTCTGTTTTAGTATTGATCGGCTCCGACGGGGATTATGCGCCATTGGTAAGAAAGCTAAATACGCTTGGCACCAAAGTGATGATATTGAGCTGGGATTTTGAATATACCAATGATCAGGGAAATAAGGTTGTGACACGCACTTCACAGGATTTGCTCGAGGAAGTTAGTTATCCTGTTTCCATGCATGAGATTATTGAAAACCGAATGCGTAAAAATGAGTCTTTGGTCAACAATCTATTTGTCCCAGAAACGACCATAAAGCGTGAGGAAGTTGCGCAGCCCGACGGAGAGCGCAAGCAAGGAGCCGTCTTAAGCCTCAAAAATGGCTATGGCTTTATCCAATTTCCACCCAACAACCTATTTTTCCATTATTCAGATATTGTAAATGTGGATTTCAACGAATTGCAAGAAGGGCATGTAGTGGAATTTGATATAGAAAAAAATGAACGTGGCTATGATGTAGCCACTAATGTCGAAAAAGTTGAGGAATAATAATCATTGAATTCTTGAATAAAAGGCTCCCATTCGGAGCCTTTTTTATTTCCGCTAACAGAATAAACTTTGACTTAGAAGATACTATTTAATAATATTATCTTGTCAACATAATCTTAATAACATGAACCATAAAAATTACTCAATGAAAACACTTTTTATAGCGAGTGCCTTGGCAGCTGTGACGATGGTATCCTGCCAGCAAGCCAAGGATGCCAAAGCCGAAATACAAGATGATGCGAGGTGGCAGCAACGCGCCGAATACGCTATGGAAGTGGATATGAATACCGAAAACCACCGCTTCAATGGCAGTCAAAATTTAAAATACTACAATAATTCGCCTGATACGCTTTATAAAGTATTTTATCATTTGTACTTCAATGCCTTCCAGCCAAATAGTGCCATGGATATGCGGTCTAGAACCATTGCAGACCCTGACAGGAGGGTAGGGGATAGGATATCCAAACTAGCAGATGATGAAATTGGCTATTTGAGAGTGTCAAGTCTCAAAATGAACGGCAAAGATCAACCAAAGCAAGAAGTAGGGACCATTTTGGAAGTATCCCTTACCGACCCGATTTTGCCTAACTCTAGCGTCACATTTGATTTGAATTTTGAAGGGCAAGTACCTGTGCAAATCAGAAGATCAGGGCGTAATGGTGCCGAAGGCATAGATTACTCTATGGCTCAGTGGTATCCCAAAATGAGTGAGTACGATTACCAAGGCTGGCATGCCAACCCATATATTGGCCGCGAGTTTCATGGCGTTTGGGGCGATTTCGATGTCAAAATTACCATCGATAGCAGCTACGTAATTGGTGGTACTGGGTATTTGCAAAATCCACAAGAAATTGGTCATGGCTACGAAGAAGAAGGAATGGAAGTAAACAGACCAAATTCTGATAAACTTACCTGGCATTTCAAAGCGCCAAATGTGCATGACTTTATGTGGGGAGCCGATCCAGATTATACACATACGATGCGTAAAATGGCTGATGGCAAAACTACCTTACATTTCTATTATGTGAAAAATAGCCAAAATGAAGAAGCTTGGGAGCAATTACCAGAGCTTACAGAAAAGGCTTTCGATTACATCAATGCCAATTTTGGTCAATATCCATACGAGCAGTTTTCTGTGGTAATGGGAGGCGATGGCGGAATGGAATACCCAATGTCCACTTTAGTTACGGGCAATAGAGGGCTCAGAAGTCTGATAGGTGTGACTGTGCATGAGGCATTACATAGCTGGTATCATGGGGTATTGGGCATCAATGAGAGCCTTTATCCATGGATGGACGAAGGATTCACGAGCTATGCAAGTGGTAGAACAATGTCACATTTGTATAGTCCAGATAATCAGTTTCCAAATAGAGGGAGCTATAGTGGCTATATAAATCTCGCGAAAAGTGGCTTGGAAGAGCCCATGAGTACACATGCCGATCACTATAATACCAACTTTGCTTACGGTGCAGCAGCCTATTCTAAAGGAGCCGTATTCATGGCGCAGATGGGGTATGTGATTGGTGAGAAAGATTTATCGGTAGGTCTATTGAGATTTTTCGATGAATGGAAATTCCGTCATCCAAATCCAAATGATGTAACTAGAGTGATGGAAAAAATATCGGGTCTGGAACTAGACTGGTACAAGGAATATATGCTGTATACCACCAAAACCATCGACTATGGCATAGGTGAGGTGACAGAAGCGGGAGGTAAAGCAAGTGTAGAGCTCCAGCGTATAGGCCTTTTCCCTATGCCGATAGATTTGTATGTGAGCTATGAAGATGGCAGCACCGAAGTATATAATATTCCTTTGCAAATAATGCGTGGAGCCAAAGCGCAAGATGCAGACGGTGTACGTTGGATTACTTCTGATAGCTGGTCATGGACGCATCCTACCTATATTCTGGAATTATCGAAAGGGATAAATCAAATCACCAAAATCGAAATCGATCCTTCGGAGAGATTGGCAGATATAGACAGGGAAAATAATATCTGGGAAAAGTAATCTCAGAGCGGTTGTATTAAAAAGAAATTAGGTTCAAGTATTGGGTAAATTACCCAGACTTGAACCTAATTATTAACCAACCAACCATCACATGATCAAGCTATCTCTAAATTGTCGTGCACTTATTAAACTGATTCTCAACTATAAAAAGTTGCATTAAGACGAAATATTTCTACTGATCGTCTAAAGCGACTAGTATTTTCGCTCAACCTCCCGCTTCTACTTGATTTTTATCTTTTCTTGCAGCGATTCTATAATTAAGCTTATCCGTGAGCAAGTACATTACAGGTACAATCACCAATGTAAGGAAGGTTGCGAATGACAATCCAAAAATGATTGTCCAAGACATAGGCCCCCAGAATAGTACATTATCTCCTCCCATATAGAAATCAGGATCATACGAAACGAAGAACTTGATGAAATCTATATTCAACCCTATAGCCAATGGAATTAAGCCCAAAATGGTGGTAATGGCGGTAAGTAATACAGGTCGCAAGCGAGTCCGTCCAGCGGTTATGATGGAGTTAAGCACTTCATCATAAGGTAATAAACCTTTTTTAATTCCTAATTCATACCTTCTTCTTTTGCGGGATAGCTCAATAAAGTCGATCAATACAATCGCATTATTTACCACGATTCCCGCTAGGGCAATTATTCCAATCATGGTCATGATGACGATAAAGTCCATTTGGAACACTACCAAGCCAAGGAATACTCCGATGGTGCTAAAGAGCACGGAAGTCATAATGATAAAGGGTGCGGTGATTTTATTGAACTGAGAAACAATAATCATGAAAATTAAAAATACTGCAATAAGCAATGCATTCGAAAGGAAGGCCATTTCTTCGGCCTGCTTTTCTTGCTCACCCGTGAAGCTAATCGTATAGCCAGCTGGAATCGGGAAATCTATCAACAAATCTTTTACCTGATCATTGATTACGGTGGCATTGTAGCCATCCAGTATATTCGAACTCAACGTAACCACCCGCTTCAAGTCAATCCGGCGAATAGAACCTAAAGAAGAACTCAATTCAGCAGTTGCCACAGAGGAGATAGGTACTTGTACCATGGTTCCTTTATTGTCACGATAAGTGATGTTTTTATTTAACAATACATCTTTATCATATCTATATTCATCTTGCAATCGCAGATATACATCGTATTCATCTTCGCCTTGCTTGTATTTGCTTATTTCCTTGCCAAAGAGTGCTGTCCTTATTTCGTTGGCCACCATTGCAGACGACAACCCAAATCTTCTTGCACTTTCTCTGTCAATATTCAGCAACAATTCCGGCTTTCCTGTTTCCAAATCGGAGCGTAGTCGTTCTATCCCTGAAATACCTGAGCTATTAATCGCATTTCTGAATCTATCCGTCAATGCCACAATGGTTTCAAAATCTTCACCTGAAATCTCAATATTAATAGGCTTGCCAGTGGGTGGTCCATTGGAGTTTTTATCTACCGTGACTGTTACGCCCGGATAGTTGTTCAAGCTTTCTCGTATTTCAGTCATAATGGTGGTGGTACTCACATCCAGCCTTTCCTTAAATTCCACAAAATTGACTGTAATTCTAGCTTTGTGTGGGGTTTCACCTTGGCCTACAGAACTCATATCCGATGGGTCGGAAGTACCTTGCCCAACATTGGACACCACAGATTTCACAATTGACTTATAGGGCTGAATTACTTGGACTACTTCCTCCTCCATTTGAATAGCGAGTGCATTGGTCGTTTCGATATCGGTGCCCACAGGATACTCAATAAATACGTTGACATAAGCAGGCTCATTTTCAGGAAAGAAAATAATCTGTGGCGTGAAAACTGCCATTAAACCAATGGAAAATATCAATAGCACAACCGTACCGAAAAAATATAAATAGGGCTTAATGCCTTTCAGTGCGGACTCTAAAATCCGTAAATAGAATCTTTCAACTCCTGGGAGTAAGCGGTTATTAAATAAATTCATCATGGGTACTAGCAGATACACATTGATCGGGAATAAAACCGCAGCAAGGATTAATAAATTTCCTACCCAGTAGACTTTTAGGAAGATGAAAGCCGCACCAATTATGGTAGTAATAATTACTCGAACCCACATTTTACGATGGTTGGTTTTGCCATGCTTATCCACTTTCATAAATGTGGAAATCAATACAGGATTAATGACCAAAGCCACGAAAAGAGAAGATCCCAAAGCGATGATCAAGGTAATGGGCAGATATTTCATAAACTGCCCAATAAGGCCAGGCCACAAGGCTAGCGGGAGGAATGCCGCCAAGGTAGTAGCAGTTGAAGAGATAATAGGTAAGGCTACCTCACCCACGCCTTGTTTGGTGGCTTGGTAAGCAGAGAGTCCCTGCTCTTCCATCAATCTATACACGTTCTCGACCACCACAATACCATTATCCACCAGCATACCAAGAGCCATAATTAATGCGAAAAGCACCATCATGTTGATCGTGATGCCTAAGGCACCCAAGATCAGGAATGTCGTGAACATGGATAGTGGAATGGCCACTCCTACAAACAAGGCATTACGTGTGCCCAAGAAAAATAATAGCACTAATGTAACGAGGATAATACCAGAGATGATGTTGTTTTCCAGACTACTTACCATCATCCTAGTTTGCTCCGATTGATCGTTGGTAATGGTGATATCTAGATCGCTTGGTAGGGTGCTAGCTTTGGCAACTTCGATAATTTCAAGAATTTTTTCAGTAGCCTCAATAAGGTTTTCACCGCTTCTTTTGACTACATCGAGCATTACTACTGGTTGGGAGGCAAGTCGAGCGTAGTTTTGCTTTTCTTTATAATCAAATTCAACATCGGCTACGTCATTAAGATAAACAACGTCTCCTTCCTCCCGCTTCACTACAATATTTTCCATTTGCTTAGGGTCAGTAAATTCACCGACCACCCGAACGCTACGACGGATTTTTCCAGACAAAATATTGCCACCACTGATGGTTACATTTTCATTAGCAATCGCATTTTCTATATCAGAAAAAGAAACCATTCTTGCATCCATTTTGAAAGGATCTGCATGAATTTTTACTTCTTTTTCATCTACACCACGGATTTCTACTTTAGAAATTTCTTGTAATTTTTCTATCTCTTCTTCAAGGTCTTCGGCATATTCATTCAATTGCTCCAAACTGTAATCGCCACCCGAAAGGTTGATATTGAGAATAGGAAATTCAGCGAAATCTAGCTCAAATACATTGGGATCAGCGGGCAAATCTGATGGAAGTTCCGATTTTGATTTATCCACAGCATCTTTCACTTTTTGCAAAGCATCGCTTACGTCGGTATCTGTAACAAACTCAACAACGATAGAGGAGAAATCTTGAACGGAAGTAGAGCGAATAATATCAACACCTGTAATGCTATTGATTTCCTTTTCTATTGGCCGGGTCACCAAGTTTTCCATATCCGCTGGCGAGTTGCCAGGATAGCTTGTGCCTATGTACACAGTTGGCTGACTTACCTCAGGGAAATTTTCCTTGGGGAGATTCGAATAGGCTGTCAAACCCACAATCACAATAAGTATGGTCAATACAAATACTGTGATCCTATTGTCAATTGCTAAGGTGGTGAGGCCAAAGTCCTTTATTACCTTTTTCTTGTTTAAATCCATACGATAAATTAATTAGACGCTAATCGAACCAACATTCCTTCATTCATTTCTCTAAAGCCCTTGTCTACAAGGACATCTCCTACAGATAGGCCGCTGTTTATTTCGGTTTTTTCCATAAAAGAGTTTCCTGTTTCGATATATGCTTTCTGCGCTACTTCTATGCCATCTACTTGTTTCTTTACCCATACAAAGTTTCCAATACGATCTTGTAACACTAGATAGGTAGGTATTACTACTGAGTTATCATTCTCATAATCAACAAGTAGTAAGGATGCAATCATATTAGGTTTCACATTGTTTGGAACATTCTTAAGATTGATTTCTACAGAGAATGTTCTATTATTTGGATTGATAACCGTACCTACAGAGGATATAGTAGCACTAAGGCTAGTATTTACAAATGGAAACGAAACGTCCACCGAATCGCCTGATGCAAAGCGCCCCACATATCTTTCAGAAACTTCACCAGTTACATACATGTCGCGCGTACTGGTAAGTAAAGCGATAGGGCTGCCTGGACTTAGCATTTCACCTACTCGAACGTTTAGCTGATCGATGGTGCCTGAAAAGGGTGCTCTTACAGTCAATTTGTTCATTTCAGATTCCAGCGTTTGCAGCCTACGTTCTAGTCCTTCCATATTGTTTTTGGCTTGCAGAAATTGAATTTCAGTCCCAATATTCTGATCCCAAAGTCTTTTTTGACGTTCGAATACCGTCCTTGCCAACTCAATAGAGGTTTTCAATTCCTCCACATTATTTTTCATTACACTTTTATCCAGCTCTAAAATTACTTGTCCGGCGGCTATTTGGTCGCCTTCTTGCACTCTTGTACTTACTACTCGGCCCATCATCTCCGCACTCACCACGGCATTGGCTCTGGAGTTTACATTTCCTCGCACTTCTATTTTGTGGATAAAGCTCTCTTGCTGCACAGGCAGTGTAGTGATGATCGTCGCATTCAAACTCGATTTCAATGCCGAAGGATCCATTGCCACAATGTCAGTTTCCAATCGTTTGATTTCAGCCGAAAGATCTAGAGCCTCTGATTTCAAGGCTTCCAATTGACTCATTTTGCCTTCCAATGAGTCGTCTGCGACATTGCAAGATTGCATTGCCAAAAAGAGTATTCCTGCTGCCAATATATTTTTCATAGGTTGGAACGATGTGTGTATAATTTTTTTCATTATTTACTTATTTAGAACGCCTATTGCTTTTTCAAGCTCAACTTTTGCAATGAGGGCATCATATAATGCCACATAGTAGTTTGTTTCAGCCTCTTTGTACGAAGTTTCTGCTTCGATTACTTCGAGGTTGCTGCCAACGCCTTCTTGGTATTTTATTCTTGTAACTCGGAACACCTCCATACCCAATTCCATATTTTCTTTTTCTGTTTTGAGTCTTTCCATACTGTTAATCAGCTGAGATCTCTTATCTCTTATCTCCAGTTCGATATTGTTTTCGAGCAAAGAAAACTGATTCTCAATTTGCTTTATCTGCAAGCGATTCTTTTGAATCAGTGAGCTTTTATAAAAGCCATCAAAAATCGGAATACTTATATTCACTCCATAGGCTGAATTTGGAATCCAGCTTCTGCCTAAGTTAAATAGGTCACTCGTGTTGTCAGCAAACATATTTCCACCATAATTGATAAATGCATTTATCGTAGGAATGTATTTCACCTTATTGTTTTTGAGATCAAGTTGGGCCAATGCCTCATTTGTTTGCAATTGCGAATACTCAATTCTATCCGCATAGTTGAAGTTGGCCGAGCTGGTATTGTCCAATTCAAATTCAAGGCTTCCTAAATCATCTGTGAGCACTATAGGCGAGCCTACCGGCATTCCCATTTGAAATTGCAGCAAATACCTGCTCACTTCTTCGAATTGCTTCAAATTGGTCTGCTGCGTCCTTATATTGTTGTATTGGACTTTAACCCTGCTTATGTCAATTTGCTCAGCGAAACCATTATTGTAAAGAATCTGTGTTTCCCGAAGAAGTGAATCAAGTCGATTGAAGTTTTTATCCACTAGCTCTAATCGTTCCTGCGCAATCAGTACGCCAAAATAGGCCTTAGTTACGGCTTCAATTACATCAATTTCCGTCTTTATCTGATCTTTCTCTGCCAATTGGCGGAACGTTCTCGCAGCTTCCAAACCCACAAAAAATGACCCGTCAAAGATCATTTGCTCCAAATTCACCAATGCATTTCCGTTATATCTTCTCTGAAAAGCAATGGTTGTTTCTTCATTGGTGATAGGGTTGGTGAAGGGAACTTCTGGGATGATTAAGTTCTTTGCCAAACCGCTATTTGCCGTAATTTGCGGCAAGCCGCGACTCAAGGTTTCTTTTACTACCGTTTCCGATATATCCCTCTCAATTCTTGCATTCAATAGATTTTGGTTATTTGCTAAGGCATAGTCTAAACTTTGTCTTAAGCTGAATGCTGAACTTTGCCCAAAACCAGCGAATGCTATCAGCACGAGTAAGGTGCTCAATACAAATACTCGCATATTATTAACTGTAATTTTCATGGTTGATTTCATTTTGATAGGAATTCCAAAGTTGCCTTCCCTTATCTGTCAATAGACCCAATACAAAGTTTTGAAATACATGAATTTGTACCTGAGCCAAATTGAATTTTTCCTTTGGAAATAAATCCAAGTTGAAGCATAATTGAACTTCCTCTATGCGAACGGTGGAAAGAATTTCTGGATCAATATTACTTCGAAACACACCCTCATTCATTCCTTGTACAATTACTTTTTTCACATACTCTTTAAAAACACTGTCCTTATAACTTAAAAATAGGCTCCAAGCCTTCGCATGGTATTTTTTCAAATCATACATCACATTGGGCGATGTTTCCTCTACAATCCTGCGCAGGCATTGCGAAGCCATGTGCAATTCTTCTATGGCATTGGTAGAGGTATTTCCTATTTGCTGAAATTCAGTTTGGTATTTATGCAAATGCCGCTGCGTAAAAAGTAAAACCAATTCATTTTTGTCAGCAAATTCCTGATAAATCGTTTTCTTGGAAACAGCTAAATTTCGGGCGATATCGTCCATCGTTACACTTTTGATCCCATAGGTCATGAAAAGTGTATTCGATGCTTCTATTATTTTTTCTTTAACTTCCAATCTTCAAAATTAAACCGTGGAAACTTTTTTCGGCTACAAAGTTTACATGTAAAACTGAGAAAAGAAAATAAAGGTTAAGAATAATGTAGAGCGGTGATGCTAATACCTAAAAGGATAATTTTGTAAGATGAAAAGAAGTACTTTTACTAAGCTGAAATTCATAAAAATGGATATACCGATATGTGCGAAAAGATTACTAGCCAAATAAAATTTGGATGAGAATTTTTGAAAAAAAGTTTATTAGAGATGGTAAATCCATGCTTTCCTACATTCAGGTAGGTGAAGGACCCAATATTTGGCTTAGTTTCCATGGTTTTGCTCAGACCAAACTGGAGTTTGCGAAACTTGCGGGAGGATTAGCTGAGAGCCACAGTATTTATTGCTTCGATTTGTTCTTCCATGGCGATAGTCTATGGCTGGATGGCGATATGGTGCTGACAGCCTCCCGCTGGAAAAGATTTATGGAGAAGTTTCTTGAAAAGGAGAATATTCAGGAATTCAATATTGCAGCATTTAGCTTGGGCGGCAAATTCGCGCTAAGCACCTTAACTGCCTTCCCCGAAAGGATCAACAAAATAAGCCTGATTGCGGCAGATGGAATTAAAACCGCGATTTGGTCTAAGCTCGCTCGATTCCGATTTGTCCGAGAGCGTTTAAAAGGACTGATGGTAAATGCAAGCTTCTTCTATAAAGCGATCAAATGGGTGGAGCGAACGCACATAATCGACAAACAAGTAACCAATTTTGCTAAACTGCAAATGGAACATCGAAAGCGACGCAAAAGACTATTCTTTTCTTGGATCGTTTTTCGTGAAATAGAGCCAGATATTCCGAAAGTTGCCGAGCTTATAAATGATCACCACATTCAATTGATGGTTGTTTTAGGACAAAAAGACCCGCTTATAACGACAAAAACAATGCGCCCACTATGGAAGCGCGTAGCAAACAAACAAATGCTCATTTTTCCAACCGGTCATTATACTTTGATGAGGGAAATTGATTTTACTTCGATTCAACAAATTTTTCGCTAACAAACCCATCCTTTTTCCTAATTTTGCCTAAGCAAACAAAACAAAATCCCGCCTGATGATCCTCTTTTTTGAAGCTTCCAAAAATCGAATATTTGCCATTTCTAGTCAGCAAGTATTTGCCTCGAATGATATACAAAAACTTAGCTGGCTTTTGGGTAATGCCGCCCTACGAAATGAAC
>JBDNFI010000060.1:0-1472 GCA_041689935.1 Cyclobacteriaceae bacterium
ATTTCCAGCCAATCGCCTTTGGTCATCTGTGTTAATTGCTCGTGAGGATTGAATTGCGGTTCTCGATGCGGACTGGCAAAGCGATTCCAAGGGCATACATCTTGGCAAATGTCGCAGCCAAATATCCAATCCTTCATTTTGCCTTGGAATTCATTCGGAATCTGATCTTTCAGTTCGATGGTGAGATAGCTAATGCACTTGCTCCCATCTACCACATAGGGAGAGGGTATGGCATCGGTAGGGCAGGCATCCATGCAGCGCGTACATGTACCACAAAAATCGCCAACAGGATTATCAGCCACAAGCTCCAGATCACAAATCAACTCAGCCAAGAAGAAAAAGCTGCCCTTTTGGCGATTGAGTAAAAGGCTGTTTTTGCCCACCCAGCCCAAACCTGCTTTGGCGGCCCAAGGTCTTTCGAGTACGGGTGCAGAGTCCACAAAAATCCTCCCGCCTATTTCACCAATATTGGCTTGTAGCTCGTCAAATAGCTTTCGAAGTTTCTCTTTGATCACATGATGATAATCTTTTCCGTAGGCATATTTGGCAATTTTTAGATTTCCTTCCTTTGCCAAATCCTTTTCTGGAAAATAATTATACATAAATACAATGACTGATTTGGCACCATCTACCAATTTTCTAGGATCCAATCTTTTGTCGAAATGATTAGCCATATAGCTCATTTCGCCATGCATTCCTTGCTTAAGCCAATTCTCAAGTTTGGGCGCTTCTTCTTCCAAAAACTCCGCCTTGGCAATACCGCAATAGTCGAACCCATGCTGGGCAGATAGTTGCTTGATAAGGGCAGTATGCTTGGCCGCAATAGACTGGCTCATAGCTTAATCGAATAATCTTCCTGCTTGGTTGGGCGGCACTCGTTTCAAATGCTTATAGGCCAATTCGGTGGCTTCCCTTCCTCTGGATGTGCGCTTGAGATAGCCTTCTTGAATCAAAAATGGCTCATATACTTCCTCAATCGTTTCGGATTCCTCACCTACAGCAGTAGCGATAGTGCCTAAGCCTACGGGCCCGCCTTTGAACTTATCAATAATGGTGATGAGGATTCGATTGTCCATTTCGTCCAAGCCGTCTTCATCCACATCCAAGGCATTGAGCGCCATTTGGGCAATGGCCATATTTACAATGCCTTTGCCTTTCACCTCGGCAAAATCCCTTGTGCGGCGCAATAGATTATTGGCAATTCTCGGTGTGCCCCTACTTCGGCGAGCGATTTCAAAAGCCGCATCGTCTTCCAGTGGCGTATTGAGGATACTTGCCGAGCGTTTCAAAATGGTGGTAAGCAATTGCGCATCGTAGTATTCCAAGCGGGCATTTATGCCAAAGCGAGATCTCAGCGGTGAGGTAAGCAAGCCGCTTCGGGTAGTAGCGCCAATAAGCGTAAAGGGATTGAGGCTAATCTGTACCGAGCGGGCATTTGGCCCCGAATCGAGCATAATATCGATCCGATAATC
>JBDNFI010000061.1:0-39454 GCA_041689935.1 Cyclobacteriaceae bacterium
ACTCTGTAGCCCACCGAGATAATCACATCGAGATTGTAATGTTCTACTTGACGTTCAACCTTTCTATCTCCCTCCTTTTGAACTGTCGCAAATTTTGCGACAGTTGCTTTTTCAATAAGTTCTCCTTCCGAAAAAACATTATTAATATGCTTACCGATAGTTTTCACATCTCTATCAAACAAACTAGAAATCTGCTGGCGATTTAACCAAACGGTCTCCTCCTCAATCTTCACTTCAATATGTTCCGCAAGCGAATCAGGTCGATATAAAATAATTTCATTTTTCATATCAACGCCTTAATCTTATCCAAAATTTCAGCACTTTCATTATCCAACGCTTTTATTTCTTCCAAAATGGCTTGCGGTTTTCTGAGCGGTGCAGCTTCTGGTGCATTTGGATTTTTTACGCTCAAATCAAAAGTGCTTTGGTCAACATCTTTCATGTTTACCGTCCAAGAGTTCTCGCTTTCTGCAAAGGTTTTTTGAAGCTCAACAAACTCCGACAAGTCGTTTTCATTGAGCGGGTTGGTTTTGCCCAAATTGCGGTCGAGGTTCAAGGAGTAAAACCAAACCTTTTGTGTGGCTTTTCCTTTCTCAAAAAACAGCACTACTGTTTTTACGCCTGCACCTGTGAATGTGCCGCCTGGTAAATCCAAAACGGTATGTAGGTTGCAGTTTTGCAGCAACTCTTTCCGTAAAGCCACAGAGGCATTGTCGGTATTGCTCAAAAAGGTATTTTTAATCACCACGCCTGCTTTACCGCCTGCTTTCAAAATTTTGATGAAGTGTTGTAAAAAGAGCGAAGCGGTTTCACCTGTTCTAATCGGGAAGTTTTCTTGTACTTCGGCACGTTCCTTCCCACCAAAAGGCGGATTGGCAAGCACCACATTATAACGGTCTTTTTCCTGTATGTCAGCCAAGTTTTCCGCAAGCGTGTTGGTGTGTATGATGTTGGGAGCTTCCACACCGTGCAAAATCATATTCATTATGCCTATTATGTATGCCAATGACTTTTTCTCCTTGCCGTAAAAGGTGCGCTTTTGCAAAGTTTCCCATTCCTTGGTGCTCAGTTCTTTGCCTGATTTCAAATAGTCAAATGCTTCGCACAAAAAACCCGCAGAACCTACTGCACCGTCATAGATTTTGTCGCCAATGGTTGGGGCAACTACTTTTACAATGGTGGTAATGAGTGCACGAGGCGTATAGTATTCTCCACCATTTCGCCCTGCATTGCCCATGTTTTTGATTTTGTCTTCATACAAGTGGCTCATTTCGTGCTTCTCTGCATGGGTGCGGAAACGCAACTCGTCAATGCGGTTAATGACTTCACGTAAATTGTAGCCACTTTGGATGCGGTTTTTCAATTCGCTGAAAATCTCCCCAATCTTGTATTCAATGGTATCCGCATTCTCGGCAGAGAGTTTGAATTTTTTGAGATAGGGAAAGAGTTTGCCGTTGACAAAATCCAAAAGGTCGTCTCCTGTCAGGGCGTTATGGTCAATTTTTCCATCAGGTAGTTTTGGGGCTGCCCAAACGTTCCATTGGTATTCTTGGTCAATGATGGGTGCGTAGGCTTTTCCTGTGAGTTCAGCAGAAGTAGCACGGTCACGATCCAAGTCGTCCAAATACTTCAAGAACAGCACCCAAGATGTTTGTTCCACATAATCCAATTCGCTACCACACCCTGCATCCTTATGGAGTATGTCGTCTATATTTTTAAAAGTCTGTTCAAACATTCGTTTTCTTTTATTTCAGTTTTATGGATTAGGGTTTGTATCGCACTGTGTATGGTTAAATGTGTTGGCTAGCAACTAAAATAGTAAAAGAGAACACACCAAATGGAAACTGGCGAAATTTTCCGTATACATTAATAACCTAACAGTTACATACGAACGGCGTTAGCATATCCTTTTATTTTATTTCAATTTTTTCTCCTTTTTTGGTTCCAATATCTGTTATGTATTCAGGGACAACTTCCATTGGATTAAAAACATCGTAACCTAATACCTGTAAAAACGGCATTATAAAAGCGTTCTTTGTTGCTTCCTCTGTCTGAATTTGGTCTTTCAGTTTGGTAACCCTGTCACCTAGTTGTTTGATTTGGTCTTTAAAGTCCATATTTGTTCTTTTTTGTGAAATCCACCAATTATCCGGCATGTTGTTCTACTATTGGCTCTACCATATTTACACATTCAACCCAGCTTCGTCTATTCCCATCTACCCACTCCTCTACCATCAATCCCCGTCATAGAATCCTTATAAACCTAAGACATTCCGAGGATGAATACAAAAGCCTGATTTAAAATATTTTACATTTAGCAGCCAAAAAAAATAGCCCAACTAAAGCTGGGCTATTTATATATCTTTCAGTGAGACAGGAGAATTAACCTCCTCCCGCTGCTGCTCCGAATACGCCGAACAAGTCTAAGAGTACTAGGCCGATCACAATAGGACACACATAGCGGATAAAGAATACCCAAATATGCCCTGGCGTGATGCCACCGATGATTCTTCTACTAAATCCTGCGGCACCTTGTGATATTTCTCCCACAAGTGTCTTGGTATTGAATGACCACCCGCTATAGACTGCCAGTAAGAAACAAAGTACTGTTACGCCGAAGGTTCCAAATACCCAGTCCATAATATCAAACCAGCCTGTTTTCTCAATAGAACCTATTTTCATCGTGATAGAACTAAATACACTCGATTCTACTGAGCTCAATATAGATGGGATTGATATTACCATGGCGGCAATACCTACTAACCATGCGGCCTTCTTACGGTTGACTTTTCTTTCGTCGATAAAGTACCCTACTGGCACTTCTAGCATGGAGATGGTAGAGGTCAATGCCGCTACCATCAATAATAGGAAGAATAGAGCACCGATGATTCCACCACCTGGTATGGCGGCAAATACCTTTGGCAATACATCAAAAACAAGCGCTGGGCCTGAGTTTGGCTCCATGCCGAGGGCAAATACAGCGGGGAAAACCATCAAACCGCCTAAAAGAGCTACAGTGGTATCCATTGCGCCAATCCACATACCGCTGGTTACGATATTGGCTGTTTTTGGTAAATACGAACCGTATGTAATCATAAGACCCCAGCCTACGCTCATCGAGAAGAAGGCTTGACCCAATGCGGCAAGAATTACTTTCCCGTTGATTTTAGCAAAATCTGGCTTCAAGTAATATTCCACTCCAGCCATGGCACCGGGCAATGTTACACTTCGAATGGCAATTGCTAGAATGAGGAAAAAGAGCACAGGCATCAAGAATTTTGATGCTTTTTCGATTCCACCAGAAACTCCTCCTAAGATGACCACTACCGTAATGACCATAAAGAAGAAGGTCAATGGAATGATATATTTCGGTGTTTCGATAAACACTTCAAAATCGATAGGGATATTGATTAGCTCAGTGATGATATACCCGACCGTCCAGCCTGCGATCACTGAGTAATAGGTAAGTACCATAAAACAAATGACCACACTAATAATGCCTGGTATTACCCAAAGCTTGTTTTTAGCAGTGGCTCGCATGGCTCCTATTGGGTTTTTACCAGTGAGTCGGCCAATGGCCAACTCGTTGTAAAGGAGCGGGAGGCCAATTAAGACAACACAAAGGATATAAACAAAAACAAAGGCACCACCACCGTTTTCTCCGGTGATGTAAGGGAAACGCCAAATGTTTCCCAGCCCTACTGCTGAGCCAGCGGCAGCCATGATGAATCCAAAACTGGATCCCCATTGACCACGACTTTCAGGACTTTGAGATGCAGCCATAAATCTTATTAGTTAGTTGGTTAATTGTTGTGGTTTCGAGTCAATAAGGCAACAATTTCATAAAAAATAGATAAACAAAAAATTAAAATAGGTTTAAATACCGTTTATATTCGGATTAGCGGGAGGATAATTGCTCACGTAGCAATTTTAGACCTTCTCTAAAACTGCGTGGCACATATCCTAATTGTTTTTTGGCTTTTTCAACAATAAATCCAGTGCGAGGTGGCCGCTTGGCAGGCTGTGTAAATAAGGTGGAATCAACTCTTTCGATAAGGGAAGTATCCAGTTCAAAATAGGCTGCCGTTTGCATAGCCATCTCATAGGGAGTGAGCATTTCTTCTCCTGAAATATTCCAAATTCCTCCCGCCTTTTGTTTGGCCACCAATAAGCAGCCCACAGCCAAGTCCTCCGCCAAAGTGGGCGTTCGCCATTGGTCATCTACTACTCTTATTTGCTTGCCAGCGGCTAAGTTATCTTTTACCCAAAGCACAATATTGCTTCGGCTCATATCTTGCACAATGCCAAACACTAATACTGTACGTAGTATTGCCCACTCCTTTGCTTCCGCGATCACCCATTTTTCAGCTTCCAATTTGGTTTGCCCATAATAGCTGATGGGATTAGGCTTGCCTTCTTCGGTATAAGGGCCCGCTACTCCGTCGAATATAAAGTCCGTAGAAACATGAATAAGGAATGCGCCCACGGCATTGGCAGCATGTATAATATGCTTGGTGGCGGTTACATTTTGAATGAAACAGTCAGATTGATTGAGCTCACATTGATCTACATTGGTCATGGCTGCCGTGTGGATGATTACATCAGGCTTGGTCGATTTCACCACCTCCAGCACTTGGTCGAGGCGGGAGGTATCCATTGTATAATAGCTATATCCTCCTGCACTGAGCCGATCTTCCCCACGCGAGGTCGCAATCAAGGTATGTATACCTTCTTTGCGTATTTGCTCAGTCAATTTCTGCCCAAGCAGTCCGTTAGATCCGGTAACCAGAATATTCATTATTCCTTTTTAGCATAGCCATATAGTTCCGCTAATTTCTTAGACGAAACTTTATCTACGCTCATTTTTATGGCCATTCTATCCGCAGGTCTGTCATTTGGGCCTTTTTGAACGGCAGCTACCGAATCAATAATATTGAGGCCATCAATTACTTCTCCGAATACGGTGTAATCTCGATCTAAATGTGGCGAACCGCCAATGGTTTTGTACACCTCGATATGCTCATCCGAATACTCCTTCTTCACTATTGGGCCAAACTCCCTTTGGATAATATCCATAGAATTATTCATCAGCTCAATATAGGCATCAAAATTTCCTACTTGGTTGTAAATGCTTACCGAGTCGGCTAGGTATTGATACTCAGGCTTCGCAAGCAATTGATTGAATAACGTCCGCTGCTGTGCGACATAATTGCTTTCGGAGAGGTCTTTAACCTGCTCTGGCTGAAACACCACACCCTGAACGATGTAAAATTGTGAAGCACTGCTCCTTTTTTCAGGATTTACAGCATCGCCCATTCTGGCCGCTGCAAGTGCTCCTTTTTTGTGAAATCTGTTAGGAAGGATTTCTGCGGCAATCGTTTCAGTAGAACTTTGGCCGCCTTCGGGCTTAGTCGATAAATCGCCTCCTTGAATCATAAAGCCAGATATCACCCGATGAAAGATGGTGCTATCATACTCACCAGATTTTGCCAGTTTCAAGAAATTCTGTTTGTGGATAGGGGTATCATCATAGAGCACTACCTTCATATCCCCAAATTCCGTAGAAATAGTGACCACATCTTCTTGAGGGCCGCATGCGAAGGCGAAAAACGCCACAAATAAAATTGAGAGATTACGTATCATTTTATAATTCGTTTTTGATTTTCATTAATAAATCTTTACCGCCTTTGGCCACTACTTCCTGAGCGACCAATTTTCCTATGCTTACCGCATCCGAGGCTTTCCCATTTTTTCTTCCTTCAATTAATTGGACGCCATCCAGCGAAACCACTCCTCCATGCACGTGCAATGCTTGCCCATGAAATTGGGCGAGCACAAAAACGGGAACACTACAGCCTCCACCCAGTAAGTTGAGAAAGGCTCTTTCGGCCAATATTCTAGTTTCTGTTTCTTCATGGTTGCAAAGGCTTCGTATTTTCTCTGCCAATTGGCTATCTACGTTTTTATGCACTTCGATGGTCACGGAGCCTTGCCCAGCGGGAGGTATAAATTGATCATTGGGCAAATGCTCTTTGATCAAATCAGCAAAGCCCATGCGGTACACACCTGCATAAGCTAGCAATAAACCATCGCATTTTCCCTCGTCCATTCGTTGCAGTCGAGTTTGCAAATTGCCTCTTACGTTTACCGTTTCATGCTGCGGATAGTAGCGTTTCAGCTGCGCTACCCGGCGGGTGGATGAAGTCCCCAATCGCAGGCCTTGTTTATGATTGAGGGAAGCACCTTCGATTCTAGAAATCAGTACGTCTGCCACAATTTCACGCTCGCTAAAGCTGATCAATTCAAACCCCGCAGGCAGGCTGGAAGGCATATCCTTTGCACTATGCACGGCAATATCTATCAAACCTGCTTCGAGCTGGGCTTCTATTTCATCGGTAAATACGCCTTTGCTGCCTATTTTGGAAATACTCACGTCGAGTACCTTATCGCCTTTGGTTTCAATAAGCACCAGCTCAGGAGCCAGCCCTCCCGCTTTCAGTTGCTCGGCCACCATATTCGCTTGCCATAAGGCCAACTTACTCGCTCTTGTTCCAATTCTAACTTTTATCATTAAGCTCCTTTTTTGGCTTTTATTACATTTCGCTTTTTTACTACCTTCGCTTGCTCAATGTATTCAATGATTTTTCCTGCAATATCCACTCCCGTGGCTGTTTCAATTCCTTGTAGTCCAGGCGAGGAGTTTACTTCCATAATTAACGGACCGCGAGCAGATTGTAGCAAATCTACACCCGCTATCGCCAAGCCCAACACACTTGCGGCTTTTAGGGCAGCAGCTTTTTCGGCTCTCGATAGCTTAATGATGGTTGCCGTACCGCCTCTATGCAGATTGGATCGAAATTCCCCTTCTTTTCCTTGCCGTTTCATCGCACCGACCACCTCGCCGTTGACAATAAATGCACGAACATCCGCTCCTTTTGACTCCTTAATAAACTCCTGCACAATAATTCGGGCTTTCAGGCCATTAAATGCCTCAATCACGGATTGGGCAGCTTTTCTCGTTTCGGCCAATACCACTCCAAGCCCTTGGGTGCCTTCTAGCAATTTGATAATGAGTGGTGCTCCTCCTATCTCTTCTACCAAATTATGCTCCTTGTTTGAGTAATTGGTAAAGGCTGTTTTCGGCATGCCCAATCCCGCTCTTGATAAGATTTGCAGACTGCGAAGCTTATCTCTGGAACGCACAATAGATTGCGACTCCGTGGCAGAGAAAACATTCATCATCTCAAATTGGCGGACTACTGCGGTGCCGTAAAAGGTAACTGAAGCACCAATTCTAGGCACTACGGCATCTATACCATCGAGCCTATGCCCACGATATAGAATATGTGGATCGTTAGGCTCAATAAAAATATCGCATTTCAAATGATCAATCACGACCGCTTCGTGACCGCGTGCTTTTGCTGCCTCTACCATTCGGCGGGTGGAGTAAAGGTTTGGGTTTCTAGATAATATTGCGATTTTCATTTAGACTTAATTTTTTTCAGAAATTTATAGGATAAGTTTTTACGATCTACATTTACAAAAAATCTTCTTTTCAATAGTTTTCGGCCAAGCAATACCGGAAATCGCATGGTATCCCTATCCGTTAGTGTAAAGTCGGTTTCAATCAATTCTCCAAATAACATTATTTTCGTTTTCACTAAAAATCGCTCTTCGGAGTGTCCGGATGAATTAGTCACTTTTTTTACTCGAAAATCCTTGGTTTTATATATTCTATCATGGTAATTAGGCCTGTCTGGATCGAGCAACCGGAACTCTAAAACCTCCGTCCCTCCCACTTCACTGAGCTTTACTTCGTGGCAATGGATAGAGCATGAATAAGCACCGGTATCTGTCTTGGCTTGCAGGCCGTACAATGCCCATTCGGGTAAATCTACCAATTCAAATCTACCAATCGCTTTTCTTTCTATGGTGATCTTTGTTTTCATTTTTTCCGGATGGTTTTGACAATATGAATGGATGTATCCATAAAAACCAATTTGGCGTACGCATTTCGTTCCAGATGATAATGCGCATCGTTGAATAACTCTGTTAGAAACTGAATTTTATCCAAGTTCAATTCGAGAGCAAACCTATTCACAAAAGTGCTTAGTTCACCGGTGGATTTTTGAAGCGTGTTGACGGAGAAATTTCCCAACAAGCTCTCCCTAAAAATATAAAGTCCGTAATTGAATAAATTTTTCTGCGACTCTTTACCCATTTTATTAAATACTTCCATATCCGCATTTAATGCAATAAAATCTGCCCCCCAGCAATGACGCATCCATTGTATAAAAAAATCACTCGCTAGTTCGCTGCCTTCTTCCAATTGGGAAATGGCTTGGCTGATGCTGCCATCCGCCATGATGGCCAAATCATTGGCCTTGGCGATTGGCACGTCCATTTTGCTATGAAGAAATTCCGCCACATCCTGATCGCTAAATGCAGGAATTCGGAATATTTGTGTTCTCGATTGAATCGTCCCTAATACCTTTTCTAAATTACCTGATACCAAAAGAAAAACCGTCTTTTCCGGTGGCTCTTCCAATATTTTCAACAATGCATTGGCTGTAGATGAATGCAAATACTCTGGCAACCAAAGCACCAAAATCTTATAGCCACCTTCATACGCTTTCATCGAAAGGTTTGAGGTGATTTGATAACTCTCTGCTCTTGCAATATTAAATTGCTTATCCTGTGCGCCAAACACGCCATTCCAAGTATTGATATCGCCATAAATATGATTTTTCAAAAAATCCCTCCATTGAGGCAAGTAGTTATGGCTCATCATGTCCTTGGCAATATTGGCAATTGGAAATACATATTGCACATCGGGATGGATGGCTTTTGCATTTTTGGCGCAAGACGAACAACTGCCGCAAGCGTCTGATTCGCCTGGATTTTCACAATTGATATAGGTAGCAAAAGCTAAGGCTAAAGCTAGGTTTCCCGAACCAGGCTTACCTAAAAATAACTGCGCATGAGCTAAATGCCCATCTCGAACACTTCGAATGAGGATTTCTTTTTCTGCTTGTAAACCGGGTATTTCTGAAAATTGCATGCTTAAGCTCGGCTCTTTTGCGTTTCGTCAAAGATATAATGGAAAATGTCCCTATCAACTTCTGTCAAGGCTAATCCTCTTCTGCCCATCATTGCGTTGGCCGTTTCGAAAAAGCTTTCGATTCGGTAGGTGGTCGAGGTGCCTACCCCGCCCCACACAAAGGATGGGATAAAATTATCTGGGTATCCTGCTCCAAAAATATTGGATCCAATGCCTACCACCGTTCCAGTATTGAACATGGTATTGATCCCGCATTTGGCATGGTCGCCCATCATCAAACCACAAAACTGCTGACCTGTTTGCTCAAAACTGTGGGAGGTATAGCTCCAAAGTTTCACCGAAGTGTAGTTATTTTTTAAATTACTGGTATTGGTATCAGCGCCTATATTACACCATTCGCCAATCACAGAATTGCCCATAAAACCATCGTGCCCTTTATTGGAGTAGCCTAGCATTACGGAATTGGACACCTCTCCGCCCACCTTACAAAATGGCCCAATGGTATTGTCGCCTCTGAGCTTGGCTCCCATATTCAAATGAGCAGAATCGCAAAGTGCCAATGGCCCATGAATCATTACGCCTTCATGTATTTGCGCATTCCGCCCGATGTACACCGGCCCTTCCTCCGCATTTATAATACAAGCCTTTATTTTTGCTCCTTCTTCTATAAAAATATTTTCCTTGCCATACAGTATTATGTGAGGGTCGGAAATAGGCTGTGATTTACGTCCTTTAGTTATTAGTGCAAAGTCTTTTCGAATTTCCTGGCCATTGAGCTGGAAAATATGCCAAGGCTTCAGAATAGCCGAAACGGCATCAGGATAGTCAATCTGTTTGAAAGTAGATGGATCAAGAGGCCAGTTTTCCACTTGTGCCTTTGCACATTTGGCCGCTAAGATTAGCCTTTTATGTGATAGCACCTCACCAAATTTTAATGCTTGGATGGCATCCAATAGGGCCTGATCTGGCAATAATGCTCCATTGATCATCAGATTTTCGTTTGCTGCCAAACGGGGATATTTGGACATGAGGTACGAATCTGTTTGATAGGAAACGGGAGACTGAAGGTATTTGCTCCATTTCTCTGCTATGGTAAGAATGCCCACTCTTAAGTCGGCGATTGGTCTGGTAAAAGTGAATGGTAGCAAGTCCATTCGGATGGTGGGTTGGTCAAAAAGAATAATACGCATAGCCAAAAATAAAAAAGTCTCTCCGATTATTCAGAGAGACTTTCAATTTACCGATAAAATCGAAATAATTATTTTTTAACGTAGCGTCTGTTGAATTTCTCAACTCTACCCGCTGTATCCACAAGCATTTTCTTACCTGTATAGAAAGGGTGAGAAGCAGAACTTACTTCAATTTTCACCAAAGGATAGGTTTTGCCTTCTACGTCAATCGTATCTGGAGTAGAAATGGTAGACCTAGTGATGAACTGGGTTTCTGTAGATGTGTCAAAAAACACAACGTCTCTGTAGTTTGGATGTATATCTTTTCTCATTACGAAATTATTTTTGATGCTTCTCTTCTGTAAAAAGAGGGGCAAAGATAAGGCTGTCATTATCAATAACCAAACGTCCCACAGAAGATTTTGCAAAAAACGGCTTATTCCCAGTGGAAACATGAAGCAATTTAGCCAATACAAAGAAATGATTCAATTTCGTCTGCAAATAGACGGTAGAATTCAATATCAATTTTAGCTTTGCATTGATTTTGATAGCAACCTTAGGCTTCACATTGCCCAAATTTTTCGAATATGTGCTATACTTGTAGCATCCGAACCAATATGATCAAAAATTCAGTCTTACTTCTCTTTGCCATTCTGCTAAGTCAGCTCGCGACTTTTGCGCAAAGTACACATGTGCCTCTCAACAGAGATTATTATCACCTAGTAGAGCGATATGAAATAAAAATGAGCCGCTTGATGCCGGGCATGTTCAGCACGGTGAAGCCACTCAAGCGTAGTGAGGTGGCCATGCTAGCAGATTCCCTACTATCATCTGGTCAGGCTTGGTCGTCCAAAGACCAATTCAATCTGCAATACTTGGCCGATGATAACTGGGAATTTTCTGAGTATGATGATTGGGATAAAGATGAGCCATTTCTTGAAAATTATAGATTTAGAGGAGCAGAAGATATCCAAAGAACAGGGGATCGTTGGTTCAAATATCAATTGAACCCAGTGCTAGGGGCAAGCGTAGGAGTGGATACAGAAGCGGGAGGTAATCTAAGATTCTTGAGCAGCATTGGAGCGGAAGTTCGAGGCTCATTGTTTAATAAAGTAGCTGTGTACGGCTATTTCGCCAAAAACTGGGCTGTATTTCCTAGCTATGTACAAAATCGAATCAACCAAGTAGGCGTTATTCCTGGTGAGGGGTATTTTAATAATATGGGCAACCAAGGGCATTCCTTTACCACGCCCCGCTTCAACATTTCCACCAAAGTAGCCAAACATATAAACTTAGAGACAGGCTTCGACCGCAATTTTATCGGCAATGGCCATCGCTCTATGATTCTGTCAGACTTTGGCAACAACAATTTCTATATCAAGGCTAGTGCGAAATTGGGGCATTTTAATTACACAATGATCCAAAACGTGATGCGTGCAGATGCTTACGGCATATTGGGCGAATCTAGTATCGGGGAAAGCTTTCCAAAAAAGTATCAAGCCTTCCATAGATTAGGAATCGATATCGGCAAAAACTTCAACTTGGGTATATTCGAGACCGTAGTATATGGACGCGAAAGAGAAAATGGAGCCAATCCCATTGAGTTGGGGTATATGGTGCCAGCTATTTTCTTTAGAGCAACTGAGCAGCAAGTGGGCTCTGCGGATAATGCCCTACTTGGCATCGACTATAAATGGAATTTCTTAGGTTCATTCTCCTTTTATGGCCAAGTAGTATTCGATGAATTTGTACTTGAAGAACTGCGCTCGGGAGAAGGCTGGTGGGCAAATAAATTTGGAATCCAAACAGGCCTCAAATACATTGATGCATTTGGTATCGATAACTTGGACATACAAGTAGAAGGCAACATCACTAGACCTTATAACTATACCCACCAAAACAATTTCAATAGCTATACCCACTTTTTACAACCCATTGCGCATCCATTTGGCACCAATTTTAGAGAGGCGGTTGGCATCGTTCGCTACCAGCCTATGGATAGACTTCATGTTGTGGCAAGAGGCTTTTATAACCAATTCGGTGCGGATGATGCAAACAGCAATTGGGGCAGTGACATCCTGAAGCCTTATACCTCCCGCGAGCAAAACTACGGCAATGAGATAGGGCAAGGGATTGATACCAAGGTTCTCTATGCCGACCTCACACTCTCTTGGATGCTCAAGCATAATTTATATGTAGATTTCCGTACCGTGTATCGGAATCTCACTAGCGAAATCAGCAGCCGAGATCGTGCTACTTCTTTTACGCAAATTGGCCTTCGTTTAAATCTTTCTCAACGTGATCATGACTTTTAACCATGCATAATTCAATCAACTATATCATTGCTCTTGGTATGGCATGGACTTTCCTCCCGCTTTGGACAAGCGGGCAAAGTGTGAATGTGCCATTGAATAAAGATTATTATCATCTGATCGAAAGATATCAGGTGAAAAGCGGCTTTCAGTCTTCTGACTTTGCCATGAAGCCTTGGCAAAGAAAAAATGTGGCCATGCTTGCAGATTTTCTCCTTACCAATGACTCCCTGGCGCTTAGCCAAAAAGATTTATTCAACCTCCAGTACTTGGCTCAAGACAATTGGGAATGGTCGAGTACGGTGAGTCCGGAAAGTGACAAGCCAACACTTAAGCACTTTTATAAAAAGAAGTCAGATTTATTTCATTATTCTGATCAAGATTTCGAATTGCATGTGAACCCAGTACTCCATTTTGGATTGGGCCGTGAAAATGATATTGAAGAACCTACATTTATCAACACCAGAGGGGTAGAAATCCGTGGGCAAATTGCTAATTCATTGGGTTTTTATACCTACGTGGGCGAAAACCAAGCGCGCTTCCCAACCTATGTGAGAGAATTTGTAGAGCAGGAGAATTTTGCCGTTCCGGGCGAAGGATTTTGGAAAGATTTCAAAGAAGGCGGCGTAGATTTCCTCACAGGAAGAGCCTATATCACTTTCGACCCTGTGGAAAAGCTAAATGTGCAATTTGGATACGACCGCAATTTTATAGGGAATGGATACCGTAGCTTGCTACTTTCCGATTTTTCGACCAATTATTTATTCTTAAAATTCGATACGCAGATTGGAAAACGCTTCCAACTCACCAATTTGATTACCGAACTACGTGCTACCGCATTTGCTGGTGCTACTGGCTCCATAGACGGTGAGTTTCCTAAAAAATACATGACTCTGCATAGATTGGGTTTTGATGTAACATCCAATTTGAATATTGGTGTATTCGAGCAGATTATCTATGGCGATGAAAATGTAAACAAAGCAGTTCCTATTAAATTTGCCTATTTCAACCCCATCATATTTTCTCGCTCCCTATTCAACACCAACGAACCAGGCGAAAATAAGGCAATGGGTATGGATGTAAGTTGGAATTTGTTTAACACGATGAATATCTATGGCATGGCCTATTTCGATGGCTTGCAGTTGAGAGAATTAGGCGATGGTGCGTGGGATAATAATATAGCCTCACAAATAGGTGTGAAGTATTTTGATCTATTTAAAATCTCTAATTTGGATATACAGGCAGAGGTAAATCATATCACGCCATACACTTTTGCTCGCAAAAACCACCTATTGAATGCAGCGCACTTTAGGCAACCACTTGCCCATCCCATGGGTGCAAATTTGCGGGAGGTGATTGGGATAATGCGTTACCAGCCTTTGGATAGATTATCGGTAACTGCCAAGGCCATCATAACCCAATATGGTGGAGATTTGCCTGGACAAAATTTTGGTGGAGATGTGACAAGAAGCACCTCCACTCGCGTACAAGACTTGAATAATGAAGTAGGGCAAGGCAACCGCAGCGATTTGCAATTTTATGATTTTACGGCTTCTTATATGTTAAGGCACAATCTCTTTGTTGACCTCCGCCAAACCATTCGAAATTTATCTCAAGAAGTAAACACAGGCAAAAAGGAGAACACTACCTTTACCCAGCTATTGCTAAGGTGGAATATTCCACATCGCGATCATGAATTTTAGTCTTTTTTGATTTTTTGAGTAAACTCTTTTCCTAAAATGAAAACCTATCTACGAATATTGACCTATGCCAAACCCTATGGGAAATATTTGCCGAGATATATCTTTTTTGCTACCTTGGCCATCATTTTTGGCTTGCTCAATTACGCCTTACTCAAGCCACTTTTCGATATCGTATTTGAGCAGGTAGACCTTGAGCAAATAGCGCAATACAGAGCCCCCATGGAGTTTAGTTTTTCGGTAGATTACCTCTTCCACACGTTCAATCATTTTCTGGTACAGGCCTCCGACACTCAAGGCAAAATGGGCACGCTCAAATATGTGTGCTTAGTGATCGTGCTATCGGTACTTCTTTCCAACGTCTTCACGTATATATCTAATGTGCTACTTGCCAAAATCAGGGTAAAGGTGATTGAGAAGCTGCGGATGGATATTTTTGATAAAGCCAGTGAATTACATTTAGGCTATTTCACCACCGAGCGCAAAGGGGACTTATTGTCGCGCATCACCAATGATGTGCAAGAAGTTGAAAACACTATTGTAAGCACCTTAAAAGTAGCTTTTCGAGAGCCTGCTACCATCATCATTACTTTTATAATACTATTTGCCCTCTCAGCCAAACTTACTTTCCTCACCTTATTATTTTTGCCCATTACAGGTTTTCTAATTTCAGAAATCACCAAAAGACTCAAGAAAAATGCTACGGAAAGCCAAGAATCTTTAGGAAGAATTGTTACGATTTTGGATGAAACCCTTTCAGGAATCAGAATAATAAAGGCTTTTTCTGCGAGGAATTATATCAGCCAGATTTTTGGGCGAGAGGTAGCCTCTTACTCTGGCATCAATATTTCTATGGCGCGCAAAAACGAATTGGCTGCACCGCTTTCTCAATTCCTAGGCGTGGTTGTGGTAGCGGGAATTTTACTCTATGGTGGCAATCTGGTCCTTAATCAGGAATCTGATTTATCAGCCAGTGGGTTTTTCACTTACATCATCTTGTTCACACAGGTATTAAATCCGTCCAAAGTAATTTCTCAAGCGATCTCAAACATCCAAAGAGGAATAGCATCGGGCGAGCGCATATTTGCCATCATAGATACCCCGCCCGCCATTACAGATCCGGAGCCGGCCATTGCCATGAAAGAGTTTGAAGAGTCGATTGAATTCAAAGATGTGTGGTTTTCTTATGATAAAGAATGGGTGCTGAAAGGAGTAAATTTGAGAATCGAAAAAGGGAAAACCATCGCATTGGTTGGCCCTTCTGGAGGCGGAAAATCCACCATCGCAGATTTGGTTCCTAGATTTTACGATCCTACAAAAGGGACGGTAAGAATAGATGGAGAAGACATCCGCTCCTACAAAATTGCTGACTTACGCCAACACATGGGAATTGTGACTCAAGAGTCGATCCTTTTTAACGATACCGTTTTTAAGAACATCGCTTTTGGCAAACCAGACGCAAAAATGGAAGATGTGATTCAAGCAGCTAAAATCGCAAACGCACATGCTTTTATTGAGCAACTAGAAAATGGCTATGAAACTATGATTGGCGAACGAGGCACTCGCCTGAGTGGTGGACAAAGACAGCGATTGAGCATTGCGAGAGCCGTATTTAAAAATCCGTCCATTTTGATATTAGATGAAGCCACATCTGCGCTCGATTCCGAATCAGAAAAACTGGTTCAAGATGCCTTGTTCAATTTGATGAAAAGCAGAACCTCCTTGGTAATTGCCCACCGACTGAGCACTATACAGCATGCGGATGAAATAATAGTGGTAGAAAAGGGTGAAATTATCGAAAGAGGAAGTCATGCGGAGCTGATAGAAAGAGATGGCTTATATAAAAAGCTTAGCCAAATTCAACAAAATTGATGCGGGATTTTCATATTTTTTGTATCTTAGTAGCCTGACTATACTCCAATGAAACAAAAAGTCCAAACATTTAGCATTATACACCTCACCTGGCTGCTTGCCACGGTCATATTGGCTTTGCTCGACTCACGAGATTTAATACCTCCCGCCTTTGTTCCATTATTTATTTGGTGGACACTGATCGGCCTGTTGATTTTCATCATCATTATGATCCGCCAAGCTATACAAGTGAAGAATACGCAAAAGATGGAAAAGATGTATTTGGATAAGATAAAAGATATTAAAGCGGAAATGTTTGATCTGGAAAAGGAAAAAAACAATTGGCAGCGGAAAGTGCAAACTGCCGACATTGTTCCTAAAAAGGATGTCAAAAAGGATGATACTACTGGATTTTCAAGTCATAAATAGCCAATGGATTACCAACATTTAATTCATAAAGAGCTTACAGAATCCAGAAAAGTATTGGATGGTTTTTTAAACTCTGGTGAGAATTTACAGAAAATCGAATCTGCCGCTAGGTTAATGGTCGATTCATTCCTCCGAGGAGGGAAAATAATTGCTTGTGGCAATGGAGGTTCGCATTGCGATGCTATGCATTTTGCGGAAGAACTTACTGGTCGATATAGAGAAAATCGAAGAGCGTTGCCAGCTATTGCGATATCAAATCCTGGGCATATTTCATGTGTGGGCAATGACTATGGCTTCGACCATATTTTCTCTCGCTATGTGGAAGCCATTGGCCAAAAAGGAGATATATTATTGGCTATAAGCACAAGTGGCAACTCAGCAAATATTATCAAAGCGGCTGTATGTGCAAGGCAAAAAGGAATGACGGTAGTTTCACTCACTGGAAAAAATGGTGGAGAATTAGCTACCTTATCTGACGTAGAAATTCGAGTGGCGCACGATGGATATGCTGATCGTATTCAGGAAATCCATATTAAGGTAATTCACTCACTTATATTTTTGATCGAAAAAATGACTGAATAAAATATGCTCGCCAAGGTTTATGGAAGTGCAGTTTATGGGGTAGATGCCAGAGTGATTACCATTGAGGTCAATGTAAGTCAGGGCATCAAATTCTTTATGGTAGGCCTACCAGACAATGCTGTGAAAGAAAGTCAGCAGAGAGTAGAGGCTGCCATAAAAACCCTTCGCTATAGAATGCCTCGCGAAAAGGTGGTCATTAACCTTGCTCCCGCAGATGTGAAAAAGGAAGGTTCTGCTTATGATTTGCCCATTGCCTTAGGAATTTTAAGTGCCTCAGGCCAAATCTTCTCAGACACACTCGATCAATATATGCTAATGGGTGAATTGGCATTGGATGGAACATTGAGGCCGATCAAAGGCGTGTTGCCCATTGCGATTGAAGCACGCAAGCAAGGGTTCAAAGGATTTGTGCTACCCAAAGCTAATGCGAGTGAAGCCGCTATTGTCAATAATTTGGATGTAATCCCAGTAGAAACCCTTAAGGAAGCCATCGACTTTTTCGAATCGAGAGTTGAAATTCCTCCACTAAAGCAAGACACACGCGATATTTTCTTCAGCAAATTGAATGATTATGAAGCTGATTTTGAGCATGTACAAGGACAGGAAAATATAAAGCGAGCATTGGAGATAGCCGCCGCGGGCGGGCACAATGTGATCATGATTGGCCCACCTGGTGCAGGCAAAACCATGCTTGCCAAGCGACTTCCTTCTATCTTACCCCCTCTTGGCTTGCACGAAGCCCTGGAAACGACCAAAATTCACTCCGTAGCCGGACGGTTGGGCGTGGGAGGTTCCTTGATTACTCGCAGGCCGTTCCGAAGTCCCCATCATACAATTTCTGACGTCGCCTTAGTAGGTGGTGGTGGCAATCCACAGCCCGGTGAGATTTCGTTGGCACATAATGGAGTGCTATTTTTAGATGAATTGCCCGAATTCAAAAGAGCGGTTCTTGAAGTAATGCGGCAACCGTTGGAAGATAGAAAAGTAACCATAAGTAGGGCTAAAATCTCCGTAGAATTTCCTGCCAACTTTATGCTTATTTCAAGTATGAATCCTTGTCCGTGCGGCTATTACAACCACCCCGATAAAGAGTGCGTTTGCGCCCCTGGTATAGTGCAGCGCTATTTGAATAAAGTAAGTGGGCCGCTCCTCGATCGGATTGATTTGCATGTAGAAGTGACACCCGTATCGTTTGATGAAATGACCGGCACGCGCAAAACCGAAAGTAGTGCGCAGATTCGAGAGCGAGTAATAAAAGCGCGGGAGGTTCAGCTAGAACGCTTCAAGGAAAGGCCTGAAATATACTCCAATGCGATGATGCCTTCACAGATGGTGAAAGAAATATGCCAAATAAATGAAGCAGGTCGTACGTTACTGAAGACTGCTATGGAACGGCTAGGACTTTCGGCAAGAGCTTATGATCGTATCCTAAAGGTATCGCGAACCATCGCGGACCTAGCAGATAGCAAGGATATTAAAATTGAGCATTTGGCTGAAGCCATACAGTATAGAAGCCTAGATCGAGAAGGTTGGGCAGGCTAATACCTTATTTACCTTCTTTCCGTTTTTCCGCTTCCTCCCGCTTTTTTCTTTTTCGCCAGCTCCGTGCGACAAAATACAGGATTATCATCATAGTAGGTGCCACAATGTATAAGATCACATCCGTAGTGGAATTGATGGATAAGGGTGATCCATCCGCAGGATTGGGAACTCCTTGCGGTATTTGTAAAATTGCTAAAATCGGTATCGAAAATAAATAAACAGGTTTCATTTAATCAGCTTTTTATAAGGTGTAGATTCCATATTTTTAACAAGATATTGAATGAACTCTACTATTGACACGACCTACACAATTTTTTGTTAAAGCTCACTATCCCAATAGAATACATTCTACTGATTTACAGTAATTTAATTCTAAAAATAAATCTCCTTTCGCATTAAACTATCAATCTTCTTTTCCATCAAAAGTAGAAATTCCAAAATATGAAAAAATCAATCGAAACCTTATTTTTCGCAGTCCTGCTAAGTGGAATTGCAAATGCTCAACTCACAGTCCCCGAAGCGAATTTCACGCCTGTTTTAGATGGAAACAATCAAGAATGGCCATTGGAGAATCTCATAAAAGAAGATAAAACGGGTCTGTCTTATTTTGCCGTTGCAGATGATGAATTTCTTTATGTTTTGCTAGTAGCAGCAGAAATGCCTTTCCAACAAAAAATTATGAGGAATGGACTTGAACTAAATTTCTCCTCAAAAACTGGCAAAAAGAAAACTAGTGGCAAATTACTTTATCCTTATAATGCCGAAGGAGAGTCCACAATGCCTCAAATACGCTCAGAAGCTGGCAAAAGACCCGATATGGAATACATGAAGGAGCTATTTCTGCTTAGAAATAAAGCTCTATTGGCAGATGGATTTGTCAATAAACTCAAGGGTGGCCAAACGCTAGACAGCAGTAATGGCATCAATTTAGGAATAAACTGGAACGAAGCACAGCACTTGGTATATGAATATAAAATACCGCTAAATCAACTGCTTGCAGATAATGGCGACCCAAGAGATGCTGCTAATAGCATCGAAATGGAAGTAACAGTAAATGGAATGGAAATGAGTGGTGCAGGCATGGCCGGCGGTGCTGCTATGGGTGCTGGTGGACGAGGCGGAGCTGCTGGCGGTGGACGAGGCGGAGCTGCTGGCGGTGGACGAGGTGGAGCTGGTGGTGGGAGAGCTGGCGGCGGTGGCCAAGCTGGCGCAGCTGGAGGCAATGCTCAAGCAGTAGACATGATGAATAAGGCTACCTTTAAAACTGTTTTAACATTTAATTAATGTATTACTTTAATGTAATTACGCTAATTAATTATCTACTTTTGAAAAAAAATAGATATGAAACAAAAAGCCACACTTTTACTCCTTATTATTTGCTCGCACATACTCTTTTCTAGTTGTGCGACTATTTTCACAGGCTCTAGACAAAATGTGACGATAGATTCGGATGTGCCTGATACCCGAGTGGAAGTAGGCGGAATGTACCAAGGCACCACGCCAACTTCTGTGAGATTAAAGAAAGGCTTCACTGGAGAGACCGTTGTGCTTAAAAAAGAAGGATACGTAAATAAAATTATCCAGCCGCCGACCGAATTCAACCCTGTGTCTATTATTAATCTATTTAATATCCTTTTTTGGGCTATTGATATAGCTACAGGTGCGGTAATGAAATATTCTCCTGATTACATCCAAGTAATGATGGAGCCAGTAAAGGATAAGTAATTTCAATTTTTTACGCCTTACAAAGCGGATTGATTATATTTAGCTAATCAATCCGCTTTTTTATGAAATCCTTCCTCAGCATTCTATTTAGCCTTTCCTTTTTCTCCCTCCACGCGCAGGATCCTTATCCGGTTGATGGCACATTAGATATCCGACATTATGAATTTCATCTTGAAATCGCTGACGATACAGATGAAATTAAAGGCAAAGCCGTCATCCAACTCAAGTATCTGGATCAAGCGAAAGGTGCTTTCATCTTGGATTTGATAAACAAAGATGCCGATGGAAAGGGAATGACTATTGGCAGTATAATAGACAAAAAAAGCGGGAGGAATCTCGCATTTGATCATAGCAACAACCGAGTGAGCATCAGCACAGGCATGGGCAGCTCACATGAAATTGAAATCACCTACCAAGGCATCCCACAGAATGGGCTCATCATCTCCAAAAATAAATATGGCGAGAGAACCTTCTTTGGCGACAATTGGCCAAATAGAGCGCATCATTGGCTTCCAGTGGTAGATCATCCGTCGGATAAGGCGAGTTGTGCATTTATAATTACCGCACCAAACCATTACCAAGTAATAGGCACTGGCGCATTGATAGAGTCTACCGACATTGACAGTGAAACACGAAGAACACATTGGGAAACCGATGTAGACATTGCTACAAAAGTGATGGTGATGGGGGCGGCACGTTTTGCGATCAAAACCGAAGAGATTATTGATGGTGTGGCAGTACAAAGCTGGGTGTATCCACAAGATAGGGAAAAGGGTTTTTACGACTATGCATTGGCAACCCAATCCCTCCTATTTTTCAACCAATATGTTGGCCAATATAGCTATGAGAAACTGGCCAATGTGCAATCTAAAACTCGCTACGGCGGAATGGAAAATGCGAGCAATATTTTCTATACCGAAAGCTCAGTTACCGGCACCCGCGCCTCAGAAGGACTAATCGCCCATGAGGTTGCTCACCAATGGTTTGGTAATTCAGTATCTGAAAAAGATTGGTATCATATATGGCTCAGCGAAGGATTTGCCACCTATTTTACTCAATTGTATTTCGAGCATTATTACGGTAGAGAAAAGCTTACTGAAGGCATGCAGCAAGCACGCTTTACGGTAGTGAAGCATTGGGAAGGCACCAAAACCTCTCCCGTATTAGACACGCTTATTACAGATCTCAATCGGCTACTTAGTCCCAATTCCTACCAAAAAGGGGCATGGGTACTCCACATGCTGAGGAAGGAAATAGGCGATACACATTTCAGAAATGGCATCAGAGCATATTATGCTCAATATCAAAATAAAAATGCCCTCTCAGAAGATCTGCGAAAAGTGATGGAGGAAGTGAGCGGAGAGGATTTATCTTGGTTTTTTGATCAATGGCTACGCAAACCTGGGCATCCCATTATCGAAGCTAAATGGGAATATAATGCGCAGGCAAAAGCTGCTGTAATTGACTTTGAGCAAATCCAAGATGGGCATGTGTTCCGATTTCCAATCGATATCGCTGTGTACACCGAGGGGAATAACCTCCCGCAAATTTACACCATTGAGATAGATGAAAAGAGGTCTCAAATTCCACTACCGAGCAGTCAAGTGCCAACTCATATAAGTTTGGATCCAAGAACTTGGCTTTTATTTCAAGGCAAAGTAGAAAAGAAAGAGTAATGGGTTAAAAATAGAAAAATGGCAGAAGCAAAAACTAAAAAAAATGATGCGAATGTCGAGTCATTTATCATGCAAGTAGAAGACCCAAAAAAGCGGGAGGACAGTTTTGCAGTAATCAAACTGATGCAGAAAATCACAGGTGTAGCCCCGAAAATGTGGGGCGGCAGCATGGTTGGTTTTGGCACCTATCATTATGTGTATGCTAGTGGCCATAGTGGTGATTGGCCGCTGCCTGGATTCTCGCCTCGAAAGCAAAATCTCACGCTATATATGATGGCTGGCTTTAGCAAATATGAAGCACTAATGGATACGCTTGGCAAATACAAAACGGGCAAATCCTGCCTCTATGTGAAAAGACTCAGCGATATAAATATTGACGTGCTCGAAAAACTCATCGCCGAGTCTATTGAGTATATGAACCGGAAGTATGAGACTAGGTTTGAGTAAGGTAGCTAATGATAAAGTCGATCAACCCCAAACGCACCCTCCCCATCATCATATTTGCGCAGTTTGCGGGCACATCCTTATGGTTTGCTGGCAATGCGATTCTACCGAGAATATCCGCTGAGTTTTCCTTTCCTACAGATTCGATGGCGAGCATTACATCCGCAGTGCAATTGGGCTTTATCGTAGGCACATTTCTTTTTGCGCTTACTGGCATTTCAGATCGATTTTCGTCAAGTAGAATCTTTCTTTTTTGTGCATTAGCCGGTGCTACCATGAATGCCGCTATACTTTTATGGCCTGCCGATTACGTATTCCTATTATCCTCCCGCTTTTTCACGGGTTTCTTTCTGGCGGGAATCTATCCTGTAGGTATGAAAATCGCCTCGGAGTGGTATGGCAAAAATCTTGGAATGGCTTTGGGCTATTTGGTTGCAGCGTTGGTATTAGGAACTGCCTTTCCTCATTTTCTCACCTATTCTGGAGGAACTTTAGATTGGAAATGGGTAATTGTGGTTACATCCACTGTAGCTGCTTTTGGTGGCTTTTTGCTTTTCTTTTTGGTAGCTGACGGCCCGCTGAAAGTGAAATCCGCGACCTTTAAGCCCAAAAAAGTACTGGCCGTATTTGCAGTAAAGGATTTTCGAAGAGCTGCATTTGGATACTTTGGGCACATGTGGGAATTATACACGTTCTGGGCTTTTGTCCCGATATTAATCGCACTGTATGCACAACAAACCCAACAGAATTTGTCCATTAGTTTATGGACGTTTGTAGTAATTGCTACGGGCAGCTTGGCCTGTATGTTGGGAGGCAAACTGGCACTAAGGATTGGAAGCAGAAAGGTGGCAGTAAATTTCTTGGCAACTTCAGCTATATGCTGCTTATTATCGCCAGTGTTGCTAGTACTTCCTGTGTGGGCCTTTATTGCTTATCTCATTGTATGGGGCTTTGCTGTGGCCGGTGATTCGCCCCAACTTTCCACACTCAACGCACAAACTGCTCCAAAAGAACTGGTAGGAACAGCCCTGACCATCACCGTAAGTTTAGGATTTTTCATCACCATTGTCAGCTTGCAGCTTACCGAATGGATGTATAGTTTGGTGCCAAGTTCTCTATTTTTATTGATACTTGCTCCCGGTCCAATTATTGGCTGGCTATACGCCCGCAAGATTCCTAAGATTGCAGTAAGTCCCTAATATTTTCAGCAACTTGGATATTCCTTCGAACTATCAGTTTTGACCCTTCGTTGAAATGAAAAATGAGGTTGGAATGAAGCAGGAGACATTTACCGAATTACCTTTCTATCAGAAAATCAAAAATCTTTATTTCGAAGGTCACTTCATTGTGGCTATCCGATATTATGGCTACAAAGTGAATCTATATTTATATCACAATTACTATGTAGAGGTGTTTTACAACCACAAGGAAGATAAGATTGAGAAAGTGCTTCTACTTGACCACGGCTGCACTAGAATGAAGTTTTATGTAGATCAAATATCGCTAGGGAAGATTAGATTAGGCGAGAGCTAACTTGAGCAATTGCTTATGAAGAGAAATGACTTGAGGAATTACCAATCGCTGATCATCATTTACAATGACTGCTCTTGCCTTATTTTTCTTTTCCTCATCAGGCATTTGGCGAGCTATGATGTTTTTCACATCCTCGGCACTTCTTTTCACGTCACGCATTAACACCCGCCTTATCCGGATTCGCTCAGGCGCATACACCGCCACGATAAAATTCATCTCCTTATAGCTGCCCGATTCGTACATCAATGCGGCTTCCTTAACCAAAAAAGGATGATTTGCATTCGCCACTATCCATTTCTGACTATCTTCAGCTACGCAAGGATGCACCAAGCTATTGATGGTGCGCGTCTTGTCTGGGTCGGAAAAAACCTCGCTAGCAAGCCAAGGCCGATTGAGTTTACCATTCTCTAAGTAGGCTTTTTCGGTAAATACGTCCTCTATAGATTGGATCAATGTTGGGTCGTTTTCCATCAACCATTTAGCACGAGAATCGGCATCGTAAATAGGAACTCCCAATAAAGAGAATATTTTTGTCACGATAGATTTTCCAGAACCTATGCCGCCTGTAATGCCTACCAAATAGGGTTTATTCATTTTTTTCGAAAATTATTTCAATCTCAATAGGATCAATTTCTATTTCTCTGGCAAAGCCCGGGTAAGCAATAAGGTAAGGTCTTAGAGATGAATCTGTTTGGTTCAATCGAGAGTAATCTAGGCCAACTTCCCAAGGGAAAATAAGTGCATAGGGAAAGGAATCCTTTGGTACTCTATACGTTAATTTGACAAAAGACCTGCGCGGGAAGATGGCCGGATTTTCTGGAAAATTAAGTAAAGTCAATTTCACTTCTTGATCAAATACTGCGAATTCTATCAACTCGATGGTTACCACAACAGCGGGAGGTGAAAGCTGGTATAGGCTACTACCCAGCGACCCAACCGACACTTCTGTAATCAACTTTTCCGAAATATTCTTTTCCGAAATATCCAGCATCAATTCATCGGGTAGCGCATTCACGTAAGAAAGTGGCCCGGTTACTTCAATAGAATCTGGTTCGATTAAGATTGGATTATTCACCTTGAAATTTTCAGCGATGGATAATCTTAGCGTATCTACTACCATTTTTAGTTTACGAGTACTTATTCGCTCTATATTGAGCATGATTGTATCTATAAGCACAAAATTCAATTTTGCTTCTCCCAATCGTTCTGATAAATCGAGATTTAGACTTGAGCCCAGAATATACTTAGTGTCAGACGGATTGGATATAGGCACTACTAAGGGGTTCATTTCGAAACCGAATGACTTACGCAGCAAGTCCCAGCCACCGCCCGTTACTTCAATGACAATTTCCTGAGGCAGAGGCTTGATGGGTACATACAAGCTATCATCGAAGGAAATTTGGAACGGGTAGTTTATCCTTGTAGTGTAGTCGCTTTTATTCAGGGCATTAAAAAACCAAAAGGTGGTTGCTACTATTAAACATAGAGCAATCACCTTCCAGTTATCCGTTTTTTTTGGAGTAAGAAGGCTTCCTAGAAACTTCCAAAATGACCTAAATACCCCCATATATTATTTCTTTTCTGTATCCATGTATTGCTTGCTGGAGTCAAGAGAAATGGCCGATTTATCGAATACCATTTTAGTTGCTTTGTCCACTTCAAGAACTACTTTATTGTCCTCCACAGAAACTACTTTTCCGTGAAGGCCACCAATAGTTACAACCATGGATCCTTTGGTAAGGCTTTCAGAAAAGCTCTTTTGATCCTTTTGCTTTTTCTGCTGTGGGCGAATCATAAAGAAGTAAAATACCAAGATGATACCGCCCCATAGGAACAGTTGACCCATCCACTCGCCACCAACTGCTTGTGCTAAAATAAATGTGTTCATTGTATCTTATTTATGCTCTTGGTTCTACATAACCTTTGATGGAAAGTCTGGAAATGCTTGGATTCGTATTTGCAGTAATGGTAATGATTGGATTCTGCTGCATTGGCTTTCCTGAGCTATTAAATTCCACTTGAATTTGTCCTTTTCCACCTACTGGTATTGGTTCTTTGGAGAATGAAGGGACTGTACATCCACAACTTGCTGTTGCATTTTGGATAATCAACGGAGCTTCACCCACATTTATAAACTCAAAGATGTGTCTTACCACTTCGCCTTCTTTAATATTGCCAAAATCATATTCTGTCTGCTCAAATTTGAACAATGGTGCAGGGCCTGTTTGGGCTCTTTGCTGGGAAACTACCTGACTGTTTGTTTGAGGAATGCGGCTTTCCATCGTTACGCCTCGGTTTTCAACGTCGGCCAGTCTTCTTTCAAGATTTGATATTCTTTGTTCGAGTTCAGAATCATCTTGGCAGCTAAACGAAACACCAACAAGAATTAAGCCCACAAGTAGGATATTTGCTTTCATAATTTAACGAATTTTTGGGTTCAAATTTATTTTTTGTTCTTCAATTGTCCAATCAGGTCGTCTACATCGAAAAGCAATCTTTCAGCCTTTTCTTTGGCATCTGTAATTACTTTTTCGCTGTCAGATTTCGCTTTATTCAATGGCTTTTGTTGTTGATCCATCAGCTCCTCAACAAGTTCTTCCAGTTTTTTTTTGTATTTATCTAGTCTATAAGACAGTTTATCTCTGGTATTGGCGCCTTTGTCGGGTGCATATAAAACACCAACTGCCGCACCTGCCACTACGCCCACTAAAAATGCGAAGAATGTTCCGCTTGATTTGCTCATTTTTTAGGTCTTTTATATTATTTATTATCTATTAATCCCCTGCCACTCTTTTTCAAAATTCCCTTTTCTTTCAGTTCTGTTCCAACTGCATCTAACACTCCATTAATAAACTGCTTACTCTTAGGCGTGCTATACAATTTTGAAATTTCAATATATTCATTTATTGTCACTTTTAAGGGAATCCCTGGAAAATTAAGCATCTCGGCAATAGCCATTGATATAATTATACGATCCATCATGGCAGTTCGTTCCACTTCCCAATTTTTAAGCAAATGTTCGAAATATTTCTCGTATTCTTGCTCATTTTCTACACATTGATCGTAGAGCGTTCGGAGGAAAATATCATCCTCCTCCCAATTGGTGGATAGCTCCATTATCTCAATTTGCTCCAACTCCAGATCCAAATCCTTAATGGTCTTTTTCACCATGCTTTTTACGATTTCCTTATCTTCACTCCAGTTAAGCTCATAGCTTTCGAAGTAGGACTTGATGCCATCGTACTTGAATATTACCTCCCGTGTAATGGCCCATAGGATGCTTTTATCCTCTTCTGCACTCGGATTAGATTTGGAGATATATTCCAAATAAGTACTGTTCTTTTTCAGTGCATCTTTATACCATTGCCACACCATTTCGGAATCTTGTTCCCAACCTGCATGGTTTCTTAGGAGTACATTCGTAAAGTTCTCATCTGCTTGGAAAGCCTTGATATAACGGTTTTCCACCAAATTGAATTGTCCCGCATCTATTGGGGTATCAAAAAAGATTTTTTGTTTGCGCTTAAGCTCTATATCTGCTGCATTGGCAAACTCAATGATAAGGTTTACACTCTTAAGATAGGACTGAAATATCTTTTGTGTCTCGGCAATAAGCTGCTTGCGGTGATGCTCCACATCTACTTGCAACAAGCCTCGAAAGTGTGCTACAGCATGGATCACTGCGTCTTTTGCTCGCTTAGGCGTATCATCAGGAAAGGCTATTCTGCCTTTCTGAAAATCAGATTTGAAGATATTAATGGCTCCCTTTTGGTAAACCTTCAGCAACTCCATATCCTCCGGCTCGGCAGCCATAAGATCGGGCTGCAATTCTTGGATGATATTGTTGATGGCCAAGTTGAAATCAGACTGCTTACTTTGCTGGTAAGCATAAAATGCCTGCATGGCTTTGATTCTAAGGGCTCTGCGATTTAGCATGAATTAAAAGAACGTTTTATCTAGGAACAAATTTACAAAACCTGAAGGGAATACTTGGACTAATTCAGATTAAAAAATAATTCCTCCTTTATCTGAACAGAAAAGGAGGAAATTAATTTAATGAAAGACGGTTAGAAGGAAAGCTTTACTTTTCCCATATCGTTAATTCTCTTTGTGGCCATAGCAATAGCCGCTTTTTGTGGATTGATTCCTTCCTTTTCGGAAAGCGTCAAGATGTCCATGCAGGTTTCATAGATTTTCTCTGTTTGACTGTACGCTCTATCGCGGTTGTAATTGCCAAGGTATTCGTTATACACGTTGATCAACCCTCCCGCATTTATTAAAAAATCAGGAGCAAAGACGATGTTGCGCTCCATGAGCATATTGCCATGCTTTTCTTCATCATGCAATTGATTATTTGCTGCACCCGCAATGATGTCGCATTTTAATTTATCAATAGTCTGATCATTTATAATTGCGCCTAATGCACAAGGAGCGAATATATCTGCGTTCACATCGTAAATCTCCTCTTGGCCCACTACGATTGCGCCGTACTCTTTGGCTACAAATTGCAATCGATCTTGAGAAATATCAGTAACATACACTTTTGCATTCTCTTTGGCCAAATATTCTACTAAGTATGTTCCTACCTGCCCAACGCCTTGTACCGTAATGGTTTTGCCCGTAAGGCTATCATTGCCGTATACTTTTTTGGCTGCGGCTTTCATTCCCAAATAGGTGCCATAAGCAGTGACTGGCGATGGATCGCCTCCTCCACCAAGTGTTTCTGGAAGCCCCGTTACGTGCTTCGTTTCCATGCCTATATATTCCATATCACGTGTACGCATATTCACGTCTTCCGCTGTAATATATCTACCACCTAGGCTTTGCACAAAGCGCCCAAAGCGACGAAGAAACGCTTCAGTTTTCATTTTTGGGTCACCAATGATTACGGCTTTCCCACCGCCTAGATTTAGGCCCGAAATAGCTGCTTTGAACGTCATCCCGCGGCTTAGACGAAGCACATCTACCAACGCATCTTCCTCCTTTTCGTAATGCCACAGCCTAGTACCACCCAGCGCTGGACCCAGCACCGTATTATGTATGCCAATGAGCGCACGTAAACCTGTGGGCTCATCATAGCAATACACCAACTGCTCATGACCCAATTTGCTGATTTCTTCGAAAGCAGATATTTTTTTTTCGCGTTTTATTTCATTTACTTCTATCATTATCGTCCTTTGTGTAGTGTTTGGAATAAAATTACATGGTGGAAGGAAAATTATATTTGGAAATACGAATTTCAAACCTGTCGCAAAAGTAGATTATTTTTCAAACTATTTCAATGCTATTCGTGTAATGAATAAGCCCGTAAGTCAATTAGTGTAATCGTTTGTGAAGGAACTCAGCTATCTCAATAAATATTTATATACCTACAAGCATCTCCTTTTGCTTGGGATTCTATTTGTCATTATTTCCAATGTCTTTGCCATTATTCCGGCGCAGCTTGTCCGTAATGCCATAGACTTAGTGCAGGAAAATCTCCAATTGTATTTTATGTTCAATGGCTTTGAGCTGCAATCGGATGTATATGCCAATATTGCAGGAGCTGTATTCGTGTATGCGATACTCATGCTTGTGATGGCACTTTTGCGAGGGGTATTCTTATTCCTAGTTCGCCAGAGCATTATTGTGATGTCCCGCCATATTGAGTATGACTTAAAAAACGAAATATATGCTCATTATCAGCAATTGCCCTTAAGCTTTTATAGACGGAACAATACAGGCGACCTTATCGCGCGTATCTCGGAAGATGTAAGTAGAGTAAGAATGTACTTAGGACCCGCCATTATGTATGGGCTGAATCTACTCGCTTTGTTATTTATGGTCATCCCATATATGATTTCCGTCAACCCGAAACTTACCTTATACGCGCTCATTCCGCTGCCCTTTCTATCGCTCAGTATCTATTTTGTCAATAATATTATCCAGAAGAGATCGGAGGAGATTCAACAGAGTTTATCTGGCTTGAGCACTTTCGTGCAAGAAGCCTTTTCGGGTATTCGGGTCATCAAATCATTCGTCCGCGAGGAAGATTCATTGAATCAATTCGACAAAGCCAGTGAAGACTACAAGGAAAAATCGCTGGAGCTTTCACTGGTTAATTCTCTTTTCTTTCCTCTAATTCTTGCCTTAATTGGCCTGAGTGTGATTCTTACTGTGTACATAGGTGGTGTAGAGGTAATCAATGGGAGTATTACCTACGGAAATATCGCTGAATTTATTATCTATGTAAATATGCTCACTTGGCCCGTGACCTCACTTGGCTGGGTCACCTCTATGGTACAAAGAGCTGCTGCCTCGCAAAAAAGAATTAACGAATTTCTGAAAACGGAGAATGACATCACCTCAGAGTTGAAAATAGAGCGGGAGGTGAAAGGAACCATTAGCTTTCGCAATGTTTCTTTGGTCTATCCAGATTCTGGCATCAAGGCACTTAATAATATCAGCTTCGAAATAGGCGAAGGCGAATCCATCGCTATTATTGGCACGACAGGTTCTGGCAAAAGCACCATTGCGAATCTTATTTGCAGAATGTACGATCCCACAGGAGGCGAAATCTTAGTAGATGGGCAATCCATCAAAGATTACTCCCTACCCTCTCTGCGTGGGCAAATTGGTTATGTTCCTCAAGATGTTTTCTTATTCTCAGATACAATCGCCAATAATATTGCTTTCGGCAAGGACAAAATCACCGAGGATGAAATTATAAGAGCCGCAAAAAATGCCGACTTAGCAGAAAATATTTCTCGTTTTCCCAACGGCTACGAAACTCGTCTTGGCGAAAGAGGCATCACTCTTTCTGGTGGCCAAAAGCAACGGGTGAGTATTGCAAGAGCCATTGCCCGTGACCCGAAAATATTGGTATTGGACGATTGCCTTTCTGCTGTCGATACCAAGACTGAAAATGCCATATTGAATAGTCTCAAAGAGGTGATGAAAGACCGCACCACCATCATCATTTCGCATCGAGTTTCATCAGCCAAGCTAGCCGACAAAATAGTGGTGTTGGATGATGGCCACATTGTGGAGCAAGGCACACATAAGAACTTGATGAAGAAAAACGGTGCCTACCGTGAGCTTTACGAAAAACAATTGATGGCTGAAGATGTGGTTGGTGAGGTTTAAATTTAGTAACAGTCTTAGATGAAGCTATCCAAATGGCTAATATCAGCTTTAAACTGATACCGAAATAAAGAACTAGGTCTAAGAAGAAGCGTGAATTCTATACGTTAAATTAAGCTAATATTTAGTTTAATTTTACTTTTTTAAATAATTCTGATTTTTTATTAAAATTTTCGCATCAACATTTTTGATATTAATTCATTAATTCATTAATTCATTAATTCATTAATTCATTAATTCATTAATTCATTAATTCGTTAATTCGTTAATTCGTTAATTCGTTAATTCATATTTAAATCATTATTAAACTAAATCATTACGATCACGAAAAAAAGAGTAAAAATTCTCGCATCCACCATCCTTTTTTTAGGCATTTCCTTCTTAACCTTTCAAACGTCTAAAGCTACCGTAACGTGTTTTAGTATGGTTGATTTCGGAGTGGGTGAGTATGCAATTTATCGCTGCACCCCAGGCCCAGAAGGTTGCCAAACTGTATTTGCAGATAACTGGCTAGTTCCGAGTCTGTGTAGTAACGAAGGTACTATTCAATAAAAAATTACTTTTATGAAATATCTATTCATCTTTTTCTTATTCTTTCTTACAAGCTGTACCAACTCGAATCCTGAGTTAGTACAGCTTGTTTCAGCTGAAGCTGTGGTTAAGCCTTATGAGGATATATTCATCCGTTGCCCTGCGCCCTTCGGAATTCAATCTGCCAAAGGAAAAGTTATCATTCTTAATAGTTGTGGAGATTATCCGGTACAAATCATTGATTTGTCGAATGATAAAGAATATTGGGTAGGTAGTTTTGGCGATGGCCCCAACGAAATAGGTCATGCAGTAGGCATGCTCAGCTACGTTAATGAACCAAACCTATTAGTCAAGATACTTGATCAAAGAAGGCAAAGTATTATTCGAGTTATGGCCAAAGATGATGAATATTACCTACAAGAAGAAAAAAGTTTCCCTCCGGTGATTTCTGCGTATAAAGACGTTATCGAGCTTGAGGATGGTAGCATTCTTTACAATCGTGTTCAAGCGGAGTACAATATAGGCAAGTGGCTGCCTACTGGGGAGGAATTATTTGTTATGGATTTTCAACCGGATATTGGATATCCAGAAGAAAGTGGTTTTGGTTGGCTTGCTGAAAAAGGAATGAGTTATTATAATAAGCTAATAGTAAACCCAAATAGCGGGAAAATTATACAAATTTTGCGAATGTTCCCATACATGATAGCCTATGACGATCAATTGCAACTCCTGGAAATAAAACAAACCCAAGAAAATGTTCCCAAGCCGGATTTGTCTCTTTCGGGCTCAGAAAAATTTGATGACATCCTTACTTTCGCTTTAGATGCGCAGCCAGGCCCAGACTATTTCTATGTATTTAACCCAAATTCTACCATGAGTCAAAGACTTACAGGAGAACTAATTGAACCATCGATCGACATCTACAATTGGGATATGGAATTGGTAGCTTCCTTGAAGCTGGACAAATTACTAAACCTTTTTACCATTGATTTCGAAAATAAAAAAATATACGGAATTACTTTTGGTTCTGGAGATCAGGTCTTGGGAGAAGTAAGCATACCAGCTTCCTTACATCAGTTCTTTTGATTCATCTTAAAAGTCTAAACCCCATGAAAAGTTTGCTCAAAATGTTGATCCTATTATTTTTATACCAAATATCCTTCACCAGCTTAGGACAAGCAGTAATGGATGAGTATATGCTAAAGCAAAAAGCCACTCAATTGGAGATTTTAAATACAATGGGTGCCGATAAACCAATGAATGCACTGGAGAGTTTTCGTTTAAGTACAAAAGGCTACGCAACCTATTTCTCTTATTGGTACCAATTAATTACTGCAGCAGGAATGGAGGATTATTACCGTTCAGATGATTTTATAGTTAATTTCTATGTACTGGACGAAAGATTTGAACAATTACCTGAGGACCTCAGAAAGCGAATGATTGATCCAAAAAACAAGGAAAAAATTCAAAAATTCCTGAAACATTACCTATGCATAAGTGAACCCTATGAAACCTTTGTGGATTTCGCTGAGGTGGGTAATATTAATAATCTTAATGGCGAAAACATAAATATCAAATACCAAGTGGTCCCTGTTCCAGAAAGCGATAAACGCAGAAGTCTAAGCGATATTGCAATAAAAACAGCTACAGCAAATAAAGTCAAATTTGGACTTCCATTTAAGGTTACAAACGGTTATTGCATTTTGCTCTACGACTTTTTCCCCGGCACCCTCGATTATTTTAAATAATGGCTATTCACAGCCGCTGCACCAGCCTGTAAAAATCGATCATGGTAATGCGAAAAGCCTCCAAATCTAAAGGGAGGAATTACCATATTCTCATTGATGTAAATGGCCTTGTCCTGTTTTCAACATAAAATTTTCTGGCTTATTAACACGATAAAAATCAACTATTTATAGTTTTAACATTTTGAATTTGGGTACTGCAAGTTAATTTAGGTGGTGTTTTTCAAAGAAAACAGGAACAGAAGTGGCTCCATCAGCATCCAAGTTATTGAAAAGGTCAAAGGCCGAAAACAAGGTTTTTTATTCGGCTGGTGCTGGTGAGAGCAAAGAAGAGATTGAGCAGAAAGCAACCTTTGAAGCCCTTTTTGAGCAGGCAAATTTGAACCTCAATGCAAACCTGATAAAAGGAGTAATTTGTGGCTATAGAATAGAAGAAAATGAAACGCAAAACGAAACCAAAGTAAAATTGAAAGGAAAAGGCTTTCCTGTATATAAGGTCGAAGGAGAATTTGGCGATCTCATACTCACTTATCGAATAAAGATTCCTACGAATCTGAGCGAAAAAGAAAAGGAGCTATTTCAGGAATTACAAAAAATAAGATAACATGAAAAAGGATTTAATAGCAATAACAACTCTCTGTTCGCACCACGAAATTGAAATTTCATTTATTGATGCTTTGTGCAATACAGGACTTATTCAAATTGAAATTATTGAGCAAAATCAATTTATACATCAAGATCAAATCAACGACCTTGAAAAAATGATCCGACTACACCATGAGTTAAATGTCAACATTGAAGGGATAGATGTGGTTTTTAATCTTTTGGCAAAAGAAAGGCAATTGAAAGAAGAATTAATGGCTCTTAAAAACAGATTAAGCTTATATGAAAACAACTAAGCGCTGATACTTATATTGGGTAATCTTTAACAACCACCCTCCCGCCTAGCCGATTGAGTTTCTTTCTCTTTAGACCTTTTTACACCCGACCAAAGTGATTTTCACGTTAAGTTATATACGAGGTTTCAAACTTTCTTTCATCCGCGAAATATTTAACCATAGCAATTTTCGCATTTTACTTATTTCATTTTATATCCTTGCTTTCTTTTCATTATCTGTAAAAAAGCAGGTTTTTTAGGTTAAAAATTATTTTTTTGACTTACCATTCTAGATTTAGATTTATTCTACCCTTCTGAAATTAATTTTTATTTTATTCACTGTGTTTGTAGTCAGTTTTGATTTTAAGAATCATAAATCAGCTGCTTGCCACTATTTTATTCAAATGATTGCAATCAAAAAAGAAGGCATTATCCTTTCGGAAACCGAACTGGAATTTGAAAATGATGGGGTATTAAATCCTGCCATTATTCAAGAAGGAAATACGGTTCACATGCTCTATAGGGCTGTGCGAATAGGAAACCCTGATGATCACCTCATTTCCCACCGGAAATGTGGCACAGCAACCTGCAGCCAAGATTTAATCGAAGCCATCGAAGACAAATACGGTGATAGTTTTACGATCAAAGTTTGCACTTTGCAGAAGGCTAATATTCAATTCAATTACCCAGAAGAAGTAAAGTGCTTTTTAAAGTATTGGCTTAAAGTGGATTGCACAAGACTAGCCCTCGAGATAAATAAAGATATTAAAATAAGCTTTAGATAAAATTAGATCCCTATCATCGTCAAATCAATTCAAGAGTTTGGCGCCCGATACTCACCGCTAAGCATCATTACGTTAATACCGGGATGAAAAAAAATTAGCCACAATTTGGGTTTCAATAAATTCTGTAAGGCTGCAATTTCTCAGCTGTCTTTATAGGTGAAAATAATCGTTGCTCTTGCCTTTGTCTGTGTAAAACTCAAGATATATTGCCACGTGGAAAAAGAAATAGGCAGGAGGATAAAAATATTATTATCGGCCTATTGTAATTTCAAAAAATATAAATTATTTTTGATAATAATTAGTAATAAGCTTAATAATAATGCATTTAGATGAAATAGGATAAAGATAGGCTAGTGTCCTAAATCCCTTTCAACTCTTATTATACTCAGAGCTCATTATGTACAACACTGGTTTAGAAATGTTTGTATCAAGGTTTGAGTATTTTAACGAAAAAAATGATGAAAAAAATAATATTAGCCGTTGTATTATGCGGGATTTCCTTTTTGGCGAGTGCACAAATTGCAAGTGCCCAAAGTGCAAGTACTCAAAGCGCGAGTGTAGAAAAAACAATGTTTGGCGTACAAACTGGATTTTTGGGAATTTGGGCGTATAATGAAACAAAACGTTCTAAATCAGTCACTATACGTAGCGAGGTCGGCTTTGACGGCGGAATTTTTGGTGGTTCACTTCACGACAATACAGGATTTATATTAACGCCTGTGATTTCAATCGAACCAAGAAGGTATTACAACTTGAAAAGAAGATTGAAACAATCAAAGCGAATTGATGGGAATAGTGGGAATTTTTATTCCATCAAAGCAAGCTATAATCCAGATTGGTTTGTCCTTTCAAATCAAGATAATCTGAATGTTAACCATCAAATTTCTATAACTCCTACTTGGGCAATGAGAAGGAATATTCGAAATTATTTTAACTATGAAACGGGTATAGGAATAGGGTACCGACATCACTATTCAAGCCAATATGGTAGTAGAGGCGAGGCCAACATAAATTTGCATTTAAGAATAGGGTATCGCATAAAGTAATACCTGCAGATGAAACCTTTCACAAGGTATATTCAACATAGTACAATACCTTACCATCACAATTGACAAATTCCGAATTGGGCTTCGCCAAATATAGAAATTCACTTTTACCCAATAAACCATTTTTAAGCAAAAGTTAAAGTATACGACTTGTGTTTACTTCCCCGCCCAAGAAATAATTCCCTCCCGCCTTTTCTGGTAATCACAGAAAACCAGTAGGATAAGATGTATATATAGATTCTAATATTGAGGGCGCGCAAGGCCTTTAGGTTACATTTTGCAAATCCCTATTCACTTTTCTAGCCCTTACTCTTTCCAGAAAAACCACATCCAAAGAAACTCTATTCATTGCTACCTTGAGAGCCTGCGGCTAAATAGAGTAATGTTAAATGCGGGAGGATAATGCGAATCCAATGCAGGCTATTGTATTTGCCGACAAAAGGAATTAAGTTTAAAACCTTCGCAGTAAGAGAGGTAATTATACACTCGGAGGCAAATATGGAATAGACGAAATAGTATTGTCTATAACTCTCATCTTTAGGCACACACACAACTTACGGCTATTTAATGAGCGTCGTGCATTTTTAATTAATTCTTCGATCATTTTGTTCCTCGTTTAGGGAACAAAACCAGTCCAGTTATTTAAGCATTTAGGAACACATAATAGCAGATAAGTTAAGAACTTTTGGGCTTAAGCTACTCGAAGACAAAGAAGAAGTGTTGATAGAACTAATAAAACTTGGGACTCAACGCTATATCAAAAAACTAGAAGATATGACCTTAGAGGTTCCAATGTCAGTCTTTCTTGCTCGTGAAATAGGTAAAAACGACAATTTTCTCAGCAAACACTTTTCGAAAAACGAAGGTGTCACGGTAGAATCCTTCTATATAATCAAAAAAATAGATGGAGAGAAAGAACTCATAAAATATGATCAACTAAACTTATGTGAAATTGCCATTAAAATGGGAGACAGTTCTGTTCATTATCTATCTAACCAGTTTAAGCGGGTTATCGGCCTTTCTGTATCTGAATATAAAAAAGTAATGAGTAACGAGAAGCAGCACTGCCAAGATTTATCTGAAGCATTGGATGACCTCAGAGAAAAAGGCTATACCTACAATTTCGACAGGAACAAGGATTGACTTGAATGTAAGGATCTGTGCGCCCGCTTTCAGATTGAAGAATTAAGCTTTTCAAAATTCTACCGATTTGATGAAAACGAAGATGTAAACGATTTATCAATTATTTACGTTAAAAAGGGCAAGACTGTTTGAAGGGTTTACTTATACATGACAGCAATCTTAGAAATAATGACTTATTTAAAAAGCTTTCTACTATAAGGAGTGAGTATTCGAATGAAAAATTGGTCAATGACGATGAAGAACAAAATATCATACATTAAAGACATGATTTCGAAAATGGATAGTATAGTTATCTATTAAATCTGGATAGGTTCAAATCAGTATCGGTTTTTACACTCGCATTCAACGTAAATTAGAAAAAAGAGAAAAGGAAGCGGCATTAAATCTTTTGAAAAAAATAGGCACATTTGAATTATGCAAATATTACCAATACTTGTGTAATAAAATTACCCACTAACATACTTATCATTATGTTAGTAAACTAAAAGTCACTCAATAGATTCTGACTTATCCAATTAGAGCTACAAAAATTCAAGCCTTTTCTTAGCAATGCCCGCAATTATTGTAGAGGAATATCCTTCACATACAGACAATTTAAAATTCTTGCAAAATGTCGATCCAAACAATTAATCCTAACACCAATAAGACTGTAAAGTCATTCGAAGAAATGACGGAGAAAACAGTTGAAGCTAAAGTGGCGAAAGCCCAACTGGCTTTTACTAACTGGAAAGAAACGAGCTACCGGCAACGGGCAGATTTGCTACATAAAGTAGCTACTCTCATGCGAATCAAGAAATCTGAACTTGCCAAAACCATCACCTTGGAAATGGGCAAACTCCTAGCCCAAGCTGAAGGTGAAATCGACTTGAGTGCCGATATTTTTGATTACTATGCCGATCATGGCGAAGAATTTCTGGCAGATAAAGTGCTTGATCCTGAGTATGGAGAGGCGATAATTCGAAATAGCCCTATTGGTGTATTACTGGGTGTGATGCCCTGGAATTTTCCTTACTACCAAGTAGCTCGCTTCGCAGCTCCAAATATTATGGTGGGCAATACGATATTGCTTAAACATGCCTCCATTGTTCCTCAATGTGCTGCTGCTATAGAAGAACTGTTCAAAGAAGCAGAAGCTCCTGAAGGATTGTACACCAATTTATTTATTTCTGGAAAACATGCATCAGCATTGGTTTCTGATAAAAGAATAAAAGGTGTTTCCTTGACAGGAGGAGAAAAAGCTGGTGCAAGTATAGCCGTAGAAGCTGGAAAATATTTAAAAAAGGTTGTACTAGAGCTAGGAGGCAATGATGCGTTCATTATCCTTGAAGATGCCGATATTGAAAAAGCGGTGGATTGGGCAGTTGTGGCAAGGATGAATAACAACGGTCAATCTTGTATAGCTTCCAAGCGCTTTATTGCTGTGGAAGCAATAGCAGATGAATTTATTCAGAAGTTCAAGGATAAGTTGTCAAAAATGAAAGTGGGTGACCCGATGGATCCTACAACAGAATTAGGCCCTTTAAGTAGCGAAGAAGCAGCGGTTCATTTAGCCGACCAAGTGAAGCGTTCGGTTAATGAAGGTGCAAAGCTTTTATTGGGCGGTAAACGTGCCGATCGTGAAGGTGCCTTTATGGAACCTACTATACTTACCAATTTGAAACCTGGTAATGCAGCTTATCATGAAGAATTATTTGGCCCGGTTGCCTCCTTCTATGTAGTGAAAGACGAACAAGCTGCCATAGATCTGGCCAATGATTCTGATTTTGGTTTGGGTGGTTCTGTATTTACACACGATATCGAGCGTGGAAAAAGAGTAGCCGATCAGATCGATTCGGGTATGGTCTTTATCAATCATCCTACCTGGACGCAGGCCGATCTTCCTTTTGGTGGAACCAAGCGCTCAGGCTTTGGTCGTGAACTATCAGCCTTGGGGATTCAGGAGTTTGTCAATAAGAAGCTCATTCGTATTAGCGCGCTCAACGATCCTTTTTAGGATTACTGAATTTATTTTTTAGGGTTACTCATTTAGGCCACTAAACGTTGTTTATCAATATATTAAGTAGTATATTAGAGTATAAAATCACCCATATGAAACTACTTCAATTAGACCGAAAAACCTTTGAAAAGCAATTTGGAGACAAATCTTCCTGCTATGCTTATTTAGCCAAATTAAAATGGCCA
>JBDNFI010000062.1:0-14267 GCA_041689935.1 Cyclobacteriaceae bacterium
CCATCCAGCGCCAGCACAAAAGGGCTCCACTCTAACAATTGCCCCAAAAGCTCATCGCTGCACGCTGCCCCATTGGCTACGATGAGGGCGGGTTCTTGCTTATCGCGGACGATGTGGTGGCTGGACATTAATTCAAAATTTCATCAATCTAAATCCTGCGACATATTAAAAAATTGGGCTGCTTTTGAGAGGCTTAAGGCTCAAATAACCAAGGAGTTGGTGGGCAAATAATTTAGTTATTTCTTAATCAAGGGTAAAATTAGTTTGGAGTCTTTTCGAATTCATTTTTAACCGCATTAATTTTTAACCCAACGACCATCCCCTTATATTCGTTTTCAAAACCAGCGATAAGTACTCCAATCACTTCACCAGTTTTAGAATGAACAATTGGTCCGCCACTGTTGCCGGGCCAAGCATTTCCAGCCATTAGGAATAAATTGGGATTTTCACTAAAACCTAAGTTAATCACTTGGGATTTGGCATAAGAGTAAATACCTTTCGGGTACCCAATAATAATCACTTCATCCCCTAGGCTCACATTGTTAAAATCGCTCAGGGTGAAGTGTTGATCAGCATTTGAGTAATCTCCCGTTGTTTTCAAAAAAGCAAAGTCCAGATTTTCATCGGCACTTTGGTATTTGATTTTCGCATCAATATTATGGCTGATTTTGGAGGTTGTAAGTTGTAACTCTACTCCATCGCCTCCAGACAGATTTCGAATGACATGTTGGGCGGTAATCCACGTTGTAGAACCAACATTGAAGGCACTTCCCGTACCTCCATCCGCAATTACCAATGCCACTGAGCCCTGACCATTATTTCGGATGTCCCAAGGTTTAATTAAATGAAATTTGTTTAGCGCAAATAGTGTGAGAGGGCCTACAAGAATGATAACCCAAAAGAGCGCCTTGTACTTTCCTAACTTTGCTAGATTTTCCTGCCTAAACTTTTCTTTGGATTGGGGGCCTATATGTGTGTTCATGAGAGGTACTCTTTAACTTGCTCAAGTGTTAAATAAGGGATTTTACACTTTTTATAATCAGCGCTGAGTTTAGAGCTAATTCGTCGTTTTAAGTCTTTAGCAGTTGTCAAATGTAAACTCGGCTTGAAGTGCTTGTTATCATTTGAATACATAGAGCCATATTCTTGGTAAATTACAATGGCATCTTGAAGTTCGAACACATCTGTACTATTACCATACACTTGCCCAATAGGGTATGCGCCGAATAGTGTGGCTAACTCATTTTGATCGTTACTCAGAATAATAAGTTTGGAATATGGGTCTTCAGCGAAAGCATATTTATTTGGAACCAATTTTACCATAGCAGGGACTTTAGATTTAATCACATGCCCTTGATTACTAAACAGACCAACGAAAGCATGATCTGCAGCACTAATTGGTTTATAGTTGTTTAAAATATTTTTAAGGCTTTGACCTCCAAAGTACTCTCCTTGCTTGATGATTGCAACGCTATTCTTAATAATCTCTAAAAAGGCCAGTTCCTCATTTGCGTTTAAGCTCTTCCATATAGATTCTCCGCTAAAAATTTCTTTAAGCCGGAGTTTTAGGCCATTGCTTTGAAGGTATTTTTGTTGGGCTGCTTCAATATCTTGCTGTCTATCACCCTTTACATAAATCATTTTGAATGAGCTGGAGGATCTATCTAAAATCCCTTCTAACTCAGTTTTTCTTTTTCTTAATGTCATGAAAGAGCTAGAGCCTTCACCGTTGATGAGGTCTTTTATTTGAAGAATTTTTCCTTCAAGTGTATGTAAATTACATAGATGTGCAACTCTACTCGGAATCCTGTCATTGCTAATGAGCATGGATTTTATTTTCCTGAGAACAGCAATTAATGAGTTGTATTTGGCCAATTCAAAAAGTTGCTTGATGGCATCGTCTAAATAGCTTGCTTTGTAACCATAAGGCAAATAATTGTTAGCGTCATTGAAAATAACCTCAATCCGAGATGCTAAGACTCGTGACCAATCATCATCGTTATTTGTAAGACCGTATTCTCTTTGGTAGAAAACCTCAATTTCTTCCAAAGAGCTCCCTAAGGTTTCGATGATTACCTTATTTACATATAGATTGCCATATCCAGAAGTAATTTCATCTAGATAGCTACTGATTGAGCCAATGAGATTTTCTTTTAAATCCAGAATATTTGAATTGACCCAAGCGTAATAGTTTTGGTCACTATCTGGTGAAAATGCATCAAACAAATAGCGTTCCTTCGAGTCTTTACCGTGTGTATTCTTCATTAAATGACCGCTCATTTCCTCTACAACCTCAGGTAACGGCTTGCCATTTTGTGTATTTCTACCGTCAAGGGATTTAAGTTGACTCGAAAGAATTTCCTCTAATTTATTTTTACTGAGGTTGATGAGGCTTGGTCTTTCAGATGCTATAGATTTGAGGTTTCTGTTAATATCCCAAAAGTTTTCTGGATTCACCAAACGCTCAAGCTCCTGACTTGCAATCCCAATGGATAAAAGCTCCTCCAAATAGCTTTTGGGATATTGTATCATATAAAAGCCTGCTGTAATGAAATTTTTAATGTAGTTATTTCCGATACTATCAACTCTTCTCTCACTAATAAGATTGAAAAAATCGGTGTTGGGGTTTTGGCCAAAGATCATAAGTGCTCCAATCATACCTGCCACCCTCCGAAGTTCAGGCAGTTCTGATAGGGATGCAGAAGCATTAGCCAAGTCTTGGGACAAAAACTGAGCATATTGGTAGGGAGGACTTACATCTTTGATGGTGCTTCCATCCGGCCATTGCACCTCATAAGTTATATCCTCACGGCTATAATGCTCAAGCGCTAATAAAGCAGAATATGCATTTTCATGCAACTCCTTGTGAGCGCCATAAGAGTTAAAGTCGGGCAAAAGAAAGATAGCATTTACATTTGCGTTACCGGTTATGTTTTTCACCAGGTAGGGTATGTCGACACAGAGCCCAGAACCAGTGCCGCCTGTTAAGGTGCCTACTATTAATATTTGGGTCTGATGATTACCTCCAATGAGTTGGTATTTTTGTGTGAGTTCCTTTCTAAAGTTGTTGAAATTAGAAGCCCCCCATAGAGAAAGCCTCCCATAGCTTGGCATACCTCCAGTACCTTCTTCAAGGGCCAATATAGCCGACGCTTCAGGTAGCCACGATTTGTCAATACCTTCCATACTCTCGAGATTCACTAGATCAACAGCATGTCCACCTAAACTGAAAATTAACGGCTTGATGTCAGTTTCTCCATTAGCAGTTTTCCTTGGCTTACTAGAGACCTTGGTTTCAATGTACATGTACTCAACATTGTTACCTGGTTTATTCTTCCCGGTGAACTCATAATGGAACTGTTGAATCTCCTCAATGATGTTTAAACCAGAGGTGCCTATTCCGATGATTAATGTAGATGACATAAAAAGTGTTTAAATGGTAGACTTAATTTTCTTCATGGTGCTGAAAAAGATATAAATTAGCATAACTAAGTTCAGTAGCACATGAAGCGTCATTATGTAAGTGTTACTTAGGGAGATTGCAAAACTGGTCCAATCAAATAGTAGCAGCCCATTATATCGAATAATGAAGTACACATATAAGCTAATTGTGGCTAAAACGAGTATACTTGATTTTAAGGTTGCAAAATGGCTTTCCAACGGCACATTTTTTTTGACCTTTGCAAAACGCATGAAAGTCCACTTTGATACGAAAAAGACAAGCCCAAAAAGGGCAAATGATAGCAAAATCCGTATGACCAACATGTACCAGTTTCCGAGCAGCAGACCAAAGAGGTATTCTAAAATATTCATATGCGAGATGTGAAAATCATTATTAAGGCGAAAAGGACTATTCCCAAAAGGGAGTAAATGAGCGACCAATCTAAAAGAAAATTTTTGAGTTCTTCTTTCAAGGCCGTAACCAAGCTACCAGTTTCATTTCCCTCATATAAGGGAATGTCACTACAGTAATCAAACAATCTTGTCCCTCCCATTCCTTGATAGGAAATAAAAGATATCTGGTTGAAAAATTGCTTGATTTCTCCTTCTTTTATTTCAAAGAAACATTCAGATGGCTTTTTTACACCGGGTTGTTCATTAAGTAAATTGTCTTCGCCATCTGAGAAGATCAGTAAAACCTTCTTTTCATATGCGCTTGTATTTTGCAAATCCTGACTTTCAAGATAATTACTCCAAATACAATCAAAAAGTGGGGAGCCAAGCTCACTTAACTCAAGTTCTTTTATTTGGTCGATAGCGTCTTGCGCATTTCTATGGAAGGAGTGATTGGCATTCAGTCCAGTTTGGTCTTTAGCAATGATTTGGTCAATGCTAAAATTGCGATTTTTATTGTAGGGCTCGCAGTTTGTACATTCAGGGATATTGGTAACGAGAAAATGAATGTTGCTGCCTAATTGAGGTGATATTTCGGAGAGGCCAGTAACAAGTGCGTCCATTTGCTCTTTCATAGATGTGCTATTATCCACGATGATTGACAGCAATGTATTGTGCTTCGGTGTGATAAATAAGATTAAAAAAGGCAGGAGTAAGAGTAGGCCAAAAGTAGCACTTCGGTAGTAATTAGCTATTTCATTTTGCCTCGCTTTTTCGTGGGTCTTTGGGCCTATATAGAGCCCTACTTCCGATGAAGTGTATGCTTTTATACTGGTTTTGAGATTACTTCGGGCATATACCGCCAAAGACCCTAAAACCAGTACAGAAAGAATTAGCGCCCCTTCTGAATTGTGCGTTGGAATTTGATGAAAGAATTTCAAATCTGCAAGTGCAAAACCAAGAAGAAGCACCATACTGAACACGTATGAGTAAAATTGGGCGTATTTTTTTCTCAGAGCTGTAGGTTTGGGGCTTAAAAACCTCATGCACACTAGGATGGTGAGATATTTAACCACGACTATTGCCAGTAGTCCCGTAAGCAACACCGTTGCTGAAGGCCATACCTTCATGTACTTCCAAATGTGCATTAGGAACTCATTCATGATCTTCCATAAATTAAATCACCTGGCGTTTGCCCTTTGATGTGCTGGTATACGTTAAAACTAACCAAAGCCATTGGAATTGCCAAGAAAAGCAACGAGCCTAAAGGAATACCTACTCCAATGAAATAGCGCGTGTTTGAAGAGCCGATGTTCATTTGCAATATTCGCTCAACGATAAAATTCAATACACTTGGCGCAATTAATTCCGTAAGGACGAAGGCACTCAGAAAAACTGCTCCAATAAACAAACTGGTTATTGTAGTATACATTCGAATGATTTGCCCATTGGAAAGTCCGAAAGCTTTTAAGGTGCCAAGACTTTTCTTGTTCTTGTCGATGTGCGCAATGATGATATTGGATGAAAAAATGGCAATCAAAAGAATGCTGAGGAGCATTACTGACAAGGATAATATATTCCCAACATTGTTGAATATCATAAAATTCTCTTTTGCCTTGATAACGCTCATATCAATTTTCAAATCATAGTTTTTAACGTACACTTCAAATGAAGAAATACTATCCATTTTTGTAAAGCGAAAGGTTATGTAATCTACAGCATGATTTTCTGATGAATTTAACTTTAATGCCCCGAAGCTGTATACACGGAAAACGGAATCCACACTTTTATGGGAGTTTATGGATGAAATCATTGAGCTATCGAGTAATTCATTGATACTGATTTCAACATGGGTGTTTAGCTGTTTAAGAACTTTGACATCCATGGATGGATACATGCTCTGAATAGCGCTCACATCAACGTTTTTCCCAGTTAAGGCATACTTGATTTCAGGGTCATAAAGGAGCTTTTCAAAATCTTCTTTGTTTTTAAGAGGATTAAATAATTGTTCACTTATCAATAAATCCACATTGTCAGGTAAGGCCTTAACTATCGCCTTAATCTCAATAGGAATGAAAATGTCTACACCATCGGAAATTGAAACCAAGAGCGATAAATGGGTGGGCGTTTCAACTGTGAAACCTAGCTTACGCTTTAGAAAATCATTTGTAACGATGCAGCCGTAATTATCATGGAAGTTACTTAAATCACCATTTGAATACTGTAATAGCTCATCACTGTCTTTGATGAATTCAAATAGTTCGTCATCTGCAGCAACTTTTCTAGTATAGGCACTCTCACTGTTGCCGTTATATGTAACAATGTTTGTAAATGAAGTGTAGACTGGATAGGGAGGATTATACTGAAATCGGCTCTGCAGTTCCGGTTTCGAAAGTTGTTCTAGTAGATTTGAAGGACTGCCTACTGGTAAGTTTACATCTACAAATTGGACGAAAGGACTGTCCATTTTTTGCTTAAGATAGTGCAACATGGCACGGCCAAATCCCAAAGCAGTTAACGAAAGAAATACAATTAGTAATAAACGTAGAAAATTTCTGTATTTCGGGCCTTGAATTGCCTTCAACTCTGCAGAAATAAATAAGATTTGGAATCCACTCTTCATGGCTCTTATTCCTCCGTATTTTTATACATATTTTGCACCACCTTTTTCATTTCTGCATTTGTAAAGGTTTTAGAGTCATTTCTCCATTGGGTGTCAACTCTGCGATAAACGTTATGGCTGGCTATTTTACCCATCTCTTTGTCTCTATCATTTTCTATGAAAACAATGGTGTCTGCAAATTCTAAGGCCAACTGTGTATCATGTGAAACGATGACTGCTGACCGCTGCTTGTTGTTTTTATCAGTCACTTTGATTTCTGATTTAATTACGCTCAGTACTTTGTAAGCATTGAACCAATCCAGGTTTCCGGTAGGTTCGTCAGCAAAGAGGACGTCAAAATCAGAAACAATGGCTCTGGCAAAAGCGATCCGTTGTCGCTGCCCACCGGAAAGTGCAGTCACAGGGTAATCTTCGGGCATGTCTTCTGGAAGCTCTAACTCCTTTAACATACTTCTGCTTTGTTTCTCTGCTTCTTGAGGCGAGATGCCGCGTAATAGTTGCACAATATTGATGTTGTCAAGTGCTGAGAGCGTTGTGAATAAATTAGTGTTCTGAAAAATGAAGCTGAAAAAAGTTTTCCTGAATTCTGCCATTGCCGATTCTTTGCCTTTCCAAAAGGTTTTGAGATTATATTCTCGGTTTCGGGCAAAAAAAGAAATTTTACCTGTTTCACTTGTTGAAATGGTATCATTCATCAGGCCTAATGTTTCCAGTAGGGTACTCTTGCCAACGCCTGACGGACCTACAAAAAAGACTATTTCACCTCTTTTTATCTTCAGTTCCACAATATGAAGAACAGCCTGTGAACTACCCTTATATTGACAAAAGAGGTTCTCAATTTCAAATAGTAATTCGTTATTCATTTCCTGGGATATCTGATAATGGAATCCAATAGAAGGTCTGACCAGCCATTTTAAATGAACGTTCCTTGTAAGAAGCCGAGGCGAAAATATCTGCTTTTCGTTCAAATGACTGATAGAAATCTACAAAAACTGCATCATTCAATTTATCTAAGTCCCTTAACTTAGTCAATTTGATGGTGGTGTTACCTGTAAAATCTACCGCCAACATAATTTTCCAAATTTCATCCATGTTTTTGTCTAGAATATTGTCAGCTGAAACCTCACCGAGCATTTTTTTGACTTGTTCTAGAATAGCTATTTTAAATGCACCTTTTGCTTTTGTTGAAGTCCCTGAAGAAGCTGCATTTTTTAAACGCTTTAGGGTTTCAAGCATTTCTAACCTTTCATTATGAGAAAGAAAGACAACAGGTTTGAAAGCATTGTTTTGCTGGTTGTACTGCCGCCTGGCAGTAAAACCTTTCTTGGCTAGCTCTCCCTCTTTACGTAAAACCGCAATCTCGTCATCAGTAAAGCCGTCTAGTATTAATTTATCAACTACAGTTTCAGTAAATTCAATAGAAGAACTCCTCACCGATTCCAAATGTGCTATATCTTTTTCGGCTTTTTCAATGTATTCGAAAATTGCTCCTACAACGTTGAGCTCAAGGACCTTTACGTCCATTGGTTTATTATTAGAGGCGTATGTGAACCGCCCGAACATAAACAGTTCGGTTTTTTCGCCTCCTTTTCCAAGCATATTCAATTGGTACGTGTTTTTTACATCAATCTTCTCCAATTTGACGTTAGTAGGCGGAATAGGATATTTACGTGCAGTTTTCTTTAAATAGTCCTGCATATCATAAGAGAACTGTACGAAGGTCGGGTGGTTACCCACCATTACTTGGAATCCAATTAAACTCATTTTATAATCAAAGAACTTTTGAGCGACCTCATTTAGAGTATGCCCTTTAGGGTCGGGTTGTTTGTTCGCTGCGTCCCCAACCAATACAAGTACATTGCTGTGACTTGTCTGAAGCCCCATTTTATCAATCCCTTTTAAAAGACCATTAAATTGGGCTTCGGGCAACTCTTTGTTGAGGCTGCTCCATTTAACCGCTTTAAGACTTTTAATAATTTGATTATGGTCTGTAGTCAATCTTTCAATTTCCACTTCACGGGGACCATCAGCATAATCTCGATAAATTATAAGGCCGAATCGGATAGTATTGGCTGCATTTCTCAATTTATCGTGTTCAATGATTCGAATGATACTATTTATTACCGGTTGGTGGTACTCCTTCATACTACTTGTTCCATCAATGGCAAAAACAATATTGATGTTTGATTTCTTTTCCTTTAGCTCTTCAAGCTTTTTGGAAACATCAGATTGTTTAACACCTTTATTCCCTAAGGCTGCAATTGTAATTACTTCCTTTCTGTTTTCATCTAAGTTCGTAAGAACAGGTAAGCGGTAATCATAAGGTGAGGGTATTTCGCTTGTAAGTGGTAGCTGAAATATGGGCTTGGGTACGTCAGCCCCAGCACTTTGTATAAATCCATCCAAATCTGATGCTGTATTAAAGCCAAGGATTCTTTTTCCTTTATAAGACCGTACAGCATTGGGATCAATGTAGTTTAATTCGAAACAAACCCGGTGATCCCAATTGGTGATATTCGACTTTCGAAACCAACCAGGTACATTGCTTCTGATAATCACTTCTGAGCCGCTTAGCTTGTCCGTTTTTGAGAGTAATAGGGCCCCATCCGTTTCTTTTAGAATGAAATAAATTTCAAACTTTTGCGCAACCTTGCCATTCTCGCTGGATGTATTCAGCTGAGGTACATCATAAAATTTTCTTGCAGTATTATTTTGCGTTACCTCACCTGGTTTGATAGCATCAAGTGACAAAATAATCATCGCTTTTTTGGGAATAGACCCCTCGTTTAATAAGGCAAACTCCGAAAGGATCAATTCGCGTGCATGGACCCATCCTAATTCCACGTCTTTTATAATTTCATTGCCAGCTTTGCTAACCAAGGAAGCCACTAATAGCCAATTGCCGTCAACTTGTTTAACAGCCAGCTGCTGCATAAATCGAAGGGTTTTGCCATTTGGCACAACAGATGGCCCAGGTCTTACGCTAAGAGGATTATCGGCTTTCGCACTGTATACTAACCAGGTTGAACCTTTTATCGAGGGAGACAGATGACTTTGTACTACTTCATTATCCAGTTCAATACTTTTTACAAAGCTTGCTTTCAGGTAATTACTGAACTTTTCAGGTCGCTCTACATATTTGGCTTGGGCATGCAGTATATTGGGGATTAACAAGAATAAGGCTAGTAAATTACGCATATCAATAGGTCTCAAAGTAAAAAGGTAAGGTATTACTATTCTGGGATAAAATTTTAAGGCTCTCTTCCAATGCTTCCTTCGAAAAAATACGCACACTTATATTTTGATCAAATTTTTGAATATCGCCGAATCCAACTATTTGGTAATATTTTACTATTAAATCCTGGATGATTTTAGAGGCACTTGCGTTAGGTATGAAAAAACACAAGTCCACTTTGCGTTTAACCTCGGGTTGGTAATCACTATCAAATCCGAGAAAGTCCTTTTTTGTATCTAACATTAAAAGTGTGTCTAATTCAAAATTGAGATTAGGATAAGACGGGTTCAAGAGTAATATTCTGTTTTCAAAAAAGTTATTCAGTTCTGTTTCATTCTGAATGATGATTGGGTATTGGTCATTACTGATAAATATTGTATAAATCGAATAATTCGAACAAATGCGGAGTAAGGTAGAGTGCAGATTTTCCTTGTCAAAATTGTCATACAATCCAATGTAAATATTAGCACTTTGTGCCTGTCCGAAGCAATTAAGCTGGAAAGTAATGTATATCATCAGCACCAAAGCCAACCTAAATCTCATGGTCTTTTTATGCTTATAACATCAAATGCTATTACTTTCCCATCCGCAATCTTTATCGATGATTCAACGCAGTCAAACCAAATTTTGGAGCTATCAACGGCAGCTTCGCCAGCCTGATTTTTCATTTCTTGAAACAAGCCGTCTATACTTGTTTCCTTTTGATTATCAAGTCTAGGCTCGATGGAAGGCGAACACATGCTTTTTATTTGTGGGGTTAGAGAAGCGCTATTAGGGTCATTTTGTCTTTTGCCTAATTGATTGAAAGCTTGAAGGAACATAGCTCTAATTGCTGCATCCGTTAAGCCAACGATGCACGGAGGGACAATCGTACCATTACCAAAATAGGGCTGTTTTTCATTCTCAAAACCAACTGCGTAGTACCACACATCGAATGTATTATCGAGAGCACTGCTATTCTTGCTCATTGACTTGCTGTAACTGCCATTTACTCCATTCCAAGAAACTCTTAAATCCGATTTATTCCCTTGCCAAGAAAATATCAACACACATTTTTTCTCATCAATTGTTGGTTTTGAGTATTCATTGAGGGGATTGCATATTGCCATTTTATCAGCTTTGGAAAAGCTCAATGACTTTACTTCAGTAAAATTAGACAGGAAATTTATGGTTTTTCCGCCTTTGGCTTCTAATACAAAAGATAGCGCCCCTTCTTTACAGGGATAATATATAAAGTTGTTGTCTTCTAGTTCAGCTATACTCAGCTCTTCATTGTTCACAAGGACTTTGTGAACTACTTTTTTGAAATGCTTAGCCTTTTTGGTGGAGTTTTGTAAAGTGAAAATGAACGCTACCCCATTACCTGAGGCGGTTGGGGCGAGGCGCAAAATAAGATTTTGTTGTGTAAGAATGGTTGGTTCGTTACGACAAAGTTGAAATAGGAGAAATCCTAGTATTAACGCTGCTATAATAAGGATGGGCCGCTTTTTTTTGTTTTTTACAAATTCAGTCATCCCGCCGATCAAATTTTGAAAACCACTGGTATAATCTTTAACGAAAATCATTTTGTCCCGATCGGCTCCACAGTTCGGGCAATTTTTGTCGAACAGCTCTAATTGTGCTGTTTGACCGCATGAAGAACATTTGTAGGGTTTTGCCATGGCTAGAATTTATACTGATATCCTAATGTGAAATTTACTAAACTTACTTTTGCCCGTGAACTTATTTGCATTAAACTATTAAGTTCAGTTGGTGATGAACTCAGTCTTGATTTCGAATAGTCGCTTTGTGTGCCAAAGGTAGATTGGCGATACATGAAGCCATATTGGATAGAGGATGTTCTCGATAATTTGTAGGACATGCTTATTTGTGCACTTACGAACCCGCTGATATCCAGCACCACGGGCGTGTTGGTTTCGGTAATTTGAAATCGTCCAAAGTCATAAATGCCATTTTCAAAGATAGAAACGCTGAATAAATCCGGATAATATCCACCATAAATTACCTCCGCTGTTCGGCTACTTGTAGCCGTTACATTGTATACATGATGGTAACCAACTTCAGCCTGAAGGGAGTGTAGTTTGTTTAATTTGTAGGATGATTTGATGCCCAAATTCAATGTAGTGAATGACATTTTCAGCGTTTCAATAAAGTCCTCGACCTGAACGCGCCTTTCGTAGGGAAATCCGTCAGGGTCTATGGCGCCGTATTTGTAATTTTGGGTTGGTGCACTTAAAGCGACTTCATTCCATGATTTATTAATACCGATTTTAGCTGTCCATTCCCAAATCGCTGTTTTTACAACGGTCCTTCCGAGGTTAATGCCAATCAGGTAATCAGCTTTGTTCGCGCTGATGTAATTTTCCGCTTGAATGCTTCTATATCCAACAGGCATAAAAGCACTATTTACTTCAACTATCCACTTTGGCAGCCGGAAAGAAACTAATGAGGATTTACTTGCTGATTCTTTTGCCTCGCTCACGCTTACTCTCTTTTTCTGATGAAAATCTGGATTAAGGGTTTGTATGGTGATTATTTCATTAGCTCCTAATCTTTTTATTATCAAATAACCTTGATTATCGGTTGAATAAGGCCTGGCACTCACTAATAGGGTGTCATTTTGCATCGGTAAGTCTTTTCGATTATTTCGATAAGCTCCTCTTAGCAAGATATGATATCCCATCTGGTCAGAATTTGTTACAGAGGCAATGCGACACGTAATTTCCGAATCCCCTTGTTCAAAGTTGATTTTGAAAATTTGCTGAATGGTGTCTCTGTAAATGAAATTTTCCTCTCGTTTCATGCTCCATTGCAGCTGACGTGTTACAAGTATTTCGATTGTGCCAGTATTAGCAGTTGTATAACTTAGTGAGCCCAACTTATCAATGGCCATGGATTTTTGTATTAATCGAAAATTCCAATACAAATCTCTTCGTCGTTCGTATTCTTCGAGGGTGAGTTGTTCATCCAAGGCATTCTCAATGAGAATGTCGTTACTTATTACGGCACCTGAACCTGTAAACAGGTTTTGAAAGGTAAAAAGGTTGTCTCCTTCGCGATCTATTTGAGCATCAAATTTTCCCAAAAGTTCAAGAGCCGCTTTTCTTGTCATTCGATAACGTAGGCCTTCATAATTTTGACCCATGACTTCATGTGAGAGCATGACCATACAAAGTATAGTTGCGCAAACGAAAAGTTGATAGGAGATCCTCATGAATGATGAGTTTAGTTTTGATCTTTTCGAGCAATATAGTACCCATGACTTATATTTGGAGCAGTTACTTTATCTTTTGATGCAAATTAAATTATATCAATGCTCAAGTCAAGGTCATTTATTGTTTATAGGGGGCTGCTATTTCAATTGTGCTTGTGGTGCTTGGGCTTTTTGATTGTATGTTCCGCTAATGCTCAAGTAACTGCTAGAATAGGTTTTAATGGCAATATTCTTGGCTCTGGATCCATCTTAAATGTTTGCTCGAATAGTACTTTAACTTTTTCAGATAGTTCAATAAATGGGTCAGATCGTTTGTGGCTTTTTAATCAAGGCACACCCAAACAGTCCACGCAGCAAACAATTGCGGTTAACTTCTCAAATCCAGGTATTGATTCCGTCATATTGAGAGCATGGTCAGGAACAGATACGTCATTGTCGTTCATTCGGGTCAACGTCTTTAGTCCAACAAGTGCCGGAACTATCGGTAATCAGCAATTTATTTGTTACGGTACACGTCCGGATACCTTGCAATTTTCAGTAAGCCCTTCTGGTGGAGGGGGGGCTTTCACCTATCAATGGCAAGTTTCCACTGATTCAGTGAGCTTCACCAACATACCTTTGGCCACCAATGCTTCTTTCAGACCAGATACATTGAGGTTATCTCGCTACTTCAGACTTATCCTAGCCTCTACGCTTGGCTGTGGCAGTGATACTTCGAATTCAGTACTCATAGGTGTTTGGGATGATTTGACGTCACCACAAATCAGCGGCAATCAGTCGATTTGTTTTAATACATCAACCAGGCTATTTAGAACCCAGAATGCAACCGGTGGCAATGGTTCCTTCAGTTACCAATGGCAACGCTTTGTTTCGGGTTCGTGGGTAGACTTAGTTGGCCAAGCGGCGGACTCTCTTATTACAGGCAACCTTACCCAATCGACATCCTACAGGCTAAGGGCCACTTCTAATTTCGGGTGCGGCCAACGTTTTTCCGATTCTACGCGCGTCACCGTGTTTCTGGCAATTAATGCAGGAATAATAACGAACTCTCAGAATATCTGCTACTTGTCCAGTCCCGACACGATACGTTTTGGCACGAATCCAACAGGTGGTGGTAGCGTTTACAGCTATCAATGGCAGGTTTCTACGGACTCCATCAATTTTACCAACATTGCAGGGGCTAATAACAATTTTTTAACCCCGGATACATTACAACTTAGTCGATTCTACCAGGTAATCGTAACATCAAATCTTGGTTGCGGAAGCGACACATCAAATATCCTAAGAATACAAGTATATCAACCCTTTCAAACAGGAACAATCTCTAGTAACGACACCATATGCTTTAATACCAGCCCAGA
>JBDNFI010000063.1:0-51315 GCA_041689935.1 Cyclobacteriaceae bacterium
ATATAAACGAATATTTCTTTCGCTTTAACAGAAGAAATCACAGAGAAACAATTCTCATGAAACTCATCGAACGATGTATGAAAACTGTCCCAATTACCAAAAAATCAATCATTGGGCTCGCGACCTAAATGAGTAACCCTACAATGTTTTTTTGAAAGGTTTGTCGTAGTGCTGCTGTAGGATTTTCTGCTTTGTATATATGCATAAAATATGCATGACCAATGGTATGATCTTTATCAAGCAATTTTTCAATTCGAAAATTAATCACTGCCAACAATTTCTTCAAATGAACTCCAGTTATTATTAAGTCATTATTACTAAATACTTCTTCAAGGTCAGATACCGTTGGATAAACTTCAAAACTTGTCATTATATTTTTGGCACGATCCCAATCAATTGATAGACCCAAAAATTCATACAATGCTTTTTCTTTTCGTACAAATTCTTTTTCTACCATCTCATTGAAAGTTGCCCAAAACTCAAATACTGCTTTCTCTGGCGAGATTAAATCACAAATAGGGAGCATTTCCCTAAACATAAAACGTCTTCGCAGTGCTGTATCAAGCGTTTCAACACTTCGATCAGCTGTATTCATCGTCCCAATCAAATATAAGTTATTAGGTACTCCAAATCGTTCTGGGGAGTATGGCAACGTTATTTCTAAGGCCTCTGTATTTCCCTTTCGTTTATCTTCTTCCAATAAGGTGATCAGTTCTCCAAAAATTTGAGATACATTTCCACGATTAATCTCATCTATAATAAGCACAAAGTTTCGTTTAACGATCTCTGATGCCGTTTGCTTTTTGACTTTGAACTGATCAAAAAAGTTTCGCTTTATTCTATCGGGATTAAGCTTTGTAATTGTGGGCGGTGTAAACTGCCTATCGTAGAGCTCTGTGCTCAGAATATTTACATCTTTGAGCAGCCAATCCATTTTCCTGACATGATTGAAGGAGACTTCAGATTCAGGTGAGTAATCATAATCTCCTACTACCTTCCCTATGGCTTTAATTCGATGCGCTCCATCCGGTACGATAATAAAGTTTCCATTCTTTATCTCTGAAATAAAGGTATATACCTGTCTGGCTGCATTCGGATTTTCTGCTGGGTTATAAACTTGCTTAACCTCATTTAGAGTCTTTATGCCTGTAAAGTCATAGTCCTCACCCCAACCAAGCGCTATGAGCTCATTCTCTATGCAGTATTCATACGTCTGTTGATCGTATAAAGCCATTTTGTATATGATGGCTTTTTGCCAGTCTTCTTTTTCAAATTTGCTTTCATCAGATTCTTCTATACCCTTTTTGGTAGTCTGGTAGCTTTCTGCATTTCTACAGAGCTCCTTAAAAATTCCATCTTGAACAGGGTATGTTACCGTGATGACTTTCTTTTCCCCTTCTCCTATTTCAACCGATTCTGGTTTGATACCCTCCACAAAATCTTCATAACTCATGGACTGATGAAAGGTAGAGAAGGCTATTTGTCCTCGTTCGACATAATGTTCAAAGACCGCTTTTAACTTATTTCGATCCACATACTCATTTTGGAATTCAACATCTGATAATTGTTCAACGATTTTTACCGCCTCGCTAATGGTGTTATAAGTTTTCCCAGTACCTGGGTGGCCATAAAAAATTTGATTTAGTGGAATCTTAAACTCTTCTAACTGGCTTGTCTGTTTTGTTTTATTATCTAAACCGGCATTAAGCGCTTTCCATACCTCTATTTTATCCTTAAAAAATGGTATTAGGTTTTCAAAGGAGGAGAAACCATCCCTGTCATCTGATACCGTAGAATTTATGGTACTACCTTTAACAATACCACCCTCAAGACCTTTATGAGTTAAATTGAAATGTAATTGAAAGGCTTTCTTATGATCTTTTTTATCTTTTGGATATATAGACCCCCATACAGCTCCTGAACCGTAATTTTGAGGCCCACTGAAGTCTACTTTATGTTTATCAACATCTTTAAGGCCTAATGCAGCAATGGTATCATCCAGAATCTTGTCTAATGCCTCATTTACTTCTTTTTTAATGTCATCAGTAAAGAAAAATGGGAATAGAATACTTCCAGCATTACGCCAATTGGTATAGAAACTCTTTGTCTTCTCTGGATATGCTAGAAAGTTTGTTGTGGCTTCCTCGCTTAAGAATTCAAAATCACTCAAATCACGCTTCTCCAAGCTTTCTTTAATGTGCTCCAATGTCTCGGGTGTAATGGTTGTATCTGTTTCTAAGAGACTAAGGATCACGAAACGTAACAGATTGACCGGCCTTCCTTTATTGGCTCCATCTTCAAAGTTCTTTTTAAGAGACTTGATTGTAGCTTTTGGCAATTCATTCAAGTCATCATAGAGCGATGTGTCACCGTTTAGGTAGCCATTGTATTTAGTAGCCAGTGCTTTGAGTTGGTTAAGATCCATAGTTCTTTTGGTTTAGGTTTGATTAAAACCCATTTCAATATTTTTTTGAAGCTGTTCCCAGCTAATTAGTTCTTCAAAATTCAATTCTGTTTCTCCTGCATTAACCCAAGCAACTCTATAGTTCTCACTAACAAAATGCTTTCCTCTCTTCGCAATTACACATTCCAACGCTCCCTCTAACCTCATATGTGCATTTACAAAATCTGGATGAATGGCAACATTGATACCTTTACCCTCGACCCTACCGCTTGGGTAGCAAACACCCTGGAATTTTTGCTTTTTATTGTCAAGAAAGAAATCTGTTAATATTGCTGAATGGAGATAGTGATAGTCAGGATCTCCCATTTCTACCAGTTTGGCAAACTCCTCTGCATAGAATTCTAAAATAATTTTCCCTTGCTTTTCAATTTCCGGAAACCCTTTTAGCCATTTCATAAAGGTTGTAGCCCGTTCTTTTGCAAAGGGCGTAATATTCTTATTGATATCAGGATGAAGAATAGTAACAAGACTTACCGTATCCTGCAGACGCCACATACCAAACGTAACTGTCTCCTGTCCTTCTTCAATACTTTCATCTCTAAACAGCTTACTTCCTTCTGCCATGGCAATGACTCTTCCAGCATCAATCTCGGACTGTTGATTGGCCACTGGGATAATGGAACCATAAAACATACTTTGATTAGGGTGCGAGGCTCTCTGAAAAGTAGTATTGAATTCTTGAGGTTTGAAACTAAGATCACTCACAGTTTTGAATGATTCCTCCCCTTCATTTGGTCTGATCCGATAAACTACATTGCCAACATGAAATTCAGTGACGTAAGCTGGGAATTTCTTAAGCTTCTTTAAGTTTTCGACTATAAGGGTAATGGGATATATAGATAAATCAAGGCTTTTAAGTCGTTGAATTATTGATTTTGTTTCCATACTCATACTTCCCCCTCCACAATTTTAATTTCCTCTTCCGTCAACCCATAAATCTGATAAACCATTTTATCAATTTCAGCATCTACCCTATTGATTTCTGATTTTAATTCTTGTGCCTTTTGCTTTTGTTCGCTAAAGTATTGCATCCATTCAGCTTCTTCTGAAAGTGACAGTTTAATTTTGGCCTTCTTCAGTTCTTTCAAAAATTCACCAAAGCGTAGTTCGTACCAGTTTTGGAGTTTGGTTGTGAGTTTATCGATAGAGAATTTTGATAGTAATAGGTTGATGAAAATATCCTTGAGTGATTCCATCTTTTCCTTTAAAGAAATCATGGTATTTACCTTTTGCTCAAGCAATGGCGAATCACTGACATCAGGTACAGGTATTCGACCAAAATACTTCCATATCAATTGGCATCCATTCTGAATTTGAGTACAGTATTTTGTAATAAGCCACCAACCCATTTTGGAATTTAGGACGCCCAAAAGTGCTTTGTTTTCTGTCGGAATGATCCACATAGAATCATTGCAATACAAACCTTTTTCATCATAGATAAAGCAGGGTTTTACTTGAAATTTTTGATACATGATTTTTGGCTTTAAGAAAGCATCATAATACTCACATGCTCTTAATTCCCACCAATATTCACCTTTATCACCTCTCTTTTTTGCTTTTTCTTGAAATGGCTTGAGCCAACTTGCTAATGCTTGAAAATTACTTTCAAACCAGTCCCAAGCTTCTTGTTCAGAAGCATTAACTAACTTGCCATTTGTAAACCCTTTTTCAATCACTATCATGTAATTAATTGAGTTCGCTGGTATATAGCGCTTTATATCTCTACCTTGAATGAATGGCTTTATAAGTTCAGCGGCATTTAAATCTTCAGTAGTTATTTTATTCCTTGTTGATTCATCTATAATAAAGGCTTCTGTAAGACCCGGTTTGATACCATAATTTGCTTCACCATTCACAAACTCTTTTAGTGTTCTAAATTCCTTATTGAGTCTTTCAAGGATCCTTTGATTGTTACCTGATGATATTACCCAAGTGTCTCCACTGAAGAGTTTTGTTTGAAATATATCAGTTGTATTCTCTACGTTTGATTCAAAATCTAGAACTCCCGATTCCTTTAGTAAAGAAGCTTTAAAAGTTTCTGCTGGCTTATCCTCTTTAGCCACAAAAATCACAGGATAAGTGGTAGCTCCTTCAAATATTTGAATATCTCCAAAATCAATAATTCTATCTAATTGCTTAGTAAGCAGATATTCTCGAAGTTTCTTTCCATACCCAGCTTGGAGCCATTTATTGGGCATTATATAAGAGATTACTCCATTCTTTTTCAAAAGACAAAAACCCTTCTCCACAAATGGCACATACAAATCTCCTCTTTTATCAAAGGTTTCGTATTGCATTTTCGAGAGTGATTCAGATACATCCCTAATTGACTCTAACTTTACATAAGGCGGATTCCCAATTACCGCATCAAAACCTCCTGCTGCATATTCAGCACGGAAGGCGTCATCATATGAGCAATTGAATAGGTCGTTGACTTCTTTCTTTTGGAGGAGAAAGCTTGCTGTTTGGGAATCTGATGAACTTTGTGGCAAGGAATCAAGGGAGGATGCAGGTATAGAATCAAGGGAGCATGCTCCCTTGTCGGTAATGGTACTGATACTATTTCCACTTGTTTGGTAGAGTGGTGGTAGATTGTGTTTTATCCGGTTGTTGCGGATGTAATCTACTGTATTCCATAGCTGTTTTTTATCAGTTATTTCCTTACAGCCATATTTTTGTGTCCACAGGCTATTTTGCTTCTCTCCTCTTTTAGTTTCTTCATTTGGCAAGGGAGTATGCTCCCTTGTTTCTGGAGTGGTGCTTTTCTCATGAGGCAAGGGGGAGCATGCTCCCTTGTTATAGGGGTAGTGACAGCTGAGTTTGTTACTCCTTTTGCTATGTTGACGGCGCGGGAGGTTTTGGCTTTTATTTTTTGTATTATTTTTGGCACTTCTTGTTCCTCACATACTAGCAATATATGCATGTGATCACCGCATATATTACAGGCCATTACATTTAACTGATCTTCTCGTATTATCTCAGCCATTGTTTGGGCTATCAGTATTTCATCCTCCCGCTCTAGCCAAATAGGTTCTGCTTTGGGGCGCAGTCCATTGTCTCGCAATTGCCTCACTTTGTAGTCGATCATCCGCTGGGAGGTTCTACTATCATGAGTTGCGGTGGTTAAATGAAATGCCTTTTTCTCTTTCATTGGAAATACATTTGGAAACTCCTTTTGCCAATTAAATGCCTTTTCTCCTGCTATTTCTGGATCATCAATTAGGGAATTCCCACATTTAATATTATTGCTGAGAGTAGTCAGTTTTCGCCCTCTTTGTGCAGTACGCAACCAAAGTGAGAGTTTAGCTATATCTACGCTTTCTTCATTTATGTCAACGCCAAAAATGTTCTTTTCTAGAATATGATTGCTCACATCCTTAAAGACTATACTCTCACCAAAAAGCTGCGCTTGTAACTCATCTATATAGGCATGTTCTTCAATCAAAAACTCTAACGCCTGGTTTAAAAAGGCTCCTGAACCACAGGCTGGATCGCAAATAGTGATGTTCAAAAGCCAATCTCGATAGGCATGTAAATTATCATCTAAGTTTTTAATGATTTCCTTTTTACGGTTACGCCTTCCTTTAGCATAGTCCTCATCGATGATACCGAGTTCGCTTTTCTTTTCCTCACATAGTTTACCGATTGTATTATCAACTATATATTTGGTAATGTATTTTGGCGTATAAAAGACGCCATCTTTCTTGCGCTTGCTTTTGCTTTTTTCTACCTCCTGCCCTGCCAGTTCAGCGGTAATATTCTCAATTTCATTGAGAGAGTTTTCGAAAATATGACCAAGAATATTGACATCAACTTCACTTTGAAAATCATAATTGGTCAGTTTCATTACATGTGGATACAGGATTTCATCATCCAGTTCAATCTTATCCAAAATTGCATCTGGTTGAAATAAACCACCGTTGTAGGCAAAGATATCATCACTCGATTGTTGCCCTTTTCTGCCTTTGTCTATATAACTAAAATATTGTTTAAATATCTCAAATAGAGGCTTATAAGCATCTTCTTGTTTAAGAATTTCCCATCACTGTACGATACGTATAATCGAATTTGGAGGCAACAGTCCACTATCTTCTGCAAAAAAATAAACAGATAGCGATCTAGTAATTTTTGAGTTTTTTTGAATAATAAAAGTTTATCTGCATCTGAGTTGTTCTTGACCATATTATGCCACAAATCATTTCTGAAAGCTGCATAATCTTTATATAAATGTTTCGTGATCTTCTCCTCTTCGAGTAAGCTCTCTTCTTTTAATTTTAATGGAATTCCATTCAACAAATTCTCGGCATTTAGGCAAAGCCAAAGAAGTTGGAATTCTCTTTCTGAGAGCGTGAAAAGATTGAACTCTAAATGCTCTACTGAATGATGGATAAAGAAGCGAAGCTTTTCAAAGTTGGAGGTAATTACATATACACATCCACTTTGATTATTCTTATAATTAAAGGCTTGAACATTAATTTTATCTAGGTCTTTGGTATCGGTTCCTTTGAGTTCGATTACTCCAATGGCTTTTCCTTGTTGAAGAATTGCACCATCAGCTTTTTTCGAACCTTTCTCATTTTTTAGTTCCGTAGTTAGATTGAAATCAGGTTGCGGATTTAAAGTATATCCAAGTATTTCTACGAACAACTCTCTAAGAAATCCTTCTTGGAATTGCTCCTCTTTAGCATCTCTAATGTTTTTCTGAATGGCTGGATTATGAAAGTAGACTAAGAATTTTTGATATGCTTCTTTTATCTGTTCAGCATTCTGACCATTAAGATGTTTATTAAGTACGGAATTTTGGAAAAACGCCATTGATGCTATTTAACATATTTAATTCAATCATTCTTAAAGCTACAATTTCAAAGTGAATTTGAAGAAGGGATATTAGCTATAAAATGATTAAAATTCAATATAGTAATATTGTCATATTAATCTTAAAGTTAGGGTTTATAAATAATTTCGAACGTTGCTATCACTATGGATAATTTTATAAAATTCATCCCAAATAATTTTTTATATTACACCATGATCATACAAGAAACGATCAAAGAGAAATCAGAAGAACCAAAAAAGTCCGGAAGGGAAAGGGAAACAGTATTCCGCACTACCTATAGAATCCAGACCAACCTTATACAAATTGCAGACAATAAGGCTAACCTAATTATAGGCATTAACACCATGATTATCTCATCAATGATTGCCATTACCGGGTATGGTGCTGTAGCCGATAAACTTGATTTGTACGGATCCAATATCATCTTTCCATTGGTTGTTATTATGCTCACCTGCTTGATCTCCGCAATCTTTGCTATCCAATCTGCTCGCCCGGAAATCATTCAATCCGACAAAAATAAGATTAATCCGGAAAAATCCAGTTTGCTCTTTTTTGGGGTAATCGCGCAGTATTCTCAAACCGAATACATCAACCAACTTGGACAATTATTGGATTCCCGTGAAAATGTTTACGAACACATGTCCATTGACTTGTACAATCAGGGAGTAATATTAAAGCGGAAATACAATCTCCTCAGCTACGCTTATAAAGTTTTTATGTTTGGTTTCGTCTTCAGCGTTATGGTGTTCCTATTGTTTATTGTCATGCTTTAATAGAGTACTAACAGATACCATTGGTGCGCCAATCACAAATAGTAATCCTACTTAGGAATTTTGCTTACGTATTCTTATTTTTAATTAATGTTATGATGGCACAGCTATTCTCGAACATTATTTCTTTCACTTATCAATCAATATGGGATCGATCATCACCCTTATTTGGTAACTCTACTATCCTATTCATAATAAACCGGACATATTGATTTAGGAAAAAAGACGGTTGCCTCTAAACTGTACTACTTATGACCATCAATAAAGAATTACTCCTGCTATCGGTAGTTGGTTTTCTGCTCAGTACTCCTGTATTTTCACAGAAATCAGATCTCACTACACTTTTTCAAAGTACCAGCCCGGTTGAAGTACAACTGGGTTTTTTAATGAAAGACGTGAAGAAGATTACCGACGAAACCATTTACACAGGTACCATCCTGAGTTATAAAAATGATCAGGGCACATGGGATTCTTTGATCGTTGATTTGCGTGCACGTGGAAACTTCAGAAGAAATAATTGCTTCTTCCCTCCCATCCGGTTAAAAATGAAGAAAAGAGATACTGCAGAGACCCTCTTCAGCGGCAATAAGAACTTGAAGCTTGTTTTGCCATGCCAAACTGCTAAGACCGCCGACGATCTGATCCTAAAAGAATATATTGCCTATAAATTATATGAAATCGTAACACCCTATGTGTTTAATACTCGAATGGTAAACCTGACGCTTATTGACCAAAGCGGAAGGCAACCTAAATCCTATGAAATCAAGGGTTTCTTTATGGAAGATGATGGACTGGTGGCCAAACGTTTCGACGCCAAAATGGTCAAAGACGTTCAACTGCACCCTATGCGAATGCAGGATACCACCTCTACCATCCATGATTTTTTTGCGTTTATGATCTCCAATACCGATTGGTCATCGACAGGACAACACAATATCAAAGTGATGTAATTAAAGAATAATGATTACATCCCACTGTCCTATGATTTTGATATGTCAGGACTTGTAAATGCACCCTATGCTGAAGTAAGCGAATTGCTTGAAATCTCCAGTGTTCAGGATCGTGTATACAGAGGGTTTTGCAGAACAGAGAGTTTATTCGAATATGTTCGCCAAGAATATCTGAACCATGAATCCGAAATAATGAGTGTATTTGACTCAAAAGAAGTGGCAGATATGAACCCAAAGGAACTGGACAGAGCCAAAAAGTTTATCGGAGAATTCTTTACCATTCTTAAAAACGATGAGAGTTTCAAGGAGGAAATACTCTCAAATTGCCGCAATTAGCAAGTAATTATTTAGGTTGGTAATATTTGTGTACCCTGACTTGCAGGAAATAGTCTTGGTGATAGTTGGAAATAAAAATGTTTAGATAGTTACGGTATATTTTATCAGTGCTTATGTCCAGATTATTCTTATTTTTTATTTTAGTATTTGTGATGCCATCGGCCATTGCACAAACCATCCTTGTTCCACCCTATATTCAGCCTGGAAATGCGCCAAATTTGGTCAAGGAACAAAAAGTAATTATCTGGCAAACGGATAGTATTCCGGGCAAATTCAAAGTTGAATTTGCTCTAGGCTCTTCAATTGCCTCAGCAAAAAAGCCATTAAATGCGAAAGTCTCTTCTGTTAAATTAAATCTGCTTAACAAAACAACCTTTTTATACCGAGTCACAATACCCAAATTAGAATTTGATCAAACGTATGTATACAAGGTTTCGCTGAATGATCTGAGGATTGCTGAGAATACGTTCGAATCCCGTACTAAGAAATCTCAAACTAAATTTGCTGTTTTTGGCGATTGTGGAGTAGGTTCTCCAGACCAAGCAAAAATTGCCTATCAAGTATACCAGCAAAATCCACATTTTGCCTTGATTACTGGCGATATGGTATATTCCTATGGGCGGGAGGAGGAATACCGAGCTCGCTTCTTCCCCTTTTATCTTTCACCGGAGGCAGAACCAAACAAAGGGGCACCTTTAATGCAATCAATTCCATTTTACATGATGCTGGGTAATCACGATATCTATAGCGCAGATTTTGACGCACATCCTGACGGATTGGCTTTTTTCTATTATAATGATTTACCATTGAATGCACCCACTCCTGCCTTAACTGTAAACGCGGAAGGAGCAGATGCTGGTTTAATTCGAGCGTTTAAGAAAAACACATCCCCACGATATCCCAAAATCGCCAATTATTCATTCGATTATGGTAATGTCCATATAGCCGTTCTGGATGTCAATGACTGTACAAATCCACTTGATCCAGTAATGGTAGAATGGTTAAAAAGCGATATGAAAAATAGTAAAGCAGATTGGAAAATGGTTGCATACCATCAACCAGCTTTTAATTCCAGCCCAACCCATTATGATTATCAAATCATGCGATTACTGTCTCCCGTTTTTGAGGAATTGGAAGTCGATATGGTTTTAACTGGCCATGTTCATAACTACCAGCGTACTGTTCCGTTAAAATTTGACCCTGCCATCGATACCACTACTAACCGCTATGTAGTGTCAGATGCTGGCAGTGTTGACGGAAAGTTTACTCTTGATACCGAATTTGATGGCATCAGCAATACTCGTGCGGACGGAATAATATACATTGTAAGCGGTGCTGGAGGAGCAGCATTATACGATTACCAGATCAGCGGTAATCCTGAATTATGGAAAAAAGGAACACCCGCGAACTGGGCGCCTTACACCACAAAATTAATATCCGATGTACATTCATTTACTATGATTGAAACAGACGGTAAAAAGCTAATCCTGAAGCAGATAGATTCGGATGGAAAAATACTAGACAGTATTACGGTTACAAAATAATTGCTGCAACCAATTGTGCAACTCCTTGCGGCTAACAAGCTTTGAAAAGATTCCTTTTATCTTTTTTGTATCCCATCGGAATTCTGACAAGCAGAAAGATCAGACTTACCGTTGATAGGATATATCTTTATCAATATTCAAGCTGCTTAAACCAAAAGTTGTTGTTCAAAGCAAGTGCTGCTAACCAAGATAAAACAATTTAAAGTGAAACAGTGCGAAATGGTTTAGCACTAATTACCTGTACTCAATCCCTATACAAGAGTGATTTCGAGTATCTGTGCATTTTTTGCGAAAAAGAACGTTTCATAAAGATTGGTGGAAGGCTCAGACACCAAAGCAATTTAATGTAACACAGGTCATTATTTAACATTGATTAAATAGCAACCAAAAAACCCTAATAAGCCACAAAACCCATTGGAGTTCAAAAAAATATAATTATTGGAAAGATTAATTCTGCGGATACCAGTTTTTCAATTTCACTTGTATACCGAGTTCATCTTCTTTTACCATTTCTTTAAAGGCAGCAACATCGGCCAACCCACCTGAACCACGGAAATGGTATGGATAGATTACTTTTGACTTAAATTCATTGACTGCACTTGCCGCTTGATTGATATCCATTGTGTATGGTAAGTTCATACACACAAAGGCAATATCAATATTTGTAAGCGCACGCATTTCAGGTATATCTTCTGTATCGCCAGAGATATAAACCGTTTTACCTCCAAAGCTCAAAATATATCCATTACCCCTACCCTTTGGATGTCTCGTTTTCTCATCTGCAGGCAAGTTGTACATTGGTATAGCAGCAATTTTGATATTCATCATTTCCATTGCTTCTCCATTGCCAATTACTGATGCTTGTGCTTTGAGGTTCTCAGGCAACATATCCATCACAGCTTGTGGCACGATCAATTTTGCTTTACTCAATTCAAGCTCAGCCAATGTATTCTTATCTAAATGATCACCGTGTATATCAGTAATCAAAACCAAATCAGGCGCATTCAGTCCTTCAAATCCAGCTTTGCCACCATAAGGATCCACGTAAATCGTCATACCATTCCACTCCATCGCTAAAGTACCATGCGTAATAGGATGAACAATCAGATTACCATTATCCGTAGCATATTGGTCAGGTGTATCTCTATTTTGACTGGAAGCCACCAGGCTCAGGGTCAATACTAATAATAGTGTAAGTAGTGTGTTTTTCATAATAGTGTTTAGCCTTAAAATAGAGCCTTTGTTTTGAGTAACTCTCTAATCTTTAAAATTTTTAAGCAAAAAAAAACCACCTAAGAAGGTGGTTTTTAATACTTTAAGCAAAATTGATACTATATATTATATTAGTCAATTACTTCTACGTTAACTGCATTCATACCTTTACGGCCTCTTTCCACGTCAAATTTAACGTTATCGTTTTCACGAATCTCGTCAATAAGACCTGAAGAATGTACGAAGATATCTTCGCTTGAATCTGATGGCTTAATGAAACCGAAACCTTTGGTTTCATTAAAGAATTTTACTGTTCCTTGCATTGTATTTGTTAATTATTATAAAAAAAATTCTTTTTTGAAAGGTCTTTTAAAACCTTTGTGTTGCGATAAAATTACTCTTGGTATTAAATTCCTAATGGAAACGAGGGCTATTAAATTAAGTTAGGTGGGAAACAATGTACTCTGAGGAGGTATTGGCAATCACTTATTCTTAAACGCTCACAAATGTGAGCACTAATATATTACCATCCTAATAATAATCGATAATATTTCTTTGGACTTCAATTAATCACTAGAAATAAAAAGCGGGAGGAAATAGATCAAGACCATTATCCTCCCGCTTTTTGTTTATGCAGCCTTTTTGATACTTTGCATTTCAATACTTTTTGTTCTAGATAATTCTATTATCCCAATTTTATCAAATAGTTTGATCACCAAATAAGTAGGATCAATCTCGTGCCATCTGAAACCACCGAAGTTTGCTCTACTGCCATGCTTGTGGTGATTGTTATGATAACTTTCTCCCATCATCAGAAAATCTACTGGAAGGAAGTTTCTACTAGTATCTCCAACTTCGAAATTTCTATATCCATACTTATGAGCAAACCAATTGATAATTGCGCCATGGATTGGGCTCAAGGCAAACTGCAATGGAAGTAATAACCATATCCACCAAACATTGGCAAATATGAAATATATACCTACATAAACAGCTCCCCAAAGTACTCTCGATTGCCAAGACCTAGCCATTTTATCAAACCACTCCCACTTGGGTACTCCATCGGTAAACCTTTTCTCCACCTCCACACTCTTGTTGGTGATGTCTGAGTAGATGGTTTTAGTTTTCCACATCATTTTCCAAATCGTTTCATCGTATTTTGGAGAGTGTGGGTCGTTCGGAGTGTCAGCAAATGCGTGGTGCATTCGGTGCATTACGCCATATCCATAAGGACTCAAATAATTACTACCTTGAAATATCCAAGTGAGTACAAAGAATACTTTTTCCATGGCCGGACTCATGGTGAATGCTTTATGCGATGCATATCTATGCAGGAAAAATGTCTGAAAAAATAAAGACAGATACCAATGTGCGATAAAGAAAGCTAAGATTACTTCCAATTTTCTAAGTTTTAAGTGATAATTAAAAATTTTGGGCAAAAAGAATCAACCCTTTACAACTACATAGACTGATATAATGCGGTCTTGTGACAGTAATTGAAAAATAAATTTTACTTTTTGAAAGGAGAAGCTATTTCTAGTTTTAATTGATTGATCATATCATTGAAACTACCTAAATCACAGGCTTTTACGACACTGTTGAAGAATTCAGGTTTTTTAATCACGGGGAAAGAAAAGTTTTCTTTATCCTTTTCTAGTTTCTTTTTCGCTCGCGATACAAGTTGACGCAAATGATCCTTACGCTTTTCTAATGTTTCTTGGATGGTTTCGTAGTCGAAATTAAAGACCTCTTTCATCAGAAAAACAGCTCTTTCTAAAGGTTCTAATTTCATTTGTAAAATGAATAAAGCGGCTGCTAATTCATTTTCAATATCAATTTTAGGAAATTCAGTTTCCTTGTACCATTGATCTAGCTTATCAATAATATCGAAGTTTGGGTTAAACTCCTCCTTCTTATTTTTAAGAGAATCTAAATGACTAAGGGCATTATTTCTTACAGACCGAATTAAGTAAGCTTTTGTATTATCAATTTTGCTTTGATCTACACTCAGCCATTTAAGGAAAGTATCTTGTACCACATCTTTAGCGTCCTCTGTGGAGCTCAAAATTTTGGTTGCAATACTTTGCAAGAGTGGTTGATAAATAACTATAGTTTCTTCTTTACTCACGTAGTTGACATATATACAAATAAACGGTAAAATTCGATCCAAACTTTACTCCATATATAGTAATCTATCCGTTGATGGAAAAGGTTAAAAAAAAGTGGTCTTTTTAGGACCACTTTTCATTATTAATAATTTGAAGTAGATTTTCTTTTTCGGAAATTCCCACCGCCTTCATTGCTACCGCTGCGTCTTCCACCGTCATTACGGTTAGATTTGCCTCCATAGCTTGAATTTGAAGAGTTGTCTCTACGATCACCTCTATTGGAATTGCCATAACTAGAGCCTCCGTTGCTTCTGCCAGATCCGCCATCGCGTCTCGGCTTGCTGTAGCCACCTTCTGCACGGTCAAAGAAACTTACCGTTTCTTTTGCATCAGTCTGTGGTTTTGGAGCACTTGATTGGTTTTGATTTCTATCGCCACCAAATCCAGCATTTCTGTTGTCAGATCCGCCTCTATTGCGATCTCCTCTATTGCGATCGCCTCTATTGCGGTCCCCGCCTCTGCTCTCAGATCTTTCTCTGAATTGACTTCTAGTTCTGAAACCATCATCTTTTCTAGCAGATCTGCCTTCTCTTGGCTTAGCTGCTTCTTCGTAAGCATCGCCAATTTCAATAGTTGATTCGCTAAAATTGATTTTCAACTTGCGTTGCAACGAATCAATTTTGTGAAAATCAGAACGGGATGCCAAAACCAACGATATACCTTTTTTACCAGCACGAGCAGTTCTACCTGCACGGTGTGTGTAAAAATCCATATCATCAGGAAGTTGGAAGTGAATAACGTGCGACAAGTTGTCAACATCAATACCTCTTGCAGCTACATCCGTAGCAATAAGATATTGTAACTGACCTGACTTGAATTTACGCATTACCTTGTCTCTTTGCCCTTGGCTCAAATCGCCATGCAAAGCATCAACAGGGTAATTCATTCTACTCAATTGATGAGCTAAATCGCGAGTATCATTTTTTGTGCGACAAAAAACTACTGCACGCATTTCCGGGTCTGAATCAACTAGTGTTTGGAAAGCCTCTTTTTTCATGCTTGATTTTACACGAACAAATTGGTGATCGATGTCAACATTCACCTTTACGGAACTGTTAACGGCAACCTCTTGAGGATTGCTCATGTAATCACCAACAATCTGACGTATTTCGGCAGGCATTGTTGCAGAGAACAACCAAATGTTCTTTTCTTTCGGGGTGTAAGTAAGGATCTCATTGATCGCATCCTTGAATCCCATGTTCAACATTTCATCAGCTTCATCAAGGACTACATTGCGGATAGACTTGAGAGATATAGCCTTACGTTGAATTAGATCGATTAGTCGACCTGGTGTGGCTACAATGATTTGCGGCTTGCGCTGCAAGTTTTTGATTTGTTGAAAGATGGGTTTTCCACCATAAACTACTTCAACCTTTACTCCTGGTTGGTAGCGAGCGAATGCAGCTAATTGCTGGGCCACTTGTTGACCTAGCTCTCTTGTAGGGGTAACTACTAAAGCCTGAACGGCTTTGAAAGATGGGTCGATGTTTTGTACAAGGGGAAGTCCAAATGCAGCTGTTTTACCGGTTCCTGTCTGTGCCAAACCGATAAAATCTGTGTTGTTTTGGATCAGAATAGGAATTGCTTGTCGTTGAATCTCAGTAGGTTCGTGAATGTTTAATTCAGGAAGTACCTTAAGGATAGGCTCGTTCAAGCCCAATTCATGAAAATTTTTCAAATAACGTTTTTTAAGTGAACCGCAAAGGTACGATTATAAATTAAATAAATAAGCAAGTGACTCAATAAAATATGGTGATTTTTAGCTGTTACTTCCTCATGTTGTGAGGTTTAGAGGATTGCCGCAAAAACCTTCAGCATATTTTATATGGAATAAAGATCTTTTACCAGAATTAAGTACCAACTTTTGCTTTTTAGGCCAAATATTAGAAAATATAAGTGAGCTAAAATATCTCATTTATAGCTTGTTAGCTGGTGAATTATTTCCTGCTAAATTTCATTTCCACCCGCCTTCTTTAAAGTTATTTTAATTTTATCTACCTTCTAGTGTTTTGTTCGATTTAATAATAATAATTATTTTTCTGGATTACTTGGCATTCTTTTAGACTTGTTTTTGTTGAAAAGCATTTAGTATTTAAAACAACAATAATTTTACTCTGTGATTTATAAAAAGCGTTACTATCAGCTATTATTTTTATTCATATTTTCTGTGACTATTTCTTATTCTGGTCATTCACAATCTATTTCATCAAATGTCATAAAAGACAGATTGGAAAACGTGGAGGAGGGCCAGTATATTAAAATAATGGGTGAACGGCTATTTTCACCTGTGTTGGTTCTCTCCTTTTATGAAAATCGAGAGTATGAACCTGCTTGGATTTCGGGTCCAGCGGATATTGATAGAGCAGGCCTATTTATCGTGGAAATTGAAGGTATGAAATGGCATGGTCTACAATCGGCTGATTATCATTTTAAAACTATCAGAAGAGCCTTTGCAAGACTCGCTTCAGATACGCGAGAGGGTACAGAAAGTCCACTAAGCATTGCTGAATTGGATATTCTTTTCACTGATGCCTTTTTTATGATGGCCTCACACCTGTACAAAGGCAAAGTAAACCCAGAAAGCATAGATGCTGATTGGGAAATTCCAAGGCATCGACCTGAGTTGAATATGGACGAACAATTGGAAACAATGCTTGCCCAAAGGTTGAGTCCAAATGAAATGCTGAAAAGATTTTATCCACAAAACTCGCTTTATCCAGCAATGATGGCTTCTTTGAAGCAATACCGAATCAACGATAGGCTGCCAAAGTATCCGGTAATAAGATCGAAAGAAACCATAAGACCTGATAGCACTTCGGATGCAATGGCAGAAATTCGACAAAGGTTGGTTCAAATGGGTTTCATAAAAGGGTATTCCTATGCCAATTACTCCCTATATGACAAAACGGTACAGGAAGGAATTAAGAAACTACAAAAGCAACATGGCTTAAATCAAGACGGAATTATTGGTCAGGCTACGTTTGCATTTCTCAATTTACAAAATGAGGATTTAGTAAAGGCTTTAGAAATTAACTTAGAGCGAATGCGTTGGCTTCCTTGGGATTTTGGCGAAAAATTTATCGTATGCAATATCGCAGACCAATCTGTATTTATGATACAAAATAAGGATACCGTTTTTTCTACTCGTGCAATTATAGGAAAAGAGTATCGAAGTACGCCAGTATTCGAAGCTCAAATGAATTACCTTGTTTTTAGCCCAACTTGGACCATCCCTCCTACTATTTTAGCGAATGATGTGATTCCTGCGGTCAAAAGAGACATCAATTACCTATCTGCTAAAAACATGCAAGTAATAGACAGAACGGGAAAAGTAGTTGCTACTAATAGTATTGATTGGTCAAAAATGAGCAGGAGGAGTTTTCCTTACGTGATCAGGCAAGCACCTGGCCCTACAAATGCACTTGGTTTGGTGAAATTTATGTTTCCAAACTCCTACAATGTATATATACATGATACACCAAGCAGAAATCTATTCAGTAGAGACGACCGTGCTTTAAGCTCAGGCTGCATTCGAATTCAACATCCAACTGAACTAGCTGAAATATTACTTAAAGATATGAACTGGGATAGAGCAAAAATCAGGGCTGCAATGGAATCGGGACGTGAGCAAAGTGTACGCCTACCTGAACCCATTACAGTTTATATCGGGTATCTTACTGCTTGGGCCGATCAGCAAGGTCAAACCCATTTTAGAAACGATTTATATAATCGAGATAAAAAGCTGTACGATGCAATTGTAAGTAAGCCCAAGTAAAAATTGATTTAGCGGAACATTGATCGCCCATGCATTGCCGATTGTCGGAAACTAGGTCAAAAGAAAACGCTTTTTCTCTGGCCATATTTGGCGATAAAATTTCAAGATCCTTTTGATTTCAGTATCTTCTTTTTGCGGAAGCAAATGATGCTGAAATAAAGATAGGTCTGTACCAAATTGCTGAGATTCAAAATAACCAAAGCCAGCATATAATCCATTTAGAAATAAGACAAAGCTAGACTCATTATCGGTCCTTCCTTTATCTATAAACACTTCATTTTCATTTGTATAAAACTTATTAGCTATAAATGAATTTAAGCGTTGGTTGTGGTCAATAGTATGTTCATTGTTAGTACACAATTTGGGACAATTGCCCTGATGCAAAGAGCATAATCCTTCTTTCACTTCCATTCCACAGAGCCTCGGGCAAAGTTGCAATTCTAGGCTTGCCTTTCCTACTATCGACCTCATCTCTGTCAATGAGGTAAAGCTGGCAATAGGCTTCATGTTTTTAGCAACCTTCGACAAACTTAGTCTTTCAAATCCTAGCTGATCTATCCATTTATAAATCCCGAATTTTGGATCTGGGAATTTTTGAGCTTTGTTAAATTCTGGAAAATGTTTTTTAATCTGAGCGGCTTCATGCAAGGATGCTAATAATTCGCTTCCTGTGATTTCAACACTAATGTTTGCAATTTTTCTTCTCAAATCTTGCTTTTTCTGACCATCCTTCCCAGTGAAATGACTTCGTACACGTGAGCGGATGGATTTGGCTTTACCAACATAGATAATTTTTCCTCTTTCATCGTGAAAAAAATAAATACCGGTAGCTTCTGGCAGGGATTGTATTTTTTCTTGGTCGATCAAAGGCGGGAGGTACACACCAGTATTAGCCTTGCTCATTTGTTGCCAATGGCCGGTTTGATCTTGCTCAAAGAGCATTTTAAGCAATTTCGCTGTAGCCATAGCATCCCCCATGGCCCTATGCCTGTTTTCAATTTCAATATTCAGATCACTACATAATCTGCCCAAACTGTATGATTTGAGTCCAGGAATCACTTTTCTAGCCCATTTCACAGTGCAAAGTTTCTTAGGACTAAATGGAAAACCTAATTCTTCAAAATTTTGCTTTAGAAAGGAATGATCGAAATTTACATTATGAGCGACAAATATTCGATTACTGAGCAAGCGGTTCAATTCAGGAGCAATTTCTTCAAATAATGGTGCTTGCTTCACCATTTCATTATCTATCCCGGTGAGTCCTGTGATGTAAGAAGGGATATTTTGTCGAGGATTTATAAGCGTCTCGTAAGTTTCCACTACTTGTGCTCCATCATGGATGATTACAGCAATTTCTGTGATGCCGCCATCTTGTGGCCTTCCTCCTGTGGTTTCAATATCTACTATAGCAAACATGACCGAAAGATAATAAAATTAGTATTCAATGTATTTACTAAAAATATTAGTTTTTAAATTCTTTTCTAATGCTTAAGAGGAATTAGACATCATAGGATATTGCTTAATCCATTAGAAAAAGATTTCCATATTCTTAGGCCTAATCTCCGAATTGCTACGCAAATGGAGATTTTGGTGTAGCATATTTAGAAAGAATTAAGAAGCTATTTTTGGTGGCTTTCTATAAGCGTAGTAGAACATTACCTCTTCCAAAGCTCTCAATATAGCTCTGTTTATTGGCATTCTTTCCCTGCCCATTCCTTCGTCGATGGCATACAACTGATAATAGTAATCACTCATCATTGGAATTTTCATTCCTCCCGCTATTCCTTGCTTGATGTCAGCAATAATCTCTGCCTTTTCTGTTTTTAGCGGCTTACATACGATGAAACTTTTTTCGCCGTATTTATCTCTAATAGCCGAAAAGGCAAATAATCGACAAATTAGCCCTCGGTAAGCATAGCTTGAACAAAAGCCTTTTTCATCTGCATTTTTTAAACTTCTAAAAATGGAACATGTTGGATTATCTAAGTCAGCTTTTATTCTTTCGTACCAATTCATCGCTTCGCCTTTTTTGTAAACTGCGTATGCTAAAGGAAGAAATTCAAGTGCTGAAGCTTCAATATCTGCTTTGGTGCAACAAAAGCCGCAATTGGCAATGCACGAAAGGCCGGATTCACCTTGGAATGACTCAATCTCTTTTTGAAGACTAGAAAAAACCTTTTCTACAGCCCTCACTTTGTGGTGTAATTGCATAAAAGGGCAACTATTTCGCCCTGCATTTTTGTTTAGTTATTATGCCGCAAATGTACCACCTATATTCTGCAATAGTGAAGTTGTGCCTGTATATCTTTTGCTGTGTACTTCTTGTCCAAAATGAAACTTTGGCGCAAGGTCTGTCTAATGATTTTCCAAGTCCACCAGAAGCACAATTAGAGTCCGCCAGACTCCTTTATAATAATCTAAAACTAGAAGAAGCTCTGCGAGCCTACAATACTATGCTTGTTGAATATCAAGACAATGGGGAAGTATTATTCGGTTTAGCTTTAACAACTGAAGCGCTTCAAGATTACGATCAAGCACTTATTTACTATAATTTGCTCGTTCATTATGACTTTGAATTACCTGAAATATACATGAATAGAGGCAAAATTAGGTATGCTAAAATGCAATTTGAGGCAGCACGTAATGACTTTGAAATAGGAGAGCAAGTCCCAGTAAGGGAAACTAGATTGGTTCAATTCAAAGGTTGGACTCCTTCTGAAGGCAGTGCCACTCAAATGGAAGAGATAAGTACTTCCAATAGTTGGGCTAATGAATTTACGGAATGGCAAGCCAAATGTCTGCTGAAATTGAATCGGCTTGAGGATGCCTTGCTTAAGTATCAAGAATTGATAGAGCGCGCACCTAAAAGCGTCCTTTATCTTCTTGGTCGATCAGAAGTGTATATAGTTAATGGCGATATGACAGCGGCTATTAATGATCTGAAAAATGCCTTAATGATTGATCCGAGCAATGAGCAAGCAACGTTTAATTTACTTCAATTGAGCAATGAAGATGTTTCGGAAGAGGATCTCTTGAACTTATACGATGAAATATTAGCCACCTCGCCGGATATCACAGAAGTCTTTATGAATAAGGGAATTATCCTCTATAAGCGAGGCGACTATTCAGATGCGCTCGAAAACGCCAATAAAGCCATAGAATTAAATAATGAAAAAGGAATTTATTTTTTCAATCGCTCATTAATATATACCAAAATGGAACGATTTGCTGAGGCAAATAAAGACCTGCGGGAGGCCGTAAGCCTACATCCAGATTACGCTCCTGCTTGGGCTGCTTTAGGTAATAACCATATTGAAATGGAAAGGTATTCTGAAGCAATTGAGGATTTTCAGCTAGCCCTATTTTATGATGCCAATAATCCGATTTACCACTTCAACAGAGCAGTGGCTTTTCATAAATCTGGTAAATTGCCTGAGGCTTGCAATGATTTTGGAATAGCCGCAAATATGGGTTTAAAAGAAGCCCAAGAAATGACCCTAAAACTATGTGGAATTAAGAAGTAATTTCTCTTAGTCTTCTGATTTTGTTCCAAAGCCTAATCAAAACATAAAGCATACCTAAGCCGAGACCACCTAAAAGTCCAGCTTGATTATAATTACCGTAAATAATTGATCCTGTGGTAAATAAAAACGCATAAACCATTACGCTACCCGTTAGCATCGCGGCAATTTCATAAGGGACACTCCATGCTTTTTTAGGTTTAGGGTCAGTCATCCTCATTTTTTGAATATGCCTCCACCCAGGGCCGCCAGGATTAATCTTTTCACAGAACTCGATCAATACTTTCGGGTTCACAGCCTTAGTTGCATAGGTAGCAATAAGCCATGCAATAGTAGTTATAAGCACCCCATAGATCAATTGCATGTGATCTGGAATCGCCTCAAAACCCAATTGGGTGTGTACCAATTGAAAATAAAATGCGAGAACAAATGATACGATCATTGCCCATATTTCACTGAATGCATTGATTCTCCACCAAAACCATCGAAGGATAAATATCAAACCTGTACCTGCACCAATTTGTAATAATAAATTGAAGGCCTGTTTTGCACTCTCAAGAAACAAAGCCAAAACTCCCGCACATACCATTAGCAGTATGGTGAATAATTTCCCTAGTCTTACCAATTTCTTTTCGGATGCTTCAGGCTCTACCATTCTTTTGTAAAAGTCGATCACTAGGTAAGAAGATCCCCAATTGAGATGGGTAGATACAGTGGACATAAATGCCGAAATTAATGATGCTGCTACCAATCCCAACAAGCCTGCTGGCAAAAATCCCAGCATTGCTGGATAGGCCAGATCATCTTTAATGACTGAGTCCGGCAAATCTGGATAGGCAGATTTTAGTGAGGCTAAATCAGGAAATACTACCAATGAACATAGGGCGACAATAATCCAAGGCCATGGCCTCAATGCGTAATGTGCCACATTGAATAGTAACGTCGCCTTCACAGCGTGATCTTCGTTTTTGGCTGAAAGCATTCGCTGAGCGATATATCCACCTCCGCCCGGCTCAGCTCCTGGATACCATACACTCCACCATTGCACGGCTAGGGGAATAATCATTAATGGAATATAGACATCTGGCTTGTTGAAATCCGGCAACATCGACAACTTATCTACCACATTTACATTCGTCAATACGGCATCAATTCCTCCTACCTCAGGTAAATTTACCACATAAAAAGCTGCCCATACTGCCCCTACCATTGCAATGGTAAATTGCACAAAGTCAGTCAAAATTACACTTCTAAGCCCTCCTAGCATGCTGTACGCTACGGTAATTACAGAGGCTATTATTACAGTGGTAATTGGGTCAGTGTTAAGCAAAGCACCAGCTATTTTTATCATCGCCAAAGTGACTGTGGCAATGATGAAAATATTGAAAAAGAAACCCAAATAAAGGGCTCTGAATCCTCTTAGGAAGGAGGCTGGTTTTCCAGAATAGCGAAGTTCGTAAAACTCCAAATCAGTGCTAATACCCGACCTACGCCACAATCTGGCATATACAAACACGGTCAGCATTCCAGTCAATAAAAAAGCCCACCAAGCCCAGTTACCAGATACCCCATCATTTCTTACGATATCTGTCACCAAATTGGGAGTATCAGAGCTGAACGTGGTCGCCACCATGGATATTCCCAAAAGCCACCAAGGCATATTTCTGCCAGACAGGAAGTATTCATTAAGATTTTTACCAGCTGTGCGGGAAGTGTAAAAGCCAATGACCAAATAAATCAATAAAATGAAGGCGATGATAGACCAATCTAAAAAATTAAGGCTCATTCTATTATGATGCGTTTCTTATTTCAAAATTTATTCAAAATCAAATTTCAATTGAGATTATGCCACACGGCTAAGGAGCTGGAAGCAAACAAAAACTCAATTCATCGAAATATAGGTAATTTCTTTCTACAGCTAAAAATTTATAGTTTTCCGGAATGGAAAATAGCTCTTACACCACCCTTGTAATTTTAGCCGCTGGCATGTCCTCCCGCTTTGGCCGACTGAAACAGCTAGAACCGGTAGGTCCGAATGGAGAAACGCTCTTGGAGTTCACTATCTATGATGCAATGAAAGCAGGCATACGCACGGTGATATTGGTGATTAGAGAAGAAATTGAGGACAAGATGAAAAGCTATTTTTTATCAAAAAAATTTGAACAATTAAGTATCAAATTTGTGATCCAACCCAATCCCAAAAATAGAGATAAACCTTATGGTACAGCTCATGCGATCTTGAGTGTGAAGGACCACGTAGATGGAAATTTTATTGTTGCCAATGCAGATGATTATTACGGAAGAGAAGCATTTTTATATGCAGAATATTTTTTCTTAAACAATACGATTACAAGTACTTACGCAATGGTTCCTTATGTATTAAATGAAACATTATCAGAAAATGGAACTGTCAATAGAGGTATTTGTAAAATTGATCAGCATAGGATTTTACAAAATATTGAGGAGCGAAATTCTGTTCAGATGAATGAAAATGGAATATCATCGAACACGCCAAATATCGGTAAAAAGCGGGAGGATAATGATGCTTTAGTATCCATGAATTTATGGGCATTGCGACCGTCTATCTTTCCGATAGTAGAAACTGCATTTGCTGAATTTCTCTCAAATTACGAAGATCATAAGGTTATTGAATTTCAGTTTCCAACAATTATAAATCAGCTCATAAAAGAAAACAAAATATCGGTAGTTGTATTAGAAAAAGGAAAAAATTGGTTTGGCTTTACCTACCCTCAAGAAAAAGAATCCGTACAATCAAAACTAAAAGAAAAAGCGGAGCTTGGTGAATACCCAACTCCGCTTTTCAAATCTTATTTCGAGAATAAATAATAGCTTACTTTAATTTATCCTTATCAAAAAGGGAAGCGTCAAGTTGATCGTTGAATGTCAACTTTGTAATAACATCTTTTCCACCACGACTAGCCATGTTGGTAATCATACTTGCCATACCACCACCGCCAGCACCTCTGCCACCGCCCGGTCCACCAGGTCCTCCGCCAAACTGACTTCCTTCTCCACCTCGCCTGCTATTCGCACCACCTTCGACAGTAGCATTTCTGCTATGTGCAATTAGCAGCCCATTCACCAATTTGTAATCAGAATAATCGGTACGAGTAATGGTTTTTTCACCTTCCCACTCACGAATGATATCTTTTCTGACAAGTACAAATGATTCTGACTCAACGAAAAAATCAGTAAGAGGATAGCTTGGCGTATCATACCTCAATTGGAAAACAGTTAAGCCATCCATTTCTTGAGTACCTACTAATGTAAGATTATCTAAATCAGCGATTTTCAGTAAATCCAAGCCAAAATCTACCCTGCCTTGTAAGGCTTGTACTGCTGCAAATGGCAATTCTATCACCTCGCTACTTCTAGGGTCATTCATCCAACCCTTGGTACCATCAGTTATTTGAACGAGGGACATCGGACCCAAAGTAATTTCATTTCGCAGATTGTTACCAAAAATGGTTGTTTTGTAGGGAATTTCAAAATTTCCCGCCATGGTTTTCCCTTCTAGTTTTATAGTTTGCACCATTGCCCAATTCTCAAAGCCCATGACTTCACGATGATTTTTGAGAATATCCTCTGTTTGTGCGGATAAACTCAGCCCTGCAAAAAGGAATAGGGCGGATAGAAATGCTGATTTCAGACTTTTCATTTTATAATTCATATTTATTAACTGCTTTTTAACTGTATTCGGAGATCAAAATTCCTAGTTAAATATAGTTCCAATATTTAGGTATTGTTGGCCTATGGAGACTGCATTTTGATACGGAGGTTATGACTGGCAAAAGGCTAATAAGTTTAAGCGATTAAAAAAAATATTCCATTTCCTTTCTTCCTTAAATAAGGCAGTTAAATAATCATTTTAACCACATACATAACAATCTTTGATTTTGGTGTAACCTAGTCTTAAATTGTACATTGTTATTCATTATAAACCACAAATATGAAGATGAGATTAAAACTGTTAACTAAGACAATCCTCGCCGTTGGGTTGTTATTTGGTTTTCCGGTTTTACTACAAGCCCAAAGTGATAGCGATGCCAAATCGCCTGCCACACGGACTTATGCAGTAAAAAATGCCACGATTGTTCAGGCACCGGGAAAAGTAATTGAAGGCGGCACTGTTGTAATTAAGGACGGATTGATTATCGCGGTTGGTACGAACGTAACAGTTCCGGCTGGTACATTTGAAATAGACGGCAGTGAAATGTTTGTTTATCCAGGCTTTATTGATGGCCTTACTCACAATGGAGTAAAAAATTATGAAAACCCAGAAAGACCAAGAGACTTAAAGCCAAATAATCCTCCGAACAACATTGCAGGGATTACACCTGAAAATTCAGTTTTGGACAATATTGATTTGGGATCTAAAGGCATGGAAGATATGCGTAAAGCAGGGTTTACGGCAGCTCAAATTGCTCCTCAAGGCCGTATGCTGCCAGGATCAATCGCAGTAATACTATACGCAGATAAACCTACTTCTGACCAGCTTGTATTGAAGAACAACTCAGCATTGTTTGCGCAGTTTCAAGGAGCGCAGGGTGTGTACCCAGGTACTGTGATTGCAGTGATGGCAAAATACAGAGAGCTTTACACTAATTCTGAAAATCAAATACAAAACGAGAGAGTCTATGCTTCCAATTCAGCTGGACTCAATAGACCTACGAAAAATCGTACGCTCGAAGCATTTTATCCAATCATTCAAAAGCAGTATCCTTTTACATTCCATGCAGCTGAGCAACTTGACGTTCGCCGCGCTTTATCCTTGCAAAAGGAATTTGGTTTTAATTTGGTAATCGCAAACATGAAGGAAGGCTGGGGACTTGAAAGTGCCATTAAAGCAAGCAATGCAAAAGTGCTTCTCTCAATGGATTTGCCAGAAAAGAAAGAAGCTTCGAAGGAACCTAATGAAGAAGCAAAAGCAAGAGAAGACAGAAGAGCAGAGTTTTACGACAAATATGTGTCTCAAGCAGCAGCGTATGAAAAGGCAGGAATTAAGTTTGCATTTTCTAGCCTTACGGGGAATGCTTCATCCTTGAAGAAGAACCTACGGATAATGACAGAAAATGGATTATCCGAAATGGCAGCTTTGACAGCCTTAACGACTACGCCAGCAGAAATGCTTGGACTTTCCAATAGAATTGGATCTGTAGATCAAGGCAAAATTGCCAATATAGTTGTTTCAACTGGAAACTATTTCAGTGAGGACTCAGAAATAAGATATGTATTTGTAGATGGTATCATGTACGAATATGAAGCACGTCCTGCAAAGGTTAAAGGTGACAGTAACGCGCCCGCTGCTAGCATCGCTGGAAAATGGAACTACAATACTGAAACACCAATGGGAGCTTCTGAAGGTGAACTAAATTTCACTGACAATAATGGTACTTATGAAGGTACTATGACTTTCCCAATGGCAGGTCCTGATCCAATTCCATTATCAAATATTGAAGTAGATGGGCCAAACTTATCATTCGATATATCAATGGATATTGCCGGTCAAAGGATAGGATTATCCATCAGTGGCACGATCACTGGAAATGAATTCAAGGGCATGATGGATACAGGCCAGTTTGGTTCTTTTAGTCTAACAGCTGTAAAAAATCCAGGTAACTAAAATTAAAACGAAATCAGCATGAAGAAAATATTATCATTTAGTTTCGCCTTTGTGGTAGCACTTGGATCAGTAATGGCTCAAGCTCCCAAAGGCGATGTGCTTATAAAAAATGGAACCGTACTCACCATCACCAATGGTGTGAAAGAGAATACGGATGTTTTAGTCCGTAACGGAAAGATTACCGAAGTAGGTCAAAACCTTAGCGCTCCTTCAGGAGTGAAAGTAATCGACGCTACTGGCCAATTTGTGATGCCAGGCATTATAGATGCTCACTCTCATATCGCCTTAGATGCGATCAATGAAGCAACGAGTCCGATCACTGCCGAGGTGTATACAGGTGATGCTATCAACCCAATGGATATTTCCATTTATCGTGCCTTGGCGGGAGGTGTTACATCCTCGCATGCAATGCATGGTTCTGCAAATGCCATCGGTGGTCAAAACCAAACTATCAAGCATCGTTATGGATTATTAAATCCTGAGGATATCAAGTTTGAAGGATCGGCACGTACCATTAAGTTTGCCCTAGGAGAAAACCCAACAAGAGTTCATGGTCGTGGAAACGGAATCCAACCTAGAAGTAGAATGGGTGTAGAAACGGTTATTCGTAATGGTTTTTCTGAAGCACTAGAGTACAAAGAAGCTTGGGATACCTATAACCAACTGAAAGCTTCAAATAATGCTAAAGCTATGATTCCTGAGTATAGCTTACGAATGGAAACCCTAAATGAAATACTTGAAGGTAAAATTATTGTTCATTGCCACAGCTACCGTGCTGACGAAATTTTAATGCTTATGGAAGTTTTTAAAGACTTCGGTATAAAAAAATTAGTCTATCAGCATACAAATGAAGGCTTTAAAGTAGCTCCTGAAATTGCAGATTTTGGTGCAATGGCTTCTGTATTTGCTGATTGGTGGGCGTACAAGTTTGAAGTGTATTATTCTACCGCTTACAACGCGGCTATTCTTACCCGTAATGGTGTCATCACTTCTATCAATAGTGATTCTGGCGATTACATTCGTCACTTATACCATCAAGCTGGTAAAACCCAAAAGTACGGCATGCTTACAGACGAAGAAGCACTTGCACTTATTACAATCAACCCCGCCAAGCAATTAGGCATTGAAAATAGAGTTGGCTCTATCGAGGTTGGTAAAGATGCCGATATTGCCATCTTCAATAATCACCCTCTTTCAATTTATGCAGTGCCACAATATACGCTTATAGATGGTACAGTATATTTTGATTCGAAAAATGACCCAGCTGATATGCGTCTGATGATCAATCCAGAAGAGACTGTCGAAGCACTTCATGTACATGAAGAAGACATGCACAGCTGCATGATTGGAACCGAAGAATATATTCAGTTTGGTTTGAATTTATTTAATAACCAACGCTAAGAAGGAGGAAAATTATGAAAACTAGATTTATTCAATTATTAATAATAGCCATCTCTTTCCTCCCGCTTTCTCTGTTGGGACAAGATATTGATGATGGGTCTTTGAAACCTTACAAGGGTTTATTTGCACTTACAAATGCTACCATCCACACCGTAACGAATGGCGTAATCCAAAATGGCACAGTAATTATCAACGATGGAGTTATTCAGAGTATTGGTGCGAATATCGCAGTGCCAGCTGGAGCGGAAGTAATTGATTGTACTGGAAAATTGATCTATCCAGGTATGATTGATAGCGGAACCCGTTTGGGAATTGTAGAGGTGAATTCAGTGCCAGAAACGGTAGACAGCCAGGAAATAGGAAATGTGAAGCCACATGTGCAAGCACTTACTGCTGTGAATCCAAGTTCAGTTTCTATTCCAGTAACTAGGGTGTCAGGCGTTACAACGGTACTTACAATGCCTTCGGGAGGTCTTATTCCGGGTACGGCAGCGTTGATCAACTTGGTGGGCTACACGCCAACCCAAATGTACACAGGCTTCAAAGGTGTTCTGATGAATTTTCCATCTGCTTCTCGCCGCGGTTTCCGCGACAGAAGAAGCGATGCGGATGTAAAGAAAGATGCAGATAAAGCGCAAAAAGAAATCAATGAAATGCTTGAAAGAGCGGCTCTTTACAGAGTAAATGAAGAGGCAGGTACTGCTAGATTTTATCCTGAATTGAAAGCTCTTGCGGAAGTAGTAGCTGGTGAAGTTTCTTTAATCATAGAAGTGAATGGTGCTGAAGATATTAAAGCAGCAATTGTTTGGATAAAAGAGCAAAAAATCGCAAAACCAATTCTTTCAGGTGTTTCTGAAGGATGGAGAGTTGCCGATAAAATCGCTGAATCAGGTATTCCAGTAATTACTGGACCAGTGATCGGTATGCCTTCTCGCCAATCCGACCGTTTTGACAGAGCGTATGCAAATGCAGGCGTAATGTCAAATGCAGGGGTGAAAGTCGCTATCCGGTCTATGGATACAGAGAATGTGAGAAATCTACCCTACAATGCAGGATTTGCTGTAGCTTATGGAATGACGAAAGAAGATGCTTTAAAGGCAATAACGATCAACCCAGCTGAGATATTTGGCGTGAGTGACAAGCTAGGCTCTATAGAACAAGGCAAGTCTGCAACCCTATTTATCATTGATGGAGATCCTTTCGAGACGAACTCTCATATTTCTCATGTATTTATCGATGGGTATAATATTCCAATGATCAGTCGCCATACTCGTCTTTACAATGAGTTCTTGGAGAGAAACCCCGGAGTGGACAAATAATCTAATTTGAACTTACTTAAAAGCCGATGCAATTGTATCGGCTTTTTTATTTGCCTTGAGAAAACTTTTATACATATAAATTCAATGACTCTCCAATGCTTTTTACCTGTTGGATTGGTATATTGAATTTCAAACGAAAGAAACAATGGAGATTAAAAATATAGAAAATAAGAATGAATTGGCCGAATTGCTTGACTCTCAAGAAGGCATAGTGGATAAAATTGGTGAAAACGATGAAAGCTTACTTTTGCAGTTGCTATATCAGCAGAAAATTGAATTGGCCAACATTGTAGCGTCGAAAAAAAAGAAGTGGACCCTTTTCGAAGCCGCTGCAATAGGTCGCTTAAAAGAGCTGGAAACCATTCTGGATAAGCAGCCTGATTTGGTAAATACCCTAGCTAAAGACGGTTTTTGCGCCTTGAGTCTAGCCTCCTTTTTTGGTCATTTCGAAATTGCCAAGAAATTGATAGAAAGAGGTGCAGATGTGAATTTGGTAGCGACAAATGCTAGTAAAATATCGCCAATTCATGCTGCAACTGCTTCGTCGGACGTAAAACTCATCCGATTGCTTTTATCAAATGAGGCAGATATCAATGCTCCTCAGGATGGTGGCTATCGACCTATCCATAGTGCGGCATCGCATGGTAATTTAGATTTGCTAAAATTGTTTCTTCATTTTTATGCTGATATAAATGTAAAAACAGATGAAGGAATTACTCCTTTGGCATTTGCCATGGAAAATGGTCATATTGAAAGCACAATAATATTAAAACTTTATGGAGCCTATGACTGACAAAAAGCTTCTTGTAGTGCTGACTGGTGCAGGAATAAGTGCCGAAAGCGGAATTCCAACCTTTAGAGATGCGGGAGGATTATGGGAAGGCCATTCGATTGATGAAGTAGCCACACCTGAGGCATGGCAGAGAGATCCAGCAAAGGTCTTAGATTTTTATAATTGGCGCAGAAAAAAGGCTTTAGAAGTAATGCCGAATATGGGGCATATTACTCTTGCTGCTTTAGAGGAAGATTTCGAAGTGGTAGTGATTACCCAAAACGTTGACAACCTCCATGAAAGGGCTGGATCGAGCCACGTCTTACATTTACATGGAAGCCTGTTTGAATCCAGAAGTAGTGTGGATAATGCATTGGTCTATCCAATTGACGGTTGGCAACTAAATATTGGTGCTAAATGTGAAAAGGGTTCTCAATTAAGACCAAATATCGTTTGGTTTGGCGAAATGGTGCCCATGATAGAACCTGCGGCAGAATGGGTAGCTAAGGCAGATATTTTCATGGTGGTGGGTACTTCATTACAGGTATATCCAGCGGCAGGTTTATTAGATTTTGTCAGAGCCGAAATACCCAAATATCTCATAGATCCCAATGCCCATGGAATGGCTAGGAATAATTTTACGGTAGTTTCTGAGAATGCAGGAATTGGGATGACACTATTGAAAGAAAAATTAAAGCGGGAGCATCTTTAACCTTCCGTCCTTATTTCAACTGCCAATTTGCAGATATACTTTGAGTTTGAATGCTTAATCCTTTGACTCTTTAATCCTTGGGATGAGCTCCACTTTATCCTCGTTTACGTCCTTCTTCTTTCTCATCTTCATGTTAATAATTTCTACTCCCAAAGAAAAGAATACAGCAAAATAGATATAGCCTTTTGGCACTTCCACATGGAAGCCTTCCACCAAAAGCATAAATCCAATGAGGATCAAAAAGGAAAGAGCGAGTATTTGTAGCGTAGGATGCTTGTTGATAAATGTGCTAATTTTCCCAGCAAACACCATCATGATAATCAGTGCGATTACGACGGCAATAATCATAATGATGACTTCTTGTACCAAGCCAACTGCCGTTAGGATACTATCAAATGAAAAGATCATATCGAGTAGGATAATCTGAACTATGACTGAACTCATACTCTTGGCTGAATTTGCCTTTACTTCCTCAGGCACACCTTCCATTTTGTGGTGAATTTCGAGGGTAGATTTAAAAAGCAAGAATAATCCGCCTCCTGCAAGTATAAGGTCTTTGCCGCTTAAATCGAATTCATATATACTAATAATGGGCTCAGTAAATTTGATGATCAATGATATGGCGAGTAGCAGGCCAATCCTGAAAACCATAGCGAAAAGTAATCCCAAATTTCTTGCTTTAGCTTGCTGATCAATGGGCAACTTATTAGAAATAATGGATATAAAGATGATGTTATCTACGCCTAAAATGATCTCTAAAAAAGTTAGCGTCAATAAAGCAATCCATGTTTCTGGTAATAAAAATATTTCCATTGTGGTATTAAATTAGGCGACAATGTTAACCTAGTTTTCAGTCGTTTAGAGATATTCCTATGGTATTTATTTTAGCCTAGTTTTTATTTCTCGTAAAACTTTACTTGATGCTGTCTGAGGAAATCCTTTATAACTTCTGCATGAACGCATTCGCCTAAATGGATAAAAGAATAATCATTTACTTTTTTCAGATGTCCGTTCGACATGATGGCCTTATTCTCAATGTCAAAGCCAAGATGCAAATGTTTGGTTTGACTTTGCATGCCATAAATCACCCCGTCTTGATCAAATAAAGGACCGCCACTTTGGCCTCGGAGACCTGGCGTACTCAATTCAATTCCATTTTTATTTCCTTGTCTATCTATTAAAAATCGTGTAACCATTCCTTCCAAAGGGAATCTTGGCGATTGAGGATTTCCCGTTTGTGTCCACTCTATATCATCTTTTGCTTCATTATATTGGAAATTGTTGAACTCTGGAAATGGATAGCCTAATCGGCACAAAAATTTGCCTGGCTTGATGTCATCAGGATTTTTGGGAAATACTGCATACTCATGGTAGCTCAATTGCTGAAACCCGTTGAAAAAAACTATTGCTAAATCGTAATCGGGATGAAGATGCCAAGAAAAGCCAGACATTTTATCTACGCAGCCAACAAAACTTACTTTCATTTGGGCCGTTTTTTTGGCATCTAAGCCATACTTTATTTCTAAACCTCTCAGTTGCTTTTTGAATTTCCCATCTTTTGGGATTTGGTCTCTTTCCTTTTTGAATGCCTCGTAATGACCATTGATATTATTAGCTTGAATGAGCAATTCGGCCACATGCTTGCAAGTAACTGCGTAGCCCAATTCATTTACAAAGAACAAGGTTGCTGCACCTGGTGAAATATGTGGCCCTAAATAATTTCGAGTGATTGTATGAATGGCACGGGTATAATTTGAGACTTCTTCTATTGCTTCTGAAAACATGATCCTGATTTTAGGTAATAATCAAGCCCAATATAGGCAATAATTAAAGTCCGCTTGGGCTCCCAAGCTTATCTCCTATCGCCAAAGGGAATTTCCCAGTCTTCTTGAATGCCGAATTTCATAAAAGGCCCTTCCAGATACAATGGAGAAGGGATATTATTATGATATAATTGGCCCGTGCCCAATCCCTGAGGCAATTGAGGATGGAGCGTGGCAACAAATTGTGCTATTGCATTTAAACCAATATTGGATTCGAGCATGGAGGTGAGCCACCATTTGATATTATTACGCTCCGCAATTTCAATCCATTCCATTGTTGAAGCCAAACCACCCACCAAAGTAGGTTTTATGATTATAAAATCTGGTCGAATTCGAGCGATTAGATTCTCCTTTTCTTTACTACCCGCTATCCCAATCAATTCTTCGTCTAACGCAATCGGGATGGGAGACTGAGCGCAGATTTGAGCCATTTCGTGAATTTGTCCTTGCCTGATGGGCTGCTCAATAGAGTGAATATCGTACTGAGAAAGAGCGTACAATTTTTCTAAAACACCATCAGCATCAAACGCACCATTAGCATCTAATCTAAGCTCATATTCATTTGAGGAATATTTCTGCCTAAATCTATCTATAAAATGAAGCTCTGAACCAAAATCCAATGCTCCAATTTTCATTTTGATACTTTTAAATCCTTTCTCAACCAATTGTTCAATTTGGCTCCACATGAATTGCTGCTCACCCATCCAAACTAGGCCATTTATATGGATGGGATAGGTGCGCTCTGTAAATGCACTTGGATAAAGAAGTTGTTTTCCTCCCGCTTTTAAATCTAATAAGGCTGTTTCGATCGCAAACTTTATTCCTGGGTATTGCACTGGAATATTAAAAATATGCTCATTGATCCTATCAATAGATAAATCGTCAATCCCTTTTGAATATTCATACAGCAAAGCCTCTATGTCGAGCCCATACTCTGGACTAAGATCGGGCAAAGGGCCACATTCTCCGATTCCTGTAATGTGAGGATTTTCATGATCAGAGATCGATACGAACCATGATTTCTTTTGCTTTAGAACGCCTCTTGATGTTCCAGCATCGAATTTGAAATCGAATAGGATGGAAACTACCTTAACTTGAAATTTCATACAACTAACTAACGGCTCTTTTCTGTAGTTTGGCCATTTTATTTTGCTTTATCTTTCTAGGCCCAAACCAGAGATAGAAACCAGTAATCACAAGAATAGTTAACCCCAAGCCAAGTAGGGTCATGGATATTAACTTAAAGTTGTCTGAGATAATGGATCCATCGTGAATTTTTTCAATCCAATCGGCATGTCGTCTTTCTAGCGAAAGTACCTCGGCTGTCATTGGATTGATTTGAGCTTCCCAGTATCCGTCCTCATAAAATAACTTATAAATGCCTTTGTCTACTCGTACATCTATCCGCGTCACCTCGTTTGGGACATCAGGATACATTTTATTCCAATGGGCATCGGCTGCTTTTTTGAGCTCGGGTAATGGTAAAAAGGCTTCAAAATTCTTTTGCCCATGAGTTTGCTCAGTGGGTTGCAGAAGATCAACATTTTTTTTCCAAGCCAACAAAAAACCTGTAAGTGCGCTCATAAATAGAAAAAATGCCATGGATAGACCAATCCATTTATGGTATTTTCTGAAAAATCGTATTAATTGAGAAGTAATTTTCATTTGGTCAACGTGATGCTACATCTAATGCGAATATACTTTTGTATGGTCGGAAATGATAATGCAATTATATAATCGGGCTTTTAAAATGAATAACCCTTAATTTTGCTGATATATTTAGGATTGACAGAAAAAAAATTGAAAAATAACTTAGAAGACTTTAACTATTCGCTGCCGGAGGAAATTGTTGCCAAGTATCCGGTTGAGCCAAGAGACTCCTCCAAGCTGATTTGTTACAAAAATGGAGCTATTTCGCATCATAATTTTAAAGATTTGCCCTCGTTGCTACCGTCTAATAGCTTGTTGGTCTTTAACGACACAAAAGTTATTCCAGCTAGGTTAATTTTGCATAAAGAATCGGGTGGCCGAGTGGAAGTATTTATGGTGGAGCCACAGCAGCCGACCAATATTGTGCATGATGCTATGCAAGTAGCGGGTGACTGCGTGTGGAAATGTGTCATTGGGAACTTGAGGCGATGGAGAGAAGGAGAAATACTGAGAAAACAGTTTGAGGTAAATGGTGAAACGATTGAATTGACAGTAGTATTAGAAAAGCGGGAGGATAAAACGGTTCGTTTCAGTTGGTCACCTCCCCATATAAAAGTAGCGGCATGGATAGAGGCTTTGGGTCAAGTGCCACTCCCACCCTATCTGATGCGGAAGGCAGAAAGTAAGGATAAGGTCGATTACCAAACTATATATGCACAACATCAAGGCGCGGTAGCTGCACCCACTGCGGGGCTGCACTTTACAGAAGATACTTGGAAAGGATTAGACGAAGTTGGTGTAAAGAGAACATTTCTCACCTTGCATGTAGGCGCGGGCACGTTTCTTCCAGTATTTGAGGAAGACATCCAAAAACATACGATGCACGTGGAGCAGCTTTTTTTCAACAGAAAGCAAATTGAAGAAATTCTTTCACATAAAGGCCCTATTTGCCCAGTTGGGACTACTTCATTGAGGTGCTTGGAGAGTTTATATTGGTTTGGAGTGCAACTTATTAATGTACCTGAAACCTCCCGCTTTTTTATCGACCAAGACTTACCTTACAAGGAGGTAGGCTATTTGCCAAGCCGATTCGAAAGCATGGAGGCGATATTGAAGTTTATGGACTCTCAATCTATTGATATTATACACGGTGAAACTGGGATTTTTATTTATCCAGGCTACACATTCAAAATGTGTGATGCGTTGATCACCAATTTTCATAGACCGATGTCTACCCTCATTATGTTGGTTTCCGCTTTTATGGGTGAGAATTGGAGAAGGCTATATCGAGAAGCTTTAGCAAATTCATATCGATTTTTGAGCTACGGCGATTCATCAATTATTATCCCAAAGCATCTCTCCTAAAGGATATTCCAATTGATGATGTATATTTAAAATCAGTACTAACTTTTGGACAAAATGGAATTGATAGACATCGATGAACTAGCTAGTAAATTTGGCTCATTTTTTACTGATAAGTTATTTACTTTTTCAGGTACGGACTATACCGTGGTGTCCTTTATGGGTATTATCATTTCCATTTTTCTAGTGTTTTTTATATCGGGTAAAATCCGTAAAATACTAGAAAAGAAGATTTTACCTAAATACTCAAAAGAGAGCAACTTTAATGCGACCGTAGCCACGCTTACCCGATATGTGATCGTGGTAATAGGCCTAATGATCGTATTCCAATCTGCTGGAATCAATTTATCCTCTCTCAATATTCTAGCGGGTGCCATTGGTGTAGGTATAGGTTTTGGTTTGCAGAATGTTGCCAATAATTTCATTAGTGGACTAATCATCTTATTCGAAAGGCCCATAAAGGTTGGAGATAGGATTGAAATTGGTAATTTGGTGGGGAATGTTGAAGCAATCTCTGCCAGGGCAACCATCATAAATACCAATGATAATATTTCGGTTATCGTTCCAAACTCCCAATTCACCGACTCTCAGGTAATTAATTGGAGCTATCATAATTCAATTGTTCGATTTAGGTTCGCTGTCGGAGTTTCGTACAATGAAGATCCTGAAATAATTAGAAAATTATTATTGGAAGTAGCTAAGGAGAATCCAGCTATTTTGACAGACCCTTCCGCAGAAGTTTTGTTTGAAGAATTTGGAGATTCATCTTTAAATTTTGTGCTGGCTGTGTGGACCAAAGAGTACATTAATAAGCCAATCATATTAAAAAGTCAATTGTATTATGCCATTTTCGCTAAATTCAAAAAGCATAGTATTGAAATTCCTTTCCCACAACGAGATTTGCATTTGAAAAGCGGATTTGAAAACGTTCGGGACTCTGTTTGAATAAACTAGCGGATTAAAAAATTGATAACGACCAAAGTACAATTGGAATTTTGTTAAATTGCGCCATATCTTAGGCTACAAGGAATATGCGAATAGTAATTGCGGGAGTTGGTAATGTCGGTTTTCACTTAGCCAAAATGTTGAGCTTTGAAGATCATGCGATTACCATCATTGATGTAAGTGCAGAGAAGCTTAAGCATGCATCGAATTACTTAGATGTGGCTACCATTAAGGGCAGCTCTACTTCGTTTATGGTTTTGGATGATGCCGGCGTTGCTAAAGCGGATTTGCTTATTGCAGTCACTTCATCCGAAGAAATCAATATTTTCACCGCAATTCTGGCTAAAAATATGGGTGCATCCAAAGTGGTCGCTCGTATCAGCAATACAGAATACCTCTGGAAGCGTGATAGATTCGACTTGAGGAAACTTGGTATTGACGAAATAATCTCACCGGAATCCCTAGCCGCAAAGGAAATCAAACGCTTACTTAAAGAAACTGCCGTTACCGACGCGTTTGAATTTGATAAGGGCGTTTTAAATATGATTGGAGTCACCATCGAAAATCATAGTATTCTGCATAATCGGCCAATGATGGATTTGCCTGAATTGAATCCCGATCAGAATTTTGTGACAGTCAGCCTTCTTCGAAATAATGAAACTATCATCCCTGGTGGTAAAACTCGGTTTATGGCCGGAGATCATGCCTATTTTGTGACTCAGGCAAATGGCGTAAATACCATTTTGAATTTGGCTGGTAAAGAGCGTGTAGTCATTCGAGATATTATGATTATGGGAGGCAGTAAAGTGGGTATTAATGCTGCTAAATCATTGAGCCATACCTATAACGTAAAATTAATCGAAATCAACCCTACCAAATGTGAAGAGTTAGCAGATTTGCTACCCGATGTAATGATTATTAACGGGGATGCTCGTAATGTTGACTTGATTATGGAGGAAGGCCTAGAGCACATGGATGCTTTTATAGGCGTAACGGGTAATTCTGAAACCAATATAATTGCCTGCCTACTTGCGAAGAAAAAGGGTGTGAAGAAAACAATCGCCTTGGTAGAAAATATCGAGTATATCCATATATCACAGAGTATAGGAGTAGATACGCTGATTAATAAGAAACTGATAGCTGCAAGTTTTATTTTCAGATATGTAAGACGTGGAGAAGTCGTTTCCCTTACAAATATTCACGGGGTCGATGCAGAAGTTTTGGAATTTGAAGTAAAACCTAATTCGCTCATTACCAAGAGAAAACTACGCGATCTGGATTTTCCACCATCTGCAAAGGTAGGTGGAGTGATGCGGGAGGGTCGCGGCTATACTACACTGGGAGATTTTGAGTTTATGGCCGGTGATCGAGTGGTAGTACTATCCAGACCAGAATGCATTCATAAAGTGGAGTCCTTCTTCAAGTAGCATGAAAGTAAATTTGCCTGTCATTGCCAAAACGTTAGGAATCCTATTGACCATCAATGGCGCATTTCTCTTATTGCCGCTGCCTTTTTCGATTTACTACAATGAGGGTGACTATACATCTTTTATTTACGCCAGTATAATCAACCTAGTAGTGGGCGGACTGTTGATATTTTTGGGACGAAAACAAACCTCAAAAGATCTAAAAAGAAAGGATGGATTCTTAATAGTCACTTTTGGCTGGATTACGCTCACTCTTTTAGGATCCCTTCCCTACATTTTTTCTGGCACTATCAGTGGCTTTTCAAATATTTTCTTTGAAACGATGTCGGGCTACACGACCACAGGTGCCACCATACTTACAGATATAGAATCCCTGCCAAAAGGAATTTTATTTTGGCGGAACCTGACCCAATGGATTGGCGGTATGGGTATTATCGTATTGGTGGTAGCCATCCTTCCATTTTTAGGGATTGGAGGCATGCAACTTTTCGTTGCGGAAGCACCCGGACTTACCCCAGAAAAACTTCAACCGAGGATTAGAGAAACGGCTAAGCGATTATGGTATATCTACTTCGGGCTAACTGTTTTGATAATTATATTATTGGTGATCGGCGGAATGCCCTTTTATGAAGCAACTTGCCATGCGTTAAGCACTATTTCCACTGGAGGGTTTTCACCAATGAATGCGAGCATTGGTCATTACAAGTCAGCGTATATTGAATATGTAATTACGTTCTTTATGTTTTTGGCTGGTGTAAATTTCACTATGATATATTTTGGCTTAAAAGGAAATTTTTCAAAATTTTGGGCCAATGAAGAGTTCAGAGTGTACCTCTTTTTCACCATTATTGTTGCTTTAATCGTTACAGCTTTTCTCATTATTCAAGAAAAATACGATCTCTTAACAGGCTTTAGAACTGCCCTTTTTCAGGTAGTTTCCATGATTACTACCACTGGCTTTGCGACCGCAGATTTCACCTTATGGTCACATTTTCTTGTGATGATTTTCTTCTTCTTACTTTTCGTTGGTGGCTCAGCAGGATCCACTTCAGGAGGTATTAAAATAGTAAGACATCTTTTGCTAGGCAAAAACACGATTCTGGAATTTAAGAGGCAACTCCATCCATCGGCAATCATTCCAGTAAGACTCAATGGCAAATCAGTACCAAGAGAAGTAATACAGAATATCTTGGCCTTTATTATAATCTATTTTTCAGCTTTAGGTATTGGGACCGTCCTACTTGCATTTGATGATATAGAGATTGGTACGGCTATTTCAGCAGTAGCGACATCGCTTGGCAATGTTGGACCAGGAGTGGACGAATTGGGCCCATCGGGCAATTTTTCTCAGTTACTTCCTTTTTCTAAATGGGTGCTTAGCTTTTGTATGCTTATTGGCCGATTAGAACTTGTCACGGTCTTAATCATATTTACACCTTATTTCTGGCAAAGAGGCTGAAAAAAACCACCGAAGATCAGCAAATAGAACAGAGTGACCTTGGGTGGCGCTTATTTTTCAACAGATTCTTATAGGTATTTATTTACCTTAGCATCCTCCTCTTTCAATATTCTTCGAAGAATCTTTCCGACATTTGATTTTGGAAGTTCGTTGGTAAATTCTATGTATTTAGGCACTTTATAATTGGTCATGTTCTCTCTGCAAAAAGCATATAGTTCATCTTCGGTAAGGCTTTTATCTTTTTTAACGACAAAGATTTTTACTACTTCAGTAGACTTTATATCAGGCACTCCTATGGCTCCTACTTCCAATACTTTGGGATGAGACGCAACGGTGTTTTCTACATCGTTCGGATACACATTGAAGCCTGAGACCAAAATCATTTCTTTCTTACGATCCACGATTTTAAAAAACCCATCTTTATCCACAATCCCAATATCACCTGTTCTGAGCCAATCTTTATTGAACATCACTATCGCTGTTTCATCAGGTCTATTCCAATAGCCGTGCATTATTTGAGGACCTTTTGCGCATATTTCACCAGGCTTGCCTAGTTCTACTTCAATGCCATCATCATCTACAACAATCATTTCTGTGGAGGGTAAGGGCACCCCAATGGTTCCAATTCTCTCTGTACCGTCTATTGCGTTACAGGAAAGTACGGGAGATGTTTCCGTCAACCCGTAGCCTTCGGCTAGAGGAATGCCAGTCACTTTCTCCCATTCCTCAGCTACTGTTTTTTGAACGGCCATCCCCCCGCCAACAGCTATTTTCAATTTGCCAAAATCCAGTTTTCTGAATTCTTCATTATTGAGCATCACATTGAATAAGGTATTCACCCCTGTGATTACGGTAAATGGATGCTTAGACATATCTTTCACAAAGGCCGGCAAATCACGTGGATTGGCAATCAGAATATTCTTAGCACCGATTTTCAGCATGGCCAAGCAATTGACGGTGAGCGCAAATATGTGGTAGAGTGGCAAAGCAGTGATGACTATTTCCTCCCGCGGTTTTAATTTTGGCTTCATCCAGCCAGAAATTTGCTCCATATTGGAAATAATATTTCGATGGGTGAGCATCGCACCTTTTGATACTCCTGTAGTGCCACCAGTATATTGCAAATACGCCAAATCTGACGATTTCATTTCTGGCTTTTTAAATTCATGTTTTTTACCAGCTTTCAACGCATCTCCCCAACTTACGGCACTTGGTAAATGATAGGCAGGAACCATCTTTTTCACCGTCTTTACGACAAAGTTCACAATGAATTTTTTCAGTCCGCCCAGCTGATCGCCAATATTCGATACGATTACATGTTTGATATCTGTGTTGGCAAGTATTTTTTCTAGGTTGAAAGCAAAGTTTGATAAAATTACAATGGTGGTAGCACCCGAATCTTTGAATTGATGGGCCATTTCCCGTGCTGTGTAGAGCGGATTGGTGTTTACCACCACCATACCAGCTCTCAACGCACCAAACATCGCAATCGGATATTGCAATACATTGGGCATTTGAAGAGCAATTCGATCTCCTTTTTTCATCCCTATGCTTTGCAAATAGCAAGCGAAGTTGAGAGAAAGCTCATCTAATTCATTGTAAGTAATTACCTTATCCATACTACAGTATGCAGGCAAATCACCAAAGGTTCTGAAGGATTCTTCCAAAACATCGACCAAGGAACTGTAGCGATCTGGATTTATAATTTGTGGTACACCTTCTGGATAAAATTTAAACCATGGAAAATTTTGCATATTTTTATTTTTATTTCGTCAATAAGGGATTCAAATGTTCTGATCGACAAATAAACAAATTCATTTCAAATTATAAAGGATAATTTTTCAGATCCTCATTTTTTATGTAATACTTAAATCTAACAGAATGGATAACGCTGAAACACTGGTAATGGATAAATTAGATTCTTTGCAATATGATAGAATAATGCGGGAGGTAATCAGTACTTCTCTACTATCATTTCCTTTCACCTATCAGCAAGTTGAGCTACGCCAGATTAAGCTGAAAATAGAAAAGCTTATTAAAGGTAAATTTGTTGATGGGTTGTTTAAAATATTTTGCGAGGCCAATCACTTACCTGTAGCATTTGATGCGTGCGAAACGGGATATCACACGCCTAAAAAGCGAGATTTTCTTTTTGATAAAATCGAATTTGATCTCATCAATAACTATGTATATCATCCCAACCAATTACTCGATGCTGGGACCTATTTGGAGTTGCCTGCGCTTATCCCTAACAAGCATCAGTGGGATTATTGGGCGCGGAGAAATCACTGCAAATTCGCAGGCTCAAGAAATGTCGGGTTTGTATTCACCTTTCTTAAAAATGATGATAATTATGGAAACAGAAAACAATTCTTTGAATTTGATATTTCGATCGCTCAAATAAAGTTCCTGCAAGAACTGAGGCAATCTTATGGAAATACAAAAGTACCCACCAAGCCTTTTGATGAAGGATTCTTTTGGGAAGAATTTCTGAATCGTGGCGGGCCATTTGAGTTTAGTTTCAACCATAAGCCCATATTGGTTATTGGGCCGGTAGCTTCAGGCAATCAGTGGCAATTGTTTGAAGATTTAGGAAAACAGCCACACACATTTGGAAAGCAGGTATTGAAGACCATAATCTCAAATATGGCCTGTAAGTGGCGAGAACTTCCCTCCTTCTATTCCATCCTCCCGACATTACAACAGGAGATTAAATTAGGATCTCTTTTTATTAATTAGTCGTTAGCTTTACTTTATACACGGTAATAAATTCTTCCTCTTCTTCTTCGTTTGGAGCTTTTACAAGCCAAATAAATTCTTCTGAAGTGCCAATGAATTCATAGGATGAAAAGCTTTTTGGCAGGATAAAATCCCCTTCAAACGCTCCCTCTTTAGTCCATATTTGCACTCTGAAATCAATTTTCTTCTTAGCCGCGTTAAACAGCTCCAAAGCTTTATCTCTATCTGTTTCCCAAAGTGGGTCTATTTCATCTTCAATTTCCTTTTTCATTCCTTGGTAATAAAGCAGGGCTATTTTGTCACCAATTTGCTGTATGGCCTTTACGCCTCCAATTCCTCCATCCATTACCCAAGAATTTGGATCCGCTTCTTGTGGCGATATGCCTTGAGGCAATTCTAAACCGATCAGATTCAACGGAATATCCATCACTTTACCATGTGGCCTTTCCAATTCATAAATCAATAATCGTGGGTCGCCCGCATGGACCACCCAAATCTTATCATCCACCACTTTAAAATAAGATAATACATGGGATTCCTCATATACCTTTCCATCAAAATATCTACTGTCTGGTTCCAAATTGACAAGACCCTCAATTCGGCCAGAATCCAAATCAATCAAACTTAGCGACTTTCGCTCTTTGTAATATTCCGGATCCATTTTGGTGAATGCATTCGGAGTAAGTGCCCCGCCAAGTACATACGCTACCATATCCAATTGCACCTGTTGAAAATGAAAGCCAGGACTAGAATAAAACATTTGGACCTCTGGGATATCTGCGAAATTGACCTTCCTGAGCATTTCTCCTTCGAGGGAATAGAAGAAAAGTCCTTTTAAACCTCCCGCCAGTATGGTTTCATTATCCCAAAAGGAAGCCGTCATAATTAGATAACCGTGACTATCCATAACGTCGCCTTCCTTGCTAAAAGAACTAATGATATCTCCTTCCCTATTCACAATCAAAAATTCCTCCCTTTGCCAATCTCTAAACAACAATTTTGAGTCATCTGGCGAAACATCCCATAATTTCGCTTCCCCTAGATATTCTATCCGTACCGAATCTATAATTTCGATGCTCGTGTAGACATTCTGATTAATAGCACTTTTTTCTTCTAACTTGCTGTCACCACAGGCTGAAACTAGCATGATGAGGAAACTAATGGCAATAATTTGTTTCATAATTTGGAAGGATATTTTTAATCCGCATAATTAAGAAATTCTAATTTAATGTACTACTATTAGTGCTTTGAATTTTAAAAAGATTGATAACTAAATCAAACATTACACTTCGAATCAGCTTAAGTATGTGCCTACGAGTGAATATAATAGAGCAAACAGCATAAATGAAAATATTATTAACAGGAGCTACCGGTTACATTGGAAAGAGATTATTACCCATCTTGCTAAAAGAAGGTCACACTGTTTATTGTGCTGTTCGCGATAAAAATAGATTTACAATCCCAGAGGTACATTCAGAAAATGTAAAGGTGATTGAGCTTGATTTTCTGGATGCAGAATCACTCAAAATGATTCCTCAAGAGTTAGACATGGCGTATTATCTTATTCATTCGCTTTCTGCAGTGCAAGGAGATTTCCATGAAATGGAAGCTACAACGGCGCATAATTTTGTGGAGGCAGTGTCTAAAATCAAGCTGAAGCAGGTAATATTTTTAAGCGGAATTGTAAACGCAGATGAGCTTTCTAAGCATCTCGGTTCTCGCAAAAATGTCGAGAATATTTTGGCGGAGGGGAATTATGGATTCACCACTTTTCGAGCGGGGATTATTGTTGGTTCTGGAAGCGCCTCCTTTGAGATTATTAGAGATTTGGTGGAGAAGCTTCCTGTAATGATTGCCCCTAAATGGCTGCTCACCAAGAGTCATCCTATAGCGATTCGAGATGTGTTGCAGTTTCTGACCAAAGCTAAATTGCGGGAGGATTTATATAATCGATCCTTCGATATTGCAGGGCCAGATGTACTTACCTATCGAGAAATGCTTCTCCGATTTGCTAAGATTCGCGGATTGAAAAGATGGATAGGAACTGTACCTATAATGACACCCAAACTGTCCTCCTATTGGTTATATTTTGTGACTTCAACCTCTTTCACACTTGCCCAAAACTTGGTAGACAGCATGAAAGTAGAAGTGATCGCCAAACCTAGCAATATCAACGAATTGCTAGACATTTCTCCGATGGCCTATGTGCAGGCTATAGAAAATGCTTTTCAGCGAATAGAGCAGAATCAAATAATCTCCAGCTGGAAAGATTCGATGATTAGCGGAATATTCAATGAAAAGCTGTCCACGTATATTCAAGTTCCAAAATTTGGCTGTTTCGTAGACCAGCGAAAAATGAAGATTGAAAACAAGGAAGAAGTGTTAAATAATATTTGGTCTCTTGGAGGCGAAAATGGCTGGTATGCCAAATCTCTTTGGAAAATACGTGGCTATTTAGATAAGTTCGTTGGTGGTGTAGGTCTACGAAGAGGAAGAACTAGCCCTACTACCTTGCATCCGGGCGATAGTTTAGATTTTTGGCGAGTATTACTGGCAGACCGAACAGAAGGCCGTTTGCTGCTATTTGCCGAAATGAAATTACCAGGAGAGGCTTGGTTAGAATTTAAAGTCGATCAAAATAATATCTTATGGCAAACCGCGACATTCAGACCAAAAGGGCTCTTAGGTAGGGTATATTGGTATTCAGTAATGCCATTTCATGGAATAGTATTTTCAGGTATGATTCGCTCATTGGCAAAAACTAAAAATGCTAATTGAGTTTACATATTTTGTCTCTTTGTCGAGGTTATTTAAAGCCTTAAAATATGCACATATCATCCTCCTACCTTCGGCAAACAAGCACGCATTCTTGTCTGAACCACTGATTAATCGCTTGTTTACCGACAGGTAGAGATTATAGGATTACACTAATTTTTACAGCAAATATCGGTGAGGAGCAATAGCATGCTTTGGCTTTTTGGATTGTTGCAGTTAGAAAAAACCCTTTGAGGTTATGGTCGTCTTGCGGTTCTTTACCATTTTAGAGGTAGTAGTTTTGGCTATTCAAATCTAGCTGTAAAACCGCTATTTGTATCCCAAAAAGATAATAATGATACTCTAGCCATACGCCACGGAATTTTAAGCGATCCAGCCATCGACCAATTGTTGTGCTACAAGGCATCCTTTCCGTAGAAATATGCGCTGAGGTAACGGCGGGTGGGATGGAAAATATTAGCCCTTGAAGAGTTTGTGGCTATTAGGTTTATTTGAATAAATAAACTTTTGGTGGGCGGATCAGAAATCCTGAAATGAATTTATTAGTGGTATTGATTAAAATTTCGATGGTAGAAACGTTGGATGAAATGTCTCCGCCTTTGCTTTAGCCTTGCTAATGCCGGACTTTGCTTTAGCCTTGCTAATGCCGGACTTTCAAGGATTTAAAAACCTTGAAAGACTTTAAGCGAATTTTTGTAATCTTAGATTTTCCTTCACTATCAATTTAAGCATCTCCGGTAATTATTTAATCAAAAAAACATGGTTCAGGCATTCTCTGAGATTGGATTGCAAATCCTCAAAATAAATTAAGTACAATTAGTAAATTATACTCAAAGAAACAGATAGAATTAAAAAGTCTCCATAAATGATTTTTAGAAGGCTCTTGAAAGGACTCTTTTATCAAAATGGCGATTCACCCGGATTATCCATATCATCAAAGCTATCGGGTAAATTAGCTCTGCTCGATAAGGTAACAGAGCCGAGTGGCTTTGCTGGCGCTGCAAAAGAATTCTCCCAATCGGTAAATTTTGTGTACTTATCGATAAAGCGAAGGTTTACAGTATCCAATGAGCCATTTCTATGCTTTGCAATGATTACTTCGGCCAAACCATCCGTACTTTCTCCACCTTCTGTTTGGGTCAGTTTATAGTATTCCGGCCTGTAAAGGAACATTACCATATCAGCATCTTGCTCTATGGAACCCGATTCTCTCAAATCGGATAGTTGAGGACGTTTTTCACCACCGCGATTCTCTACGTTTCTACTAAGCTGAGATAGTGCGATTACGGGCACATTCAATTCCTTAGCTAAGCTCTTCAATGAGCGGCTAATCATGGCAATTTCTTGTTCGCGGTTGCCTCCACCTCCTCTGCCCGTTTCGGCACTCATCAGTTGCAAATAGTCAATCACAATCAATTCGATATTGTGTTGGGCTTTTAATCGGCGACACTTAGCTCTCAATTCTAATATCGACAATGCAGCAGTATCATCTATAAATAAGGGCGCAGTGGCTAAGCGATTGCTTTTATAGACCAATTGCTCCCATTCATGGTCAGCGAAATTTCCCTTCTTTAGTTTTTCACTTGGCAACTCTGCCTCAGCAGATATTAGCCTGTTTACCAATTGTACAGAAGCCATTTCGAGAGAGAATATAGCTACAGGTCTATTAAACTCAACAGCGGCATTGCGAAGTACAGAAAGCACAAAAGCTGTTTTACCCATACCTGGACGGGCAGCAATAATGACCAAATCAGACTTCTGCCAACCAGAAGTCACTCTATCCAACATGGTAAACCCTGTAGGTACGCCCGTAAGTCCATCTTTTTGCCCACGTTTAGTTTCAAGTTCATTCAATGCTTGCTTGAACAACACACTCATATCCGCATAGTTCTTTCGAATATTCGATTCAGAAATTTGGAAGAGTGCTTGCTCCATCTTGTCTAGCAAACTGAAAACATCTGTAGTATCTTCGTATGCATCCCGCTGTATTTCGCTTGATATGTGGATAAGTTCGCGCTTAATAGATTGCTCAGTAATAATACGAGCATGGTACTCGATATTGGCCGCAGACTGAACTCTGGAGGTGAGTTCGGTGATGTAATAAGCACCTCCAGCCAATTCCAATTTGCCATCTTTGCGCAGTTGATTGGTAACGGTAAGAAGGTCAACTGGCTCACTGTTATTGAATAATTCAAGTATGGCAGAATAGACAGCTTGATGGGCTTCTTTGTAGAAACTTTCAGGTTTTAATATCTCAATGATCTGAGAAACAGCATCTTTCTCAAGCATCAGCGCACCAAGAACAGCCTCTTCCAAATCTAGGGCTTGGGGGGGTAATTTCCCTAAGCCTAAAGCTGGTTCTAAACCCAATCTTCCCTTTTTCCTTTGACCAATTCTATTACTTGATGCGAAATTTTCTTTCTCCATATTTACAAATCTATCAGACTTAGCCACAAAGATACCCACAAGTTTTCAGTAACTTTTCCACAGGTTTTACCATACTCTCCCACAGCTTAAACGAATTATCCACATACTTATGCACATCCTTTAAGATACACATTTCATATCCAAATCCAGAAACGTACAATCAAAGAAAAGTAATTTTCCATCGAAATTCCCACAAAGAATGACTGAAAATAGTTCAACCTTACTGGAATAATTAATTGAATATCAATATCTAAAATAGCAGAAACTGACCTACACTAATTCCAATTAAATCACATTATTCGTTTGCCTAAATTTGAACCATAGAGTAATTGTACTAATTTTGATTAAATAATAGATTCCAATGCTGACAAAAGGAAATAAAGTACATTTCGTGGCAATAGGTGGGAGTGTAATGCATAATTTAGCTATTACATTAGCCGAGAAGGGCTTTGTTGTAAGTGGTTCGGACGATGAGATTTTTGAACCCAGCAAAAGCCGATTATTAGCCAAAGGGATTCTTCCCAAAAATGAAGGTTGGGATGCTACTAAAATCACTGCAGATATTTCGGCTGTGATTGTAGGCATGCATGCAAAAGCAGATAATCCTGAATTGCTAAAGGCCAAAGAACTTCAACTCCATATCTATTCCTTTCCCGAGTTTATTTTGAGCCAATCGGAGGATAAGCAGCGGGTGGTTGTTGCGGGTAGCCATGGCAAAACCTCCATTACGGCCATGGTGATGCATGTGCTCAATTTCCATAAGCGTGCATTCGATTATTTAGTAGGTGCGCAATTGGATGGCTTCCAAACCATGGTGAAGTTGAGTGATGCTCCGGTAATTATCATTGAAGGCGACGAATATCCCTCCTATCCTGATGACCCAACGCCTAAATTTCTAAAATATAAACACCATTTGGCTTTAATCTCGGGCATCGCATGGGATCATTTCAATGTGTACAAAGATTTGGATAGCTATGTAAGACAATTCGAAATATTGGCTGACTCTACGCCCAAGGCCGGCGCATTGGTTTGCATGGAAGAAGACTCCATCGTAGAAATTATTTGCAAAAAGGAACGAGAAGATGTGGCATCCATATCTTATGCAACTCATAAATTTGAAATTGTCGATAATCAAACATACCTGATTACGGCAAATGGCAAAGTACCCGTTTCAGTTTTTGGTAAACACAATATGCAGAATATTAGTGGTGCTAAAGCTTTGCTTCAAAGATTGGGCATTTCAGAAGCCATGTTTTACGAAGCAATAAAAAGCTTTAAAGGTGCCGCGAGACGGCTTGAACTAGTGTCAAATATTGGACAAACTCATTTTTACAAAGATTTTGCTCATGCACCTTCAAAAGTAACTGCAACCACAGAAGCCTTAAAATCACAATATCCCGGCAGACAATTAGTTGCTGTATTGGAGCTACATACGTTTAGTAGCCTCAATAAGAACTTTATCAATCAATACCAAGGATCTATGGACGATGCAGATGAGGCAATTATCTATTTCAATCCAAAGACGGTTGCGCATAAAAAACTAGAGCCACTTACAGAGAAGGAGTTAAAGAAGGCCTTTCAAAGAGAGGATATAAAAATCTTTACTGATGCAAATGCATTGAGTGCCTATCTAGCTGCTCAAGAATGGAATAATAAGAATCTATTAATGATGAGTTCTGGTAATTTCGACTACCTAGACTTTACCAAACTTTCACAAGCAATTATTGCTTAATTTTCTAAAATGGCATTAAAATTAAAAACTCCACTCGCAGTTTTCGATTTGGAAACCACGGGTATGAATACCGTAACTGACAGAATCGTTGAAATTTCTATCATAAAACTATTTCCCGATGGAAAGAGAGAGGTAAAAACACATAAAATCAATCCACTGATTCCAATCCCTATCGAAACGTCCTTAATCCATGGAATTTATGATGAAGATGTAAAAGATGCTCCTAGTTTCAAAATGATTGCAAAAAGCTTATTTCAGTATTTACAAGGTGCAGACTTGGGAGGCTTCAATGTGATGAAATTTGATATACCTGTATTGGTAGAAGAGTTCTTAAGAGCAGGGATGGAATTTGATATTAGCCAAAGAAAGATTGTTGACGCACAGCGTATTTTTCACATTATGGAAAAACGGACACTTGGTGCAGCATATAAATTCTACTGCGGTAAAATCTTAGAAGGAGCCCACAGTGCGGAAGTAGATACACTTGCTACAGTAGATGTGCTATTAGCACAGGTAGAGAAATATCAAGATCAAACAGCGATTGATAATTTGGGAAATGAGCTCGGAAAGATTACCGGGAATGTAGCTGATCTCCACCAGTTAAGCACTGGCAAGTTTGTAGATTTGGCTGGAAGGTTTGTGTATAATGAAAAAGATGAAGTAGTATTTAATTTTGGCAAGCATAAGGACAAACTAGTCACTGATGTGCTAAAAAAAGAAAGCTCCTATTATGATTGGATGATGAGGGGTGATTTCCCAATGGATACGAAGAGAAAATTAACAGAAATTAGGTTAAAGTCTATTCAATTGTAAAGGACGTAAACACTTACAAACCAATAAATAAAAGCCCGATAGAAGTAAATCTATCGGGCTTTTTTAGGTTTTAAAATTTGGCTTTTTTATCAGACAAATCTTAATGAAAGAGCGGCACCTTCTGCCCAAACTCCCTTGTAACCTGCTATGTTAAATTCAGGTTTGTAGTCTATACCAATATTGATTGGGCTATTCGGAATGGTATATTCTATACCGATAATTAAGTCGAGACCAAGGACAGTAACATCATCATTTCTATTACCCCATGGTCTGTTATTATCTTCATCACCATTCCAAAAGCCGATGTGTGCTCCGCCACCATAGTACCAACGCAGTCCAGGAGCGTTCGCAATATCATTGTGTATTTCGTACAAGCCGGTGACCATTAGTCCATTCCAGCGAGTATGCAATATGCCTTCGAGGGCTGCCTTTTCGCTTACAAAATGCTTTACTGTAAGCCCCTGCGAGAATCCACCTCTTAGGCCAATCCCAGTGTTATAATCTTGTGCCTGGGCCGACATGCTAATGGCAAAAAATAATCCTGCACTTAGTAAAATTGATTTTAACTTCATAATAAAAATGGTTTAAGATAAAAATTTACTGTCGTCCGAGTAAACTCAAATATAGCCTAAAAAGCCTGTTTATTTTGTTTTAATGCAGTGTTTTCAATTTTGCACAAAACACCCCCTATCCAGATAAGGGAATTTCTAATTGTATTTTCTCTACTTCCTTCTTGTA
>JBDNFI010000064.1:0-63909 GCA_041689935.1 Cyclobacteriaceae bacterium
ACACACACGCTGGTTTAGTTTTTCTCTAGCTGTTTTTCTGATGCTTTTTGGCGCATCCAGTTGTAGTGATGAACTACAAACGCCAGAGCCAATTGTAGAGCTAAGCACTGCCGAAGCCTTGCAAGAATTAAAGGCAGAATTAAGAAAGGAAAATAGTGCGATGGCAGATCATATTCATGAACATCAGAATAATTTCAATGACGAATCTCTAATAGTAAATTTTTTTGACTCGCGTTACGGAGAAAATTCGATTGCATCTAAAATGGTTTCATCTTCGTTCGCCAACTTCAAAAACAGAGCTAGTTTGAGAACGGAGGGTGGTGAAAATTCACTTTCAAAAACTGCTGCAAAAAAGATCGAATATTATATCAACTACGTGTATGGTACAGATAATTTTTATGATTATTATAAATTTCTAGAATCTGAATATAATTACTATTTATCAAGAGATTTAACCGAAGAAAGTAATTTACAGATAAGTGTTTGGCTCGCTATGCAATCTGAAACCGCCTTCTTGCTTATTTCCAGGCGAAAGGATTTGCATCAATCTCAAATTGATCAAAACAATGATATAATTAGTTTAGTAAAATTTTTGAATGGAGGTTGTGGAGAGGCTCTTTGGGCAGCTGAGGCAAGCTGCGACGAAGATTTTTTGGTTGCAACAGGGTTAACTTATGCTGGTGTTTTAGTTGCCGCAGCTGGTTCGGGTGGATTAGCTAGTTTACCTGCTGCGTTAATTGGAGCTGCTTGGATGGGCTATCACTATTGGCAAGCTGGGAAATGTAATGATAGAGCAATGGATGATTATTTAAATTGTTTAGATTAAATTTAAACTGAAATTATCATGTTAGAAACAAAAATTTTACGTAAATATGAATTGGGAATCATTTCAAGTTTATTTTTTCTTCTTCTTATATCTTATTTTATAAACGAATCTAGGGGAGTTCAATTAGGGGCTTTTACATTGGGTGGCATAATGCTTTTTTGTGCAATATCTTTTAATTTAACTTTTTATCTATTGTATAAATTTAAGACAGAGGAAGGAAAAGATTATATTCCTTTGTTTTATAGATTTGGACTAATTGTGTTGTTTACTATGTTTGTCCTTCTGTACCATTTAGCCTGATTTGGTCTATAATTGAACTCAAACTACTAATTGAAAATAGCATCGGGTTTAGGCTCGATGCTATTTTAAGTTTTTTATTCACATTTGTTTTATGAACGTATGCTGAGTTAAATTGCAAATATGAAAACACTAAAATTCTTACAAAAATATTCCGAGGTCTCCACTTATTTAGTTAGTGGATTGGTTCTCCTAGCTATAGGTTTTTTCGCCCTAAGCGAGGCTTGGAGTTTGGATAGATTACAAGAACCTTCGAATTATTTGATGTTTTTAATTGGTGGGCTGGGTTTGATTTCAATGGTTATATTCCCATTGATCGGTCATTTAGTGTTTTTCTATTTAGAAAACCATTCCACTGGTTACAGTAAAAAGCTTAATAAACTCCCTAATTAGATTTCAAGACTAAGCAATCATTTTATGAAATGCAGTTCCCTTTTAACTATTCAAAAGATAGGAGTACTAGTTTTAGTTTTATTCAATATTGGCTTGGATCTAGCCAAAGAATCTGTTTTTGCTACTAAACATTTTTCTGAAGCAGGCTATTTTATGTTCACCAATGGGATGTTTGTCCTTTTATTAATCATCTTCAACCTCACTTTTCGCCTCCTTCACAAAACTCAAACCATCGAAAAAAGCGACCCAGTGTCAACGTTTACAAGAGTTGCGTACATCGTGCTGTTTTCTATTTATTGGATAGTCGGAACCTACATTAGGTGGGATAGGTAATCTTAATAAGCCATCTGTATTTTTTTTTGACCTAATCAAGCCTTTTTGTAGCTAGATATACTTGTCCAAATTCCATCTTCATAGGCTTATTTCGTAAATCAAACTGGGATAATATTGGCACCTTTCAAATATTTCGAAGTATATTTTTTGAATTGAAACGATTTTTTAATAACCTTTGTCTCACAATCGATGACAAATATTACATCCATATCAAGCGACAACACATACAACAGCAATCTCCTTGCTGGTTTGGTTGCTTTTATCTGCGCCGGAGTTACGCTCCAGGTAGATAGGATAAGGTCATTTAGGCCCTTTGGGCTATAACATTTAAGGAGTCCTACGTGGGCTCTATCCTCCATTTATCATTTTACCTTTTCTTTAGTCTAATTCGCATTAGCATTCAATTTCATTTAGAAATTTTTTGGCATTGCCATTAATGAAAAACAACAATATAATAGTAAGAATAGCAAATGCGCAAGACGCACATTTTGCTCAAACCATCGCTGATGAAATGGCTTCATCTGCCGCAGCTCGTGGCACAGGAATCGCACGCCGCACTCCTGAGTATATTCAGCAGAAAATGCTTGAAGGAAAAGCGATTATAGCCCATACCAAAGATGATCAATGGGTAGGCTTTTGCTATATCGAAGCTTGGAGCCATGGCAAATATGTCGCAAACTCTGGCCTAATTGTGTCGCCCGAGTTCCGCGGTACGGGTGTAGCGCGCACTATCAAAGAGAAGATTTTTGATCTGTCCTTAAAGAAATATCCCGAGTCGAAAATATTTGGATTGACTACTGGTTTGGCGGTAATGAAAATCAACTCTGAGCTTGGCTACGAACCTGTTACCTACTCCGAACTTACCGATGATGAGGCATTCTGGAAAGGATGCCAGAGTTGTGTGAACTTCGATATTTTACAAGCCAAGCAGCGTACGAATTGTATTTGCACAGGCATGCTGTACGATCCGGCTTGGAAGAACAAAAAGAAGAAAGAGACCAAATGGCAAAGAAATTTTAAAGGCAATTTTAAATTATTCGAGCGTTGGACACGGCTTAAGAAATGGGTTTTTCTACGAGATCGAAAACCCAAAACAGAAGAAGCGGGAGGAAAACCTGCGTCAACCAATATACTCAAATCGTTCTGGTCATTGTTCTTTTAAACCTTTTTAAAATATAGGGCTAAAAACCGAAATAGCTGAATTTCTCTATTATGAATAAAAAAGCACTTATTGCCTTTAGCGGCGGACTCGACACTTCCTATTGCGTGTTGCAATTGAGCAAAATACAAGGCTACGAAGTACACACGATCACCGTAAATACAGGAGGATTTTCTCCCACGGAAGTAGAGCTAATTGCGCAAAGGGCTAAAAATCTTGGGTCAGTATCACATAAAACGGTGGATGTGACAGAAAAATTTTGGGATGAATGCCTATGCTTTTTGGTATATGGGAATGTGTTGAAAAATAATACCTATCCATTATCAGTAAGTGCTGAGAGGGTATTTCAGGCCTTGGCCATTGCGCATTATACAGCGGAAATTGGCATAAATACCATAGTACACGGAAGCACAGGTGCTGGCAATGATCAAGTGAGATTTGATATGGTACTGCAAACATTGGTGCCAGGAATAGAAATTATCACTCCGATAAGAGATATGAAATTATCTCGCGAGGAAGAAATCAACTTCTTGAAAGAACATGGAGTTGAAATGAATTTTGAAAAAGCACTTTACTCTATTAATAAAGGTATATGGGGCACTTCTGTTGGAGGAAAGGAAACCTTAAATAGTCGACAACCATTACCCGAAGAAGCGTATCCTACTCAAGTAACTGAAAGTGAGCAAAGAACTATCAAAATTACCTTTGAAAAGGGGCAGCCTACGGCAATAGATGATAATAAATTCAATCACGCTGTTGATTTAGTGCAAGAGCTGAATGTCATTGGAGGTGGGTATGGCATCGGCAGAGATATGCACGTAGGTGATACAATTATTGGAATTAAAGGCAGAGTCGGCTTTGAAGCTCCAGCTTCCATGATGCTAATCAAAGCCCATCATTTGCTCGAAAAGCATGTGCTTACCAAGTGGCAACTATTCTGGAAAGACCAACTTTCCGACTGGTATGGCAACTGGCTGCACGAAGGTCAATTCCTAGATCCGACTATGCGGAATATTGAGAAATTCCTAGCCGACACTCAGCAAACTGTAACAGGTGATGTGTGGCTTACTTTACATCCATACCGATTTAGTGTAGACGGAATCGAATCTAAATATGATCTGATGTCTAGCGAATTTGGTAAATATGGTGAGGAAAATACGGGCTGGTCAGGAGATGATGTGAAAGGATTTACGAAGATTTTTGGTAATCAGACATTCATATATCATAAGGTAAAAGAAAAAGCGGATGGAGAAGATTAGAGTTGGAATAATTGGTGCAGCAGGCTATACGGGAGGGGAGCTCATCCGTATTTTGGTGAATCACCCGTTTGTGGAAATATGCTTTGCCCGCAGTGGTAGCCAAGCAGGTAATCCAGTTCACGAAACCCACCAAGATTTATTAGGCGAAACAGATCTACTCTTCACTGATAGCTTCCATTTTGATATAGATGCTTTATTTATCTGCGCTGGGCATGGCGGGGCAGTCAAATTTCTACAGGATAATCATATTCCAAAAGGCGTTCGAATCATCGATTTGAGCCAAGATTTTAGATTAGGCGAAAAGGTGAATGGAAGGACATTCCTTTATGGTCTGCCTGAATTGCAACGAGAAGATATTCAACTAGCCAATAATATTGCAAACCCAGGGTGCTTTGCTACAGCTATCCAATTGGGCATCCTCCCGCTGGCTTTCAAGGGCTTGCTAGGTGCTCAAATTCACACTACAGGTATCACAGGCTCCACAGGAGCAGGCGTCTCTCCGAGCCCAACCAGTCATTTTAGCTGGCGAGCAAATAATCTATCTGTTTACAAAGCTTTTCAACATCAGCATTTAAAAGAAATTAACAGAACCTTAGGGCAAGTAAACGAAAATTCGAACGCTCAAATTTTATTTGTACCTTATAGAGGGCCATTTACTCGTGGTATTTGGATCACTTCCTATTTTACTTCCCTTCTAAGCCAAGCAGAGGCGCAAGATATATACGAGGATTTTTACCGTGATCATCCATTTACGCATATTACGCAAGGCGATTTGGATTTGAAACAAGTGGTCAACACCAATAAATGTGTGATTAAATTGGAGAAGCAAGGTGATAAATTATTGATTTGCAGCATTATTGATAATTTAGTAAAGGGTGCCTCTGGTCAGGCCGTTCAAAATATGAATCTCATGTTTGGCTTAGACGAAACAGCTGGCTTGAAACTTAAATCAACCTCTTTTTAGCGATGAAGACCTTTGATGTATATCCTATCAATGATATCGAAATTGTAAAAGGGAGTGGAAGTTTGGTTTGGGATGAAAAAGGTGTGGAGTACCTAGATATGTATGGTGGGCATGCCGTCATCTCCATAGGTCACAGCCATCCGCACTATGTGGAGAGGATCCAAAATCAACTTTCTGAGATCGGTTTTTACTCCAATTCCATTCAGATTCCCCTCCAGAATACACTGGCCGTAAAACTTGGAAAAATAGCTGGAAAGGAAGACTATCAGCTTTTTATGTGTAATTCTGGTGCCGAAGCAAATGAAAATGCACTGAAACTCGCCTCATTTTATAATGGACGAAAATTGGTTATTGCCTTTAAAAGAGGCTTTCATGGGCGCACCTCTTTAGCCGTAGCTGCAACGGATAATCCAAAAATTGTGGCTCCAGTAAATGAGACAGAAAATGTGATTCATCTACCTTGGAATGACGTAGATGCGCTGCGGGAAATTTTTCTAAAAGAAGGAGATAAAATATCAAGCGTAATAGTAGAGGGAATACAAGGAGTAGGGGGAATACATGTAGCAAGTGAAGATTTCCTGCAAAGTATTCGGACCCTTTGCGACAACTATAACGCAATATATATCGCCGACGCCGTGCAATGCGGATATGGAAGAAGCGGGAGGTTTTTTGCCCATGATTTCGCCCATGTTCCAGCAGATATTTACTCTATGGCCAAAGGAATGGGAAATGGGTTTCCTGTGGGGGCAATTGCCATTGCTCCAAAATTTGAACCTTGGTATGGCATGCTAGGAACGACTTTTGGCGGCAATCATCTTGCTTGTGCCGCTGCATTGGCGGTGTTGGAAGTAATGGAAGGAGAAAAGCTTATGGATAATGCCACTAAGATGGGTGATTACCTGAAAGTGGAGCTTGCCAAGTTTGACAAAGTGACCCAAGTGAGAGGCAGAGGACTAATGATCGGAATAGACCTGCCAGCAGAGCTAGGCCATGTACGGAAAGAATTGCTTTGGGAACATAAAGTATTTACTGGAGTAGCAAATCCCAATGTTGTGCGCCTTTTGCCAGCATTAAATCTCACGATGGCGCATGCCGATCGTTTCTTATCGCTATTTGAAAAAACCTTGAACAAATGAAAAAATTCACCTCGGCTAAGGATGTCTCAAATATTCATCAGCTTGTAGATAGTGCCTTGGCTATGAAAAGCAACCCGTTTGTTTTTCAGCATTTGGGTAAAAATAGAACCCTTGGGCTGATTTTCTTAAACCCAAGCCTGCGCACCAGAATGAGTACTCAAAAAGCTGCTTACAATTTGGGCATGAATGTAATTGTGCTCAATATGGATAAGGACTCATGGGCATTGGAAACGCGCGAAGGAGTAATGATGGATGGTGATAAAGCCGAACATGCAAAAGAAGCCGTAGCTGTAATGGGTCAGTATTGCGATATAATTGGCGTTCGTTCATTCCCTGGCTTACTGAATCGTGAAGCCGATTATAATGAAGAAACGCTCAATTTATTTCTAAAATATGCAGGCGTACCCGTGGTAAGCCTTGAGTCTGCAACTCGTCACCCGCTGCAAAGCTTGGCCGATTTGATGACCATCCAAGAACTGAAAAAGGTAGAAAGACCTAAAATCGTATTGACTTGGGCACCACATATCAAAGCCCTCCCGCAGGCTGTTCCTAATTCATTTGCAGAGTGGGTAGTTTCTGCTGGCTATGACCTTACCATCACTCATCCTGGCGGATATGAACTAGCTGAAAATTTTCCACGAGGAGCGAAAATCGAAAATGACCAGTTAAAAGCCTTAGAAGGAGCGGACTTTGTGTATGTAAAAAACTGGAGCTCTTATTCAGAATATGGTAAAATAATTTCCCAAAACCCTGAATGGACATTTAATAATGCGAAACTATCAGTGACCAATAATGCTAAAATCATGCATTGCTTACCAGTGAGGAGGAATTTGGTAATAGCAGACGAAATATTGGATGGTCCAAACTCGGCAGTAATACAAGAAGCAGGAAATAGAGAATACGCCGCTCAGGCAGTATTGAAAATGATGCTAGAAAATCTTTAGCTTGCTTGTAGAAAATAGCTATTATGGAGTCATTGAAAGTCATAAAAATTGGAGGAAACATAATCGATCATAGCGAAAAGCTTCAATGCTTTTTGCAAGACTTTGCGGTACTTGATGGGTTCAAGATTTTGGTACATGGTGGTGGGATTATTGCTTCGGAGTTTGGAAAGAGACTTGGAATAGAGTCCAAAATGCACAATGGCCGCAGAATCACCGACGCAGAAACCATAGAATTAGTCACTATGGTATATGCAGGCTTAGTGAACAAAGGAATTGTATCGAAGCTCCAAAGCCTGAAATGTAATGCACTTGGGCTAACGGGCGCTGATGCAAATACGATTACTGCGCATAAAAGACCGATAGCGGATGTGGATTTTGGCTTGGTAGGCGATGTGGCAATAGCCGGAGTCAATGTAGAAGCAATCACCCATTTTCTATCACAAAATTACACCTTAGTGCTTTCGCCAATTACCCATGATGGGAATGGCCAATTACTCAATACCAATGCCGATACAATTGCCTCGGTTGTCGCCATCGCATTGTCCAAGATGTATAAGGTTGAGTTGATGTATTGTTTCGAGAAGAAAGGTGTCTTAGCAGATATTAATGATGAAAACTCACTGATTTCTCGCATCGACTCAAAGAACTACACTCAATTAAGGGAGACTGGAGTAATTGCTGATGGCATGATTCCAAAACTTGAAAATGCATTTGAAGCCATTCATCAAGGGGTAAATAGCGTGCGCATTTTACAAGCAGAAGACATGTTGCAGGACAATGCTGGAACTTTGATACAGAAATAAATGCTAGAGAACATCAAATATTTGGAGCTGTTAAAAAAACTAATAAAAACGCCTTCTTTCAGTCAAGAAGAAGGTGAAACAGCCAATATCTTAGCGTCCTTTCTTGAAGGCGAGGAAATCAAACCCTCCCGCCTTGCCAATAATGTGTGGGCGGTAAACCAATATTTTGACCCAAGCAAACCAAGTATTTTACTCAATTCGCATCATGATACTGTCAAGCCAAATGCAGGCTATAGCAAAGACCCATTTTCTCCCGAAATAGCGGATGGAAAACTTTATGGACTGGGTAGTAACGATGCGGGAGGGGCACTAGTGGCTTTGCTTGCAGCATTTTTACATTTCTATGCAAAAGAGGATATGAAATATAATCTTATTTGGGCTGGTACCGCAGAGGAGGAAATATCTGGTAAAAATGGACTTGAACTTATTTTTCCAAATTTTGAAAACGTAGCATTTGCGATTATTGGTGAGCCTACGCTGATGCAAATGGCCATTGCCGAAAAGGGTTTAATGGTGCTCGATTGTATTGCAAAAGGCAAATCTGGCCATGCTGCGAGGGAGGAGGGGGTCAATGCCATTTATGCTGCTATGGTAGATATTGAGTGGTTTCGAACCTATTCTTTCCCAGAGGTTTCCGATTATCTCGGCCCTATCAAAATGTCTGTTACCATAATTGACGCTGGATCGCAGCATAATGTAGTGCCGGACGAGTGCAGATTTACGGTGGATGTGCGAACTACGGACAAATACAGCAATGAAGCGGCTTTGGAGATCATTCGAAGGGATGTGAAAGCAGAGGTTAACGCCCGTTCGGTAAGGTTGAAGCCAAGTTTTATAGATCCGGCCCATCCAATCGTTCAGGCAGGTTTGTCATTGGGTAGAAGCACGTATGGCAGCCCAACTGCCTCAGATCAGGCTTTATTAAATGTGCCATCCTTGAAAATGGGTCCAGGCGATTCGGCTCGAAGCCATACTGCCAATGAATTTATTTTTGTAGATGAATTTTATGAAGGTATCACTTTGTATATCAATTTATTAGGTAAAGTATTATAATTCTTAGGTTGAAAATAGTATGAGCAAGCTCCAAAAAATCTGGCAAAAGGAAAATGATAATGACGGTCGTGTAGATCGATTTACGGTTGGTCAGGACAGGGAATTAGATCTACTGATGGCCAAGTATGATGTGCTGGGTTCCATGGCTCATATTATCATGTTGGAAAGTGTAGGCTTGCTTCAAAAGCAAGAACTAGAGAGCTTATTAGCGGGTCTGCGTCAAATATTGAGCGAAATAGAAGCGGGAGGATTTACAATCGAAGATGGAGTGGAGGACGTGCATTCTCAGGTGGAAGGCCTACTCACCCAAAGGCTAGGCGATGTGGGAAAGAAAATCCACAGTGGACGCTCCCGAAACGATCAGGTTTTGGTTGATTTGAAACTCTATTTCCGATCTGAAATTCAGGCTATTGTTGAGGATGTAGAAGAATTATTTTACCTCCTATTGACTCTTTCTGAGGAGCATAAGGGTAAATTATTGCCTGGCTATACGCATTTGCAGTTGGCGATGCCATCTTCGTTTGGATTATGGTTTGGAGCCTATGCCGAGAGCTTAATAGATGACTTAGAAGTGATGAAAGCCGCTTGGCGAGTGAGCAATAAGAATCCACTTGGTTCTGCTGCTGGATATGGTTCTTCATTCCCGCTCAATCGCCAAATGACCACTGAATTGCTGGGATTTGATGAATTGAATTACAATGTGGTGTATGCCCAAATGGGAAGAGGCAAAACAGAAAGAATCTTAGCCCAAGCCATGGCTTCTATCGCTCAGACTGTGGGAAAAATGGCGATGGATGTGACCCTTTACCTCAATCAGCATTTCGGTTTTATTTCTTTTCCGGATCATCTAACAACTGGATCGAGCATCATGCCTCATAAGAAAAATCCAGATGTATTCGAATTGATCAGAGCTAGATGTAATCAATTGTCGGCTTTGCCAAATGATATTAGTTTGATTACGAACAACTTGCCTTCGGGCTATCATCGAGATTTACAGCAGATTAAGGAAATGGTTTTTCCGGCTATTCATTCACTGAAAGAATGTATTCAAATGTCTACCTATATGCTTACCCATATTAAGGTAAAGGATAATTTACTTCATGATGATGCCTTCAAATACTTATTCAGTGTGGAGGAAGTTAATCGCTTAGTATTAGCTGGCATACCATTTCGAGAAGCCTATGTACAAGTGGGTTTAGCCATAGAAAAGGGCGAATATGATCCAAGTCGGCAGGTGGAGCATAGCCACGAAGGAAGCATTGGCAACCTTTGTTTACCCGAAATTAGGAGCGCATTTGATCAAGTGAAAGCTAGCTTCGGGTTTGATAAAGTTAATGCAGCTTTACTATTATTGGATAGAGGTATTTGAGGCTGCAATACGAGTTGAGCCTTAATTTTCTAACTCAGAATCAGATTTTATTCCTATAAATTTGGCCAATGTTGCTAGCATATCACTTTGGTTGACTGGCTTACTGAGATAATCATCGAACGCTGTTTTAATTTTCTCTACTTCAGAATCGAGAATGGAAGCGGTAAAGGCGATGATTGGAATATGGCTTGTAGAAGGGTTTTCTCTAATGATTTTCTGCGCCTCAAGTCCGCTCATTTCAGGCATTCTTAAGTCCATCAATATCAAATCTGGAATATGCTCTAGTGCTTTTTTTACTGCAATTTGTCCATTGTGAGCAGTTATTAGCTCTATGTCTTGCTTGACTAGGTAAAAGCGGACCAAAGCTAAATTAATTTCCACATCATCTACAGCCAATACTTTGGCTTTTTTCAGATGAATTAGCGTTCGGGTTGGTTCCAATTTAGACTCCTCCGCACTTTCGCTGTAGCGTATATCTGGAATACGAATGGTGAAGGTACTTCCCTTACCAACAACACTTTCCAAAGCAATGCTTCCGCCCATTAATTGAAGCAGATTTTTGGCAATAGTAAGTCCTAGACCTGTGCCGCCTTGTGTCCTTTTGGATTGGGTGTTTAATTGACGAAATGAATCGAAAATAATACCTTTATCTTCCTTATTAATGCCTATGCCCGAATCTTCGATGGCTATGATAAGGTCACATGTATCCTTCCGCTTATTTTCCACTTTTTGGATATATTTAACGTAGCCATTTGAAGTGAATTTAAGGGCATTCCCTAGTAAATTGATGATAATCTGCTTTAGCCGTAACTCATCAACCCACAAATAATTTGGACAATCTTCGGCTATTATTTTTTGTAATTCGAGTCCTTTTTTATTGGCCAAAGGTTGGAACATCATCAATATATTGCTTGTTAACGACTCAATATTTGTGCTTTCATTTTGAATGTTGAAAAACCCAGCTTCGATTTTAGAAAGATCAAGTAAATCATTGATTAGGCTCAATAACGTTTTCCCGCTTTCCACAATGTGTCCTAATTGTTCCTTTTTCTGTAGACTATTCTCCGAACCGTATAATACTTCTGAAAAGCCAAGAATTGCGTTCATAGGCGTTCGGATCTCGTGACTCATATTCGCCAGAAATTCGCTTTTGGCTTTATTTGCGATCTCAGCTTCTGTTTTTGCTATTTGCAGCTCTTGCTCATGTGTTTTGCGATCGGTGATGTCTGTTATCACCATACTGATGCCCACCAAAGTCCCGTCGCTAGAAATAGCAGGGAATAGCTTTCCTTCAATCCATAGCGTTTCTCCATTTGGGAAAGTTACTTCGGACTCTTGCTGCACATGCTCACCATTAATGGCCTTTGTAAAGTCGATAATGAATTTTTCTTTGGGCTCACAAATGGTAAAACTCAAAATACTGGAGCCCACCACTAATTTTTCGTTAAATAATCTATAAATTATTTTTTCAGCAGATTTATTAAAGGAAATAAGCGTATAATCTTCACTAATCAAAATATTGATTTCCGAAGCACTATCCAAAATCGCACGTTTGATGTCTTCGGATTGAATGAGTTTTTGCTCGAACTCCTTCTGTTTTGTAATGTTTCGGTAGATTAGCAGTGTTCCAGTAAATTGCTGCCCATCGCCGTGCAAGGGTTTTATACTTATTTCAAAGTGATTTTTTTGACCATTTGCCGATAAGGTGACATTTCGAATTGCTTCAATTTTATCGGTTATTAATTCTGTAATTTCAGGATATGAAACAGATAAATTGAAGATTGATTTACCAATGGGTTCATTTTCGAATGGCTCAAGAGTTTTGCGCATACTTGGGTTCAAATCCAATATTCTAAACTCCTTATCTAGGATAAGAACACCCGCAGACATTGCTTCCATTACCTGCTCACGAGCATATGGGAGTACGTCGAATAACTTGAAGCGAACTAGCCCTAAACTGATAAAAATACAGGTGATCAAAAAGGCATACGGTGTTAAATCTAAATGATCTAAAGGTCGCCAGCCATACATGTAAATGGCGTTGATAAACCATGGAAATAGGGTGGAAACGATAATCAACGCTAATTGTCTTTTGACGATTTTTGCAGCTTTAAAATAACTTCTAATAAGCAAGATCATACCTATGGACAGGTATATGTAAAACATAAAAAAGTGAAAGATATACCAAGGACCTATCTCAATATCCAGTAAGGGAAAAGGGCCTGAAAAGTCTACTTGGGCAGATGCATAGTGTAAATGATGGTACTCATTGGTAATCACCATCAATAAAGTAATAATGGGAAAGAAGAATATTAAAATCCTGTTTATGCCACTTAACTTTTTATCTCTACCTGTAAATTGGATACAAAAAAGTAACCACACGCTAGGGATTAGGGCTACACCTAAATATTCAATTTTTATCCAAAAGAGCATATTCTCAAGGGTACTACTTGAGAGCTCCGTTGCATAAGCCAAAGCCCATAAAGAAACCACGGCCATGAGAATGGCAAAAGTTCTTACAGCATGACCTGATCTGAAAAATATTGAAATTGATAAAATCCCCGCAAAAAAACCTGCTACATAGAGGATTATTGAAAAAATATTAAGAGTGATATCCATTTTTCCGAAATGACCATTTACCTAATGGCATACAAGGTACTTTTAAATCAGATTTATTTTATGAAAATGGAGGAGAACTTGCCCTTGAGGAATCATATTTCAAGCGTAAAATTGTTAATTAATTACCTTTTATTGGCTTTCGAGCCGTAAAGCCAGTCGATAAACAGTGATTTTATCAGGTTCATACCCAAGGAATGAAATATTTTGGGTGGCATAGATTTGGTCTTTTGAATGGCCTGAAAACAATCGATTTATTCTTGGGTCTGATGGCAATTCGCCAATTTTGGTCCCATCTACAAATAATTGGTAAAAGGTATCTCTGGGTTTTCTTGATTCATCACCTTCTAGCAATTTATAATCGTCTTGCCTTATTGGCGATACTCCTTCGGTATACGCATTGATCACTACATTATCGAAACTTACCAAGCCATTATTAATGCCTTCGATTCCTACCCATTTTACCCGCTCCTGAAAATCAGCAGGCTCTGGCATGGCATCATAAGGATATCCTTTTGGCAATTGGAAGTATTGATCAGGACTGGTTTTCCACCTATTTATCAACTCTCCTGTTTGCAGTGAATAGGCTAGGATTTCATTGTCTACACGATAGGTAAAATAAATGGTATCATCTGAAATGGAAAAGAAAGGAAAGTCCATCCCAATATCATGGTGCATTCCGTTTTTAAAAAGACTGTTTTCTTCAAATTTTGCAACAGGAAAATAATCGCCAGTTTCTAAGTTAATGCGCTCAAGGGCATTTCTATTCTCATAATAATTGCTTTGAAAAAATTGAAACCTAGATCGACCTGGAGCATGCATGACCAAGTACGAACTATCGCCAATTGATCCATATTGGATACCTCTAAATCCCACAAACTGAATGCCCGGCAGCCATCCAAATGGATTTTCGATGCTTCGTTGAAATTCACCATCTTCGTTTAAAATATTGATTCTCATGCGATCTTGGACGGCAATTTCAGTGGCACCTATATAGCTCGCACCCATTGGTCCTCTTGCATTCCATCCGCCAGGTTCATCCGATGTTTTAGAAAATTCAGTGATGATATTTCCCTCCAAATCAGAGGCAACTAATGCATTTTTGGTGTCGTCATAAAATACCATCCGATTCCATTCTGTCGAAATATCAATCAAAAGTAAATTCCCCAAGAAATCAATCTGAACGGAATCAACTATTTCAAGTTTCCAAGAGTCAATTTGGCCGACTTCCTCACTCTTTATGTCCTCGGAAGGATTACATGCTGTAAATATGCCCGCCAATAAGGCTGTAAAAAGAATCGCGTTTTTCATAATCTTAATAATTTAGGTAAAGTATTTAATTCTTGGTTTAATTTCCAAACGAACTGAAAATAGTTTTTATCGTTATATTTAATGTATATACATTTAATAGAATTAGAACAGATTATTTATGAAAAATCGAGTAGTTATCAGTGGTGCTGCAGGTAATTTAGGAATGGCAGTTACCAAAAAGTTTTTGAGTGAGCATTGGTCGGTCGTTACATTGACTGAGGAGGGAAAGTCAGAGCAGATAGAAAAGTTAGAAAATATTGTCGAAGGCAAGCCTGAGGTAATTCCCGCAGATTTGATGGATGCTTATGAATCGGCTAAACTGGTGCGTCACCTTTGGAAAAAGGAGCCGATACATTCGGCTGTGCTGTTGGTAGGTGGCTTTTCGATGAATCCTTTAGAGAAGACCGCATCCGAACAATTGGAGAAGATGTTCAAACTGAATGTGCTCACTGCATACAATATTTTGCAGCCTCTGTTTGGGCTGATGAAAGACAATGGTGGAGGCAATATCACTTTAATTGGTGCTCGCCCGGCTCTGCAACCTGCTGATGGGGAAGGTGCCATTGCCTATTCTTTGTCAAAAGGAATTTTGTTTCACTTAGCAGAGATTGTAAACGCGGGCGCGAATGTACACGGAGTGGCCGCAAATGTCATAGTGCCGAGTATCATGGATACCCCTGAGAATAGAGAGGGAATGCCAGATTCAGATTTCTCGAAATGGGTGAAACCGGAAGAGATTGCAAACGCAATATTTTTCGCATCTGAGCAAAGCGGCAAGGGCTTAGCAGGTTCGGTTTTGAAACTCTATGGTCAGGTATAACTCGGCTTTATGTGTTTGATTCTATTCGCACTTGACGCACATCACAGGTATTCCTTAGTGCTGGTTGGCAACAGAGATGAGTTTTATGAACGACCAACCAAGAGAGCTCATTTTTGGGAAGATTATCCTCAGTTATTGGCTGGAAAGGATTTGAAAGCGGGAGGAACTTGGATGGGCATTACCAAAAACGGTCGGTTTGCTGCTGTTACCAATTATAGAGAAATTCCTTTAGAACTGTATAAAGAGAAAAGTAGAGGGATACTTCCGCTGGATTACCTGGCCAATGGCTACGATCCACAGCAATATTTGGCTGAAAAATCTCGGGAGGATAACCTATTTGCTCCCTATAATATTTTGGTCGGCAGCCCTCAGGAGTTGTTTTATTATTCCAACAGAACTGCAAAAATCACTAAAATTGAGCCCGGAGTACATGGACTAAGCAATCATCTGCTGAATACTGATTGGCCAAAAGTCCAAAAGGGAAAAGCTGATTTGGCAACTTGGGTGGAAAATGCTGATGCAAAACCTGAAGAGCTCTTTGAAATACTGGGCAACAGATCCTTGGCGGCTGACCATTTATTGCCAAATACTGGAGTAGACAAGGATTGGGAAAGGAAACTCTCTGCGATGTTTATTAAATCAGCTGATTACGGAACTCGGATGACCCCGTTTTACTGGTAGATCGGGCAGGGCAGGTTACCTATATCGAGCGGGAGTTCTTGTGTGGCTCCTCTGAGTATGATGAACAATCTTTCCGTTGGAAAATTGAGGATTAGCTTTTTGATATTCTTTCGGCAGCTTTTAAAAGGTCCTCCGGCGTATCAATCCCAATAGATTCAAATTGAGTTTGAGCAGCTTTGATGCTAAACCCATTTTCGAGCCAGCGCAATTGCTCCAGAGATTCGGCACTTTCAAGTAAGCTAGGTTTTAGTTTGCTTATTTTCATTAAGATATCTCTTCTGTAGGCATACATTCCCACATGCTTGTAATGTATTTGTTTCGCCAACCAATCTGTTTCAGCAACACCTCTCAAATAGGGAATCGGGTGCCGGCTGAAATACATGGCAGATTGGTTAGTAGATACCACAGCTTTCACCACATTTGGATTAAATAGGTCTTCCTGCTGGTAGATTCGCTTTACCAACGTAGCAATTTCCGTTTTACCATCGAGAAGTTGGATCAATTCCTCAATCTGCTCAGGTTCAATAAGTGGCTCATCGCCTTGCACATTTACTATATAATCGCAATCTTCCAGCCCTGCATTCATTACTGCTTCTGCAATTCTATCTGTACCACTTTGATGATTTTCGTTTGTGTATATGGCTTTTCCACCAAAAGAAATCACTGCATCATAAATCACTTGAGAATCGGTAGCCACTGCCACGAAGTCAAAGGCTTTTACCTCCCGCGATTTTTCATACACATGTTGGATCATCGGCTTGCTTCCAAGGATAGCTAGCGGCTTGCCTGGAAAGCGGGTGGAGGCATATCTAGCTGGGATTATACAGGCAATTTTCATCCTTCTCTGTATTCTTTTACCTTCAAATAATTACCTGAATCATCCACTACAATAATCTTGGTACCCGCTTCGATATATTCACCTCTTGTAGCTGCATCATATAGCGTACCGTCGATTTCTACCCTTCCGCTTGGTCTAAGGATGGTTTGCGCCACACCAATTTTATCAGTCAATACTTCTTCTACAAATTTGGAGGAATAGCCTTCCTCATGACTTTGGGTATTTACTAAAGCAACTTTTTTGAAAACCTGGCTATTGGTAAGCCGTACGCCACCCACAAATAGCAGTAGAATTGCAGATAGAAAAGCACTTAAAGTGATAATCGCTGCACGTACGATCTTTTCGGCAGGTACAAAAGTGAAATCCAAATTGTCATTTCCGAGCATCATTAGGGTAAGCGAGCCCACGATCAATACTCCGCCACTGATGCCTGCAACACCAAAACCTGGAATAACGAAAATTTCCAACAGCAATAATGTTACTCCAATCACAAAAACGGCTACTTCCCAATATTGCGCTAATCCGTTGAGGTATAGTGGAATAAAATACAGGATTAAGGCGATGGCTGCGGCTAATAATGGGAAACCGATACCGGGAGTTTGCAGCTCAAAGTAGAGACCGCCAAGAATCACCAAAATTAAAATGCCAGAAACAAAAGGATTGAGAAAAAGGGAAATAATGGATTCCACAAAGTTTTTTTCATATTCAAAAATTTGGTAATCTGTGATTCCTGAAATTTCGAGAATATCTGAAATGCCCAATACTTCTCCTTCACAATAGTTATTGGCAATGGCCTCAGAGGTAGAAAAGGTAATTACTTCTCCTTCTTTGGTAATTCCTTCTATTTCGATGGATTCATCCACCATGGCCTCGGCAATTCTAGGATCCCTGCCTTTTGCTTCGGCGGTAGATCGCATGGTAGACCTAAAGTACGATTGATATTTGTCAGGTGCAGCTGCTCCGTCCATAGTAACTACGGTAGCGGCGCCAATAGAAGCACCTGGTGCCATATAAATGCTATCACAGGCAATCGAAATTAACGCCCCAGCAGAAGCAGCATCCTTGTTGATATACACATAAATAGGAATATCCAGCTCCAAAATCATCGTTCGGATATCGTCGGCATCATTTACTGCTCCGCCATAGGTATCCATTTCGATTATGATCAATTTGGCTTCAATTTCTTTCGCGTTTTGCAGCGCCATTTTTACATAGCGATTCATTCTAGGATCTATATTATCATCAATTTTCATCAAGAAAATCTTTGAGGCACTTCCCGAAACCTGCGAATACACGGTTTGGGAAAAAACAGAACTCATTAAAAGAATGAGAAATAATGGGTATACATATTTATTCATTTTGCATTTGGCTTTAAAGCCTTATTCTATTTCTTACTTTTGTGAAAGTAATCATTTTATTTCTTGACAACACGGCTCACATTAAAGTTTAAACACAAATTGCTTGGCGATGTTTGGAAAACTACTCTTTCCACTACAGACAGTAGCCTAGGGTTAGAAGTGCGGGATCACGAAAGCAAAAAAGTCTATTTCTATCGAATTGATGCCAGTGGAGTCCTCCATCCATTTGCCGACTCCACTGCATTTTCATGGTGGATAACGATTGCAGGTATTTCGGAGAAACATCTTATCCTCGAAAAGATGAACGACCCGCTCAATACCGAGGATAGAAATCTGTATGTGTATTCCTTGCAAAATGGTGAAATGCAATGGTCGAAAGAGGGTATTTTGTACCAGCAACACGATGGAATAGCGTTAGAAGCGATGGTTAAAATAGACGAAAGGCCAGTAAAGATTCTATTGGATCTAACCTCTGGAGAACAAATTGCTGATGATCGTCGGGTATCTATCAGCGAGCGGAATTTTATTGAACCATCTCAATTTCAAGAAGGTACGACTGATTTTGAAAAAATGTCAGAATTTATTTTGATTGAACTCAATGTGAAAGCTCGATGGGTCGTTGACTATATGGAAGCGGGAGGCAAAATGCTTTTGTCATATTATGTGGCTGATAAGAAGGGATTTAGTAACTTTATAGGGGTTTGGAACGAAGAAGGTGATTGTCTTTTATTGGAGCTAATGGAAAAGGAACTTAAGCTACCAGCGCAATCAAGCTTTTTCGTTTTAGAAAAGGATGTAATTTTTGTTCAAGAAAAGGTCAAGGTTAAAGGGTATCAACTCAGTTAATGTTCAATTATGAAAAGGTTTAAAATTTTATTTCTATCGGTCGCCATTCTATTTGCGAATGGAGCCCAAGCACATCAAGCCGATTCTGTAGGGTACGAAATGAAGGATGGGAAAGTGGTGGTACATTATAAAGTGGACGAAAAGGAAACACTTTTTTCCATTGCCAAACAGTATGAGAGCACCATGTACGACATCATTCAACTCAATCCTGGCGCAGATCAAGGGTTGCGGTACGGGCAAATACTTAAAGTACCTTACAATAAGCCATTTACACCTAAAAGTGAACGGGTTATAGCTTCCACTGCTGAAATCCCCGTCAATAGAGTGCATAAAGTGGGTGCCTCAGAAACGATTTTTAGTATTAGCCGAAAATATGGGGTGAATGTAGCAGACATCCGCAGATGGAATAACCTTAAAAGCGATAATATTGGAATAGGGCAGTCCATTGTCGTTGCTGCTCCTCCATCGGAATTGGTGGCCGATAGCCGCCCAAAACCAACGGTCAGTCAACAAAGTCCTGTTGCCAGTCCAATGCCACAAGAAGAAGCATTTACCTATGAAATTGGCCGAGTTCCTGTAAATGAGACAGGCAAAAATATGCGCGTCTCGGAGAAGGGAATTGCCGAAGTAATCACAGGCACGGGTGAGTCGGCTAAATTTCTTGCTTTGCACAAGTCGGCTCCAGTAGGCACCATCATCCAAGTGAGTAACCCGATGAATAAGATTTCGATATTCGTAAGGGTGATTGGAAAATTGCCTCCAACGGGCGAAAACGATAAAATTGTGATCAAGCTTTCCCAATCTGCTTACGCACGTCTAAATGCCATCGATAAGAAATTTTTGGTGGAGCTCTCTTATATTGAATAGCTAATTTCAAAAGTAAATAAATTAGAGCCTATGATGATTCATGGGCTTTTTTTTAATCAGATTGGCCGCATTCTCAAAAATGACCATGATTTGAAAAATAGAATTTGAGGTGCGAGTGAATTAAAAAGTCTGTTCCTTTAGAAGGAACCTGAGTACTTTTCTTTAGCAGTCATCATTTTTGTGTAGTGCTAATATTTCTCAAAAACGCCAAGGCCAAATAACGCAAAATCATACTTGGTTGGGTCAGATGGGTCGAGCAATCTTAAACTTTCATCTAATTCCTTCACTGCTTTTGCATCATTTTGTTTTCTGATAAGCAGGCCCAATTTTCGCGCTACATTGCCAGAGTGTATATCCAATGGGCAAGACAAATAAGCGGGAGGAATCGACGGCCATAATCCAAAGTCTACCCCATTGCCATCTCGGCGCACCATCCATCTCAAGTACATATTTATTCTTTTTGCCGAGGATCCATTCAGTGGGTCGCTCACATGCTTGGTACTTCTAGGTAAATGAGGTATAGAGAAAAAGACCTTCCGAAATGCGTGAATGGCTGGCTGTGTAGATTGGCCATTAATATTCGATGCGAAAACTGCTTCAAGCCCACCATGATTCAAATATATATTGCGTAGTGATTTTATAAACAATTGTAAATCATCCGAATTAAAGGTTCGATGAATTACTCCTTCAATTCTTTTGAGCTCTATTTCTGTATGGTTAATGACGAAATCATAAGGAGCATTGTCCATCCAATTGAGCATTTTCAGTGCATTTTGGAGAATGGATTTTCGATTGCCCCATGAAATGGTAGCCGCCAAAAACCCGGCAATTTCTATATCCTCTTTCGCACTAAATAGGTGCGGGATTGAAATCGGATCGCTTTCGATAAAGTTGGGATGATTGTAGGTAATTACCTTTTCTTCCAGAAATTCCCTCAACTCACCGTAAAAAAAGGCCTCATCTGTCATGTCATTGAATATAAGTGCTGTTTAGAGGAGCAGAAAAGCCTCGCTAAAAATAATTGGAAATACCCTCCCGCTTCTTCTATCGCTTTTTCCGTATAAATGGGTTCTATTGCTCCCATTCGCTTGGTGCTTTTCTCCAATTATTCAACAAACTCAATTCACTTTCTTTAATCATACCGTTTTGCACAGCCTTTTCTAGCAAATGAGCATAGTCCGAGAGCACTACTAACTCAATACGCTGCTTTTGGAAATTCTCCTCTGCCATGGCAAAACCATAGGTAAATATGGCCACCATCCCCAATACCTCGCAGCCAGCTTGGGTGAGTGCGTCAGCAGCTTTCAATGAACTTCCTCCTGTAGAAATAAGGTCTTCCACAATCACCACTTTTTGTCCGGCTGCTACCTTTCCTTCAATTAGATTTTCCATGCCGTGGCCTTTTGGTTTGGAGCGGACGTAGGCAAAGGGTAACCCGAGTAAATCTGCCACGAGCGCGCCTTGTGGAATGCCTGCAGTTGCCACTCCCGCAATCAAATCCGCATCTTTGAAGTGCAAACTTATTGCCTTGGCCAATTGCTGCTTGATATAGCTTCGTGTGGCAGGGTAGGAGAGCGCTACTCGGTTATCACAATAGATAGGGGACTTCCAGCCCGAACTCCAAGTGAAAGGCTTATTTGGGCTTAGCTTGATGGCTTCTACTTCTAGCAAATGGGCGGCAACTTTCACCGCTGTTTCTTTATCGAGGATGTTGATCATGTTGCGAATTTAAAATCTTTTTGCGAAAGCAAGGAATTCTCTTTTGATGTTAGTTTATTTTTGATTGCTTTGTATTCTTGGCTTTCAAAATTAATACGGTTATATGAAGCTTTTTATCAATGATAAACCATTGAATATTGTTCGTGATGGCAAACTTCAATTGCCATTGAGTGCTTTTGATCAATTGGTGGATGCTGCCAAAGACGGAGTACATCCTGCAAAATGGCAAGGCGATATACTCCTAAGTTTTCCTTCTGCGGATCAGATTTTCAATTTGATGGAGGAATTAAAAGCTAGAAATTTTAAAAAAATGGATGCTGTAACCATTCTGGTAAGTGATCCGGAGTCGGCCAGTAATTATCTGAAAAAGCGTTTTACGGTAGTAAAAGCAGCTGGAGGTTTGGTAGAAAAGGATGGGAAAATCCTGATGATTTACAGATTGAAAAAGTGGGATTTACCAAAAGGGAAACTAGAAAAAGGTGAATTGCCGATCGATGGAGCCAAGCGGGAGGTCGAAGAAGAATGTAATATTGTAGTGGAGGTGGTCGAAAAGATTGGTTCTACATGGCATACGTATATGCGCAATGGGAAACACACGCTAAAAAAAACCTACTGGTACAAAATGAAATCGATTGACGACTCTCAACTTGCTCCACAACTTGAGGAAGCGATTACAGATGTGAGATGGATGGAGCACTATGATTGGAAAAATGCTCTATACAATTCTTATGCAACCATCCGGCAGGTTTTTAGCCAATTCACCAAACTAGAAAAGGAAAAACAAGCTCAGGATTCGAGTTTGTAAGGAAGAAATTTACTCACATCTCCCTTGTACCTGTGTACTTCACGTATAATGGTAGAACTAATCCCAGCAAACTCAGGTGTAGTAATTAGAAATACCGTTTCCATTTCGGGATTCAAATGATGGTTTACCTGCGCAATAGTATTTTCATACTCAAAATCTGTGGTATTTCTCAAGCCTCGCAGCACATATTTAGCTTTATGCTTTTTGGCCAGCTCGGCGGTCAATTCATTGTACACAATCACCGAAACACGTTGGGTGTTCTCGAATGTGGAGGCAATGAGATTCACCATTAAATCGATATCAAAGTAGCGTTCCTTTTGGGAGTTGTATCCTATGGCTACTATGATGTGGTCAAATAGATGAAGACCTCTCATCACAATGTCACGATGTCCATTGGTGAATGGATCAAACGAGCCCGGAAAAAGTGCTATTCGCTTTGTCATTTGCAAAACCAAGTACAAAAGGTTTCAAAGTATTTATATTCCTCAAGTTCGTCAAACATGTAGCCGAAATACAGTTTCCAAGGGCGCTTGCCTAGATGTACATATTGAAAATATCTATCTAACTGTTGGAGGGCTGCGGCATCTTTTTCAAAATTGCCATATACAATCAACTGATCGCTTTCCAAATTTAACGAAAATTCTTGAAAGGCAATCCCGACATATTTAGCAAAATCGGAGGGTTCATAAATTTTGAATCGATTACACAAAAGGAGATTTTTCCCTTCGAATATGATCAGTGTAAGCCAATCGCTGTCTATATGAGCAAAGGCCACAGCATTTTTACCAGATGGTTTCTGTCTAAGGAATCCCTCAAGCAATACAGAGATTTGATGCAGAAATTGAACCTGTACATTTGAGTATTTCTGCGAAAACCATTCTTTGATGTCGTCAGGAATCGAATAGACGACGTGACAATCTAAGTTTTTGTGGAAATAGGATAAAATTTCGCCTTGGGGCTCTACTTGGCCTGTCGCCATACACAGCCAATCTACGCTTTTAGTTTTGCTAAAGAATTCGCTGGGAATTAAGCTGAAATGCTGATTTTTGACAAACACAGAAATGCTGCCCCAAAATCCGGCGGGTAATAAGGGATGCTCGTCGAATATTTTCCCTAAAGTTTCAAAATAAGCATCTCTGCTGATATTTTGAGTGATAGGAATAAGTTCAAAGAAAAGGCATCGATGATTTTCGCTATCAACGATGCCTATCTCTAATTCATTTTGACTAATGCCAATGCTCAAATGATATTGGCTAAGGAGTTCAATATCAAGAATATCATCCTTGATTACCAAATTTTGGTATGTGTCCTCCTTGTTTGCCATTATTGAGAGTTACTCCCAGTTACCTGAGGTGGTTACGTTAGTTTTTGATCCCACGCGCAATGCTCTTTCATTATCATTTCTCCTACGAGCAGGGTTCAAAGGATTTGGATCTCTTACTTCGAATACATCCACCATTTGACCTGAACGATCAATTTTGCCAGCAAAAATCTCAAATCTTTTTTCAGTACCTGGTTTGAATGGTAGTCTTTGCAGGTTGAAATTTGGCACTTTTGCAGCATTAAATAATGAGTCCATTACCGCTACCGAACCTAGCGTATCTTGAATTACTGTAGTCTCTTCAACACCATAGGCAAGAAGTGTAGTTTCTTCTCTTTTTTGGATGATGTAGATTTTACCAGTATCCACAAAAGAAATGAGTGAATCCCAATCGGAAGCGTATTTACCATTGCCGCCTCTGTAAGCAATTTGAGCGTCGCGAATAATTTTTAGTTTCTCAACGATTTGAGATTCAGTCTTCCTGAGATCATCTTCAAATTCGATATCGTCTTTTACACTGTTTACAAGGTAGTATCCTGTTCCTATAGAAACTAGCAGGAAAACGACAGAAAGTATTTTAGTTAAATTCATTTGTTTAAGGTTTACGCAATAATAAGTATTTTAATAAGGATTTCAAGGTCAATTAGGCCTCTATTTTAGGGATTTATTCGATAAAATGAAACATCCTTTCAATCGGTCAATTTTATTTGGGTTTGGTTCTACTTCAAACATTTTGTGCAATCGACCTAAAGTTTCGTTTCGAATGTCATTTTCATTCATAAATCTAAGGTCTTTCATTATTTGATCAGAGGCTCCCATTTCCGGATCTGATCCAAGTTTTAACCTCCCGCCTTTTTTACGCACTATGAAAAAATGTTCCATCGCATGCAGTGGTTTATTTAAGTACTCATGGGTGAAAAGGTATTGATTTACATCTATATCCAGACCAGTTTCCTCTCTAAACTCTCTTTTCAAATTATCTTCCGCGCTACTTCCATACTCCATTCCTCCACCAGGTGGAGCCCAAAGATGGCCTTCTTCTCCGAGTCCTTCATGCTTTATTAGCAGAATTTTTCCATCTTCTACCAGCAAACCGCAGACCCGTATCCGCAAACGATTCCCAAATGTATTTTCAATTATTTTCTTCACCTAATTATTTTTTTAATTGCTAAAAATACGTGCTGAACGGCAATCTAAAACAATTTATTTTACCTTTTTAAATTCCTAACTTTGAATTATGGAATCAAAAGTAGTAAACACACCTCAACTGGTGAATAAAGAGCGAATCATTGGTTTTCTGGAAAAACAGCATTTTATGAAGCTGATGAAGTTTAGGCTTGACAAAATTGAATATGGCTTGGTGGAAGGTAGGCTCGATTTGGAACAAATGCACACACAGCAACATGGAATGGTGCATGGAGGTGTCACAGCAACGGTTGCAGATATTGTAGCTGGCTTTGCTGCCTATACCATGGCTGAAGATTATCAAAATATAGTGACGGTGGAGTTGAAAATTTCTTATCTCAATCCGGGCATGGGCAAACAATTACATGCAATCGGTACCGTATTAAAGCGGGGTTCCAAATTGTATTTCTGTGAATCTGAGGTGTATTCCATCGACGGTGATAATATTATGTTGATAGCTAAAGCCACTGCCACCATGGCAATTATTTGATAATGAGTCTGAAAGACACATTTTTAAGCCACTTTCCTTTTGAGCCTACAGACGGGCAGAGCTATCTCTTTGAGCAATTCGAGCAGTTTTTACGGAGCGATGCTGCTAATAAAACGGCATTTTTGCTCAGAGGCTATGCGGGTACTGGCAAAACTACCGTAGTAAGTACCCTTATTCACTCCCTGCACACGTATAAACGAAAATTTGCATTGCTCGCACCCACAGGTAGAGCAGCCAAAGTATTGGCCTTGTACTCTGGATTCAAAGCGTTTACCATTCATCGTTTTATTTATAGTCCGAAGGATGATGGAAGAGGCAATTTGGATTTTCGATTGCAAAAAAATTCGATGACCAATACCATATTCTTCGTGGATGAAGCATCTATGATAAGTGACGATGGTTTCCCTAGCTTGCTTAGCGATTTGGTTGAGTATGTGTATTCCAACGAAGGAAATCGATTGGTGCTCATTGGCGATGTGGCGCAGTTGCCACCTGTAGGTAAGGTAAAAAGCCCAGCATTGGACGCGAACTCTTTGCGCCATCATTATCGCCTAAATGTGCTTGAAGTGGCCCTCACAAAGGTAATGCGCCAGCAAATGGAGTCGGGTATCCTGTACAATGCCACAAGAGTTCGTGCTTGGATTATGGGCAAAAAAGTGGAGCCGATGCTCAGTTTGGAAGGCTATCCCGACATTCGGCAAGTAGATGGAACACAACTAGAAGATTTACTCCGAGATGCCTATAGAGCCAATGGGGCTGAGGATTCCATTATCATCACAGGAGCTAATTATCGAGCAAACAATTATAATGAGTATATCCGCCGTAATATTTTTTTTAGGGAGCAAGAATTAGAGGCAGGTGATATGCTGATGGTGGTTAAAAATAATTATCTGTTTTTGCCCGAAGACTCAAACGCAGGGTTTATTGCCAATGGGGATTTTATAGAAGTAAGAAAAATAAAGCGGGAGGTAGAGGAGCATGGATTTAGATTTGCCGATTTGCTTGTGCAATTAGTTGATTATCCAGAGTTGCCTCCGTTCGACGTAAGGGTAATATTGGATTCCCTTCATTGCAGCGGTCCTTCTTTGCCAAGCGAAGATATGAAAAAACTTACCGATTCGGTTCGCTTAGAATATCTCGACTTGCCACGCAAATCAGATCAAAAGCAGAGCCTCAAAAAAGATATTAACTTGAATGCCTTGCAAGTGAAATTTGCTTACGCACTTACATGCCATAAATCACAAGGAGGGCAGTGGAAAAATATTTTCTTGGAACCAGGGTTTTATAAAAAGGGAGAAGCACCAGACATTGAATTTTTGCGATGGCTCTACACAGGCATTACCCGAGCCACAGAAAATCTCTACCTTTTAGGCTTTCCAGATGAATTTTTTGAGAGTGGAGAGAAAGGCTTTCCTAAAAGTTCTTAAAAGCATCTTTAGCGGCAAACAGCCAACCCAGTATCAGTAATACTCCACCAACAGGCGTTATTGCGCCCAATATCGTGATGCCTGTAAAGCATAGAATATATAGTGAGCCTGAAAAAATGATGGTTCCTGTTAATATTAACCAGCCAGAAGCGTTAAATGCCCCAGGATGCATTTTGCACATTACACCGATAAGTAAAATTCCTAAACTATTATAAAAATGATATTGAACGGCGGTTTCAAAAGTATCTAATCTGTCTGTGCGAACAAGCATTTCTTCTAAGCCATGTGCTCCAAACGCACCCAATGCTACACCAATTGCTAGCATCACACAGCCAATGGATACGAATGAAATAGGTTTTGATTTTTCACTCATATTCCTTAGTCTCTTTCTCCAAAAATGGCACTTCCTATTCTCACCATGGTACTTCCTTCTTCTAATGCGATGCTATAATCGCTACTCATTCCCATAGATAACTCCTTCACTTGAAGGAACGGAATATGACTGTATTCGCTGGCGATTTTAAGTGATAAAGTTTTGAGCGATTTAAACTCTCTGCGGATCAAATCCTCATCATCTGAAAATGTTGCCATTCCCATTAGCCCATCAATTTGCACATTTTGGAGGGCGATAAATTCAGGGTTGGCAAGCATTTCTATAAGCTCCTGCTCATCGAATCCGAACTTGCTGCTTTCCTTTGCAATGTGGACTTGTAGCAGGCAGGAAATAATACGGTTCGCTTTTTTCGCCTCCTTCTCTACCTCCCGCAATAGTTTAAAGCTATCCACTGAATGGATAAGATGAACAAATGGCGCAATATATTTGACTTTATTTCTTTGCAAATGCCCAATTAGATGCCAGTGAATATCTTTTGGTAATTGCTCGGCTTTTTCGACCATTTCTTGCACTTTATTTTCACCAAAATCAGCTTGCCCTGCTTTATATGCCTCTTCTATCATATGAGCTGGGTGTGTTTTGGAAACGGCAATTAGCTTAGCATCTTTCGTTTCAAGTATATCGTTATATGTTTTTAATATTTTCTGAATGTTTTGCATAGACATAAATAAACAAGTTTGTTTAAAATTGTTTGGAGAAGGTCTAATTTAGACAAAATTAATCTGTTGATTGGTGGAATACCCATAAAAGAAATCTATTCATGTTTATAATCGGGAACTTACTAAAAAGGGGAATTAGGCTACGTGATAGTATCCAGCAAGAGTTTTCTACTCCATTTGATTTGCAAAAATCGACTCTTAGAAAACTGATGATTAAAGCACGGTACACACAGTTTGGCCAAGCTTTTTCATTTATCGAAATTTTGAAATCCTTTCGTAGTAAAAATCAGGAGGTGTTTTATGAGAATTTTAAGGAGATTCTGCCGGTTTATGAATATGAATCCATTTATCGAGAGTGGTGGCACAAAACGCGGGAGGGTGAAAAAAATGTGTGCTGGCCTGAGCAAGTAAAATACTTCGCCTTGAGTTCAGGCACTTCTGAGGCCACTTCCAAATATATTCCTGTTACTCGCTCCATGATCAAGGCTATTCAGCGTACTGGTATCAGACAGATTTTAAGTTTATCAAAGTTTGACTTACCCGCAAAAACCTATGAAAAGGGAATGTTAATGTTGGGTGGGAGCACGGAATTAAATAGATATGGGACCTATTTTGAAGGAGATTTGAGTGGGATTACCGCAGGGCAATTGCCTTTCTGGCTGCACTTTTTTTATAAGCCAGGCCAGCGCATTGCCCGAACTAAAGATTGGGATTCCAAGCTGAATGAAATTGTACTGAAAGCCAAAGATTGGGATATCGGACATCTGATGGGTGTGCCTGCGTGGATTCAGATTTTGATGGAGAAAATCATTGCTCATTATGGCGTGAATGATATTCACGATATATGGCCTAATTTGGAAGTATACGTGCATGGTGGAGTCAGCTTGGACCCTTATCGAAAGAGTTTTAATAAACTGCTCGGTCGTCCGATTACGTATATTGAGACTTATTTGGCTTCTGAAGGCTTTATCGCTTTTCAAGCTCTGCCCAATCGCAGATCCATGAGGCTCGTACTTAATAATGGTATTTTTTATGAGTTTGTCCCCTTTAACTCCCGCAATTTTGATGACGATGGCCAACTTGTAGCCAACCCCGAAACCTATATGATTCATGAAATTAATGAACAACAAGAATATGCTTTGCTCATCAGTACATGCGCGGGAGCTTGGCGATATTTGCTAGGAGATACGATTAAATTTGTGAATAAAGAGGAAAGTGAAATCGTGATTACAGGCCGCACCAAGCATTTCTTAAGTCTTTGCGGAGAGCATTTGTCTGTCGATAACATGACCAAAGCAGTAGAAATGATCGCTGATGAATTTGATCTATCAATACGAGAATTTACAGTTACTGGCGTTTCGCATGAATCTCTTTTTGCTCATCATTGGTACTTAGCCTGCGATCAAGTGGCAAATGCAGATCAGCTCCGAGACCGTCTCGACCGATATTTGAAAGACTTGAATGATGACTATGCTGTAGAGCGGAGAGCTGCTTTGAAGGAGGTATTTGTAACGCTGCTTCCAACGGAGGCTTTTTATGCTTTTATGAAACATCGCGGGAAAGTGGGCGGCCAGAGTAAATTCCCTAGAGTACTCAAAAAGCAGATTTTAGAAGATTGGAACGCCTTTTTAGCTGATCAATGGAAATCGTAATAAGTGGGATATTGTTTGGCTTATTGCTTTCAGTGATGATCGGCCCAGTGTTTTTCGCACTTATCCAAAGTAGTATCGAAAAGGGGTTACTTGCAGGAACGATTATGGCCGTGGGCATATTAGCTAGCGATGCCTTTTATGTGTGGCTCACAAATTTCAGTTTACAAAAGATTATTTACCACCCGCAATTTTCATTCTATCTCGGATTAGTGGGTGGGGTTATTATGATAGGATTTGGGATATACAATTTCTTTAAGCCTATTCCAAAAACTGGAGTCAAGCAAATGAGAATCAGTAAGTCATTTATCATAAACCAATTCCTAAAAGGAGTTTTTCTTAACGGAATCAATCCTTTTGTATGGCTTTTTTGGGTGGGCATGGTCAGTTACTTAACGGTGGATAGAGTATATGATCAAGAAGAAAAGTTAATCTTTTTTTCCTCTTTATTGGCTGTCGTATTTTTTATTGATGTTGGGAAATCTTATTTGGCACATACCCTTCGAAGGGTAATCACCGGCAGGATTATTTTAATTCTGAACAAATGGGTAGGCGTTGCGCTTTCAGCATTCGGCTTGAGATTGCTTTGGTTTTCTTATGTTAATTATGTTTGAGTTATATTTAGCTGCATAGAAAAATGAATATGAAAAAATTCCTAATTTCAATATCCGTATTACTCTTACTCAGTTTCTCACTTTTTGCTCAGAGTGAGTTGAAAGATTTTAATGAAAATAGGCTTAAAATCACCAAAACAGGGATGTACACGCTTGGTGCTTGGGCAATTGGTAATATGGCTTTTAGTGGTATTTCCTTGGCAAATGCGGGTGGGGCACAAAAGCACTTTCACCAAATGAATATTTATTGGAATATCGTGAACCTTGGTTTAGCAGGCTCAGGCTTGTATTCAGCGATTACAGCAGATCCTGGTTCTTTCGATTTAGCGGCTAGTATCAGTGAGCAAGCCAAGATTGAGAAATTATTGCTTTTCAATGCTGGTTTGGATATAGGCTATATGGCGGCAGGTTTATGGATGATGGAGCGCTCCAAGAATATCAGCAAAAACCCAGAATTATGGGAAGGTTTTGGTAAAAGCATAATCCTCCAAGGAGCTTTCTTATTTGCGTTTGATCTAGCCTTATTTACCATATTGAATACCAATAGCAGTACTGAACTTATCCAAAATTTGCAAATAGGAATGGCCTCAAATGGAGTTGCTATCTCTTATAAATTCTGATTTTAGATTTGTAGCACCTAATCTCTAAGAATGTTACTCATAAAAGTAGATTTGGTGAAAATAAACGCTAGCAAAAATAGCACAGCCCATTTTAAATAATTGCTATAAAAATCTTGCGTGTCTCTATATCGTGTTTCAATGATCTCAGCTTTTTCTAATTGGTCAATTTCTTCAAACACTTTTTCGAGGCCGTTATTGTCGTCTACTCTATAAAACTTTCCATTGCCGATTTGAGCGATTTCTCTTAGCGTGGATTCATCTAGTGTATTTTCCACGTATCGAGGGCGGCCAAAAAAATCGGTACCGAATGGTACTCTTCCTTCTTTGCCAATGGCTACTGCATATATTTTTATGTCAAATGCAGAAGCCAAATTCGCTGCAGTTAAAGGATCGATATTTCCAGCTGTATTGTCACCATCGCTTATCAATATCATCACCTTCGATTTAGCTTTAGATTCTCTAAGTCTATTTGTCCCCACAGCAATCGCACTTCCAATAGCGGTTCCTCTGGACTCAATCATTTCAAAGTTAATATCGTCGATATAAGAGTTAAGGAGATTATAGTCGGTGGTCAATGGAGAAAGGGAATAAGCTTCTCCTGAAAAAATCACCAAACCAATTCTATCTTGGATTCGGCCATTTACAAATTCCTGGGCAGTAGCTTTTGCTGCTTCCATTCTATTTGGCTTGAAATCTTCGATCATCATAGATTCTGAAATATCCACCACCAGCATTATATCAATGCCTTCTGTGTATTGATCTACACGCTCATTGGTTCGCTGTGGCCTTGCCAAAGCCACAATAATCAGAATAGTGGATAGCAAAAAGAAAATACCAGGTAGGAATCTTAAGTATTGTACAGGCGAGGCTTTTATATTCTTGTCAACTAATGATATCGCTAGACTTTGTTTTCTTTTACGAAGAAAGAACCATCTTAATAAAAACAGAAATGGTAGAAGAATTAGCAAATATAGAAAAAATGGCATTTCCCATTGAAAACTTTTCAGTAAGCTAGGGCTAAACCATTCTAGCGAATACCAAGGGATGGTTTGATCGTTCTCAAGCATTTTTTATGGTATTTACCCTTTGTTGATATTGGTCGATGGAAACCTCTTCCATTATTTTAAAAGATAGGTCAAGGTCTTCGCCTTTTTGCCTTGCATAAATAGCTTTATCTACTGCCCTCAAGGCACTATCCAATCCATTTCCATTTACAATTTTTAATATCTCGCGGGTGGTTAGTTTTGTGAAAGGAGCTTTTTCTAAACTTTCTAAATATTTTTTCCAGACAAAAAGGAGCTTTTCCGTCTCATCGAAATTAGTACCAAAAGCCGCTTCAGGTTGCATTTTCCTGTACTTGCCGAGAAAATTTTGATGCACCTTGGTCAATCTACGTAGGGTAAACCATTTCTTGATTCTTTTGCCAAATAGGATCCAGATGGTAATAAGGGCAATGGTTAGCAGGAATAATCCCGCCAAAAGGTAAGGGTAATTGAAGGCCGTTTTCACATTTCGGTAAAAGGTATTTTCCTTGAAATCGAGTGAATCTGGCAACTGGGTAACAACTTGTATAAGCGAAATTTGGCTGTAGTCTGTGTAAAGTGTGGAGGTGTCTCCATTAGGCTTTCGCACCTTTACGGGCAATCTCAATAGCTGTACCTCATCTAGTTCGAAAGTACTCAAATAGTAAATAGTGCTATCTGAGCTAAGGCTATCTGTTTCGGTTGGGAAAAATATCCTCCCGCTGTATTCAAATGGACTGTAATTTCCAAGACTATCAGGAAATAGGACTTGCCAGTCTTTGGGATAGGTAAAACTCAGCGCATAAGGGATTTCTTCTCCCACTCTTACTGAGTCCACTTGGAAACTGCCTTTTGGTTTATAATCCTGCGCAACGGCTAGTTGGCTAAAGGCACTAATAGCAATAAGCAATAAGAGTCTAAGCACTTTTTTTAACCCTGTTTCTGATTTTGAATAATTTAATTAATGCAGGTACATAATCGTCAGCAGTATTCACTGGTAAATAATCTGCCTGATATCTTCGGCCTATTTCTTCTAGTTTTTTTCTTGTCCCGTCCAATGTATTTGATAGGTTACTACGAAATTCTTTGCTGGACGTATTTATCCAAAGCGTTTTTCCACTTTCTTTGTCGAGCAAAGGTACTAAACCTAAGCCAGGCAATTGGGTTTCTCGATTGTCGAAAAGGTGAATCATTACTAAATCATGCTTTCTGGCGAGGGCTTTTAAGTCATCTTCGTATTTCTCGTCTATAAAATCGGAAATGAATATAATGACGCTTCTTTTCTTACAAATTTGGCGCGTAAAATTGATGGCTGCTTTTAGGTCTGTTTTTTGCGAATGAGTTTGCATGCCGAACAATGAATAAACCATTTTATATCCATGTGCCACACCCTTAGCCGCTTTGATAAACAATTCTTTCTGGTCACTAAAACAAATAAGGCCTGTTTGGCTGCCTTCCTTGACGGCACTGAGGGAAAGGACGCCACAAATTTCTCTCCCGATGTCAAGTTTTTGCTTGCCTGGTTGCCCTATTTCTTGGGAACCACTCACGTCCAAAACAAAAAACACGTTTTGCTCTTTTTCTTCGCGGAAGGTCTTTATATACACTCCATGGCCTTTGGCCGACACATTCCAGTCGATAGCGCGGACATCATCACCGTATTGGTAAGGCCGCACATCGTCGAATTCCAGTCCCGAGCCTTTAAAAATCGAACGAAAGTCACCCTGCATTTGATTATTAATAGCCTTCCGGATTCTGATTTCGTACTTTTGAAGTTTCTTGAGTATTTGCTTCATCAATTTATAATCCAATCAATCTTTAAAATTAGGGCGATTTAATTAATTTCAGACGTGAAAAAAGTTTTTTTAATTCTCATTACACTGGCGGTAGTTGGATGTTCCTCAAAGGAAAATATTCCTGAGAAGCTTCTGAGCAAACAACAGATGATTATGCTGTTGATAGACATTCACATAAGCGAAGGTAAGGCCTTTGCCATGAATGTGCCACAAGATTCTTCCAAAGTTTTGTCGGCTATTTTTGGGAACGAAGTACTTCGAAAACATAATATCAGCGAAACAGTTTTCATAGAAAACTACGACTACTATCTACTTGAAATCGAGGAAATGGGCTACATATATCGTGCCGTGGTCGATAGTTTGAATTACCGTCAAAAGACGCTACAAATAGACTAGTTTACATCATTCATGCTACTTCCATCAACTATTGAAAATAAACTAGGATTTGATAAAATACTAGAACTGATTAAGCAAGAATGTCAAGGCCCAATTGGTATCCATTTTGCCGATAACCTAAAATTTTCTTCTGATTTTCAGTATATAAGCAAGCTCCATTCGCAAACGGATGAGTTTTTGGCCATCTTAAGATCTGGAGAATCTTATCCATCTACCTCTTATAAGGACATGAATTATGCGCTAAAGAGAGCCGAAATTTTTGGAAGCTATTTGGTTGAGCAAGATTTTCACGAGCTATCCAAAGGCCTGATTCTTCTCAAAAGTTGCTTAGTCTTTTTTGTGAAACGGCAAGAAGAATTTCCAGAGTTGTATGCCTTGGGCAAAGGCTTAGTGGTTCCAGAAGATTTCCTCAAGGAATTAGCTAGGTGTATTGATGATAGCGGACAAATGAAAAGTGCTGCTACGCCTAATCTAGCCAAAATAAGAAGTACTATTTCGGCAACACAAGCTCGTGTGCGGAAGGTGTTGGATAGTGTGATGCGAGACTCTAGAGCAAAAGGATATGTGCCAGATGACGCAACCTATACAATAAGAAGCGGGAGGATGGTCATCCCTGTGTTGTCAGAACATAAGCGTCATCTCAAGGGATTTATTCATGATGAGTCTGCCACAGGGCAAACTGTATACATGGAGCCCACTGCCGTCCTCGAATTGAATAACGCACTTCGTGATTTAGAACTCCAAGAGAAAAAGGAAATAATCAGAATCCTGATATCCTTAACCGATAAGCTAAGACCACACTCAGCTGAGTTGCAAAATGCATATAAAATTTTAGGTCTTTTAGATTTTATTAGAGCCAAAGCGAAATGGGGGATTAAGGTAAACGGAATATGTCCAACTATTGAAAAGCGGTCTTGTATTTCCTGGAAAAACGCCATCCACCCGCTTCTTTATTTAGCGCATAAATCAATGGGAAAGGCTATTGTGTCGCAAGATATTGAACTCGATTCTCATAACAGGATAGTGCTGATTAGTGGGCCAAATGCGGGAGGAAAATCTGTTACCTTAAAAACTGCGGGCCTATTACAATATATGATTCAATGTGGCATTCCTGTGCCGCTGGCTGATGAGTCTGTGGCAGGTATTTTTCAACAAATTTTCTTGGACATAGGCGATGAGCAGTCCATTGAAAATGATTTGAGTACGTATAGTTCGCATCTTACTTCCATGAAGAAATTCATAGAATCAGCGAATAAACGAACCCTTATTTTGATTGATGAATTTGGTACTGGTACGGAGCCTGAATTTGGTGGAGCAATCGCCGAAGCTATTTTGGAGGAATTGAATAATCGCAAATCCTATGGAGTAATTACCACGCATTATGCCAACCTGAAAGAACTTGCTGAAAAAACTCCTGGTATCCGGAACGCGGCCATGCAGTTTGATTTGGAAAATCTTGAGCCTTTATACAAACTGCAAATTGGGAAGCCCGGGAGCTCTTTTGCCTTGGAAATTGCGGGTAAAATTGGTCTAGATGCTGATGTAATTGCAAATGCCCGACAAAAAATTGGCAAGGAACGAGTGAATTACGATAATGTTCTTATTCGTCTTGAAAAGGAAAAGGGAGCCGTGGAGCGACTGAAAAACCAGCTCTCTGCCACTGAAAAAAGATTAGCAACAAGTAGTGAAGAGTATGAATCACTTAAAACATATTTAGAAGTAGAGAAAAAGAACATTATCAATAAGGCCAAGGAAGAGGCCGCAGCATTGTTTAAGAATGCTAATCAAAAAATTGAAGCAACTATAAGGAAAATCAAGGAAGTAAAAGGCGAAAAGGAAGCGACTAAAGATATACGAATAGAACTGAAGGCGTTTGAGGAAACCATAAAACCTAAAGAGAAAAAGCCTAAACTGGTTAAAAAGCAAGAAATCTTTGCTGGGCCAATACTAGCGGGTGATATGGTAGAGATATCAGATTCAGGAGCAATAGCTCAAGTAGTTGCGATTAAAGGAAATAACGTAGAAGTGATAATTGGGCACCTAAAATCTAACGTGAAATTGCTAAGACTGAAAAAGGTAGGTTCAGTATCCAAAAATACTAAAAGTGAAGTGAAGTCAGGATCGAACAAATCTGGAATAAATTATGCCTCTGAAATGGCAGATTTTTCTGGTCAGCTCGACTTGAGAGGAAAAAGAGGGGAGGAGGCATTACCGGATTTAAACCGATATATAGATAAGGCTTTACTTCTCAACCAAAATGAGGTGCGCATACTCCATGGGAAAGGAGACGGCATTTTAAGACAATTAGTTCGTAATCAGCTAATAGGGTTGCCTTATGTAAAATCTATGAGAGACGAACACGCCGACTTCGGAGGAGCCGGCGTTACAATTGTATCTCTCAAATAAGTATTAATTTGCCGTGAGGGTGAACACGTAGCGACCATTAATCGCTTCGATTTTTCCACCAGCACTTGCAAGTTCATAATCAATTGTTAAAGTCATTTGGGTTCCCGCAGTATTGAGCCCTGATATTGAAGCAATGGAATTTTGATTGCTATCAAAAATCAATGAATTTAGGTTGCCAGTGTTAAAGTTCCAATTTCCAGAAGCTTGAAATACAGGAGACCCAGCGTTGGTGCTATACGTTTTGGCTGTACGAAAAGTTATTGAAAAGGCAGAGGGATTGCTATAGGATTCGGAGGGTGCTCCATTAAAGGTGATAGCAGTTGCCGTCCAAGTTTTGGAAACCGTACCTGCGATTTTGGCAATTTGTAATTCCTCTGCAGTGGGTTGTGGTGTTGTATCTGGATCATCTCCAGCTCCTCCACCTCCACATGAAATCATAAAACTTGTGAAAAATATTAATACGATAGCAGTAACCTTTTCATTTATTTTTCTAGACATTTTTTGAGAAATTACAAAAAAAATTATATGATTAATCGAATGAATCTTATTTTTCACCTACTCTAAATAGGATCTGGTAATGATACTGGTTGCGTATTAGAATCACCACTCGGGCCTCCACCTATTCTTTCGCAAGAGATAATTCCAACGCTTAATGTTAACGCAAATAAAAGAAAAGCTATTTTTGTAATAAACGATTTTCTCATTGTTTTTAAAGTTTAAAATTCATGAATCCAAACTACGTTAGTTTTTCAATAGTTTCCAAATTACTAACAGTAGAATAAGTTTTCTGATTCAAAAGTTCATTACTTTTTATAAAATGTCCTCATATCTAATATCTCACCACTCATCTGATATTCTTGTGCTTGATTAGAGCCAATTAAAATAGTGCGATCTAAGGTCCAATTTTTCATTAAACTTAGGTACATCTCCATACCATTTTGATCTAAATTACTGGTAGGTTCATCCAAAAGAAGTAATTTAACATCTGAAAAAAAAGCTAAACCAAGCTTCAGTCGTTGTTTCATACCAGATGAGTAGTTTTTTATAGCCTTACCTTTGCCTTTTTCTAATCCTAAGATTTGAGTTACTTCTTCTATATTTTTTATCAAAGGACCCTTTTTGAACTTAAAGTGGAATTTCCAAATCTCTTCTAGCGTAAGCTCCTCTATTAGTTCAATATAAGGAGCTGCAATGGCGATTTCTTTGTAGATAGTATCTAGCGGAATTTCTATGCCATTGTTTGAATATACTATTTTCCCGCTAGTAAAGGGCATTTGGCCGGATACAATGCGGATAAGAGTGGATTTTCCACTGCCATTTGGGCCTACAATTGCATAAATGGTGTTGGCTGAAAAGGTGAAATTCAAGTCGTGGAAAATCCATTCTCGGTTGAACCTTTTACTCAATTCAGTTAAATGAATTTCCATGAAAGATCAGCTTATTTTGAGTATCCTTTCATGATGCCTCTATCAGATTCTCTGAAAAAAGTTATGATCAAATCCCTTTCGCGGGATGCTGGCAGTTCAGTTTCGACAGCTTCAAGAGCTTTTGAATTGTTGAGGCCTTTCAAAAACATGAATCGATAAATTTCCTGAATCTCATTAATCTTTTCATTACTGAATCCTCTTCTCCTCAAGCCGATGGAATTGATACCTGAATAGGTAAGTGGCTCTCTGCCTGCCTTGATATAAGGTGGTACATCTTTTCTCACCAAGCTCCCTCCCGAAACCATCGAATGGGCACCTATTTTCACAAATTGATGAACGGCACTTACTCCACCTACAATGGCAAAGTCATCAATAATCACATGTCCGGCTAGTTGTACTGCATTTGCCAAAATACAATTATTTCCAACGATACAATCATGAGCTATGTGAACGTAAGCCATTAATAAACAGTTAGAACCAATCATTGTTTCGAATCTATCTTTCGTTCCTCTACTGATGGTTACACATTCTCGGACGTCTGTATTGTCACCTATTTTGACATAGGTTGTTTCCCCTTCAAATTTCAAATCTTGAGGGGTGGAGGCAATGACAGCTCCAGGATAAATTTTACAATTTTTACCTATTCGAGTGCCATTGAAAATGGTAACATTAGAACTTATCCAAGTTCCTTCACCTATTTCCACGTCTCCGTGTATAGTGGTAAAAGGCCCAATACTTACGTTCTCAGCAATTTTTGCGTTTGGATCTACGGATGCGAGTGGATGGATCATAAATCTTTCTTTACGATTCGTGCAGTCATGATTGATTCGCAAACTAGTGTTTTTCCAACATAAGCCATGCCTTGCATTCGAGCAATTCCTCTTTTAATTGGGTCAAGCAATCTGCAATGAAAAATTATTGTATCTCCTGGAATGACCATTTTTCTAAACTTACAGCTGTCAATTGAGAGAAAGTATGTCCAATAATTCTCAGGGTCTGGTACGGTAGATAAAACTAAAATCCCACCTGTTTGCGCCATTGCTTCTACTTGCAGCACACCTGGCATTACAGGATTATCTGGGAAATGGCCTTGAAAAAATGGCTCATTGATGGTCACATTTTTAACTCCTGTAACAGATGTTTTGTCTAAATGGATGACTTTATCCAATAAAGCGAAAGGATATCTATGCTTCAAGGTTCTGCTAATGGCAGCAATATCCATAACAGGCGGGAGGGAAGGATCATATTTAGGAGCTTTTTTACCTCCCGCATTTTCCCCCATGCGTTTTAGTTTTTTTGCAAATGCTACATTTGCGGCGTGGCCAGGACGAGCAGCTAATATTTGAGCTTTTATAGGTCTTCCTACCAAAGCCAAGTCACCCATCACATCTAAGAGTTTGTGGCGCGCGGGTTCATTTTTATGTCTAAGGTCTACATTATTTAAGATGCCTTCCTTTTTCACTTCGATTCTTGGCTTATTAAAAAGCTTAGCCAAATTTTCTAATTCATGATCTTCTACAACCCTATCTACAATCACGATTGCATTATTCAAATCACCTCCACGCACAAGGTTATTCTTGTGAAGCATTTCTAACTCATGCAAAAAGCAGAACGTACGGCTGGAGGCAATCTCATTTGCGAAATCAGTAATATCATTCAAACTAGCATGCTGAGAACCTAATACAGGAGAATTGTAATCCACCATTACCGTTACCCGGTAGTTATCAAGAGGTAGGGCTGCAATCTCTACTTGGCGCGCAGGATCTCTGAAGAAAATACCTTCTTCTACTTCGAGAAAATTCCTCAACGCATTTTGCTCTTCTACGCCTACTTTGCAGATTGCCTCAACAAACGCGCTGGAGCTGCCATCCATAATTGGTGCTTCCGGCGCATTGATTTCTATTAAGACATTATCGACCTGTAGACCAACTAATGCGGCTAAAGTATGCTCTATGGTGCCCACTCTTGCTCCATTTTGCTCAATGGTTGTTCCTCTGGAAAGATCCACTACATTATCCACATCCGCATCAATGATGGGTTTATCTGGTAAATCTACCCGCTGAAATTTTATTCCATGATTAGGCGGAGCCGGCTTAAATGTCATTGTGCAGGATAATCCTGTATGAAGGCCTACGCCTTCTACACTTACAGGTTCCTTGATGGTATGCTGTTTTACGTTCATTATATAGTTCTTAACCGATGGGAATTATTTATCTCCCTTTTCAAGTTTGGTGATTCGATCTTTAAGATCAGGCAAATTTCGGAAAATTGTGTAGGATCGCAAATACTGCTTGTGTTCAAAGGCTGGTGAACCCAACCAGACGGTATTTTCCTCTTCTACATTTTTCATCATTCCTGATTGAGCAGCAAAAGATGTTCTGGGGCCAATGTGTAAATGCCCAGCTATACCTACTTGCCCGCCAAGCACACAATTATTACCAAGTTTGGTAGATCCTGATATTCCTGCCTGGGCAGCTATCACCGTATTGGCACCTATTTCCACATTATGAGCAACCATTACTAGATTATCTAATTTAGTGCCTTTCCGGATAATGGTAGAGCCAGTCGTAGCGCAATCTATGGTCGTATTGGCTCCGATAGAAACATTGTCTTCAAGAATCACATTGCCCAACTGAGGAATGGTTTTATAGGTGCTATCATCTTGCGGAGCAAAACCAAAGCCATCGCTGCCAATAACAGCACCAGCATGAATGATACAATTAGCTCCGATTATGGAGCCTGGATAAATTTTGGCACCTGCAAAGATTACGGTATTGTCTCCAATAGTTACATTTTCACCAATCCACACCTGCGGATATACTTTTACATTGGTGCCAATGCTGCAATGATGGCCTATATATGAAAAGGCTCCTCTGAAAATATTTTGTCCCACAGTAGAGCCATTGCCAAGAAATGAGGGTTCTTCAATCCCTTTTTTCTCTTCCTTTATTATTTTTTGATACTCTTCTAGTAATTTCGAAAAGGCTAAATAAGGATCTTCTACTCTAATTAAGGTGGTGCTTATTGGTTTTTTTGGTTGGAATGTATGTTTTACAATAACTGCTGAGGCTTTTGTTGTGTATATAAACTCTTCGTACTTTGGATTTGCATAGAATGCTATTTCTCCTGCCGTTGCGTCTTCAATTTTCCCCGCCGAATGAATAGAAACTTGAGGGTCACCATCCACTTCTCCGGAAATTATAAAAGCTATTTGCTCCGCACTTATTTTCATAATAAAAAGTATTATGGTAGTTTTCTATTAATAGAAAAAATTATATTTCAAAATTTCAATAGTTACAAAGTTAGGTTTTTCGCCCAGCAGATATAGTTTTTCTTTACGATTTTACTCAGTGCTTGGATATTGGGCAAATCAGCCGCATCTGCAATATCTATAATATTTCCCTTTTTAGTCAGAATATATATCCGCTGCTGTGATAAATAGGCTGAATTGCTAATACTTCCTTCATCATAAAAGTATTTCACCTCTGATTTAGTTATTCCAAGCTCATTTTCCAGCCTGCTTTTAAGGTCTGTTTTGAGTTCAATACTGAATTCCTCATTCGAAAGTTTTACTTTGAAAAGTTTTCTTCTTAAAAGACAATTGGATAATGTATTTAATATTTTATCTTCGTGATTTTGCCACATCTTAATAGCTCCCCAAATGTCGAAGTCATCTAAATTCGCAAAATGTTTTAAGTATTCAGGCCGGCTCTCGAAGTTTTTTTGAGAGATATTCGATTGTAAGAATACGAGTAAACTCTCGCTTCCGATCAGCTTAACTCCTTGCTCACAAAGATATTTGGCTCGATTAATCAAGCTAATTAGCATCTTCTCTGCACTTACAGAGGTCTTGTGCAAATACACCTGCCAATACATCAGCCTACGAGCATTTAGAAAATTCTCTATGCTGTAAATTCCTTTTTCTTCTACCAGTAGCTGATCATTTCTTACGTCCAGTAATTTAATGATTCTCTCCGCGCCAATAGTACCCTCCGACACACCTGTAAAAAAACTATCTCGTTTCAAATAATCAAGCCTATCGATATCTAACTGACTGGCAACAAGTTGATTGAAAAAAGTACGTTCATATTGGTTATTAAAAATTCTAACCGCCAGATCTAACGCTCCCTTAAAATGAATGTTGAGCTCCTTTATCAGCAATGAAGAAAGTAACTCATGTTGAATATTTTTAAGTAGACTGAATTCTAATGCATGCGAAAAAGGTCCGTGCCCAATATCATGCAAAAGAATGGCAATTAGTGCGGCTTCGTATTCCTCCTCGCTAATTTCATTTCCTTTATCCCGCAAATTATCTAATGTGATCTTCATCAGGTGCATAGCTCCAATGGCATGGTGAAATCTAGTATGCAATGCACCCGGATATACATAGTCTGTTAAACCGAGTTGCTTGATTCTGCGTAACCGTTGGAAGTATGGATGCTCGATAATATCAAAAATCAACTCACTGGGAATGGTGATGAATCCATAGACAGGGTCGTTAAAAATTTTTTTCTTATTCAAATTCAATCCCTCTTTAAGGGTTTTAATGTAACTTGGGACTTAGTAAATAACTATGCAAAGATATAATATTTTATGGGCGGATGACGAGATTGACTTGTTGAAACCACATATCCTTTTTTTAACTGCAAAAGGCTACGACATTACTCCAGTAAATAGCGGCTCAGATGCACTGGCTTTATGCGAAAAGCAAAATTTTGATTTGGTTTTTCTGGATGAGAATATGCCCGGAATGTCTGGGTTAGAAACGTTAACGTATCTGAAAAATATCCGTCCCTCCCTGCCTGTAGTGATGATAACCAAATCGGAAGAGGAATCGATAATGGAAGAAGCCATAGGTTCAAAAATAGCCGATTACCTTATCAAACCGCTCAACCCGAATCAAATATTAATATCGGCCAAGAAAATCCTCGAAAATAAGCGGTTGATTAGTGAGAAAACCAACCTAGGTTATCAGCAAGATTTTCGTAAACTGAGTATGGCATTTGACGATTATCTCTCGCCTGAAGAATGGGCAGATCTTTACAAAAAGCTGGTATATTGGGAATTAGAAATTGATAAAACTGAAAACAAGGGAATGGCGGAAGTCCTTGATATGCAGAAAGATGAAGCCAATGCGAAATTCGCCAGATACATAAAAGAAAACTATGCGGAATGGTTAAGTGGAGACGACGAAGACAAACCATTACTCTCCCATGAATTGATGCGGGAGGTTGTTTTCCCTAAACTAAAAGCCAACGAGCCCTTATTTTTTATAGTAATAGACAATCTCAGGTACGATCAATGGAAAGTCATTGAGCCGGTAATTTCTGAATATTTCAATGTAGATGAGGAAAGTTCGTATTACTCAATTCTGCCTACGACCACAGCCTATAGCAGAAACTCAATTTTTTCTGGCTTGCTGCCTTTGGAAATGGAAAAGAAGCATCCAAACTTATGGGTAGGTGAAGGCGAAGAAGATGGCAAAAATATGAATGAAGAAGCCTTCTTACTAGAACAATTGAAACGAGAGCGCCTGAATATTAAAATGAGTTACCATAAAATTGTTCATGTAAATCAGGGTCGCCAATTATTAGAGCAGTTTAATAATCTATACAACAACGATCTCAATGTGCTGGTTTTTAATTTTGTAGACATGCTTTCACACGCACGCACCGACCTGCAAATGATTCGTGAATTGGCAGCGGATGAATCGGCTTACCGTTCCCTTACCTTATCATGGTTTGAGCACTCACCATTACTAGAGGCATTAAAGAAGATTTCTGAGAAGGGGCATAAATTAGTGATCACCACCGATCATGGTACCATCCGTGTGAAAAAGCCCTATAAAATAATTGGTGATAAAAACACCAACACCAATTTACGGTATAAGCAAGGTAAAAATTTAGGATATGACAAAAGCGATAAAGTATTAACCGTAGCTCGACCAGAGGATTTTCATCTGTCAAAAGTGAATATCTCTACGAGCTATGCATTTGCTACTTCAGACTATTTTTTCGCCTATCCCAATAATTTCAATTACTATGTCAATTATTACAAGGATACTTTTCAGCATGGAGGAATTTCGCTCGAAGAAATGATAATTCCTGTTATTTCTTTATCTTCGAAAAAATAGACACTTTTTCACGTTGAAGATAATTTGCAAAGATTTATCCGAGATTGAAGGCACGGCTCTCAAAATCATTCATCAAATTGGTTCTAAAGGTATTTGGCTTGTAGATGGGCAAATGGGCGCAGGTAAAACCACCCTGATTAAGGCACTTTGTCTAAAATTGGGTGTTGTGGATACGGTAAATAGCCCTACATACTCAATCGTAAATGAATACGAAAATCGGGCAGGTGAATCCATTTACCATTTTGATTTTTATCGCATCAAAAATATAGTAGAAGCAAAAGATTTGGGGTTTGAAGAATATTTGTATTCAGAGAATTTGTGTCTAATAGAATGGTCTTCTCTAGTGATGGATTTGATAGACATCCCTTATTGGAGAATCGACATTTTGGTGAATCATGATGAAAGCCGAATAATAACAGTATCGCAAAATGACTGAGAAAAGTACCAAAAGCCCAGGGATTTTCACGCCAAGTGAAAGTTATATTACCCAAGAAAAACTCTTGGAAATAAAGCCACAAAAAGGCAAGCTCATTATTGGTATCCCAAGAGAAACTGCTTTACAAGAAAATCGCGTGGCGCTTACCCCGGAGGGTGTTAAGGTCCTGTCTCTTAATGGACATCGAATTGTATTAGAAACTGGTGCAGGACTTACATCCAAGTTTTCGGATAGAGAATATAGCGAAGCCGGTGCCCAAATAGTTTATTCCGCTAAAGAAGCTTTGGAAGCTGAGGTAGTATTGAAAGTAGAACCTCCTACCATCGCTGAGATTGAAATGATGAAGCATGGGCATACCTTAATTTCTGCTATGCAAATGGGAAATTTAAATGGAAATTACCTTGATGCACTTTCTCGAAAAAAAATCACTGCCATAGCGTATGAGTTAATTCAAGATAAGGTAGGAGGAATGCCTCTGGTTCGGGCAATGTCCGAAATTGCGGGTGGCATGTCTATGCTCATTGCATCAGAGTATCTAAGCAACGTAAAGAGCGGACAAGGAATCATCGTTGGAGGAATCACGGGTGTGCCACCAACCAATGTGCTGATTATTGGAGCTGGAACGGTTGGCGAGTTTGCCGCAAGAGCTGCTCTAGGATTAGGCGCTGAAATTAGAGTTTTTGATAATCATTTATATAAATTAAGACGAATCAGGCATTTGCTTGGCCAAGGGATTTCTACTTCTACGATCGATGCGATCAATTTAGGCAAAGCCATAAGAGAAGCAGATATAGTCGTAGCTGCCTTACGTGCAGAGAAGGGACGAAATAGGATAGTAATTACAGAAGAAATGGTCGCTAGCATGAAGCCAGGATCAATTATGATTGATGTAGGAATAGATCAAGGAGGCTGTGTAGAAACTTCCGAACTTACAACGCATGAAAAACCAGTGTACGTTAAATATGATGTCATCCATTATTGTGTCCCAAATATTGCGTCGAGAGTGGCAAGAACTGCTACGACAGTGATCAGCAATATCTTTGCTCCTATCCTATTACAAGCTGCCGATAATGGCGGGATAAATGAATTCATCCATACCCATAAATGGTTTATGAAAGGGATTTACATCTATAAGGGAACACTTACTTATGAACCTTTAGCCCAAAAATTCAATATGAGATTCAAAGATTTGAGTTTGTTATTGGCAGCCAGATATTAAGAAGGCCAATATTTCCTCCCGCTTAAATTCTATCGATTGTATATCCTTTCGATTTTGTCTTTCTTGGTTCAAAATATGTCCAATATGAAAAGTTTATTTACCTGTATTTTAGTTTTTAGCACTTTGTATGTTGCTCAAAGTCAGAGTGTGTACTATCCAGAACGGTTCGAGTGGCAACGTAGAAATGCTACAGAATTGGGCTTTGATCAGCAAAAACTAAATGCGGCTGTTGCCTTTGCGCAAGAAAATGAAATAAACGCTCCCAGAGATCTGAATATCTACCTAAATGGCAGAGTCGGCGAGCCTTACAATGAAATGGTAGGCCCGGTGAAAACAAGAGGGCCAATGTCTGGCTTGGTGGTGAAAAATGGCTATATCGTAGCAGAATGGGGCGATCTGGAAAGTGTGGATATGACCTTTAGCGTAACCAAGAGTTTCCTATCAAGTGTGGTAGGTGTAGCTCTCGACAAAGGACTCATCCGAAATGTCCACGATAAAGTAAGAGATTATTCTCCCTATGGCGAGTTCGATTCAGAGCATAATGCGAAGATTACTTGGGATCATTTGCTAAGGCAAACGAGCGATTGGGAAGGGACGCTTTGGGGCAAACCCGATTGGGCGGACCGGCCAGCTGGAAGAGTTACCGAAGAAATTGTAAATAGAGATAGATTTGAGCCAGGTACCATGTATAAATATAACGATTCTCGAGTAAATGTGCTTGCGCTAGCGGCATTGCATGTGTGGCGGAAGCCCTTGCCAATGGTTTTGCGTGAACATGTAATGGATCCTATCGGCGCATCCAATACTTGGCATTGGGATGGCTACCATAATTCTTGGGTGAATATAGATGGAATCGAAATGCAATCCGTCAGTGGAGGCGGGCATTTCGGCGGGGGAATGTTTATAAGTGCATATGATCAAGCTCGTTTTGGACTGCTGACCTTGCGGAATGGCAAATGGAAGGATCAACAAATCCTCTCGGAAGATTGGTTAGAAATGGCCAAAACGCCTACTCCAGTGCAAGAAGATTATGGATTTATGAATTTCTTCCTGAACACTGGGAAAAAGAGAATGCCTGCTGCGCCAGAGACAGCGTTTTTCCACCTAGGCGATGGAGCCAATGTGGTGTATGTAGATCAAGAAAATGATTTGGTGATTATATTGAGATGGGTAAACTCGGGCAAAATGGGAGATGTAATCGGCAAATTCTTGGAAGCTCAAAACTAAATCCAGAAAATGCGGGAGGATAAATCCTCCGCAACAAGATATTTGGAAATGGATGGCAGGTTATTTTGCCATCCATTTTTTGTTTCAACTTATTACTTCCAACTCAGCTTTGAGGATAGACAAAAATAAATCTACCTCCCGCAAATGGGAGCGAAAGGACAAACAGGCAAAACGCAAATGAAATTGATGGTGGATTTGAGTGGATGAAATAAAAATTCTTCCATCCGTATGAATGCCCTTTAAAATAGACTTGTTGATGGCATCATTGTCTTCATCAGTTAGTTTCAACCGAAAGGTAAACACACTTAATTGAGGATATGTGCCTACTTCGAATCCCATTTCTTTTACCTTTTCGTAGCAGTATCGAGTAAGCCAAAGTTTCTCTTCCAATGCAGCCCTAAATGGTGCAATTCCATGCAATTTTAATGGAAGCCACATTCTCAATCCGCGAAAATGTTTGCTTAGCTCAGGAGATACATCCGCAGGTGAATATTCGAGATTGAAGTCTTTGGAATCCTGCATATAATTGGCTTCAAAGGTGTGTGCAGCCAATAATTTATTTAGGTCTTTTAGAATAACCATCCCGAGTCCGTAGGGCAAAAATAAACCCTTATGTGGGTCTAGTATCACAGAATCAGCCATTTCGATCCCTTTCATTACTTCACAGCCATGTTCAGTGAGTATAAAAAACCCTCCATAGGCGGCGTCAACATGAAACCACAATCCATATTCCTTTGCTATCTGCCCTATGGATTCTAGTGGATCTACAGCGCCCACATCGGTTGTGCCGGCAGATGCAATCACCATAAATGGATGGAGGCCCAGCGACCTATCCTCTAGTATCAGTTTCGCTAGTTTTTCAGGATTGATTCTAAATGCTTCATCTAGCGGAATGTGGCGGATAACACATTCTTCCAGGCCGCTTATCCGTATAGCCTTTGGCACACAGTGATGCACTTGCTCCGACAAGTAGATGACCGTTTTCTCTATATCTTTTCCTTTAATCTGATGTGAATGTCTAGCGGCTGTAATAGCGGTAAGGTTAGCGATGCTTCCACCTGTTGTAAGGTTGCCGCCAAAATTTCCTGTGTATCCAATAATTTTCCCTACCCAGTTGATAAGGGTGTTTTCCAAGCGAATGGCTCCCGGTGCTGCATAAAAAATACCTGCGTAGCGATTAGTGACTGCTGCCAAGTAGTCGCCAAGAGATGCGCCATAGATTCCTCCTCCAGGAATATAGCCAAAATGCCCTCCAGAAGCAGCATTGATTCCAGATTGCATTACTTCTTTTTGGTAGGTACCGAGGATATTAGGTAAGGCTATGCCGTTCTCATCTACTTCAAGATCAGGTATTATACCTTTGCTCTCGTAGCCCTCCTGATAAAAAGCTTTCTCTTCCGGTAAGCTATTTAAGAATTGATCAGTATATGCATGCAGCTTCTGATGAAGATCCTCCCGCTGTATTTGATCGATTTCTAATGAGGTGCTTTCAATCTGTAGACGTTGGATCTTAGCCTTTACTTCTCCGAAATTGTACATAGATATTTTTACTTACAGAAGGCTAAAGTCCGCAATGTTCAGGATTGTTCAAAGGAAAATAATGCAAGGGAAGATCTACAGTTTTTAGCTGAGTAGCCCCTAAATTTATTCTTTTACTTCCACGCCCTTCCAAAACGCGAGGAAATCTTTAATATTCGAAGCGGCCTCTTTAGGCTCCGGGTAATACCAAGCTGCATCTTTGTTTTCTTTTCCATCTACCAGTACACTAAAATAGGACGCTTGACCTTTCCAAGGGCACCTACTTTGCGTTTCACTGCTTTTAAAGAATTCTTTTTTCATACTGTCTTTGGGAAAATAATGATTTCCTTCTACTACCACAGTATTGTTGCTTTCGGCGATTACTTGCCCGTTCCAGATTGCTTTCATATTTTTGGCTTTATAGGAAAACTGTATCCTGCCCAAATCGTTCAGATTTTTCGCAAATACTATATGAGTTGAATTTTATTTGCTGGAGATACCCTTAAAATATTGGGAGCTGGAATATTGGGATTAGTTTTGCAGTATGAATTTACTTTCGGCAGAATCGCTTTCAAAAAGCTTCGCATTTAAACCGCTTTTTGAAGATTTATTTTTTGGTATTGAAGAGGGCGAAAAAATCGCTTTACTCGGGAGAAATGGCTCGGGTAAAAGCACCCTTCTCAAAATATTGGTTGGAAAGCTTGAGGCAGATAAGGGCAAAGTAGCCATCCAAAAGGAAACACGCGTTGCTTATGCAGGTCAAGACCATGACTTCAACGAAAATGATACCGTCCTAGAGGCACTTTTTTCCCATACAGATAATCCTGCGGTGCAGGCAGTAAAGGATTATGAACATTTAATGGCCATTTCATTCGAAACCCCGGGCCATGCAGATGATTTGCAAGAGGTAATGAATAGGATGGATAGTTTCCAAGCATGGGATTTGGAGAATCAGATCAATGTGATCTTAGGCAAACTTGGGTTGAATGATTTGGAAGCAAAAATTGGCACCCTCTCTGGCGGGCAAAAAAAGCGGGTGGTTTTAGCCTCTGCGCTGATTCAACAACCAGACCTATTGATCCTAGATGAGCCAACGAACCACCTCGACTTAGAAAGTATCGAATGGCTGGAAGAATACTTGTCGAGGGCAAGGTTGGCGTTATTATTAGTAACTCACGATCGCTATTTTATGGATCGGGTGAGTAATAGAATCATGGAATTGGATCAAGGTCAGATTTTTAAATACGAAGGTAATTATGCCTATTATTTGGAGAAAAAGGCCGACCGCGAGGCAATGGATGCTGTGATGTTCAATAAAGCCAAAAACCATTATAAGCAAGAATTGGAATGGATGCGTCGTCAGCCCAAAGCAAGAACGACCAAGGCCAAATATAGAATAGATGCCTTTGAAGATGTGAAGTCTAAAGTAAAAGGAGCTGCCGGTGCCACGGAAGAATTAGAATTGCAGTCTGGCATGGAGCGCATGGGCAAGAAAATTCTGGAAGTAGAAAAAATCAGTAAAGCCTTTGATGACATCCAAATTGTGAACCCTTTCAGTTATGTCTTTCAACGAGGCGAACGGATTGGTTTAGTCGGCCCAAATGGAACGGGGAAGTCCACTTTTCTCAATATGCTTACAGGGCAATTACAGCCAGATTCAGGCGTGGTGGATAAGGGTTCTACGATTAAATTTGGGTATTTTAAGCAGGAGGAAAAAAGTTTTATCTTGAGTCAGCGAGTGATTGACCATGTAAAGGAAATCTCTGAGAATATCACCCTTGCCGATGGGCGGGAGGTTGGCCCAGGAAAATTTTTGGAGTTATTTCAATTTACACCCGAGCGTCAATATACACCTATTGAGAAATTGAGCGGAGGAGAGAAAAAGAGGCTGCAGCTACTAGATATACTGGTAACTAATCCGAATTTCCTGATTTTAGATGAACCTACCAACGACCTAGATTTACCCACTTTACAAATTTTAGAAGAATTTTTAGCCGGCTTCAAAGGCTGCTTAATTATTGTTTCTCACGACCGCTACTTTATGGATCGATTGGTCGATCACCTATTTATTTTTGAAGGAGAAGGAGTGATTCGTGACTTCCCAGGCAACTATACCGAATATAGAGAAAGTATTGATGAAAAAAGCAATAAACCAATAATTGCTGACGTTAAAAAAAGTACGGTTAAAGGTTCAGAACCATTTGCATCTAGCTCGCAGGAGAAACTTACCTACAAAGAAAAGATGGAGATGGAGAAGCTTGATAACGAAATTGAAAAGCTAGAAAAAGAGAAGTCCGATCTCGAAAACAAATTGTCCATCGGAAAAGGGAGTGTGGAGGAATTGGTAGAATGGGGAAAGAAGCTAAATGAGCTAAATGCAACCTTGGGAGAAAAGGAATTGAGATGGCTTTTTTTGTCGGAAAAAGAATAGTGAGCCGTTTTTAGTTTGATTACGTTTAAATAACATGCCGTTCGTTGTATATTTTTAATTATTAATGCCTCCGGCAATTTTTTAACATAATATCTAACAATCAAAATATTTTATCCATGAAAAAACTAATAGTAATGATTGGCTTGATGGTGATATCAAGTGTCACAATTGCGCAGGTAAATTTTGGCCCGAAAATCGGTGTGAATTCTAGTAAAATTTCCTTTAAAGACAATGTGAATAATGTAGAAGAAGGCGATGCGACTTTTGGATTTCACGCAGGTGTTTTTGGTCGGATTGAGTTGGGTAGTTTTTATTTACAACCCGAATTGCTTTATACCTCCGCAAGTGGAGAAATTAAATTCAATGATGACCAGTTAAATCAAGTAAGGTCTTACGAATTCAATCGCATAGATGTACCGATTCAAGTTGGTTATAAGTTTGGAGAGGTGTTCCGAATAGGTGTAGCACCAGTATATAGTGTGTTGTTGAGTGATTCAGAACAGGGCGATGCTGGCTCACAATTGAAACTAAAAAACTCAACCATAGGCTACCAAGCTGGAATAGGCTTCGATATTGCCAATGTTATTTTGGATTTTCGATATGAAGGCAGCCTCAGTGGGGTAGGCGACACTTTTCTAGGTGCCGATACCGACCAAAGATTAAATCAATGGACTTTTGGAATTGGTCTAAAGGTATTTTAAGCCAAAACCCTCTATAAAAAATTAGCCTCATCTGGATTCCAAATGAGGCTTTTTTGATGCCTAGAACTGAACCTCCCGCTTTCTTCTTTTGGGAGGATAGTGACTCCTTAACGAATTACTTTCACATCAAAAGCATTTGGCCCTTTTGGACCCATTTCTACTTCAAATGTTACTTGGTTATTTTCTTTAATTTCTTCTGTTAGGCCATTTGCATGCACGAAAATACTTTCTTGCGTTTCATGATCTTTAATGAAACCGTATCCTTTCGCGTCATTGAAAAATGTAACAGTCCCTTTTCTGATGGTTTCCATTGGCTCAAGGTCCTCTTGCTTAGGCACGCCAATTTGAATGTCCTCTGATTTGACAACAGTTTTCTTTTTCTTTGGATCAGGAGGGGTAGAAGTGATATTGCCATCTTCATCGACATAGGCAATCATATCTTCAAAACTCTGGTCTTGTTGATTTGCTTTCTTTTCTTCTTTTTTCTCTTCCTTCTCTTTCCGCTTGCGAAGTCTCTTTTTTTCTTTTTCTTTTTTGCTGAATGTTTCTTGCGATCTGCCCATAAACAAATTTTAAAGGTGAATATTGACCGCTCTGACAAAGACACCACTAATCTTTCAGCCAATATGAAATGGAGGAATTGCAGAAATTCCATCTGCGGCTACAAAGGTACGAAAAGAAATCTGATTCCAAATTTGCTTTTGTTAATTCCTAGCTTCTTGAGACTTATTAACAATATTTTAGCACGCGTTGTTTATCGAAAATAAGGCGACACCTATCATAGTTTATTTTAAAGTGGTTCAGCTTTTTCAATTTTTTCATCGACCCATTCCTCTTCTTCTTTTGCAAGGGCTTCTGGTGCTTCCTCTTCATTGCCGGAATGTCCTTCCAAGTATAAATGAGCAAAAAATGGAAAATGGTCTGAACCAATATGCGAAAGCCGTGCGATCTTAATTACTTTGAAATCTGGAGAAATAAATATGTGATCTAACGGCCATCTAAACAGGGAATAATCTGCGTGAAAAGTACTATAAAAGCCACGACCGATTCGTGGATCCAACAGACCGCTGAGTTGCTGAAATAGACGCGTTGTCCTAGACCAAGCAACGTCATTTAAGTCGCCAAACACTAAAGTGGGCTCCTTGTCTACCTCCACATTTTTGCCTATCAATAGTATTTCTGCATCCCGATATGTAGATGTTTTTCGCTCATTTGGGCTGGGTGGCGATGGATGTAAGCAATGAAATTTTACTTTTTCGCCCGATCGCAAGACCACATAGCCATGGATCGAAGGAGCCTCCTTATCTACCAAATAGGTGATTTCTGTATCCATCAATGGTAATTTGGAATATAAATGCATCCCATAAAGATTATCAAGTGGTTTTTTGACTGTATATGGGTATTCCTTTTCTAGGGAGGCTAATTGCTCCTGCCACCAAATATCAGATTCAAGGGTCAGGATCATATCTGGATTATATTTCCAAACCAAGTCTAGAAGTTTGTCTGAATTGCGGTTGGGTGTCAATACATTACTTACTAAAATCGAAATGCTATTTGAAGTTTCAGTCCCATTGTAGCGCAATACCTGCTGCCTTGCCAAAACGGTGTAAGGAAAGATCTTTACTAATTGAAAAATAAAACTCAAAACGGCTAAGGCAAAGAATATAATGTAAAGAAAACTAAAGTTAGGGATAAGCCATACAGCCGTTATTAATATCGTTATTTGAATTACACAAATTTGGATTCTTGGAAAATCAAAGATTCTGATCCACCAATCGTCCCATTTTAGTAGGGAGGCTAGTGTAGGGAACATCGCAAGGCAAAGTAGAATAATGGCTAAGATATCCATTGGAAAGTTAATCTTTAGATTTTTTCGGAATAAATGGATTTTCAAGGAAACCCATTTTATCTAATACGATCACGCCATTTTGAGTTTGGTCAAAAACAAATTCAATTTTCTTTAAATATTGCCATTCAAAAAGTGCATTCCGCTCTTGTAAGGAAGAAAACGGGAGGTGAAAAAAGCTAAATACCGCCTCTGAATTCGCATTAGAATTCATGAAATCCAGCTTCATCAAGTTCTTTTTAATTTGAGGTTGCAGATACGAATAGTCACTTAGCAATACATTTACCACCGCACCCTTGCGATCCGTCAATCGGATAGTAAAGTCTATGGGTTGCTTATCCTCATCTTCGTCCTCATCCTCAGATTCCTCTTCTTTAGCCTCATCTTCTTCAGCTTCGTTTTGAGTATTGGAGTTTTCACCATTTTCATTCTCATCCGCATTTTCATTACCCTTTTTCTTCTTTTCCGGATGTGCAGAACTCTCCGCGGCATCGGCTAGCAAGAATCCCAAGCTCTGATGCTTGATGGAATCCAACACGAGAGAATCGGGTAATGTAATGCTATAAGTGGCTATTAATGTATCATTTTTTTCGAAATCCCATCCTAGGTAAGCAGCCTTGCTATTTTGGTTTCCATACGTCATTTTGATAAGTTGCTCCTTAAATTTACTAAGCTTGTCGGTACTTATTTTTCCTCCCGCCATTGTAGTGGTAGATATATTTATATCCTCTTCATACGTGGCTAGCCAAGTGGTGCCCGCTTGCTCGTATTGAGATAAATAAATGGTTTCTGGCAGCCAATTCCTTCCCAATCTATGATCTGCAAATAGTGGCTGATAGGCATTATTATCCTTTAGCGTGGTTTCTAAGAAGGCACCGATAAATACTTTCGCAATTTTTTGTTGATCTTCTTCTGAAATTAATTGTCTAAGATTAAACAGATTAATATATGGAGCTCCACCATCTTTATTTCCCCATGTAGTATTGAATTGGCCATGATTTGCCTTGTGAATGTACACGCCAGCTTTAAATCCTTCAAACTCCTCCGTAAAGTTGAGTCGATGGAATTGCCTTAAACTGCCGTATGACTGCACATCCATATCGTGAGAGCCATGCAAGAGGAGATAGTTTACATCTTCCATTGGAGTAGGAATACTGCTAGGCGAGTATTGCCCATCCACTGGCGCAATCCCGACTATCCCTCGGATATTGAAATTGAAATCGAATTTTTCTAACCCATTGTCAGGATGGTAAGGCAGTTTATTGAAAGCTGAGGCAATCGCCACCGCTTCTCCGCCTCTTGAATGGCCGATTAAGGCTATTTTATCCATATTCACTTTCTTATGGAAGATGCTGGTACTATCCTGATTCCACATTCTCCACCGCTCCAAGTGTTTGAGCAATACCCAACCTCTTGCTCCATTTTCACCAGATAAGCCATCTCGAATATCTGTGAAGCTACCATTCAGGAAGTTTTCATCAACTGATGCAAATATATAGCCTTGGCTGGCGAGCATTTCGCCTAAGTATGCGTAGCCTCCATCAGAAAAATCTTGCGCTAGGTGATTTCCATGTACTATTAATACGAGTGGGAAATTACCATCTCCTTCTGGATACCAAACCCGTGCATTTAAGGGTAAGGCATCTTTATCGAAACCAAAATATTTTGTCCGCATCTTACCCGAAAAGCCACTCCATGAGGATAGCAGATTGCTCCCATCTACCGAATCAGTCATAATGCTTACTTTCTCGGCAAATTCTTCTCTGTTTTTATCGTTTCCACTTCCGTAGGTTAGGTATTGGAAGGTGTAAGGGCCTTGCAAAGAAGGGTCTTTCATTGGCAATGGCTCGGGAGCATACTCGCCAAAGTATCCTGCATTAATTGGGGCTTCTGTTTCTTTCCCAGTATAGAAATACCAAACAGTGATGGTGAGCAATCCGGCAAAGCCAATGAATGTACTCGTACTTATTAAAATTTTATTTAGAAGAGTGTTTTTTTTCCAAGGTCGTTTAACCAATAACCAAAGGCCACCACCCAATAAGGCAGGAAGTAAAATAAAGGCAAGCAGAAAACTTACCGAAGTTTCTGCGCTTGCAGTAAAATTGAATAAGACCACCAAAATGGTGAAAATTAGAGCTCTCCGAAATAGAGTCGGCAATTCTCCAATCTTTTGGAGGCCATAATTAGTTAGTAATGCGACTAGGACTAATGCGGCAAATAGTGCCAAAGCAAAAACGAAGGTGATGCCAAAACCAATTGGCTGTATCAAATCAAAAGGAATAATTAAAAATAGTAGACTTGAGAAAATCAGCATTCCTATTGCTGCGCCTTTCATTACTTTTCTGCTGGGTCTTAGCAGTGAGGCTATTTTTTTTACATTTGATTTAAGGTTTTTGAAAATCAATTTGGCTTTCATGGTCGATACGTTTTCATGGTTTAATTTTCAATATAGGTTCTTTTTGGCATTTTTCGCTTAAGCATTGGCTCTGCTGATTTTAATTTAGAGCCAATTAAAACCTCCTGTGCATGCGGGAGGGTCTATATCCAGAGACTTCGGTAGTGGTAATGCATTCGGCAGATAAATGGAAGCTTGCCTCAGGTAGGGTGGAGGCGCAGGGTGGGCTTATGGTTCAGTGGCGTATAATGGATGGGCAAATTGCTTATTCACAAAAGAATATTTAGTCTCATTCTTGCTCCCAAAGCATTAAAAATTCTCAATACGGTCTTCGATTTATTGCTATTCTATCACTGTAAATCGGGATACACAAAGGGATCTATTTTAGAAGACAATTGATTCGAAGCATACGAATACTATATGAAGTGCGAGGCTTAGAGATAAGATTCTCCTTTACCTACTCGACTGTGCGTTCAGGGTACTACATCAGATAGGCTTTAAAAAATTATCTTCAGGTGTTACGCTAAGATTAATGTCTGCCTTCAATGCGCTGAAAACGTTCATTATCGTATCAATTGTCACGCTATTTACCCAGCTCCCAAGTTTTGATGTTTGAGCTTTTTTTACTCCCATTAGCTGTTCAAGTTGCTCTTATGTCAAATGGCGTTCTTGACGAGCTGCTTTAATCGTTCTTCCTAAAACGTCTATTTGGAGCTTCTTTTCGTATTACTCTTTGGTTTCTTCTTTACCGAGGTGTTTTCGCTTCATTTCGGATAGAGAATAGGTTTTCATTTCTTTGGTAGCCAAATGTTAATTTTTATGCCGGCTTTCAAAATACTTTTGCCTAATTCTATCTGCTTTGACTATTTTTTTTGATGGCACGTTGTCTGTTTTTTGATAAAGCCATAAGTGGTAATGATCAAGGTTTCTTTACTGCCCGTTTTATCAAAAAATAATATGCTCAATCAACCTATACAGGTGTTTTAATAGGCTAAAACCGACTGGAAATCACTTCCAGAAAACCACAAACCCATCCATTTACTCCTTCTAGGCATGCATCTCGGATCAGTCACCAATGTATATACCGTTAGCCTATCGGCACGCCATATACTTAGTTATTGGAGATGGTTTTTATTTGTAGTCGGTATTAATAATAGTTTCAATTCCATTTTCATAGGCAGTTGGTTTAAAAGAAAATTCTTTTTCAAATTTGCTGCTATCAAAAACATAATCTTGGTCGTATTGATAGAGCATTTCAACGCTTTCCCTCATAATCGGCATAAACAACCCAAGAATTCGCACCAAGAATTTTGGCTCGACCTGATATTTTGGTTTAACTTTTCAGCACTTTTTTCTATCCATTGCCTACCAGTCAAAGGATTGGATGCAGTTGGTAAGTGCCAAACTTGTCCGTAGGCATCCTCGCTATTTCCTAAAATCGCGGTCGCCTTTCCAGCGTCAACTGTGTAAGTGAATGAGTGTTTAAACTTGTCGCTTCCAAGCCAATTTGCTTTTTTCCCTTCACTCAATGGCTTAAACACGGTTTCTGTCAGTATGCTGGTATTTTCAACCGAAGGCCCATAAAAATCTGCTGAGCGGGCAATCAATGCTTTAAGTTGTCCAGTATTGAATTCATTTATTATCATTTGAGCGATTTTATCCCTTATTTTTCCTTTTTTGCTTGGTGGGTTTATAGGAGTGTCTTCGGTCATTCCATTCAGATGATTTTTGTCGTACATATAGATGTTGTCGAAAAAAACCAATTTGCAATTTTCATTTTTGCATACGGAAATCAAATTCCTAATGAATTTTGGCCATTTTTCCTCCCACACTTTATGGCTATATGGAAATCCTACGGTTACATAAACTATGTCAGAATTCTTTACTGCTTTTTCTAATTCGTCGTGATTGGTTATATCCGCTGGGAATAGTTGGTCGGTAGTGTTTACCTTTTTAGGATTTCTACTTACTAACCTAATATCAGTCGTAAATTCCGTTAGTGCTTTGGCCAATTCAATTCCAATTGCCCCACCTGAACCTATAATTGTTTGCATTTCTCTTTTTTTTAAATGTCTCGTCCTGAAATATGGCTACAGGTTAAAATTGATTTACGCTGTTAATTTATATACCCTATTCGGTGTTCTGTAGTCTAAAGATAAATGTAATCTCATTTCGTAATACAATGTAATCACATTTTTTGCTGTTCTCATCGCGTGTGCCACGTTTGCAAAGGCCTAGTCTAGATAGAATTCATCGTTATCCATTTACACATTCAGCCATGGCGTTTTCATAGCAGTGGCTCTCTTCTGTCATACTACTGTCTATCTTTTTTCTTTTAAGTATCTGTGTATATACATTGCAGCAGTATTATATGCCTCTATCGGAGTGATGCATGAGTCCTTGTATGTCTTTAGCTTGGTAGATGGCCTTATTGAGTGCTATCACGCATCCTTTGAGCTCCAGACTGTCACTTAAGTCATAACTAACTATTTTTCTGGAATACATATCAGTAACGAGAGTCAAGTGACAAAACCCTTTTACGGTTCTGATATAGGTAATATCCGATGCCTAGACCTGATGGGGTCTTGTAGCTTATAGGTCTTTATAATATTACTGTAATATAAAAGCGATGGTGCAAGTTTGTTGTCTTCATACTGTACTATTTCCTCAAGGGGAGCATTTTTTGCTCACAAAGAACAGTGAATAATGTATCCCGACACACTGTTAGGTGCTGTTTTCAAAGTCCTGTTTCAGGGAGTTCATTGGCATTCTTATACTCTCTTAAGGAAGGAATATGTGCCGTTTCTTGACGATATGCACCATGAGCTGTTCAATTTATTTTCTTTTATCAGCTCTACATTCGCATTTGTAGTAGGTATCACGTTTGAGTTCAAAACAGTCACATATCCTAGATAGGGAAGCAGATCCCTTGGTTCTATGTCTAGTTTTGGTCAGGGCTTGATATTTAGTTTTTTTTAAGTTCCCAAATATTCTTATAGCCCAGTTTTTCGGCAGCTACCTCCAGCTAGCATTCCTCCACCAATTGGTTCAGGTATTTTTTGAGTAGTAGCTTTTTCAGCTGTTCAATTTTTTTTGGAGTGTCTTGATTCGCGTATTCTCGTCTTTTGTTTCCACTTTCACTCTGGTCTTCATTAGGTCTTTGGGATCGTACTTCCTGATCCATTCATGGTTGTGGGTGCAAAACTGTGGAGTTTTCTAAGTTCGCTCTTGGTGTATTTTCCAGTGGCAAGTTCGGCCATAATCTCCCATTTGAAAGGGTGGCTATAACGTCTGATTACTTAGGCATTTTTATACATACTTGTGTGGAATTATGTAGCCTTTATTCAGGACGGGTCAAAATGAAGCATAACGCTTGCTTATGTAAGCAGTGGCGGACTTCGGGTCACTTACTTATCAAGATACACTAAACTTGATGCGAAGCAGAATATCCGAATATGCTACAAATACAGCCACTACTTATACACAATATTATGTGCCGTTTTATATTCATTGTAGTCTGTCAATAGATGAGTTGCTAAGATTGAGTTTTCTTTTAACAGGCAAGGAATTTCGTCTATTACAGGGTAAGCCAAAAAACTTTCTTTTGAGTATAATAGAGAATCATTGTATCTCAATAATTCTGTATGTGAAATCGGGCATACTAAATCTAAATCATTAGAACGTGTCGAATTTTTCTCGATTATAATCAGTCCTGTAGGATTTAATGGATTTGAAGAATAGTCAAAAAGTGTATGTTCAACAATTTTATACTTTAATTTTTTAGCAGTTGAATATAATTCTGTCACGTAACCATGTTTTTTCATTCTCGCCTTTGCTTCATCATTTGCCAACTCAAATGATGGTTCAAGTAGAATCAAATATCTTTTAGTGATTCTATATAATTCTTTAAGGGCTTCTTCTTCTTTGCCACCATTTGGCTCAATAGAGTGGGAAGTGTACACAATATCAATTGAATTATCTAAAAGCGGAATTTCAAAAAGATTAGCTGTGAATAAATTTACTTTATGTATACCTAAGTCTTTCAATAGGTCTTTTCCAAATTTCAATCTCGACCAAGAAATATCAAAACCCAAAATGTCGTAAGGTCTATTTTTTAAATTATGTATTAGGGTACTTAAAGTAGTAGCTTCTCCTACACCAACTTCAATAATGGATTGAACATTATTTATTTCGTCGATTAGTTTTGCCAATGCCCGACAATATTTCTCTTTATATTCTTTGTTTTTCGAAAGATATTGAATGTATGAACCTGATTGAAAGTCATAACTAATCAATATGTCCTCAATTGTATTTGATTCACTGTTATCAATACTTTTAAGATATTGAATAATATTTTCACCTTTTGCGTAGAGCTCTTTAATTTTCTGTAGGTGTTTAAATTTCTCCATAATATTCTCTATTCTTTTGCTTTATAAATGGCTTAAAAATTATTTATTCGGGTAATCTTTACGTATTTGATCTATTAATTGGACGGCACATTATCTTCTTTTTTCAATGGTTCCTTATAAAAGTAAGCTATTGACGCTATTTTTCCAATCCGCTTTAAGTATGATTCCTTGCTAGTTAGACTATTCCATTAAAATCAACTTTTTCGGATGCTGATAAGTGTTACACTATTCTTTTGGTCATATACTTTCTGCCATAATTATATTTCTATTACGCTTTTGCCATTAATATCAAGGGATACATGCACCTTTTGTTTTTTACAATTGTCAGAAGTGTCTTAAAATGGGCTAGTTTCAAAAATGACATTGTTAGCCAAAAAATAGAGTTTTTTCTTAGCCTGACGTTTAGCAGCTACAACATTTGACGATTTCGAAGCACTAAACTGTCTGTCAGCACCGAACTTGATACGAAGCACAAAGCTTCATTTAACCACTGAACCGCCAATTTTTTGTAGGTGCCGTTAGCAGTAGTCTTTTTAAAATAATTCATTAGTAAATAAACTTTGTTCCAGAATTATTTTATCTTCTAAGCGATTATCTACTAACCATTTTAAAAAAAGTAACACTCTTTCTTGTTTCATGATCCCACAATTAACTTTATCACCAAAATGAGTAAACGTCATTTCCAGTGATTTATCTATATCCATGTTTTCTAAATCATAATTGGTTAGATAGCGTTGCAGAATAGATTTTGATTCATTTAGGTTGTCCTTTGCAAATAAAAAGCCTTTTCTTGTTGCTTTAATAAAGTTAGAATAAACCTCTTTTTGTTTTATCAGATTTTCTTGCTTTGTCAAAACAACAGGAGAGTAAGCATATGGTATATTGAATTGATTCATTTTAAACATATTTAATCTGACATTCTTACTTTCTGCTTGTACACCTTCCCAATTGTCAAAAATCCATGTGGCATCAGCTTTTCCTTCCAATAGTGTGTTCCAAATTCCAAATTTGTCAGGATAAATTATTTTTAACTCTCCTTTACCATCGTTATTTTTTATCATTTGTCTAACAATATGGTCTTCGTATCGGGCTTTGTAAGAGGCATAAGTTTTGCCATCGAGAAGCTTTGGGGAAGTAATGTTTGAATCTCTTAATGATACAATGGAACTCAAATCGTCTTGTAGAATGGCGTAAATCGCAATAGCTTGAACTTTTTTGTCTTTATTATTCAAGCTAATGACGGTTTCAAAAGGTGTAACCGCAAAATCCGCCAAATCAAGCTCTAATTTTTTACCCGGTGTCATTAGGTAATTATCATCTATGGGATTTAAAATGACTAGGTCAATTCCTTGTTGATTATAAAAGCCCAATTCTTTTGAAATAAGAAAACCAATATGGTTTATATTGGGTGTCCAGTCTAACGCTAATTTTATTTCTGTCATTTTAGTATTTTTTAAAATTACTGCTAACGTTTTATGTGTGTGAGCCATTGCGTGTCTCACACACAAGCCAATCCATATATAAACAAACTTTGGAAATTTCCATAAATTTTTCAGTTAAGCAAAGACCCAGCAATGGCTTACACACGGTGTGTGTGCCTTGAATGATGAATATAGCTCATGAAAATGAGTGTTCCAAAGGGTGGATGTCCCGTATGCGAGGGAGTCGTGTCCCTAAGCGAAGCAAGAGGCAAGGTTGTTAGCTGTGAAGCTAGAACTGATTAAGCCTGCCTGCGGTATGTGTGCTGACGAACAGAAACTACATACAGAGGCTATGAGGTCGGATGAGTTACCACATCTGCCGAAGTCCAAAGTTCTGATTGATTTAATCAATCGGAGAGCGTACCGAAATAGTAGATGTAGCAGGGATACATACAAGGATACCTGCCTGCCGGCAGGCAGGTTCATCTTACCGAGGGAGGTCTCCGAGTTTACGAGATAAACATGGAGAAGTCAGCAGAAGTCATAGTACCAACGGGCAAACGAACTGTGAAAAGCAGAGGCCTCACAAAGTTGGGAAGGACTGAACGTATTGTGAAGTGAAAATTCGATAAGGAGCCTTTGCGTAGCCTTGTCTTAAATTAGCGGAAAGATGCATCGGTGTAAAGAGCGCTGCATTTTGCTTTACGAACCGCCCAGTACGCGACCCGTACGCTGGGTGGTCATGCCTTCGGCAGATAAATGCGAGAGCCTCAATCCGAGCCATTTGGCTCAGGTCAAGCTACTCGATTATGGTGCGTTTTTTTATGATTCTTGTAACTTACGATAAGCATTTTCATACCAATCTGCCTTTTGTATTGTAAATTCATACTCTGTTGTTGGAGTATCACTTTCAATTATTTTAAATTTTATTGCTCCGCCTTTCATCAATATAGTATGAACTTTTCGTGATGTTTCTTTATCAAAACTGAGCCTGTCCGATTCGTGGTTTTTAGCTCTCAAATCATACCTTTTACCTTCTGTATCTTGAATTAGTACTCGGTAACTGTCATAAGAATAAGCTTTAACAGGATTGTTTCCTGCATATTCATACAATTGAATTGAAATGTCAGATGAGTTTGAAATTAAAAATTTTACATCTAATTCAGAATCTTGTGTTGCAGTATTACTAAATACGCCACGAATAAGACTTGTATTTCTAATATATCCTTGTTTTGTAGGTTCTCCAAATTCATCTACATAATGTCCAACTGTCCACATTCCAGTATTATTAAAATTAGCGAGTCTGATTCTTTCTTTTTCTTCTGCTTCTTTTATTTTTTGTTCTTCAATTTCTTCTTTTCCAATTTTTTCAAGTAAGTTTTTAAAGTCTTCATTTTTAGGTGATTCAGGATGTTTCTCGTATAACAACTCAATATTTTTTCTTGCTAGCGAATAATCTTTTTCAGAGTATGCTTTTTCAACCGCAGCAACTAATTTTTCTGCACCATTTTCACAGTCCTCTAATTCAGTTTTTAATTTTTCATTTTCGGATTTAAGTTTATCATAGTCTGATTGTGGCACACCACAACTCGTGACAAATAACAATAAGCCAAGAAGATAATTTATTCTATTGTTAGTTTTTTTATTGTCTAATTTTGATTTTTTATTTTTCATATTTTTTTCCTCCTGTTGACCAAAGGTAAAGTGTTTCTGAATAACCAAATCTAAAAATTTCTCTTTCTTTAATTGGTTCTGCGACTTTACTCAGAATAACACCTCTACCTAAAAGTGAAACTCCTGTTCCTGATTTTTCCAAAATTCCATCAGCGGATGATATGAAATCCAAATTCAAATTTATACCGCTTTTCCAATAAACAATAGTAGCGCCTTCTGGAATAGCGCCAATAGGTTGAATTACAAATATTCCACAGAATATTCGAAAGAAAATTCCAATTAGGAAAATTCCGACTAATAATTTGATGATAGTTTTTTTCATAATATTAGGTTATTTAATTTGGTATTTGTTCTTTTTCAAAATGCACCATAACGCCAAGTATAAGCGTAGCGCAGGCCTTAGAAGCACATTCTTCCAATTTACCATAAAGTTCATTTCTTGTAAAGTGTTCATATTTAGACGATAATCCTGCATTACGCTTATACAATGTGTGTGCCCAGTATGGGCATCCTTACCTTATAGCAATATAGGGATTTATTTAGAGGGTGTAAGTCCCTTATGCGCTGGAGTAACGTCTGGAAGCATTAGTAAGTCGCAAGGGTGGTAACCGTGAGGTTACATCTGAAGAAAGCGAGACTACAAAACTCGGTACCGACCCTTCGGCTGCGCTCAGGGTAAACCCAGCAGAAACCGTA
>JBDNFI010000065.1:0-63141 GCA_041689935.1 Cyclobacteriaceae bacterium
GCAAAAACCTTTAGCGGATTCAAAACAAGAATCTTAGCAAAAATAACTGCCCTGACATTGATTCAATTTATCAACAAGTTTATATTCGATAGGAACATTAACAATATTAAAATTCAAATCACTTGATTTCACCCAACGGGTTAATAATTGTATATTTCAATGACATTTAGAATTGATAAGAAAATTATTTTTTAACGGCTCCTAATACCAGTAGATGAAGCTTTTGAGAATAAACAACGTAAAAATTGTAATAAAAAACCGTATTACAAATTGTAATTTTCAAAGAATATTTAATTTTAATTTGCAATGTTCATTTTTTTTTTTATGTTTGAATGCTTTCAGTTTGAGAGTGAAGGGGTTGAGTGACTCCTTCGTTATTCAATTATATATTTTAACCAATGAAAAAAATCAAGATTTTTCTTTTCTCTTTAAGTTTGATAGGGTTCTCCACTGCTTTTGTGCAGGCTTCAGGCTCTTGCAATTATGGAGGTCCAGGCCCACATGATGGTTATTGTAATCTTTTATTAAAATTGGAGGACAATGGTTCAACTACCTCATCTCAAAAATGCGAAGAAAGTGCTGGAGATGCAGAAGTTGGGGAATATGGGTCTCGGTATCTTGGGCAAAAGTGTGTGTTAATTTTAACTGTTGAGTAAAATCTAATGCTTACCTGTGTTTAATATACAGGTAAGCCTTTATTAAATTTATAATTATGAGAAAATTGTTTTTGGTTTTTGTAGGATTGTGTTTTTTTAGTTGCAATTCAACCAATGAAGAGAATCATGATAGATATACACTTGAGTTTGAGGAACGATTTGTATTTGAAATAGATGAAGAAACTAAAAGAAGAAATGAAATCGTAGGTTTTATTGAGCAGTTAAACTCTTTCTATATTTTTAATGACATTAATTATAAGCTGTATTTGTATGACTTAGATAGCAAAGCAAATTGGAAAACAATTAGTTTAGATAAGGAAGGGCCGAATGGTTTAGGTGAAGTTAGTAAAATGCTTGTGATAAACCTTGATTCCATTATTACCTTTAATCGATTGTCCAATAGATTATACATGATTTCGGATGAAGGGAAAAGTGTAGAAACACATCAAGTTTTTTCTTTTGATGAGCCGGATCCAACTGGACAATTGCATAGTAATACCTTTGATATTATTGGTTCAAAGGTTTTTATGCTAGTAAGGCCTAATAATCGAACTTCTTTGGATAACTATAAAGTGCTTTTTAGATATGACCTTCTATCTGGTACTAAAGAGTATTTAATTGATTGGCCTCAAGAATATATGGAGCAAGGAGATATGAGAGTAGCTCCAGGTTTCGCCGCTTATTCAGAGGATAATAAATCTATTATTTTGTCTTTGCCCTACAGCTCAGATATTTATGTGCTGAATGATGATTTGCAGCTAAATTCCTATTATGCAGGATCAAATAGGGTTGGAAAGTTTAAGCCTTATGAGGGTGAACCAGCGAATTATAGAGATATTGTTACGTACCAGCTTTCAGAATCTAAATACTCTAATATATTTTATGATAAATTTTCGAAAACCTATTTTAGATCTGCGTTTATTGGTAAAAATATACCTAGTGATGCGGATGAAAATAAATTGTTAGATAATATTTATAATACAATTAATAATGATAAAATATTTACGATTACACTTATATTAAATGAGAATTTTGATGTTATTGGTGAGGTAGAGGGGAAAGCTTTACGAAATGGAGTGTTCTCAAAGGTGAATGGAATTTATGATATTGATAATCTTTGGGATGAAGAAAATGAAGATATTTTTGTGCTAAATAGATATGAGTTAATTGAAAAGTAAGAATGATGAACAGAGTATTGCTTTTATCTATTTTCTTGTTATCATTATTTTCTTGTATTGATAGGAAATCTGACCTTGATCCCGCAGAGGAAATTATCCAAAAATGGAAACAGGATTATCAAATTAATGATTTTTCTTTCTTGTTTGTAGTACCAAATGCAGGTTGTGACGGATGCATTACTAGCGCCGAAGCATTTGTTGTTGATAATTTATCCTCAATTCAAAACGGGAGGATAATTTTTACTTCATTCAGTTCTAAGAAAGCCTTAAAGTTAAAGTTGGGAGAGGATATTTATACTCATAAGAAAGTTTTTATTGATGAATTGAATATTTTTCAAAGTCCTAGTCTTCAATCATTCTACCCATATATATTATATATGGAGAATGACTTTATAAAGAGTAGACAAGAAGTTTCGCCTGATTCTCCACAAACATTAGATTCATTGCTGCATTTTATCTATGATTAAAATTATCCTTTGATAAATTAGGATTGTAAATCTCTTACATTTCTCAAAAACTATAATTCAAATCTCAATTCTTACAACCATCTTTACCACGCTCCATATCGAAAAGTTTATATCAGACCGTTGAATCAACAGATTAATGGAGTAAGTAATTTTCACTTAGAATTTATCAGTAATCAATTCGAGCTATTGGGAACACTCTAAATTTTTAATGAATATTGGATTGCACTTATTTTTTATTCCGATGAAATTTATTTTCCTTACCGAGTATGGAATGAAGACCAAATGAAATTTCTAAAAGTTAATATTTCTGAATTGCTAGATTGATTTCAACTTGTCTTTCTAGTCTTTTGAAAATCAATTACTGATTAAAAACAAAATCAAATTTCTGTTTTCAGCATGCTCCAAATTAGTCCAAAATGGATGGAAAAAGCATTTCTTAAAATCATTAATCTAAATATTTGCATATGTGATTTTATTTTGGTTATTTCGAGTCCTTTTCCGTTCGGGCTAACCACCCGTGCAGAACATTCTGAGTTTTTGACCTTAAGAATCCCGTTTAACCTGCGGGATTCTTTTTTTGTCTAAATCTCAAAAATGATAGTCCCAACCTAGGTTCAGCGTCATTAATGTAAACCTAGTGTCGATAATAAATCCTTGAGAAGGGATAGTGATGCCGCCAATATTTACGGCTGGTGTGCGCAAAGAAAAAGGTTCTGGCTTGGCTGTGAGATACCGTGCTGTAAATCGAACGCCATGTCTGCCAATGAGTCCTTTCCGTACGCCTATTTGTCCACCATACACGAATCCCATGCCTGTTTCCGAATCAATATCGGCAGACAGAGGCCCTAAACTTACCGCAAGGTCAGGAGAATTTGCAATGACCAAACCAGCCAATGGAGACAAGGTGAGCTGAAAGTTATTCCCAAGCTCACGCTGATATTGCGCACTTGCTAGTAGCGAGTGACTTGTCCAAGCTCCAGTAGATAAACTAGCACCTGGCACAAATACATTCAATGATTCCAATTCCTCTTTATCAATAGGGTTGCTCCCAAGTTGATAAATGGCTCCAATTCTAAAATTCTCGTTGATGGGTATGAGCAATCCTGTGGCTACATTGAAGCCAGTCATAGCAAATCCACCTCCTTCTACGAGGTTGTCCGAAAAGCCATGCACAGGTATGGCAGGGCCGAATTCCAAAAAGAATCTTTTCAATACCAAACCATTATCTACTTGCGAATAGGTAATTGAGCTGGTCAGACATATAAAAAGGAGCATTAGAATTTTTTTCATCTTCTAATTTAAGTAAATTTAAATTAACTATTTTACTGAATATATTTTCAATGAATTGCCTTTGACTAAATAGCCTTTTTGGTTAATGAGCAGCGCCTTAGTTGATTTTACAGGAAGGATAAAGCTCCTTTTTTCAAGTGAATAAAGGTGTAGAAGAATTAGGGTATTATCAGAAAGGTATTGGATTTCATCTTTCTCAAATGCTATCCAATCTATCCCTCCCGCAGCTATTTTTTGTTCATAATTGCCGAGGTTGTCAAATATCAATATGCCTGAATTCTTATCTACCAAGAAGAGCCTATTCTGATATTCTCTAATGAAAGTAAATTGGTAATTCTCCAAATTGGCCATCAAATTCAGTGGTGTAACTATTGAAAATTCATTTGAATAGGGATTATACTTTTTCAAACTAAAATCTCGGTCATCGACCAACCAAATTTGTTGATCTGCGCTCAGGCTGGCAATATTTATAAAACCAGCGGGAGGGATGGTTTGGCGCTGATCGGGCGTAGGCACCAAAAAACGGTCGAATAGATGATAATATTGAAAATCTCGATAAAAAGTAAAAATACGCTGCGTGTGCCAGGCTTCTAAGATGGATAATTTGCCCTGCCTCGGTGGCGAGAAGTTTACTTGTTCTAGGCCAAGGGGACTGTATTGATAAATATTCCCTTTGTCATCCGAGAGATAAATTTGGCCTCTTCGGTCGTAGCTCAACTTATCCAATCCATCTAGGATTACTTCCGATTGTAGCGTCCAAGACTGCCCAAATACACTTGTGCTTATCAGCAGGAGAAATGCAAATAGAAAATTACCCTTTATAGTATTTGAGCTCCAGTTTTTTTCCATCAAATTCGGCATAACTAAAGTTAGACAACCATTCGCCTAAGTTAATATAACGACTTTCTTTTCCAACGGGCAAATCGAGCGGGAGGTGGCGGTGCCCAAAAATATAATACTGATGAGGGTCTTTTTGATGCACTTCTTTACAATATGCCCAAAGCCGTTCTTCCTCTCCTTTAAATAGCTGTTCTTGATTTTCTGATTTGCTCCGACTCTTCCCAGACCAAAATTTTGCCAAGCCAATGCCGAAGTTAGGATGAAGCCTTGCAAAAGCCCACTGGCAAATCGGGCTTTTAAATATCCTTTTGAGAAATTTATAACTGCGATCTCCTGGGCCAAGTCCGTCCCCATGGCCGATCAAAAACTTCTGATCATTTAAGATAAAAGAAACGGGATTTCGGTAAACCGGTATTCCCAACTCTTTAGGAAAATAATCGAACATCCACATATCATGATTTCCTGTGAATAGGATAATGGGAATGCCTCTATCACGAAGCTCTGCCAATTTTCCTTGAAATCGGATAAAGCCTTTAGGGATGACATACTTGTACTCAAACCAAAAATCAAAGACATCTCCCATCAGAAAAATAGCCGCAGATTCTTCTGCAATTTCATCTAGCCATGCAATGAGTTTCTTTTCCCTAATCAGACTTTTCTCTGCATTTGGAGCGCCCAAATGAAAATCAGAAGCAAAGAAAATTTTCTTGCCTGCTGCTAATCGTGGCGATAGATGAAAGTGATTTTGCTTAGCCAATAGTTTAGATTTGCTGTAAAAATAAAAAGATCAAGCTTTTGACTTGATCTTTTTTACAAATTTAAATTTTTATTTATTTCTTAATGGAAGATTCTGTATCCTCATTTTTAGGAGTTCCAGTTCTAGGTTTTTTTTCAGAATCACCTTTATTCTCAGCTTTCGCAGCATCTTTGGCTTTTTTCTCTTCTGCCATTTTCAAGGCTACCGCTTTTTTCTCGTCATCGGCTTCTTTTTCTTTCAGCTCTTTCGCCTCGGAGCGCTTGGTATATGCCTCATAGGTAGTTTGTTTTTCGAACGGCCTCTTGCCAATCAGTCTTTCCAAATCGGTCTGGAATATGATTTCCTTATCCAACAGTTCTTTGGCAAGTATTTCCAATTGAGGTCTTTTCTCAGTAAGTAAATCCTTGGCTCTTGTGTATGCGTTTGCAATTAGTTTGCGAACTTCTTCGTCTATTGTTTTGGCAGTTTCTTCAGAGTACGGCTTGTTAAAGTTGTACTCAGATTGTTTCGAATCATGATAAGAAATATTGCCAAGTTTTTCACTCATACCATATACGGTTACAATACTGTAAGCCATTTTGGTCACTCTTTCTAAGTCGCTCAATGCACCAGTAGATATTTTCTTAAAGATGATTTCTTCTGCTGCTCTACCACCAAGTGTCATTGTCATTTCATCTATCAATTGCTCGGTCTGATACAAGTACTGCTCTTTAGGCAAATACTGCGCATACCCCAATGCTGCCACACCTCTAGGAACAATACTCACTTTCACCAAAGGATCCGCATGTTCTAAGAACCAGCCTGCTACAGCATGACCTGCCTCGTGATAGGCCACAATTTCTTTTTCTTCTGGAGAGATGATCTTATTTTTCTTTTCCAATCCACCAATGACTCGATCTATAGCGTCTTGGAAATCGTCCAATTCAATGGCAGATTTATTTTTTCTAGCAGCAATCAATGCGGCTTCATTACAAACATTGGCTATTTCAGCTCCAGCAAAACCAGGTGTTTGAGCAGCTAATTTTTTAGAATCCACATCACCACTTAGCTTCAGCGGCTTAATATGTACCTTGAATATAGCCTCCCGCCCAGCAATATCGGGTTTATCAATACTAATCTGGCGATCGAAACGACCCGCTCTTAGCAATGCGCTATCTAATACGTCGGGACGGTTAGTAGCGGCAAGGATAATTACACCTGAGTCAGTAGCAAAACCATCCATTTCTACCAATAAAGAGTTAAGCGTATTTTCTCTTTCGTCGTTTGAGCCGGGCATTTGGCCTTTGCCTCTTGAGCGACCGATAGCATCAATTTCATCTATGAATATAATACAAGGTGCTTTTTCTTTGGCTTGCTTGAACAAATCACGAACTCGTGCGGCACCTACACCCACAAACATTTCCACAAAATCGGAACCTGAAAGTGAGAAGAATGGTACGGCTGCTTCACCAGCTACCGCTTTGGCAAGTAAGGTTTTACCCGTTCCTGGAGGGCCTATCAGTAAAGCGCCTTTTGGAATTTTACCGCCTAGTTTGGTAAATTTGCCTGGAGTCTTCAAAAACTCAACTATCTCAGCAACTTCTTCCTTCGCTTCATCCAATCCTGCGACATCATTGAAGGAAATTTTCACCTTATTTTCCGCATCAAAAAGTGCTGCTTTGGATTTACCAATGTTAAAAATTTGTCCTCCTGGACCACCACCACCGGTCATGCGACGCATCAGAATAAAGAAACCTAAAATTAGAAGGAAGAAAATGCCCCAACTGAAGAACACATTTGTGAAATCAGTCCGATCACTTACTTTCAAGTCAATTTTGGCATCATCAGGCAGGTCTGCATTAAGTTCATTGATAAGCTTATCAAATCCTTCTGGAGAAATTACTTTAAATGCATAATGTGGCCCACTGCTTAATGCCAGTGGATTAAAGCTTTCAAGTTCATTTTTGTATTTACTTCTCGACAGCGACTCGTTGGTAAGTGTGATTTCGACTAGATCTTGATTTTTGATGAAGTCAACATGACGGACATCACCATCAGTTACCATTTGCTTGAATCTGGATTCGCTCACATCCACTGTAGAGCTCCTGTTAAAGAAGGATATCGCAAGGATTACGATAACCGCCGCAAAAATAACCCAAAGTTGTATACCGGGCTTTTGAGGTTTTTTAGGCAGCATTTTATTTCCTCGCTTTTGATTTTTTATAGGATTTTCAGCCATTATATTTTAGGGGAATGTCAACAAATGATTGTTGGTAAAACGTTTTAAACTTTAAGTAGTTCGATTAGGAGATTCGTTTTTGTTCAGCATCGCCCCACAAATCCTCAATCGCATAAAATTCTCTTTTATCCTTTTTGAAAACGTGGGCTACTACATCTACATAATCTATTAAAATCCATTCTTTGTTTCGTTTGCCTTCGTGGCTCCATGGATTTTGTTTAGAATTTTTAAAAACTTGCTCCTCAACTGATTCAGAAATAGCTTCTAACTGTGTATCAGAGTTACCTGAACATATAACGAAAAAATCTGCGATTGCATTTTTAACTTTTCTCAAATCTAACATCACAATATTCGATGCTTTCTTTTCTTCCATACCTTGCACAACCAAGTTGGCTAACTCTTGTGAATTCATTCAATAGTTTTTTAATTGCGATGCGTTTTTAACAGCCTGCTAAATTACAAAAATTCATTGCACAAATATTTCACCAAAACACTATTTCTTGGCAAGGTGGTGCATTATATGCCAACTTGTCATTCTACCAATAGCATTGCTATGGATTTTATCCGAAAAGGGCAGGCTTATGAAGGATTGGTCATCTGGGCCAATCATCAAACAGCAGGTCGTGGGCAAATGGGCAATACATGGGAAGATGTTGAAGGAAAAAATTTGTTGATTTCCATTTTATTGAAGCCTTCTTTTGTGCCCATTGCCACGCAATTTCAACTCACAATGGTGGCTTCATTAGCTGTTCATGATACCCTTTCGGCCTATTTACCGGCTAATCCTGAGATCAAATGGCCCAATGATATCCTTTATTACGGAAAGAAAGTTTGTGGTATTCTTATCGAAAATACAATTGGGGGAGGCCAAATTGAAAACTCCATTGTAGGTATTGGTGTTAATATAAATCAACGTGACTTTTCCATAGATAAAGCAACTTCCTTGGCTGAAATCTGTCAACAAGAATTTTCTATAAGTGAAATTGCAGAGTTTTTACTTATAAATTTAGAAAGGCGATATTTGGAGTTGAAAGCAGGGAAGATTGAAAAGCTGACAGAAAATTATCATAGTATGTTGTACCAAAAAGACGAGTGGCACAAGTATGAAGAAAGCGGGAGGATATTTTCCGGAAAGCTCCTTGGTGTAAAAGCAGACGGCAAATTGAAGATGCAAATAGAAGGAGGGATGGAAAAAGAGTTTATTTTCAAACAAATTTCTTTCGTTTAGTCAGTTGCTTGATGGTCAATAACTTGTTTTTACTAGTCAAATGCGTAATTTTGCACACTATTCTATAAAATTTATAAAAAATGATTGAAACACAGTTGAAGTACAAAGTAAAAGATATTTCACTCGCCGAATATGGGAGAAAAGAAATTAGACTTGCAGAAGCTGAAATGCCTGGTTTGATGGCCACAAGAGCAGAATTTGGCGCTTCAAAGCCGCTTAAAGGAACGCGTATTGCTGGCTGTCTACACATGACTATCCAAACTGCAGTGCTTATCGAAACTTTAGTGGAGTTGGGTGCGGAGGTTAGTTGGTCTTCTTGCAACATATTCTCCACACAAGATCATGCTGCTGCGGCTATCGCTGCTGCTGGCATTCCAGTTTTTGCTTGGAAGGGCTTAACAGAAGAAGAATATGAGTGGTGTATAGAGCAAACACTTCACGCATTTGAAGGTGGCAAGCCTTTGAATATGATTTTAGATGATGGTGGCGACCTTACGAATGTAGTATTGGACAATTATCCTGATATAGTTAAAACCATCAAAGGAATTTCCGAAGAAACAACTACAGGTGTACTTCGCTTATACGAGAGAATGAAAAAAGGTACATTACCAGTGCCTGCCATCAATGTGAACGATTCGGTTACAAAGTCGAAATTTGATAATAAATATGGCTGCCGTGAGTCATTAGTAGATGCTATCCGTAGAGCTACTGATATCATGCTTGCTGGCAAAGTTGCCGTTGTGGCTGGTTATGGTGATGTGGGCAAGGGTTCTGCGCAATCGTTGAGTAGTGCAGGTGTCCGCGTAATTGTAACTGAAATTGATCCTATATGTGCGCTTCAAGCGTCAATGGATGGTTTTGAAGTGAAAAGAATGGTAACAGCTATTCCAAGAGCTGATATTGTTGTAACGGCTACAGGTAATAAGGACATCATTCGCTCGGAGCATTTCAAATTGATGAGAGATAAGTCAATCCTTTGTAATATTGGACACTTCGATAATGAAATCGATATGAAGTGGCTAAACCAAAACTATGGTCATACTAAAGATACCATCAAGCCTCAAGTTGACTTATACAATATCGAAGGAAAAGAGATTATTGTGTTAGCTGAAGGTCGTTTGGTAAATCTTGGTTGTGGTACTGGTCACCCATCCTTTGTAATGTCGAACTCATTTACTAACCAAGTGATGGCTCAAATGGAGCTTTGGAATAATGCGGGTGAGTACGAAAATGCAGTGTACACATTGCCAAAACATTTGGACGAAAAAGTTGCTGCTTTACACCTAGCTAAATTGGATGTTGAGTTAGAAACTCTTTCTTCTGATCAAGCCGATTATATTGGAGTTCCTGTGGTTGGTCCTTTCAAGTCAGACCAATACAGATACTAATATTTCACTTAATTGAATATAAAAATAGCAGGCCATTATGGTCTGCTATTTTTGTTTACTAGCGCTCGGAAATTACCTAAAGAAAAATCCCTATTTCAAAATTAATTGAAATAGGGATTTAATTTACAGAATTGGAATAGACTTAACGTTGACCTCCCGCGGGTTCTGGAGTGGCTCTAGCTTTCATTTTATCCATGTAGCTAATGCCTTCAGTGATCCAAGTAGGAGCTGTTTTTCCTAATACAAAGTGGTCAAACCACTCTTTAGTTTTAGTATAATAGTCCATTTGATTTTCGCGCTTAGCTAGACCGTGATTTTCTCCTTCGTACACAAGCATTACGTGTGGTTTTTCCATTCTACGCATTGTGCCATACATCTCAATACCTTGCTGCCAATCAACGGCACCGTCTTTATCGCCGAAGGCTACAAGTAAAGGTGTCTTAATATTTTGAGCACCATGAATTGGTGAATTGCGCTTGTGAGCTTCATATTCTTCGTACCAAGGACCACTAAATCTGCCTTGGCTGGTTTCAAATATTTTCTGATCCGGTGTTCCAGAGTTCCAATAGATACTCAAACTCATGCTTATCATATCCGTGAGTGGTGCTCCCGCTACTGCGCCAGCAAATAGGTCTGTTTGTGTGATAATGAAGCTGGTTTGGTAGGCACCCCAAGAGTGACCCATCAAAGCAACTTTATCCTTATCTATCATGCCAGTTTCTAACATTTTTTCAACTGCAGGTACCACGCATTTCACAGCAGACATGCCCGGGTCGTTGATATCATATACAATATCTGGTTTGAATACGAAGTAATCTTGTTGGCTAAAATTGGTGGTATTATAGGCACTTCTTACACTTGGGTTGCTATAGCCATGTACAGAATTTGACAGAATTTCATAAATATAAACGACCATCGGATATTGTTTTCCTGGCTCATAATTGGCCGGATAGGTAAGTGCTCCCTGCAATTCTTTGCCATCCGCATTGGTATATGTTACTAATTCTGATTTGCCCCAGTTGAAATCATCTTGCTGCGTGTTGGTACGAACCAATACACTTGGGTTTTTGAAGCTGTTATCAGTCACATACATAGTTGGCGAAACATCACCTGCTTGCTTAACAAATGTGAACTTGTCAGCTTTTTTAGCCTTTGATAACCTGTTGATTGCCATATTTTCATAGATCAACTCTGACATCCTGCCACGAGCATCCATCCTGTAATAGCCGAAATATTTAGTCTTATCACCGTAAGCACTCAAATATAGCGGCTGAGTGATGTCAATATAGGGTTCTTCAAAATCTAATCTATTGATGCGGAATACTTTTTCATCTGCTCTGCCATCTGTTAATTTTCTGGTGTTGTTGCCATCTGGGCTGATTGCATACACATCGAATTGGTCATAGATCAAGATTTCTTTATCGTCTTTTGAGAAACCTGCAAGTCCATAAGGCGGAGGTGTGCCTGGGCCATCGTATTCAACGCTATAAAAGGGCACATTTATACTCTCAGTCACATTTGTATGCGTACTTGATGCAATATTGTACACCCACCAGTTTTGGTCAGTGAAATAAGCGATGTATTTGCCTGCGGCAGAAGTTCTTGCACTATTGAAATTGCTGAGCTGCCTGTCGAGCATTTTCTTTTTCTCGCCAGTTGCCGTATTCACCACGTAATAATCGGCATGGTCTTCCTTAAAAGCTGGCTTGTAATCCTCTGGATTGTAAGCAACAGCGAATTTATGATCTTCCGTAAGGTTAGTGATAGGTTGATCATCATCGCCAATTCTCACAAACTTATCGCTTGTAGGCCACCAAGCAGATAGGTGCGTCCTGTTTTTATCTTGATTGTGGGTTACCTTTTGGCGAGGCTGTATTTCGGTGTCACCATAATGCCATATATCTACGCCCGGAAGTTTTTCATCTTTCTTTTTGGTTTTTGTGGTGTCTTTTGGTGTCCATTCTTGAAGACCAAAAAATACAGCATCTTCTGCCTTAGATATAGCAATATTCGAGCTTGCCAAAATGCGCATATCTTCCGGAAAATTGCTCACAGTCGTATGGTCGAAAGCTTTTAAACTAGGCGTACCATAAATGCCGCTATACAACATCACTTGTTGTGATTCTTCTTCGTAGTCTTTTTGCTTCATTTCTTTGTAAAAAGCCAGAGAACCACCTTCCTTATGCCAAGTTAAATTGGAAAAGCTGACGGTATCACTAGCAATGACCATTTGACTTTGGTTCATCAAATTGATCATTTCTACTGATTTGAAGGCTTCATTTTCTGTAACAAATGCCAATCGGTCTCCTTTTTTGTTGAAACCATACTCTGTCACATTTCCAATATTGCGAGTAGTACCTTTTGCCAAATCTCTCAATAATAGGGTGCTCCCTTTTTCTTTACTGTCTTTTGGTTTGGTCAGATACACAGACAAAAACTTACCATCATCAGAAAAGCTAAATCTGGAAAGGCTGCTAATCGTTTCGATGTTGCCAGAGCTCAAGTTGAGTATGCCTAGTTTGTATTCAATAGACTTTTTCTGTTCTTCGAGCTTTTGCGATTCTGCATACGGTACGCCAATTCTATATGCGTACCATTGATTATCTGCTGAGAATGATCCGCCATTCGCAAATGGAAGGATATATATTTTATCTGAGCTCGTATGTTTTACGAATACAGTATCACTATCCTCTTGGCGGCTAATGCTATAGGCATTCCAATTGCCATCATCTGAAAGACTGCTTGCAGTCAGTGAGTGCCATAATTTAAAATCCTCAGGCTCTAAGTTTTGCTTTTGGGCCATAGTGGGCATTGCCACGAATAGGCACAGAATCAAACTCAGCCAAATGCGTTGTTTGTTTTTTATCATTTTGATATAATTTAGGTTTATTTGATTTTACAATAATGTTAAGAATTATAATTTTCCTAAACAAAAATTTTAGAATATCAGGAGTTGATCAGGCAATAGTTTGAAGCTCATTCTGTGGATAGGAGTTGGGCCAAAATCTGTAATGGCCTGTCTATGAAAGCGCGTAGGATAGCCAGCGTTTCTTTCCCATCCGTACTGAGGAAATTCTTGAGCATATTGATCCATGAGCGTATCTCGGTAGGTTTTTGCAAGTATTGAGGCTGCGGCAATACTTAGAAATTTCCCATCTCCTTTTACTATGCATTGATGCTCAATTTGCTCATATTTATTGAATCTGTTACCATCGACCAAGATTGCATTTGGAGTCACTTGTAATTGCCTCAAGGCTCTATGCATAGCTAGGAAAGAAGCATTCAAAATATTTATTTTATCAATTTCCTTTGCATCTACCAAACCGATTGCCCAAGCTAATGCATGGATCTTGATTAGCGGTGCCAATTCCTCCCGCTTTTTTTTACTTAGCTGCTTGGAGTCATTAAGCCCAATTTCCGCTACTTCGGGATTCCAAATAACGGCTGCTGCTACCACAGGGCCAGCCAAACATCCTCGGCCAGCTTCATCGCACCCTGCCTCGATTTTCTCTTTATTCAGATATGGTAATAGCATTTATCTCTCAGTTATCAATGTTCAAAAATAGCGAAAAACAAGCGTCTCCTTATTCAGTTCTTTTGCTATGCTTGCAAAAGATTATGTAGTTGTGTGGGTGAAGAGGGATTTGAGGCTTGCCGATCATGCTCCTTTGCAAGCCGCTATTAGTAGTGGATACCCAACACTTATCATTTACATAATGGAAAATTCGCTCGTCCAAAATGCTCATTATTCTCATCGGCATTGGCAATTTGTGGCAGATTCCTTAGTGGAAATGGATAAAGCGCTGAAATTGAAAAGCGGTATTGGGCTAACTGTGATTAATTCAGAAGCAGTGCCATTTTTTCAAAAATTGATTCGTTGGCAAATGCCAAAAAGAATTTATTCTTACTGTGAAACGGGCCTTTCCATTTCCTACAAGAGAGATATTGCATTGGCTGATTTTTTTGAATTGGAGAAGTTGACTTGGGTAGAATTTCAGCAAAATGGCGTGCAAAGAGGAAGGAAAAGTAGAAAAAAATGGCGGGAGGATTGGCATACATTTATGAATTTGCCAGTTGATTCGCCTAATTGGTCAAAATACCAGCCTTTTTCGTTGCCCAAAAGTGAATTTGAGTCAGTAATAGGGTCTGCCAATTTGAATCTGACAACACGCAATGTCATTTTCCAAAAAGGGGGTGAAATACAAGCAAATAGGTATTTGGAAAGTTTTCTTATTGATAGGGTAAAGGAGTACAATACTCATATTTCTAAGCCTGCGTTGAGCCGCAAGAGTTGTAGCCGACTTTCACCCTATATGGCATGGGGCAATTTATCTATCCGACAAGTTTTTCAGCGAATGCAGCAGTCCAAACCACAATCGCCTTCCAGCTGGCATTTAGCAAGCTTTGGGTCAAGGCTCCGATGGCATTGCCATTTTATCCAAAAATTTGAAATGGAATGTAGTATGGAGTTTCGAAATATCAATAGAGGCTACGACGCCATACGCAGGGATTGGAATGAAGCACATTTTGATGCTTGGAAACATGGAATGACTGGCTATCCTCTAGTTGATGCTTCGATGAGATGCGTACGAGAAACCGGGTATCTAAATTTCAGAATGCGGGCAATGGTTGTGTCGTTTTTGACGCATCATTTGTGGCTAGATTGGCGCAAAGGAGCGGAATATTTAGCTGCCTGTTTTTTGGATTTTGAGCCTGGTATTCATTATCCGCAGTTTCAAATGCAGTCGGGAGTTACAGGAATTAATACGGTTAGAATTTACAATCCTGTAAAACAATCAATAGAAAATGACGCTGAAGCAGTTTTTATCAAAGAGTGGGTTCCAGAAATAAGCCAACTCCCGCTTTTTTTTATTCATAAGCCATGGGAGATGACAGGTATGGAACAAATGATTTACCATTGCGAATTAGGAAAAGTATATCCTGAGCGGATAGTGAACATTGAAGAAAGTGGGAGGAAGGCGAGAGAAATTTTATTTTCTATGCAAAAGGAACCTGCTGTTAAAATTGGGAGTAAACGAATTCTAAAAAAACATACTAATCCCAACCGAATGCCATGAGCAAAATGAGGAAAAAGGCTGATCTACCGACTAAGTTATGTATTGCTTGTAAGCGGCCATTTACTTGGCGCAAAAAGTGGGAAAAGGTATGGGAAGAGGTGAAATTCTGCAGTAAAAAATGTAGTTCAGGGTCAAAGGCCTAATTTGTTAATTGATTATTTGTACACCCCTATAAAAAACAACAACCAAAGCAAATACATAAATACATAGGAAGTCAGCACGATGGCATACGCGACTGAAAGCTTCTTTTGGGCTGTCCAATGGATGCCGTAAACGAGTATAAACCAATAAGCAACTTCAAAAAGATTTAGCGATTTGAGTGGGTAGGCGTATTTAGGGTGAATGGCTTCGTAATCGAAAAAGCTCATCAAACTGAGCGGGTAGAAATTTTTGATATCCCAAATAGTTGCTTCTGCGTCTACGAACATAAACCAAAAGATTTTAACTCCTTCGGCACCCAAAAAGATCAGTTCAGCGTACATTACTATTTGCCAGATACGGTTATAATGAATGCGGTAGCCAAACATAAAACTGCCAACCCAAAGGAAAAATGCGGTAAAGGTGAATTTGAGAAAATAGATAAGTGGAATGGTCAAATATTGTAATCCATTGATCAATTTGAATACGCCAAATTCTCCTCTTTCTTCCAGAATCTGAAAGGCATAGGTTTCTGCTTCCACAAAATTCTTTTTGAGGAAAAGAATAAAAAAGGTAAGCAGGCAAAGCACCACAAAAAAAAGTCTTTTGTCAACTTGGAACAATTCAGAAGCGGTACGCCTTATCCACATAATTTTACTGGTATGACCTTTGCAATTTATTTTAAAACCAATTCATATTCTCACCTCGTTTAATAGAAGGCTAATAAGTAGGATGGTTAACCAAATAGCAAGATTAATAAATTTCAATTACGATCAGGGCTTGAAAAACATCAGTATTTTCTCCTTATCACTAATTCTACTGTTCGCTACTTTTTCCCATTCGTGGGCTCAAGGTACAGGATATATCTATGCAGATAGCAGTAACAATAAAGATATGTTGTTGCTCAACGAATCGATTCAAATTGAGATTAGTGAAGCTGTGAATAATATGTACAACTTCAAGTTTCAAGAAGCTGAGCGTGAATTTCGTTGGTTGAAGTACCGCTATCCAAATCACCCGTTATCAGACTTTCTGCTAGGCCTTAGCGAGTGGTGGAAAATAATGCCAAATATAGAAAATGAGAAATACGATGCCCGTTTCTTAATGTATATGGACTCCACCATTTACAAAGCCGAAAGAATGCTGAAAATAAATGAGGAAGACAAAGAAGCTTCCTTCTTTTTGGCAGGTGCTTATGGTTTTAAAGGGCGGCTCTACAGTGAGCGTAAATCTTGGCGAAAAGCAACCTCTGCTGGTAGTAGTGCCTTGAAGTACCTAAATCTTAGTCGCGATGAAAATGCTGATTTTTTTAATCCCGAACTTATGTTTGGAGATGCTCTTTACAATTACTACTCAGTTTGGATACCTGAAAACTATCCCTTGTTGAAGCCAGTTCTGTTGTTTTTTCGCAATGGCGATAAGCAGCTGGGCATAGATCAACTGAGAGAAGTTTCAAGAAATGCTTTTTATACCCGCACAGAAGCACAATACTTTCTGATGCGGATATTATACTCAGAAGAAAAGGATGTCGAAGGCGGATATCAGCTTGCAGGATATCTTAATGAGACCTTTCCCGACAATGCTTATTTCCATCGCTACTTCACCATGCTCACCTATTTGCGTGGCAGAACAGTGGAAACAGAAAAATTATCTCTACGTATATTAGAAAACCTTGATGCTGGAATGCCCGGATACGAGGCAATAAGCGGGAGGTATGCATCCTTCTTTCTAGGACAAATCTATGAAGCCCGAAATAATAAGGTGAAAGCTACGGATTATTATAAGAGAGCAATCAGCTTTGGAGAGGAAACAGAGTCGCAGGAATCGGGATACTATATTTATTCTTTGCTCAATTTAGGCAAGATTCAAGCAGACCTTGGGAATAAGAAAGAAGCTAAAAAGTATTTTGATCGGGTAAAAAAGTTTGCTAAAAGAAAGCATCCTGCACACAAAGAAGCCAAAGAATATTTGAAGGCAAATAAACTTTGATAAAAAGTGTTCAATACCTTTAAATAAAAATATTTTTTTTCAATAGTTAGAATTTTTAATAATGTTATTACCTTTGGACGAAATTATATTTTGAACTAATAATAAATAGATGAGTGTCATAAAACTGGATAGAATAGATCGAAAAATTCTGGAGATCTTACAAGCCAATGCAAAAATTACCAATGCCCAATTATCAAAAGAAATTGGCCTTTCTCCGGCTCCTACATTAGAGAGAGTAAAGAAACTCGAAGTTTCAGGAATCATTCAAAGTTATCATGCAAAACTGGATCCTGCCGCTATCGGTTTAGGTGTTACCACTTTTGTACACGTAACATTAATAGGTCATAATAAGCGAAATATTGAGGCTTTTCTTGAACAAATAAATAAGATAGATGAGATTATTGAATGTCATCACATTACTGGCTCAGGCGACTTTATTTTGAAAGTAATTTCCAAAGATATTTCTTCATATCAGAATTTGATGCTCGATAAGGTAAGCGAAATCAAAGAAGTGGATAATATGGAATCGATGGTGATCCTATCCACGTTCAAAGACTCTAAAGTGCTCCCTGTTCCGTAGGATTTTCGAACCAAAAGATTAAAATCCCTTTCATAACAGTTAGGGATTTTTCATTTATACCTCCCGCAGTTTGGCTATTGTCTTGTTCGGGTTAATTTTGTTGATCGTAACGTCACCGTATATGAGCTTAATGCAAAACAAAATACTTGATAAGCCGCAAATACTGCAAAAAATTCGCCGAATAGCTTATCAAATTCACGAAAATCATTACTGCGAATCGGCCATTTATCTGGCAGGGCTTGACGGTTCAGGCTACCTATTAGCTGAAATGATCTGTAAGGAATTGGAAGCCATTTCCGAAAACGCTATCCATTTAATCAAAATATCTGTAAATAAAAGTGCTACAATTCAGCCAGTAATAGAATTGGATGTGGAGCTGACAAGCTTGAATGGGAAGGTCGTTGTACTGGTAGATGATGTTTTAAACTCAGGGCGTACCTTAGCATTTTCATTTGAACCATTTTTATCCCAACCAATCAAAAAACTAGAAGTAGCCGTCTTGGTAAATCGTAGCCACAAAAGATACCCTGTAAGTGTAGACTATACTGGCTATGAACTTGCCACCACACTGAGCGAACATATTCATGTGGTACTCGATGCTGAAAATATGGCTGTATATCTTCAATAAACATACCTTATGTCAATCCATAAATCTAACATTAAGCTTATTACCACGCATCAATTACAAGAAATGAAAACGCGTGGAGAAAAAATTTCGATGCTCACTGCCTATGATTTCTCGATGGCTTGTATTTTAGATGAGGCAGGCGTGGATGTAATATTAGTAGGTGATTCTGCATCCAATGTCATGGCCGGGCATGAAACGACCTTGCCGATTACATTGGATCAGATGATCTATCATGCAAGCAGTGTGGTACGAGCAGTACAGCGGGCATTTGTGGTAGTTGACCTTCCGTTTGGTTCTTATCAAGGCAATTCAAATGAAGCATTGCGATCTGCTATCCGAATTATGAAAGAATCGGGTGCTCATGGAGTGAAAATGGAAGGTGGAAAAGAAATTAAAAAATCGATCACCCGTATATTAAGCGCTGGCGTTCCAGTGATGGGGCATTTGGGGCTTACGCCTCAATCCATCTACAAGTTTGGTACATACACTGTAAGGGCAAAGGAAAAGGACGAAGCAGATAAACTGATTGAAGATGCGCAACTCTTGGAGGAATGCGGCTGTTTTTCTTTGGTGCTTGAAAAAATTCCGGCAGAACTTGCCAAAACAGTGGCAGAAACAGTGAGCATCCCAGTGATCGGTATTGGAGCCGGACCTGATGTGGATGGACAAGTTTTAGTAGTTCATGATATGTTGGGTATTACAAAGGAATTTAAACCAAGATTTTTGCGCAGATATGCTGACTTAGGAAGCATTATGGATGAAGCAGTGAAGAACTATATAAAAGATGTGAAAGGGCGGAGCTTTCCAACGAATGAAGAGAGTTATTGAAATAATATTAATAATAAATACATAAATAATGACAGGAGAAAAGATTACGATTTCAAAAGGAATACTCAATGTACCAAACTTTCCTATCGTACCATTTATCGAAGGTGATGGTACAGGCGTAGATATATGGCCAGCGGCCAAATTGGTTTTGGATGCCGCAGTAGAAAAGGCATATAATGGGAATAAGAAGATTGTTTGGAAAGAAGTATTAGCAGGCGAAAAGGCTTTTAACCAGACAGGTGAGTGGTTGCCAAAAGAGACGTTAGATGTTTTTAGAGAATACTTAGTAGGCATCAAAGGGCCATTAACAACTCCAGTTGGTGGAGGTATCCGCTCTCTAAATGTAGCGCTTCGGCAAGAATTAGATTTATACGCTTGTGTGCGTCCTGTAAGGTGGTTCAAAGGAGTTCCTTCTCCCGTAAAAGAACCATGGAATACCGACATGGTCATCTTTCGTGAGAATACGGAGGATATTTATGCCGGGATCGAATTCCAAAATGGTACGGATGATAATACTAAATTCACTCAATTATTACGCGATAATTTCCCAGATAAATTCGAAAAAGTGCGTTTTCCAGACAGCTCTTCCTTCGGGATAAAGCCTGTATCAAAAGAAGGAACGGAAAGACTGGTAAAAGCGGCTATTGAATATGCGTTTACACAAAAGCGCGACTCTCTGACGCTAGTCCACAAGGGAAATATCATGAAGTTCACCGAGGGTTCTTTTATGGAATGGGGCTATGCGCTTGCCAAAAATGCCTATGGCGCACAAGATTATCAAGGCGGCCCATGGCAAGTAATTGAGAAGGATGGCCATCGCGTGATCATCAAAGATGTAATTGCAGATGCTTTTCTTCAGCAAATATTGTTGAGACCAGCAGAATACTCTGTAATTGCTACCCTAAACCTAAATGGCGATTATATTTCTGATGCCATGGCCGCACAGGTAGGTGGTATAGGTATAGCGCCTGGCGCAAATATCAATTACAACACAGGCACTGCGATATTTGAAGCAACACATGGAACAGCACCAAAATATGCTGGACAAGATAAAGTAAATCCAGGTTCTTTAATCTTATCGGGTGCCATGATGCTTGAGTTTTTCGGCTGGAAAGAAGCCTCAGATTTGATTTTCAAAGGAATTGAGGCATCCATCGATGCGAAAAGAGTTACCTATGATTTCGAACGCTTAATGGAAGGAGCCACTTTATTGAAGTGCTCTGAGTTTGGCGCGGAAATCGTTAAAAATATGTAATAATCATATTCTCAGAAAAAGCCTTGCCCACCAGCATGGCTTTTTCGTTATGAATGAGGTATCGACCAATAATCACACATGAAAAGTTCCAATATATATTTCCTAGGGCTCCTTCTCCTTATTTCAATTCTATTTGCGAGTTGTGAAAAACTAGACCCAGAAGGACCTGCCGAAACTTTGTCGGATACCACGTTGGTAGCCCCTATTTCCACACTCACTATTCCTGTCTCATATGATGTGCAAAACCTGGAAGGCTTAGTAAATGATAAGCTTCAAGGAGTATTTTTTAAAAAATGGCTAAAGCTAAATAGCGGTGGAGATAGTCTTTTTCTTGAGTTAGAAAGAACCTCCCGCGCAAACTTAAGCTGGGCCAATACGGCATTGCAAATAAGTTTTCCAATCCATGTTTCAGGAAATTTCATCAAGAAATTTATGGGAATGAGCCTAAAAAATCAAGCTCCTATCGAAGCAGAAATGATCCTTCATTTGAATACCGAAGTAAGCGTAAATCCAGATTGGAGTTTAAATACCAATACCAAATTGCTTCGAATTGATTGGATAAAAAATCCGGAGCTAAAAATTGCCATGATTTCACTAGATATCAAGGTTCCTATTGAAGAGCAGCTATTTGCAAATCAAGGAACCCTATTGGCCGAATTGGATAAAGTGCTGCGGGAGGAAATAAAAACGCGGGAGGAAGTAAGCAAAATTTGGAATGATATTCAAAAAGAAATTATTATCAATAAGAAAGATCCGAAAGTTTACCTTTCGGCAAAAGGAGAATCCCTTGCGGCCAAATTCCTCAACGATGATACAGGCTTGCTCACACTCCTTGTGCAAATGAAAGCCTATGCTGAGACGAGAGAAGGAGAGCCGCCATTATTTGTGGAGCAACCTTTACCAGCATATAGCGATCAAATAAATGATAGAGATAGTGTGCAAATATTTGTATTGGCCAAAATGAGTTTCGAAAGAGCGAATCAATTGCTAAAGGAAGAATTACTGAATCAGAAATTTACTTCCGGGAATTCTGCGGTTAATATCAATGAGTTGAATCTATACGCCACGGAAAATGGCCTTGCCATGGAAATGGAAGTGAAAGGAGCCATAAATGGCCGCATTTTTATGGTAGGCGAGCCGGCTTTTGATGAGGAGACAAGTACCTTTTGGGTTCAAAATTTTGAATATGATATTCAGACCGAAAATATATTAGTGAAATCTGCCGATGCCCTTTTTCACGATAGTTTTCTAAAGTTTATATCTGAAAAACTTGTATTCAAGGCAGGGTCATTGATAGATGAATTGCCCAATATGATTATCACTGCCTTGGATAAAGGAAAAACAGGCGAAAAAATTGACCTTGAAATAGCTAATATGCATGCCATGCCTTATGCCATAGTTTTGGATAAAAATGAAATACAGGTGATCTTAGAAACACGTGCGAAAATGGGTCTAGAGCTGAAAGGGTTAAATAAGAATACTAAATCTGTACGAATAAACTAAACCCATTTTAATTTTTTGAGGTTATAACTAGAGATTGATTAGAAATGAAATTAGCGCTATTCCCACTTAATTTAGTTCCTTTCCCTAGAGAAAAACTAAACTTGCACATATTTGAGCCTCGCTATAAACAGCTTATTAGTGAGTGCATTGATCTGGGTCATAATTTTGGCATACCAGCCTACGTCAACAATATTATTGAGTATGGCACGGAGGTAAAAATAGCCAAAGTGGCGGAAGCCTATGACGATGGTAGAATGGATATTACCGTAGAAGGAATTCGAGTGATCAAAGTGCTAGAATTCATTCCAGAATCGGATGAGAAGCTCTTCTCTACAGGTGAGGTCTCTTATTTGCAAAATATTGAAGACACCACTGAGCAAGATCAAATTATTTTCTACGAAGCGTTAAATGAATTATTCACTTTGATGAGTTTGGATGGGAAAGTAATGCTTCACCGTAACCTTAAGGCTTTTGAGATAGCTCATAAAATGGGACTCACACTCAATCAAGAATATGAATTGCTTACCTTGGAGAGTGAGCGAGAAAGGCAAAGGCTTTTGCTCTCACATATTAGAGTCTCAATACCTATCCTCAAACAAATGAAACGTGCGCAAGAAGTGATCAAAATGAATGGGCATTTCCGTTATTTAAACCCACTAAAACTCTAAGAAATGGATATACATCTATCCTCATTTGGCTCGGCGCTTATTTTCCTTATTGGAGGGGCTTTATTTGTGATTGCAGGCTTAACTACCGCCTCACTATTACGGCCAAACCGCCCAAACGTGGAGAAAATGACGATTTATGAATCGGGAGAAGATACCATCGGTTCGGCTTGGGGGCAGTTCAATGCACGTTTTTATGTGATTGCACTCGTTTTTATTTTATTCGATGTCGAAATTGTATTTCTTTTCCCTTGGGCTACCGTATTTGGAGATGCCTTCATCAATAGTTCGACAGGTGGGTTATGGGGCAAAATCGCCATATTTGAGATGTTTCTGTTTTTAGCTATTTTGGTGCTTGGCTTGGCGTATGTTTGGGCAAAGGGCTATCTTGATTGGGCATCTGATAGAAGAAGCATTAGCCCTTCTACCAAAACGGAAAATACAATACCAATAGAAGCGTACAAAAAATATTTAGACTAATGGGCGGATATTTAGATCAGAAATTTGGAGCGGGAGGAGTAATCATCACCCAAGTAGATGAACTGTTAAATTGGGCAAGGCTTTCGAGCCTATGGCCAATGGGCTTTGGGATTGCTTGCTGCGCAATAGAATTTATGGGATCGATAAGTGCCGCTTATGATTTAGACCGGATGGGGCTGATCCCACGTGCATCTCCTCGCCAATCGGATGTAATGATCGTCGCTGGTACTGTCACCTTCAAAATGGCCGATAGAGTTCGTAGATTATATGAACAAATGGCCGAACCAAGATATGTGATTTCTATGGGGTCTTGCTCCAATTGCGGAGGCCCATACTGGGAGCACGGGTATCATGTAGTAAAAGGTGTGGATAGAATTATTCCAGTAGATGTGTATGTGCCGGGTTGCCCGCCTAGACCGGAAGCACTGATTGGTGGAATTATCAAATTGCAAGAAAAGATTAGAGGGGAAAGTAGGTTGGATGAAAGCTTGCTAGAAAAGTTACTAGAAAAGAAAAAAGCCAAAGCATGAGCCTAAAAGAGATAAAGGACTTGATAAATACACATTTGCCTGAAATGGTGCGGGAGGTAATTTCAACAACCACACCTGCTACATTTTTGGTAGACTCATCTCGAATCGTGGAGCTTTGCAGCTTTTTGAGAACGGAGAAGCAACTTTATTTCGATTCATTGTCATGCCTTACCGGCTTAGATAATGGGCCTGAAAAAGGCATAATGGAAGTGGTGTATACCCTCTATTCCATCCCATATAATTATTCACTCAATATTCGGTGTGAGCTTGACCGCACCCTCCCGCAGATCCCAAGTGTTTCCACTGTATGGAGAACCGCCGATTGGCACGAGCGTGAGGCATTTGATCTATTTGGCATAAATTTTCTCAATCATCCCGACCTTCGAAGAATATTATTACCCACAGACTGGGAAGGCTTTCCGCTGTTAAAGGATTACAGCCATCAAGAAAAGTATCACGGCATTACGGTTAAATACTGATGGCAAATCCTATTCAATACATTTATAACGAAGATCATCTTCGAAATTCCGAAACTACCAAGTTTGGTGAGAAGGACTTGAAGACGGGAGAAATGATCATAAATATTGGGCCACAGCATCCCTCCACCCATGGGGTTTTGCGATTAGAGGTGGTTACTGACGGAGAGATGATAGTGGACGTAGTGCCTCATATTGGGTATTTACATCGCTGTTTCGAAAAGCACTCCGAATCTTTGCCTTATAATCAGATTATCCCCTACGTGGATAGAATGGATTATTTGGCAGCCATGAACTCCGAACATGCCTATGCTATGGGCGTGGAGCGGATGCTTGGCATAGAAAAAGACATCCCTAAACGTGTGGAGTATATACGTGTGTTGGTGGCAGAGCTAAATCGGCTAGCCTCACATTTTGTGGCAATTGGCACATACGGGATGGATGTTGGCGCAATGACTTCCTTCTTTTGGATGATGCGTGATCGTGAGCATATTCTGAGATTATTGGAATGGATTTGTGGCGCGCGAATGCTCTACAATTACATTTGGGTAGGTGGTTTATATTATGATTTGCCTGTTGGATTCGAAGAGCGATGCCGCGAGTTTATTCAATATTTGGAACCGAAAGTACGCGAAATGGATAAGCTCTTGATTGAGAATAAGATTTTTGTGGAGCGTACCGCAAATGTGGGCGTATTGCCTTTGGATCTAGCCATTAATTATGGCGTCACTGGGCCGATGCTCCGTGCCTCTGGTTTAAAGTTTGATTTACGCAAAGTGGATGGCTATAGTGTATATCCTGAAATTGACTTTGATGTCCCCATTGGCAAAGGAGAAATGGGCACTAAAGGAGACTGCTGGGATAGAACCTATGTGCGGATGCAGGAATGCTACCAGTCTATAAAGATAATCAGCCAATGTTTGGATCAATTGCAAGGAGCGCATAAGCGCACGAGGGATTTCAATCCAAAGGAAATGGTTCCAAAGAAAATTCGCCCAAAAGCACAAGATTTATATGTGCGAGCCGAAAACCCGAAGGGTGAGCTTGGCTATTATTTTAGAGCGGATGGAAAAACGGATCAACCCTTTCGCTGCAAGGCACGAGCGCCCTCTTTTGTGAATTTATCAGTGATATCCGAAATAGCCAAAGGAGGATTAATAGCAGACCTAATTGCAATTATTGGCTCCATAGATTTAGTTTTAGGAGAAGTTGATCGGTGATTCCAACTATTTTGTTCTTTCTGCTGTCTTGAAGGCATAGCACGGAATAAAATGCGAAAATTATCTACTTTTTTGAGTTTTGCGGCAATTGCATTTGCTGCAATAAGATGTCAGCCTTCGGAAGATATTGAGCCAAATATTCCTGAATTATCCCCACTTCAAAGAATCGAACTGAATACAGTACAAGGAGGAAATGATTTCTCCTTTGAATTATTCAATAGAGTAGTGCAATCAGAGCCAAATAATACCAATGTTTTCATTTCTCCATTCAGCGTTTCCATGGCTTTGGCTATGACAAGCAATGGAGCTAATGCAGAATTGAGAGCTAAAATGGCAGCAATTTTGGGTTTTCCAGATTTGAGCCAAGCGGAGGTAAATAGTGCCTACAAAAGCTTAGAAAATAGAGTAAAGCAAATGGATAATAGAGTTCGTTTCGATAACGCAAATGCTGTTTGGTATAGAAATGGACTGGTGGTTAAGAATAGCTTTAAAGAAGCTGTTTTCGATTATTATAATGCGGCGGTGATGGGTGAAGATTTTCAAAACCCACAAACAGTGAATAAAATTAATAACTGGGTAAGTAATAAAACACAAGGGAAAATTCCTTCGATTATCGATCAAATCAACCCTGAACATGTAATGTTTCTGATCAATGCTCTTTATTTTAAGGCAGATTGGAAAGTGCCATTTGATGAGAAGGAAACGCAAAATAGAGAATTTCAATTAGCCTCTAGCGAAACTATTCAAGTGCCTACGATGAAGACCAAAAGCGCTAAATACCGTTATTTATCCCATCAAGAGGTGGAGTTGGTGGATATCCCGTATGGAAATGGGCAGTTTTCAATGACCGTACTAATGCCGAATGCTGGTGTCAGCTTAAATAGTTTTACTGAGAGCTTAAGTATTAATGCCTTAAATAATTGGCTCAATGCGGCTGCTGAAGTTGGGTATGAGTTGTATTTGCCAAAATTCAAGGTAGTATATGAAATATCCTTAAATGATGTCCTTACGGAAATGGGATTGGGGAAGGCATTTAGTGGTAGAAATGGAGGCTTCTCTGAAATTTTTGAAGATGATAATCTTTATATTATAAATGAGGTGAAGCATAAAACTTTTGTAGAGGTAAATGAGCAAGGAACGGAAGCTGCTGCCGTTACATCAGTGGGAGTAGGTGTAACATCCCTCCCGCCATCGGTTAGGGTAAATAGACCCTTTGTATATGTAATTAGAGAAAAACACACGGATGCCATTCTTTTTATTGGTAAGATGGAGAATCCGCTTTTATAATATGACAACCAACCAATAATCACAGGATCGAAAACGGAGGATTAGACCACCTCCGTTTTTTTATGCCGGTTCCAGAGAGTGTATTTTTAGGGTTTTTTTCAGAGCAGCTTAACTAGATAATTCTGATTTTTACTGAGATATTTGAGTTATGATTTTAGAGTTTACTTATCACTAGGATGTTGATGCGAACTCATTTTTTATATTCTGTTTACAGATAATTAAAATTTCTAAATGATTTTTGGTTTCACGTTGCCTTAATTTTTACGATGAAAACCTTCCTTTATCTAACAATATTTATCTCAGTTCTTTGTGTTTTTGGATGTGGTTCCAACTCAGATTTAAATAATCAAGTTGAAATAGACCTAAGGAATACACCTATTGATAAACTGGACTTTGATACCTCAAACGGTGTATTTTCAAAGCATGACTTTATTTTCCCAATTAAGGCTATACAGGATTCTAAAGGGAATCTATATGTATGGGATATGGGATTTGGTAAAGTTTATAATGTAACTACTGATAGCCTTTACATGATTGGTAATTCAGGGTTGGGGCCAGGTGAATATGTTGAAGTAAATGAGCTTAGCTTCGATGAAATAAATCAAGAGATAATCATCCACGATATAGAGCAGGCAAAATTACTTTTCTTCGATGAGGAATTTAATTTCTCAAAGGAAGTATCAATGCCAATTTACTTTGAGCAGATTCAGCGTTTAAAAAATGGAGATTTTGGGTTATACACTTCGAGTGATAATTTAATTGGCGGTATTTTAAACATGCACAATTTCGTGGTGACCGACAGTTCATTTTCATCTATCAAGCATTCTATGATATCTTACAATGATACGCTAAATAGTATAGAATTGGGGAAACACTATTTTGAAGAAATTGGCGAGGAAATATTTTTACTTTATCCTTTTGATGAGAGAATCTACGTGCTAGACGAGGATTCTTATGCTTTGAATAAAGCTATAAATCTAAGGTTTTCCTCCTTGCAAGGTATGGCGCGCTATAATGACATAGCTGAACTTGAAGAGCTTTATGATTTAGTATTTGATGAGGAAAGTCAATTTAAAGGGCTTCCATTTAATATTTATCACAGCGAAAACTACCTTATGTTTCAATTTATGAATTCCACAAAAAGAGCATTTGGGCTAATCGATTTAACTGATTTCACAACAAAGCTATTTCAGTTTAATGGAGATTCAGCTTTCTATCCAGATTTTGTTTTGGGCGTATACCAAGATCAATTTTTGGTGAGAGTGCCAGTTGAGGATAGGTACGGTCTATATTTATTAGATCCAGCCGCCTATTTTAATCAAAATTAGATGATCCTCAAACTATTTTCTCTTACAAATACCTCCTGATCTTTCCAGCGGATTCTTACCCATACATCTTTTTTTCCAAGCACAGCAACCTTGTGGCCTTTGCCGATGCCTTCAATCATATCGCTACCTACGCTAGGGCCTTTCATGGCCATGGCGTACTCTGCCTGTATAATTGCTTGCTTGGCGATACCTACCTTATTAAAGACAATCGCAGAGAGTACTAAGAATATCACTACACCGGCAAAGAGTGGAGCAGGTTTTTCATTGAATGTTCTCTGACGATAAATAAATATAGATAGCAGGAAAATAGCGATGGCAAATAATACCATAGCGATTTCAATATGGTAGCGGCTGTAGAAATCTATAAAAAGATTGGTGTCACTCGTCTCGTATCCTCGAAGGTTATATTCTTGCGCTAATTCAGAAATTTTTAGAAGAGCGGCTTGGTCCCGACTTACTTTTTGGTAGTTTTCGAGGTAAAATAGAGCCTCCGCGGGCTCATCCATACCCTCACTTATGAAGGCCATTTTCAAAAGCATGGCAGGGCTTTGAAGTTTTTTCTCAAAAAATAGCTGCTCATAAATCGCCAAAGATTCGGTGTATTTTTTCGCAACAAAAAGGGAATCAGCCTGTTTGATTAAAGCGCTATTATCCTGTGAAACGGCAGTGTAATTGGCTGACAGAATAAAGATGAAAAAGAATGTGAATAATTTGAATTTGTAGCTTTGCATTTTGAATGGTAAGGTTTACCTTTGCAACCGCAATTAAGGAAAACGCCTTTAATAAAACAAAGTAAAAATGATTCTGTAGCTCAGCTGGTAGAGCAATACACTTTTAATGTATGGGTCCTGGGTTCGAGCCCCAGCGGGATCACACAAGGCGCTAAAAATAGCGCCTTTTTTTTATGCCTTCTTTTTCAAGGCTTTGAGTGGCTACTAGTATTACACCGCCACATCACCACCATTTGGGCCAATTGCTGAGTATTGCGAATATTATTCTCTCTCATCCTCTTCTATATTTTGGGCTTAAAACTTTGGGAATTATATATCAGAAATATGCCCAACGCCTAAAAGGGATATTGTAACAAGGCATACAACTCATTTTCAGGAAACATTTTGATTGAAAGTCCGCATAAAATATGTAAGTTAATTGCCAATAAAGGAGTAGCCTCTTCCGATCAAATTGATAGTGAAAAGTTAGCATCTATATCTTTGGTGGAGAGGGTTGATGAAACTGAAATAAATGATATGATGCGAATTTTACATACTGCTGATTGGCATATTGGTCAGCTCTTCCATGAATATGACCGTACCTATGAGCATCAGCAATTTCTGAATTGGCTTTTGGAAACTTTGGTGGCAGAGCAAATAGATGTTTTATTAATTAGTGGTGATATATTTGACTTATCTAATCCTTCAGCAGCATCTGTAAAGATGTTTTATTCTTTTCTAAATCAATCAGTAAAGCAAAATCCAGATCTGCAAATTGTTGTTACAGCTGGTAATCATGATTCTGCCTCCCGGTTGGAATCACCTAAACCGCTGTTAGAATCTTCAAATATCCATATTGTGGGGCTTGTCGAAAAGAATCAGCATGGCGATATTGATTACAGCAAAATTACTATACCACTAATCGATAAAGAGGGAAATCCAAAAATATGGTGTATGGCCGTGCCCTATTTGCGAATGGGTGATTATCCCTCGGTTCCAGATTCCTCCAATCCGTATGCGGAGGGTGTAGCCGCATTTTATAGGGAGGCTTATGAGTATGCCGCATCGAATAAATTGGCAGGCCAAGCCATTATTGCTATGGGACACTTGCACGCTCAGCAAGCAGAGGTTGGCGATATCGATAAGACAGAAAGATTGATAATGGGTGGTGTGGAATGTATTTCAGCAGCTTCCTTTGATCATAATATTCGGTATGTAGCGTTGGGGCATATTCATAAAGCCCAACGCATTGGAGGGAAGGAGCATATTCGATATTCTGGTAGCCCCCTGCCAATGTCTTTTTCAGAGACCAATTATATGCATCAGGTTATTGTGATTGACATTGCAGACGATGAAATTAAAGAGCTTAAAATTCTCAAAATTCCAGTTTCAATTCCACTTCGAAGGATTCCTGTCGTACATAGTTCACTGTCAGAAATCCTTCGCTCATTAGCACAATTAGCACCTTTTGAAGGAGAGATACATAAAGCTCCTTATTTGGAAATGAGGGTATTGCTGGATGGACCTGAACCTGGCCTCAGGCACAAAATAGAAACCGCACTTCATGGTAAAAACGTCAGATTGGCAAAGATTGATGTACGCTACAACACTTCTGTATTAAAACCTGATCAAAATACGATGATGAATCCAGAGCAGCTTAATGAGCTAAAACCACTGGAAGTACTGCATAAAGTATATCAAAGTAAATATAACAATCCCATTCCCGAAGGTCTGCAGAAGCTTTTTCAACAGGTTACAGAGGAAGTAAACGAATCGGAAGTATAAGCATGAAGATACAAGCCATACGCATTCAGAATTTAGCCTCCCTAGACGGCCACACAGAGATTGATTTTAGTGTAGAACCGCTTAGTTCCGCAGGCATCTTTGCTATTACGGGCCCTACTGGCGCAGGGAAATCAACTGTATTGGATGCTTTATGCCTTGCCCTTTATGCTAGAACGCCTCGGTACCGGCTGGCGGAGAATGGTGTAGACATTACCGATGTACTGGGAAGTACCATCAAACAGGATGATGTGCGGGGAATTCTAAGAGATGGCACATCCAATGGCTATGCCGAAGTAGATTTTGTAGGGATTGACGGACAGTATTATAGAGCAAACTGGAGTGTAAGAAGAGCAAGGAATAAAGCGGATGGGAACCTGCAAGCGTATGAGATGTCTTTGAAAAACATCACGACCCATCTAGATATACCCGGTAGAAAAACTGAACTTTTAGCTGAAATAGAGCGATTAGTCGGGTTAAATTTTGAACAATTTACTCGCTCTGTTTTATTGGCACAAGGAGATTTTACAGCTTTCCTGAAAGCGGGAAAAGATGAAAAATCGTCACTTTTAGAAAAATTGACTGGGACGTATATTTATTCTGAAATTTCTAAAAAGGTATTTGAGCACCATAGGGAAGAGCAACATCAGCTCAGAGAACTGAATGTGAAGCGGGAGGGAATAGCCATCCTGACCACAGCAGAGTTAAGTGCTTTACAAGAGCGAGAGCAGGTCTTAAATGCGGCAATAATAATTGCCGATGGGCAAGTCACCGAACTAAACAAAGAGCTGAGCTGGCATAGGCAGTGGTTGATATTTCAGGAAAGTGTCCAGTCTGCTACGGAAGACTATCAGCAGGCTAGTAACACGAAAAATGAAGCGAAAGATCGGGAGCAGCAATTCGAGCAAATAGGTCGTATCCAAGCTGCTCGAAGCATTATTGATGCGCTGCAAACTACGCAGGAGCTAATTACGACGAAGTCTAAACTGGCGGAGGCTCTTTCTATGCGCTTGATTTCATTGGAAGAGCGCAAAGGAATAGCTGATGCGACTTTTGAGCAAGCTAGGGAGATAGTGAATGGTAGATTGAAGGAAGAAGAGCAAGCTCAGCCTTTGCTAAATGCGGCAAAGGCACTTGATGTAAAACTTAGCGAAAAAGCAGAGCAGATAACACAAGCAAAGGAAGATTTTGCTCTTGTATGTGAAAAAGAAACAAGACAAAAAGCACAATTTTCTGAAGTTCAAACGGAGCTGGAAGCTGCTGAAAAGGAAATCAAAGAATTAAGTGACTGGAAAACTATAAACAAGTTGCGCCAGCCCATTGCCGAGCAGGAGAGCCTGATTCTATCAAAGTTGAATGATGCTAAAGGACTTTTGGAAAACCTACAAAGCCTCACCTCCCGCTTTCATACGGTTGAGAATACTATTTCAACACAAAAACAGCAAAAGAAAACCTTAGAAGATCAGCGGAGCACTTTTGAAACTTCATTGGAGCGAAAGAAAGCGGAATGGCAATCTTTAAACGATGCCTTATTAGTCATTTCCATTCAAGAAATTGAAAATGAAAAGTCTGCGTTAGACACATCCATTGGAGATTTAATAGAGGCAAGCGCACATTGGAAATTACTGTATCAAGCCAAAAATGAAGAACGTGCCCTGCAACAATCCCTAGAGAAAAATTCAGACGGGCTAAAGCAAAGCACCAGCCAATTGGCAGAAATCGAAAAGCTTCTGACCATGGCAAAATCAGAAAAAGAAGCTTCTTCAAAAATGCTTGAAAGGGCAAAATTGGTGGCAGCAGAAAGTGTGGAAAAACTCCGCAATCAATTAGTGCCTGAGGAGCCTTGCCCTGTTTGCGGGAGCACCCACCATCCCTATGCTGCCCATCATCCAGCTCTTGACCTTGTGCTCTCGCAACTGCAAGCCGAACATGAGCAAATTGAAGACGAATATATACAGCAGCAGAATTCCCATTCAAGTCTGGCGCAACGCTGCATTGAATTAAAAAGGGTAATTTCAGAAGGAGAAGAAAAATCGACGATTACTGAGAAATCGTTACAGGAACTTGAGTCAGCATGGTCGAAATTTCAGGTTTCTGAGAAGTGTAATGAGCGGCCTTTTGAGGAAAGAAGCGATTGGTTACAACAACACTTGCAGCAATTGAAATCGAGACAGCAGCTATTGCAGGGGCAAATCCAATCTTTCAGAGAACAAAAGGGACTATTGGATACACTTAAGGCACAACTTGAAGAGTTGAATAAGCAATTTGCTGAGGTAGATAACCAAATTAAAGATGCTGAAAGGCTTTTGAAATCCTTGACAGAACAACAAACCAAGGATACTGAAGAGCAACTGATGGCACGCAAAAAGCTAGACGCTGTTGCACAAACGGTAGCTATTTATTTTTCGAATGAAGAATGGTTTGAAAATTGGAAAACCAATCCAGAAGGGTTTGAAACCCGTATTCGGGAATTTGCCCAAGAATGGAAAACCAATGTAGCACAGCTAGAGGAGCATACTCGTAACCAAACCACGCTCACTGAAAAAAGAAAAGGGCTAAGAGAGCTGCTCAAAAACACCCAAGAAGAAGTACAGATTGGTGAAGAAAAGCTAGCTAACTTTCAAAGCCAGAATGAAAAGTTGAACGATGAGCGAATGGCTCTTTTTCAAGGTGTTGCGGTGGCTAGGGTGGAGGCAAAGCTGAAGGAGGCGATTGAGTTGGCAAAAAAGACTTTGGAGGCGCAGAGAGAAATAGCAAGTGAAATACATGCGGAAATTACCCGAAATCAGGCTCAACACGAGCAGTTTGATGTAGATATAAACGGCTTGTCTAGTCGGGAATTAGCTTTGAATAAGCAACTCAAAGATTGGATAAGCAAGCATAATCTACAACACCAAACCGAACTTACCGAGGCGAAACTCGTCGAACTTTTGGCTTATGGCCAAGATTGGATAGAATCAGAAAGGACTCGTTTGAGGGCGGTAGATGATGTTCTAATGCAAGCCAAATCTATTTTGGAAGAGCGAGATAAAGCTTTGACCACTCATGCCGAGCAGCGACTTTCAGCTAGAACATTGGAGGAATTAACTATATTACTCTCCGATGCGCAGGAATTATTGAAGCAGCATTCTCAAGAGGCTAGTGAAATTGGTTTTAAGGTAAGCAACGACAAGCTGAATAAGCAACGCATCGGCACACTGTTGCAGGCTATTGAAAAACAGGATGCATTGGTGGAAAATTGGGCGAAGCTCAATGAAGTAATTGGCTCTGCAGATGGTAAAAAATTCCGCCAGATTGCACAGGAATATACGTTGGATGCGCTGTTAAGCTATGCTAATGTTCATTTAGAAATGCTGAGTAAACGTTATGTGCTGCAACGAATTCCCAATTCCTTGGGGTTGCAGGTCATTGACCAAGACATGGGGGATGAAGTGCGTACGGTGTATTCACTTTCAGGCGGTGAATCTTTTTTGGTTTCGCTAGCATTGGCGCTAGGCTTGGCATCATTGTCTACCAGTCGCATGAAGGTGGAATCCTTATTTATTGATGAAGGATTTGGCTCACTTGATCCAACTACACTCAATATGGCTATGGATGCGCTGGAGCGATTACATAATCAAGGCCGCAAGGTGGGCGTAATCTCTCATGTACAGGAAATGACGGAAAGGATTCCGGTGCAGATTAAAGTAAGCAAACAACACAGTGGGCGGAGTAAGGTGGAGGTGATTGGTTTTTGAATAAAAATTAAAAGTGTTTTTAGTTCAAAATCAGTCTTTTCCAAACCCCTAATACCCCGCAGCCTGCCCATCCTTCCTAGATTCAGAAGCTCCAAAGTAGATTTTGCGAATGGGATCCCATTTTATGGCTTGGTAGCCACCATAGCCACCAAAGCCCCAGCGAATTTGATGACCTTTGTTTATTAACTGCCGAACAACATCCCAGCCAAAGCCATCTTCTAAAGTGATATAGCCACCATTGAGCATACGCTCGCCTGTAGGTTCGGAGGAGCCTTGATGATCAATTCGTGGCGCATCGCCTGCTTCTTGTATATTCATACCAAAGTCTACCATATTCATCACAATTTGTACATGCCCAAGCGGTTGGAAACTGCCACCCATCACACCAAAGCTCATCATCGGTTGGCCGTCTTTTGTAATGAACGCTGGAATAATGGTCTGAAAAGGACGCTTACCAGGAGCGTACGTATTGAATTGGCCTTCGTTCAAGTCGAAAAGTTCACCTCGGTTTTGCATCACAAATCCTAGTCCATCGGGAACCATACCCGAGCCCATGCCTCGATAATTGCTTTGAATAAGGGAAACCATATTGCCATCCTCGTCAGCTACTGTTAGGTAAATGGTATCACCCTCCCGCAAAGCAGGGTTGCCAGCATCAAACGTTCTTGCTGCTCTATCTGGATTAATAAGTGCACGTCTTTCATCTCCATATTCCTTACTGATTAGCCATTCCAACGGAATATCTTGAAAGGCAGGATCTGCATAAAACCTAGCTCTATCTTCAAAGGCAAGTTTTTTAGCTTCTACAAAAAGATGGATATGCTCCGGACTGCCGTATTGTATTTTTGAAAAATCATATCCTTCGAGGATATTGAGCATTTGCAAGGCAGTGACACCTTGGCTATTGGGAGGCAATTCCCACACGTCGTATCCTCGATAATTTACTGATGCAGGCTCTACCCATTCGGATGTATGGGTGGCCAAATCTTCGTAGCTCAAAAAACCGCCTTGTTTTTCAATAAAAGCTCCTATAGTTCTCGCAATGCTGCCCTTGTAGAATTCATCCCTCCCGCCTTTTGCTATTTTCTCCAATGTATTCGCTAAGTCGGCATTGGTTTTAATGTCTCCCTTTACAGGTTTTTTGCCATCGATACTGAAGGTTTTCATAAAGTTTGGGTGTTCACCCAAAATGTCAATTCCTCTTGCCCAGTAATAGGCTATATACTCTGGAATGGGGAAGCCATTTCTAGCATAGCCGATGGCAGGGTCGAAGAGTTCTGCCCAAGGTTTAGCGCCAAATTTTTGATGCATTTCCCACCAGCCATCTACAGCACCTGGAACGGATACGGGCAGTGGGCCATAGGATGGGATGCTGGTCATTCCTCTTTCTTTGAAATAGGCTAAGGGCAGGTTTTTGGGTGAGCGCCCACTGGCATTAAGCCCGTGGAGTTTTTGGCTTTTCGCATCCCAAATGATCGCAAACAAATCGCCGCCCATTCCATTGCCGGTGGGCTCTATTAAGCCCAAAGTTGCGTTTGCTGCAATGGCTGCGTCGATGGCATTTCCGCCAGCTTTTAATACGTCTAAGGCTACTTGGGTAGCTAATGGATGGCTCGTCGCGGCCATGCCTTTCTGCGCAATTACTTCCGAGCGAGTGGCGAAGCTCTTGCCTACTACCCGATCTTGAGCGAGTAGAGATGTAGGAAAAGTAAATAAGATGGCGAAACCGAGAGAAATAATTTTCATCATAATTATGTGAATTTTAAACGCTTAATTTAGCCTGTTTGAAATGAATCACCTAATAAATTCTATAGTTGGAATTTTTATGAAGCATACCTAGATTATTATTCCATTATTGGCAGAGTAAAGAAGCGGGAGGTAAAATTTTGAATGTTAGGCTTTTTGTTCGAATATTTACTCCCCATTCATTTTCAGATACCAATGAGCTTATGAATTCCAAAAATACCCGTCCTTGGCTAATCTTATTTTTACTTGTTTCCGCAGCTAATCTTATCGGCAATGCATTCAGTTTAGCGGCTTTGTCAATGATAACTAAGCCGGGATTGATGCTTTTATTAGCCATATATTTCTTTAATTCGGTCGATAAAAGCACTCAATATGGATTTGTTCGTACTACATTATGGGCTCTTTTTTTCTCGTGGCTAGGTGATATTTTGCTAATTTTTGAGGAGCTGTTTATATTCGGGCTTGGCGCGTTCATGTTTGCTCAGGTTTTCTATATTTTCGCATACAAGCATGCAGTCATAGAAGTGGACAATAATCGAAGCACATTTATCCGTCGATTATTTTGGTCAGCATCCTTACTCTTCTTCGGGTTTATTTTGTATTACCTTATGTATCCTAATTTATCTGGAATGGAAATTCCTGTTGCCATATATTGTTTTGTAATCGCAATGATGGGAGTGATGGCCGCGCAGAGAAACGGCCGGACCGTACTTACAAGTTACAGCTTAACATTTTTTGGAGCCCTTTTATTTCTTACCTCAGATACCATTTTGGGTCTTAACCGATTTGTAGCTCCTATCGAAAATGGAGCGTTCTATGTGATGCTCACGTACCTATTTGCACAGTGGTTTATCGTTGAAGGGTTAATCAAGCATTATCGTTTTTTGCAGTCAGAGGATGCAATAAGGAACGAAAATTAATAATCGAAGATTCTGCTTATAATAGACTGAGCGGCATTTTATTTTGGTTAGTGGAAAATAATCCAATTAAAATTTGACTTTACGTTTTATTTTCAGGATATTCATGTATCCTTAACCTAAACCAAACTGATATGAAGACTTCTGCTATACTCGAAAAAAACGCAGGTCTAGGCTTAACCATCCTAGGATTTTTAACAGCTACAGGTTCTTTTGTCTATATTTTAATAGTGATTTTTCAATTACTTACCGTCTATACACAAGGTGCGGCTTTGCCCGAAAATATTGAAGGATTGCTTCCATAATTGGGAGCTCAAATTTGCTGAAATTAAAAAAGGGTCACAATGTGACCCTTTTTCTTTTTATCGGTTATAAGGTAATATTCGAGGTATCGGATAAATTTCCTTTTGCCTACCATCGATATATCTGAATTTTCCATTCTCATCAAAGTAGCCATCTTCCTCTAGCATTATCCGTATGGTTTTTTTCCATTCCGGAATTTCCACAGCTGCATTCAATTCTATCGAATAGGCGGTTCGAAAGTTTAATGGATAATCTCCCGCACCTATCGTTCTGCCCTGATTGTCCCACATACCAATGGTTGGGCCTGAGGCATGGCCATAGTAGCCAATTGGGTGCGTATAAATGGTCCCCGTGATTCCTTCCGCTTTGGCATTTGCCAGCGCTTTTGCAAGTATTTCATTTCCAGATAGGCCTTGTTTAAACTCATTGGTCAATAAATCTTGCAAGCGATTCCCTTTTTTGAAGGCATCTTGCAAAAGTTTGGGAACTTCTGTTTCACCCGGTTTTAAAATATACGCATGCTGTTGCGTATCGGTATTTAATCTCAAGTAAGTGATTCCAAAATCTACATGAATTAAATCTCCTGGGTAGATAACCTGCTCTTCAGGGCGGGAGGAAAAAGTCCGTAAGTGATCAAAATTTTCTGGATCAGCTCTTTGTATATCCACTGATGGGTGAAACCAAGTATCCAATCCCAATTCCCTATTTCTATTGCGAAACCACCAAACTAAATCATCGGTGGTCGTTACACCAGGAGTGATTACTTTTTCTGAGAAGCCTTGTTGAATAATCACATGCGCAATTCTACAGATATGCTGATATATTGTCATTTCATTATCTGTGCGTGTTTCGAGCCATGCCACACCGAGATTCTCCGCTGAGACCACTCTTTCTTGGAATTTTGTGTCCAATACGGACATAAATTCTTTATGCTCTGTGTAAGTGAGGCCATCCACATGTGCATAGTTGGTAGAGAAGTTAAGCGCAATTTTATTTGGATTGCGTTCATTTATTAAGCGAACCAAAGCCTTCCATTGGTCTGGTTGCACCGCTTGATTCCATGCGCCTTTAAATAGGTTGCCAACATCATAGCGTGCTATTGCGAGTCGTTCTACTCCTTCTTCTGGGCCTCTGTCATACATCACCATGATGGTTCTTCGACGAGCCGAAATCCAAGTAGAAGGCAGCATCGTTCGCATTACTGGGTCTTCATTATATTCTCTGGAAATTATTACCCACATATCAATTCCATGCTTTCTCATCAGTTCGGGCAGCACGGTTTCGAAGCGTTCTTCTAATAATTTATCCACAATAATGGAGCGTTCTTTCTCATCTAAAATGGCGGGCATTTCCAATTGAAATTGCGCCAAGGAGGGAAAAGCAAAAAGGGTAATCAAAAGGACTGCTAATATTCTCATTTGTGAATGGTTTAGAATTGATTCACAAAATAGCGAAAGGGAGGCTAATGGAAAAAACGGAAACCGAATTTTACTTGAATGGTACTTTTATTTAAGCTGGTAAGTCCATAATTGGTTAACGACTGGATCGGATACTGTAAGCGTATTATCATCGGATATAGCGAAAGTATTGAAATATTTTGCTCCATTTAATTGATAGAGTCTTTCTATTTTAAATGTATTATCCGTTCCAATTTTTAATTGAATGATGTGATTTAGAGTGTAATTTCTTTTATTTTGATCCAAAGGCTCGTCATCTTTAAAAGCTAAAATAAATAACTTATCACCAATTAGTTTGGAGTCCATAAACACCGCCCTGGCTGAATTTGATGGTCCATTCAAATTAGCTTCTTCCAGTAAATTAGCGGTGGTTTTAAAAACATCCATCTCATTAATATTGAATTTTGATAGTATTTCTGAATCAGCATTGTATAATACTACTTCGCCCATTGTCGAAAGAATAGTCACGAATCGCTGATCATCTAATTCATAAATTTGGCCAAAAGATTTGTAAAGTTTGGCCCAATCGCTTGTAAGACTAGGATGAAATTGCCCTATGTTTTCAACTTTATTTGTTTGGGTATTCATTTTCGCAAAAGGAGAAATCCCATTGCCTATAGAATGGTAAATTGCATTATTTTTTATCGAAAAACCAACAATCATGTCTGAGGTGGCACTTTTTAATAAAACTGAGGATTGAAATTCTCCATCATAATTGTAAAAATTGACTCGGTTGTTCCCATCATTAAATATTGCAAATTCATTTTTGGAGGCATTAGCACTCACAGGGTTGTTCAGATCTGTTAATTCATTACTTTCTGCTGTAATCGTGACTTTAAGCGTATGGTCTTTATTTAATAGGGTGATTCTGTTGTATTCATATTCTACTAAAACATACGTATTTTCACTATAATCCATATGCCGAAGATTAGTTAGGAAGTACTCATCGCTATCGTAGCTTAGTTTTTCTTTTGGCTCAAGAGTGATGTATTCAAACGAGGTTTCTTCACTTTGCTGAGTACAGCCAAGAGCTATGAAGAAAAGTGGAAGTAGTATTGCGAATTTCATTATTTCAAAAATATAAAAATTATGAATAAATAATATGAGTACTCATTCGGAACTCATAAATAGGAACTGTTAATTTATTATAAAATCATTAGATTTCAAATAGGGAATTAAATGAGAAACCAATGTAAAAAAGTCTAAAAATCAAAATTTTAACCTTTTTTACATTGGTTAATTATAATTCTAGTTAAGTTACTTCTTGGTCTGGTGATCCAAAACAGTAACTTACTTCACCACCACAACTCACCCATGGATTCAAGGTTCCAATTTTTGCCATGAAACATGGATTGGCACCTGTACATGTGATTGTACCTACACCGCCGCATTGTCTTGTAACCGAACAACTAGAATTTCCGATCATTGGTGCTGCTAACATCATAAATGTAAAGAACGCACCTGCAATAATTGATTTTTTCATTTGTTTTTTATTTAATGAGGTTGCATAATAATAATAATAATAATAATAATAATAATAATAATAGCCAAACAAATCGCGAAAAAATTAAAAATTACCTAATGAAAGCACTTCTCCTCAACTTCTTCGTTAACTGGTCAAATCTGTAAAACATGGTAATCGCCGTAATTCCCAACCCAAGCGATAGGCCATACCATACGCCTTTGATGCCATAGCCAAACTCGAAGGCTAATAAATAACCAACTGGTAATCCGATAATCCAATAGGCAATAAATGTAGCCAAAGTAGGGATTTTCACATCTTGTAGGCCACGGAGTATCCCTAAACTCACTACTTGCACGCCATCGAATATTTGGAAAAATGCCGCAATGATTAATAATCCCGATGCGGTGGCAATTACTTCAGCATCTGCAATAAATAGCGTTGGTAAGAAATCACGAAATACGATAAATAATACACCACTAATGGCCATAAAAACCACGATCAAAAGGAAATTACTAAAGCCTGCTACGCGCAAAGTAGGAATATCTCTACGACCTAATTGGTTGCCAATGCGGATAGTGGAAGCAGCAGATACGCCAGAGGCCATCATAAAGGTGATCGAGGCTAGGGAAATCGCAATTTGATGGGCAGCCAAAGCCTCCGCACCCAGCCAGCCTACCATTACTGCGGCTAAGCTAAAAGCGCTTACTTCAAACAAAAACTGCATACCAGAGGGAATGCCCAAGCCCAGCAAGCGATTAAACCGTTCTCTGTAAAGCCTTTTGAAATGGAGGTTTTTGATATAGGAAGCAAACCTAGCGGCATAGGCCACAAATAGGAACATAGCAATGGCCATTACGACCCGCGAAATGAGGGTGGCCCAGCCAGCACCATTCAAGCCCATTGCTGGGAAACCCCATTTGCCAAAAATCAATAGGTAGTTCAGAAATACATTGAGCAAATTACTAGCGATGGTTATTACCATTGCCTGCTTTGTCTGAGACAGTCCTTCTGTAAATTGCCTAAAAGTTTGAAAAACCATCATTGGGACGATGGAAAAAGCAATAATGCCCATATAAGGAATGGCCAATTCTACCACCTCGGGGTCTTGTCCCATATATTTCAATAGCCCAGAACCGGCAACGATCAACACAAAAATCATCAGTCCTGCAAATACATTTAGCACAAGGCCATGACGCAAAATTTCGCTAATTTCTCTCCCTCTATTCTGCCCATCAGCCGCTGCAATCAATGGCGTAATGGCATAAGAAATCCCAATGGCAAAGGCAATCATGATAAAGGTAATGCTATTGGCCAATGAGGCGGCAGCCAAAGGGATAGATCCCGTTTGGCCTACCATGGCACTATCTACCACAGATACCATTACTTGTCCCAATTGGCTAAGTACTACGGGATAGGCGAGGGTTATATTTCTACGAAAATGCTCTCTATAGCTTAAACTATTTGTCATTCTTTATCTATCCAAAATCTTAAATGCTTCGCCGCTTTGAAAAGCCCTGCCAAGCTCAAACTATCCGTAATCCGTCCATCCATTGCCATCTCTAATGCTTCTCCGAATGGTAAATACATTATTTTTAAGTCTTCTGTTTCTTCAAATTCAGTTTCACCTTGTGTCAGATCTTCGGCAATAAAAATATACCCTAGCTCATCCGTTACGGAATTGGAGGTATGAATCTCTAAAAGCAGATTCCATTTCGATGCACTCAGTCCCGTTTCTTCTTTAAGTTCACGCTTTGCCGCATTCAAAGGGGCAATTTCTAGCGGCCCGCCACCCATTGGTATTTCCCATGAGTAGGCATCGAGCGTATATCGAAATTGCCCAACTAGCCATGTATATCCATTTTCATCTATTGGGATCACACCAATTGCGCGGTTTTTGAAATGTACTTTCCCGTAGATTCCCTCACCACCATTCGGATTAATCACCTGATGTTCTTCCACTTGTATCCAAGCATTATCATAAATATTACGTTTGGATAGGGTCATCCAAGGGTTGCGCTTTTCGTCCATGGCGCAAAGGTAAGGATACTTTTTTGTAGCCAAATATAATTCTGACCATTGCGCTTAGATGTGCTGATAAATCATCCTAGCAATTAAAATTTATCCAGATTTTTTTTGCGTTGGTATTTCTGTTAAATTTTCATGGCTTCTGAAATTGGGAAAGCTTTTGTGGGTCATCTTCTACAACTGAAACTGTCTTTTGCCTTAAAAACGAAATATAAAAGGGTTTCTTTATTAGCTTCAATTATTGGCTTAAAAAGTAATGCCATTCCATTGTTTCCCAGAAAAGAAGCGGGAGGATATGCTTTCCTTCAAAGTTATATGCATTCGTCGATGGCAAAGCCGAGATATGTCACTCGGTTATTTTGGGCATATAGATGGCTCGCCAGGAGGATCTCAGAGGCTATAAATTTTTCATAGCTCGAATTTTCTTCAAATTAGTGAAGCCGGCCTAAAATTGAATCTGAATCTCCTAAATATTTAGCCAATAGGTTAGTTTAAGGACGAGTGCTCTGTTTTTGGACATCCACTGATCTGGAAAATAATTATCGGTATACACTATAAATAGATCCGAAACAGGCCTGTATCTCCACTGGAATCGAGTATTGATATTCACATTATCAATCTGATTATTGTATTGGACGAAGGTGGTCCAGAAAACGTTACGGGAGAATGTGAAGTCGAACTTAGGCCCAATTAAGAACAAATCGGCATTATTATAAGGCTCTGGAAGGCGTAATTTGTTGTAATTGGCATCTAGAGAAATGGTGCCTGAGTAGCCAATTCGCCAATTGACAGAAGCCCTCAAATTATCTCTGCTGCCATTGAAATATTCGCCAGTACTCCCATTGATTGAATAGCTAAAAGGGAGCCTAGTATTCGAACGAAAGTTAATACTATAAATCCAGTTACGGTAGTCAGTGTCTGCGTTTAAGCGTTCTCCACCTGTATTGGTAGGGTCGAACGAGGAAAAAAGGTAGGTATATGTATGCTTGGCACTTACGGAGAAATTAGACAATGATTGAAACCGCACAGTATAGCTAAGGGTGTGGTCTTGGTCTGTCATTCCATACTCTTCGTTCCAAATGAAATCCAAATCGATGGTGGGGCCGTGACGGTTGACTAGCGTTGATTGAGGAAACCACTGATATCCCAGCCGTGGCGATGCTTGGCTATAATTTGTTCGAGGGGCAAAGCCTACTTCTGGATTGTAATTTTCGCCAATTTTGGTGTAGGTCATGCTGGCCGTCCAGTTCAAGTCATCGTACAGCAGCCGACCATGCGCCGCAAAAGTTTTGTCTGGATTGTCAGGTTCAATAGATTTGTGAAAGAAAAATTTGCCGGACCATTTATTGTCACTCGATGCCAGGTTGTAATCCATACCCACTAAACGATTAAATTTATTCGTTGTGTTCAAATCGAACGATTCTTGATTCACCAGAATTAAGCCTACGTTTGATCTACCAAAAACCTTGCGCTGCACAGCAGCAACGGTGTAGTTTTTACTTTCAACACCGCTTTCAGGGATTTTATCTGTTTGCATATTGAGCAAACCTATTCGCCAGTTATTATCGATCTTGCCACTTACGCGGCCACCAAGGATTATTCTGTTTTGGATATTCTGTCCTGTATTTTCATCTCGATCCACTCCAATGCGTCGGGAGAAAAAGGGCCTGGCACGAGACATACCAAAGTCGGAAAACAAATCAGCATTTTCTAAGAAAAATTGCCGCCTTTCCGGAAAAAATATTTCGAAGCGATCTAAATTAGTCACTTGCTGATCCACTTCTACTTGGGAGAAATCTGGATTGAAAGTAAGGTCAAGATTAAGCGCTGGGCCAATAGCAACTTTCGCATCGCCACCCGCGCTGAAATTACGGTTAGTGGGTGTCCCTTGGAGATAGTTTTTGCTTATTCCTCCCGCAGTGAAGGGGATTATAGCCACATTTGAACCCGGACTTCTAAGGGCTTCTTGCCAAATGATTTCTCTAGCAAATGCTAAAGAAATCATGCTGTAATTCTTAGGAATGGGAGCCCAAGTTGAGCGCTCATTGTATTCACTATCAATTCGATAGAAATTCGCATTCCATTTAGTAGCGTTATCAGTAAATCGCAATGTTTTTAGTGGAATTGCTAATTCGGCAATCCAGTAGCCATCATAGATTTTAGCTTCTGCAAACCATACATTATCCCAAGCCAAGCTCAAATCTCCAGGGCCTAACCCTCCATTAGCAACGAGCCCTTCTCTTTGCACACCGTAAGGATTCACACCAAATTGATAGGCATTTGTCCCATCCAAAAAAGTGTCGAATACAACCGTAAATCCATCATTTTGCTCACCTCTATAATCCCTTCTTAACGATGTGCTTACGTATCCTCTTTCGCCTTTATTTTGCATGATTGCACCAACGTAAATAAAATTTTCATCGTAGGTAACACGCACCTTAGTTTGAGCCTCAGCCATAGACGTATCTGCTGGGTAATACTGAAAGAACTGATCTGTGGGCAAAGCTTGTTCCCAATCTGCCTCATCCAATACACCATCAATCACAATGGCTCCTTTAGCTTTTTTTGCAATTAAAGGGTCTAATTCAAGGCCTTGCTGGCCAAAAGTGGCGTTAGGCAATAGAAAAGTAAAGGCAATAACGAGTAGTAAAAGGTTTATTTTCATGGTCAGGGTTCAATCAAAAGGAAAAAATCCACTTTCTCAAACCTTTTAAAAAATTTACCTTATTTTTTTGATAGTTAAGCCGAATAATGTTTTGAATGGTAGCGTTTTTGGAACAAATTCATAATGATGATTTGTCAGCCATTATTTTAGCAAATTAGAATCGAGCAATTCCGTTACAGCTGTTTTGTACACTTGGCCGACTGGTATTTTTTTGTTTTCGATGATTAATTCAGATGCGTAGTAGCTATCAATTTTGGTGTAGTTGATAATAAATGAGCGATGCACCCGCATGAATTTATTAGGCGGGAGGATTTCCTCCAAGTTCTTCATTGTTTGATGCTGCATATAGCTTTTTTCTGCGGTATGTATTTTTACATAATCCTTCATGCCTTCGATATAGTAAATATCATCAAGTGCAATTTTATGAAATTGGCCTCCATCTTTGATGAAATAGAAAGTGCCATCCTTACTTTGCTTATCCTTAAATCGGCGAATCGCTTGTAAAAACCTAGGGTAGGGAATGGGCTTGATAAGGTAATCTAATACCTCCATCGTAAATCCCTCCACGGCATGTTGTGAATAGGCCGTGGTGAATATTACTTCGGTCGTTTTAGGAAGCATTTTGGCCATTTCCAATCCGGTGATTTCAGGCATATTGATGTCCAAAAAGATGAGTGGAGTAGCATGCTTACTGATGTGCGTGAGGGCATCCTCTGCATTATCAAATTCGGTCACTGGATCAAACTCGGGCAATTTGCTCAGGTAGTTTTGAATCACCCTCCTAGCCAAGGGTTCGTCGTCGATAATGAGGCAAGGGTACTTCATGGGAGGTATAGGTTCAGGACTACTTTGAATTGTGCGTCCTCCTTGTTGATAAATAAATCGTATCGACCAGGATATAGCTTCTCAAGGCGTTTGCGAACATTGTTAATTCCAGTGCCTGTGCTTTCTTTCCTTATGGCTGGATTGAAGTTATTAACGCAGGTAAAAGTGATTTGCTTGGCTTTGCACTCCAAATTGATACGAACGATCCCCCCGCTTTTTAGAGTGTTGATGCCATGTTTAAACGCATTTTCTACAAAAGGAATCAACAATAGCGGCTCCACCATTTTGAAATCCGTTTCTCCATTTATTTCGAAACTAATCTCGGCTTTATCTCCTGTTCGCAGTTTTTCCAGATCTAAGTAATCACGTAGATAATTGACTTCCTCTTTGAGCAAAATCCGATCTTCATGCGCTCGATCTACCATGTAGCGCATGATTTGGGATAGTTTCATGGTGATTTCTGGTGTACGCTCGTCTTTTTCCAGAGCCAAGCTGTAGATAGAGTTGAGGCTATTGAATAGAAAATGTGGATTGACCTGAGCACGGAGGAGCTTCACTTCTGAGTCGAGTTGCGTGGCTTTGTTCTCCCATTGCACATAGTTCATAAAGTATTCCATTATGAATTTGCCAATCATAATCAAAAAGCTCAAAATGATGAAAAAGGCTAAATTAGGACCGAAGCTTTGTCTGTTTCTCATGGACCGATCGAAAACTTCAAATATTTCAATTAACGCCAAAAAAATGAGTGCAGCTAAAATACAACTTATAATGTATGTCAATGCCCAAACGATGTAGCGATTTTTACTGAAAAACTTGGGAACTAGCTTACCATGATTGATATACACCACCATAGATAAAAGGAGCGTGAGAAAAGATGCATACGCAAAAGCATCTCCAAAATTGGACGTTTTAGAAGTGAAAAGAAGAAGAATAAACAAGAAAAACCACCCTACTAATTGTAAAATGATGTGCGCTCTAGGATCATTTAGTATTTCGATCCATTGGTTGTTTCCTTGTTTCAATTGTTGTGTGTTTGTATCCATGTCGGTGATTGTTTGTTCGAATTAGGGACATCCATTGCATGATGTAAAATTTATTCGAGCAACCACCTGATTTTTTCGACGAAACTAATCTTCTGGATAAGGTACGAATATGAAATTAGTAAACTTTGCATCAATTACGAAAAGGCAACAGAACTCCTCTGGGTTTTTATACACCTTTTTAAAATTCGCCTCATCTTCAATCAATGTGCGTTGCACAAATTCATCCACGTAAGTCATATAGTAATTCCACTCGTTTCCTTGGCGGCCTCTTTCAAAAAGCAAACTGCCGATAGGCTGGAGTTGAGGACAGATAGGGAATATTGGGTAGTCCGAAAAGCCGCGCTCACGAATTTGCTGGGAAGCTTCCTTTATTGTGTCGCATACTTTCAAGAAATCTGAAGTAATCTTTCCGAGGTATTTACCATCGAGTTCTACATCATTGTGAATAGTAGTCATAATCAACGCTTTTCTAGTAAAACAACATTTTCGACATGGGCAGTTTGCGGAAACATATCTACCGGCTGCACAGCTACCACCTTATAAGCAGCATCGAGCATAGCCAAATCGCGCGCTTGGGTGGCTGGATTGCAACTTACATAAACAATGCGGGAGGTTTCACTTTTGATCAATACTTCTATCACATCTGCATGCATTCCAGCTCTTGGCGGATCGGTAATAATTACGTCCGGTTTGCCATGGGCTATGATGAACTCTTCGTTGAGCATATCCTTCATGTCACCAGCATAAAAGTCTGTATTGGTGATATTATTTATGGCCGAATTTAACTTTGCGTCTTCTATCGCTTCAGGTACGGATTCGATGCCGATTACTTTTTTGGCCTGTTTTGCCACAAAGTTGGCGATCGTTCCCGTGCCCGTATAGAGGTCATACACAATTTCCTCACCTGTAAGCCGAGCAAATTGCCTTGCCACTTTATAGAGTTCATAGGCTTGCAAGCTATTGGTTTGGTAAAAAGACTTTGGCCCAATTCTAAAAGTCAATCCTTCCATTTCTTCCTCGATATAAGGCTTCCCGTAGTAGCAAATTACGTCTTGGTCGTAATATGTCTCATTCAATTTCTGGTTGATGATGTAGTTCAAGGAAGTGATTTGCGGAAAAGCATTTTTGATAAATTCCATTATTGGTGCTAACAGCTCAGGCATATCTCGTGCTACTTGCAGTATCACCATGATCTGCCCGGTGCTGCTTTGGCGCAAAATCAAATTACGTAAATAGCCGCTATCTTGATTTTTGAGATTGTAAAACGGATATTCCTTTTTAATTGCAAAATCATACACTGCTTGCCTGATGGCATTGGACGGTGCGGCCATCAAATGGCAGGTATCTATTAGCAGCACTTTGTCAAATGCCTGTCGGATATGAAAACCCAACGCGTTGGATTCAAATTCCTTTCCGCTTCGGATTTCGTCTATGGTAAGCCAGCGTTTATCCGAAAAGGTGAAGTCTAGTTTATTTCTATATTCACGATCTTGCTCACATCCCAATATCGCTGAGATCGTTGGGAAGTCAATTTTGGCAATGCGCTCCAAAGCATCTTGTACTTGCTGGCTTTTGAAAGTTAATTGCTCACTGTAGGGAATATGTTGCCATTTGCACCCTCCGCAAGTACCAAAATGACTGCAAAAGGCATCCTCCCGCAAGGGTGATTTTTCTCGGATATTAACGGCTTCTGCTTCTGCAAATTTGCTCCGCACTTTCTTCATCCGAAGGTCTACCACATCTCCAGGAGCAACAAATTCTACAAATACTACCCGCCCATCAATACGGGCGATACATTTACCTTCTGCAGCCATTTTTTCTATGACCACATTTTCAATAATTGTATGCTTGCTTTTTCTACTCAACATGCTACAAAAGTAGGGATTTTAAGGAAGATAATTTCTCTGACAAGGCAAAGTAAACTACTCAATAGTCGGTAAGGCGAGGGTTAATTTTAAAGAGCACGTGTTTCCTAATTTTTTAGTAATTTTAAAAATCTAATAATTTTAAAATCCATGATCAATTATATAAAGAAAAAGTTAGAGAAGAGGAGATTGAAGCGGACATTCAGCGAGTATGGATATACGATGAAATCGTTTGATCTGGAAAATACTGGTAAGGTGAACTATGCCCAATGGAATCATCCTTTCGAAGGGGAAAAGGAAATTAGCCAAAAGCAGGTAGACTTTTTTGCAGAACTTTTAAAAGAAGGAGATTTTGGCATTGACATCGGTGCGCATACTGGAGATACTACCGTGCCCATGGCATTGGCAGCAGGAGCGGGAGGGCTAGTTCTCGGACTAGAACCCAATCCGTATGTGTTCAAAATATTGGAAGTAAATGCCGCCCAAAACAAAGAGAAGAGCAATATTAAGCCCGTTTGCTACGCAGCTACCGACGAAGATGGCACGTTCACATTTCAGTATTCGGATGCGTCATTTTGCAATGGAGGCTATTTAGATCATATCGAAAGTAATAATCATAAGCATAATTTCACGCTAGACGTAAAAGGCAAAGACCTAGAAAAAGTCTTGCGTAAAGATTATGCTAATGAACTTCCGAAATTATCGCTAATCAAAGTAGATGCAGAAGGCTACGATAAGGAAATATTAAAAAGCCTAAAGGGGATCATAATGGAGTGCAAGCCCAATTTGCTGGTAGAATGTTACAAGCGATTAACGGAAGCTGAGCGCGACGATTTGTATCACACCATTGTAGATATGGGCTACGATCTCTATTATATTGATGGCTTCGAAGCAGGGAATACCCGTGAAAAACTAGCTAAGGCCGATATGAGCAAACGCAAGCATTTCGAAATGCTGGCTAAGCCCAAGTAATTTCTGCTAAGCATCCATTTTTTAAATTTAAAAAAATGATTATCTGTTTGCTGACAATATTGCTAATAATTTCCGAAGATGAAGTTCTTCTGTAGCGTAATTGGTAATGCATGCCCGTAACGCAAACAAATCTGGTTTGAGGGAAATAGTGGATATCCACGCCTCGCCACTTTTCACCACCCTCCCGCAAAGGTTTTGAAGATATTCAGCACTTTGGGTCTCGGTAGTCTTGCCTCTGAAGCAGACTACAGGAAATGGTGTTTCATTTACTATCCCCCAATCATTTTCTGCCAGTAATTCCTTTAATCGACTTCCAATTTCAGCTTGATGGCTGATTACTTTTTCATAACCCTGCCAGCCAGCTACCAGTAAGCTCATGTACACTTTTAAGCCTATAAATCTCCTTGACCATTGGATGGAATGCGAAAAAGGATCTACAATGCCCAGTTCTTTGCCTTCTTTTGGCATGTAATCCGCCGCGATACTAAATGTGCGACTTAGAATTTCTTGATGTTTGGTCAAATAAATACCTGCTCCCATCGGCACGGAAAACCACTTATGGGCATCAAAAGTAATAGAGTCGGCCAATTCAATTCCTTTGATCGCTTTTTTCAAATGAGGGACAACGGTAGCGGCACCGCCTCATGCAGCATCTACATGAAACCACAATGCTTGATCTTTGCCTATTTCGGCTATTTCCACCAAGGGATCGATCACCCCTGAGCCAGTAGTGCCAGCAGTGCCGGTAATCATAAAGGGAATATTGCCTGCTTTTCTATCTTCAGCAATCTGCTGCTTTAGTGCGTTTAAGTCCATTTTCAAATCCTTATCAGAGGCTACCATGCGTATTGCATTGGAGCCTAAGCCAGCTGTTCGTGCGGCCTTCATCAATGAATGATGGCTTTGCTCTGAAGCATACAATATAGGCTGACCTTTCAATGCTCTTACTCCGTGTAGAATATACTCTGGGAATTGTTGACAAATGGCAGTAAGTACTGCCGTTTGGTTAGCCTCTGCGCCTCCAGAACAAAAAATACCGTCAATGCGAGTGGCATCCATTCCAAAGCGCTTTCCTATCTCTTGAATTAAATAGCTTTCGACTTCGACCGCAAATGGACTATGACTCCAAGCGGCCATCTGAGGATTATATGCCGCCACCAAAGCATCAGCGATTATACCCATTGCAGAGGGTCTCGGGTTGAATAAGCCAAAATACATCGGATGTCCTAAATGTACTTGCCACCGATCTAGCCCTTCTTTTACTTTTTCAAGCGCAAAATGAGGCTCATTAGCTTTTTCTAAATCAAGCTCAGTAAGGAATTTTCGAATTGCCAAAGGGTTCAATTCTGGTGATACAGGAAATGTATCGCCATGTGCATAATGGGCTTCAATAATGGAGGAAAGTTTTCGCCAAAGAGTTTTTCTTTGCTCGGTATTTAATTCTAAATCAGCTGGAAACATATACATTGATTCAAGCCTAAAAGTAGTCTAATCGAGAGGCAACGCAAGCCGTTTTTTCATGGATGCAATTGAAATTTTTATAAGTCATCAATTGGATGCTTTTTACGCCAATTCCTGAAAAAAGAGTATTTGTGTTGGCGGATGGCTTGCTGCGAATAGATACCTGAAAACCAAGAAAATAAATAGGCAGTGAAACAGGCTATCCCAATAAAAAAGAGCCCTTCTACACCAAAAAGCTCAAAACCCATCATAGTACATGCAATCGGAGTATTGGTAGCTCCAGAAAATACAGCGACGAATCCCATCCCTGCCAATAGCGCCATCGGTAATGGGATAAATATAGATAAAGCATTACCCAAAGTAGCGCCGATAAAAAATAGCGGAGTGACTTCGCCACCTTTAAACCCTGCAGCAAGCGTAAATGCTGTAAAAGCAATTTTGATCAAAAAATCAGCGGGAGGTAGGGGGTTTTGGAATGACTCTAAGATAGTAGGTATACCCAAGCCGATATACTTTGTAGTACCCATAGCAAATACCACCAAGGCAATAATAATTCCTGCCAAGAAAGGTCTTAAGGGCGGGAATTTTATCAAGTTTACAAAGAGCTGGGTAAATAATTTCACGGATTTGGAGAAAGTAAATGCCGCTAAACCGAATATAGCTCCAGCCAATATTGACCAAAGAATCCCTGCTAAACTGATGGCGGGAACAAAAGATAAGTCATAAGTTGTGTGGCCTACATTCCACCATAGGCATGTGAAATGGGCTATGTATGCAGTAATCAAACTTGGGAGTATGATGGGGAAGCGTACTCTCCCGATTATCAACACTTCGATAGCGAAAATAGCTCCCGCTAGCGGTGTACCGAATACGGAAGCGAAACCTGCACTGATCCCAAGTATTAGCAACATTCTTCTTTCAGGTTTGCTCATTTGGAACCAAAGCGCAAACTGATCAGAAATGGCAGCACCCATTTGCACGGCAGTACCTTCTCGACCTGCAGAGCCACCAAAAAAGTGTGTGACAATGGTTCCGAAAAATACCAGCGGAGCCATTTTGAAAGGAATCACCTGCTTAGGATGATAGTATTCCTCAATGATTTGGTTATTGCCTCTTACCACTTCTTTTCCATAATAATGGTAAATAAGGCCAATCATTAAGCCACCCAATGGGAGCAACCAAATAATCCAAACATTTTCCTCCCGCCAGTTTGTCGCCCAATCGAGCGAGACAAGGAAGAAGGCTGATGCAGACCCCACTAGAATTCCAATAAGGCAAGAGAGCGTCAGCCATTTGGCAACGAACAGGAATTTGTTCTCTCTATTCTTTCTTGGATGAAGTCGACGTTGATATTTTTTCATTGAGCTAATTGTAATAACCTACCAATCCCAATTGGGTGGATGAGTAGGCGCCATTAGCTCAATATGAGAGCGGTTCGAGGCAGACACCATTGCCTTAGCTCAAAAGTATAAAAAAAATGGTAGGACAGGGAATAATCAGAAATAAAGATTGATAAAAAAAAGCAAGTATATTTTAAATCAGATACTTAGCTCAATTTGGAGGGTAAGCTTTTCATCTACTTTTATCAACCCGCCAAGCTTTTTGGGAGCGTGTAAATCAAGCTCGCCAAAGCTCAGCATAAGTTTGCCAGTCAGTTTGTGGCTAAATTTGGCTAAATGGAAGTTTTCGAACGTCAGTTCTTTGCCTACAATTTCAAGACGTAATGTGCAGTAATACCCATTTTCCCTTTTCACCAGGTTGCTTACTCGAACTCTTGCTGAAGGGTGATCGTCCGATTTTAATGTTTTCCGAAAATCCCTATTCAACATAAAATTCCCGCAGGAAAATTCATCTACGGGAATAGTAAATTGCAAGGTACCGCTGCTGTTGGTTTGGTTAGAAATAAGCGTGTCCTTTGCATCATCTAGGCAGTAGTCGCAAGTGAACTTCCCTAGGGAAGTGACACCTGATACTTTTATTTGCTTTTCTGTAATCACCAACATCTCGTTGCTAGGAGCAAAGCTGAAAAGTATTGCTGCAATAATGAGATAAAGAACACGCATATTAAATTTTGTCATTAGAAGGAAACGATACCTTCAATCATTAGGCCATTAAATCTACCACCTCTACAAATGTCATTGGCAGCAAAGTCATTGTAGTTTTGGTTTACATATTCAAGCTTTGCGAGGATGTTTCTAGTTACAAACCAACCTGCGCCAACCTGTACTCTGTCGATAGAAGTTTCTAGGCCGCTGCCTTGCATTTCGCCACTTACTTTATTGTAGCGAGCCGCTACATATAGGTTCTCAGTTGCGCCAAATCTATACACTACATCACCAGCGATTTGGTTCCAAGTACGGTCTTCAGTTTCGTTAGCAGCTTTGCCTTTACTTTGTTCGAAGTTGCCAAATACTTCTAATCCTTTGTATTTCAAGAATGGGTTAAGCACTATGGCTGTTACATTGTCTCGCTGGCCTGGGTTGAATCTGCCAGAAGTAAAATTACCTGCAGTAGAAGCTAAAGTATTTTCCATTGCTAAGTAGTATCTAGATCCTGCTCGATCTCCACCGTAAAGGGTGTTGTTGACAGAGCCAGAAGTGGTGTAAACAGAGCCAGTTACCCGCAATCTGAAATCGTCATTCAGTTGCTTATCATAACCAACTTTACCGATATAGGCCATTTTGCGACGATCAGGATTGGTCACACCACCTTGTATTTCGCCACCTGTTGCAGAGGCTACGGCAAGGAATCCTTCATGTTGGAAAATCACTTCGGCGCCAATCTCAGTAGTGAAGGCATCCATAATATAATTGCCTACGAAAGGATTGTAAAATGCATTGCCATTGTCTGATCTTCTAAAGTGTGCATCCCCGTAGTTGATTTCCATGTGGCCTACTTTCAGCGTTACTTTTTCGAACACTTTATTTAGAAATTCGCTATTCAAAAACTCAGCTTTATCCACTTGAATAAATCCGCCCTTAACCCATGTTTCTGGGTGATGGCGGGAGGATAGGTAAGTAACTAAGTTCAATCGGATACCATCCGCCAAGGCCACGTCAAAATTTAGGTTTGCCGTCGCTAGGTTAAAACCACTACCAAAATCTATCAGCTCATTGAGATTTACTCCTGTTGCATTCAGTTTCGGACTTGCTGTATTTGAATGGCTAAGAGATTGAAATTGTTGGGTAAATGATCCGCCTACACGAACTCTCATGCCATCAAACGCAGCCGTATCGGCTTTGCCTGTTTCGAATATTCCCAATCCTCTTTGATCTGGAGCGCGCCAAAATTGTATATCGCGCTGCACACTTTGGGCCATTGCGCCGAATACAAGTACTAAACTTGTGAATGATAGTAAAATAAGTTTTTTCATGATTGATAATTGTTATTTGATTGGATTAAAAACTACATTAAAATGGATACTCATTTCATCTCCTGTTTTGATGGTTCCGAACAAAGCTGTTGGTGGATCTACATTAAAATCCGTCAGCTTAAATATATGTGAGCCTTCGAAGCGGTACCCATTCCCTTCGTTTCTGGCAGTCACGGGAAATGTGGCTGGCTTTTTAACTCCTGCTATAGTGAAAGTACCCTCGGCTGTCCAAGAGTTGCCTTCGCCTTTCACGAGATTTTCAAGTTCAAAAATCACCGTTTTATGTTTTTTCGTCTCTAGTGCGCCATAGGCATTTTTATCCATGCCACCTTTGCCACTCTTTATAGTTTCGGCAGGCATTTCCATTCGTAATTTCTTTATTTCTTTTAGGGCGTTCCCTTCTACTACGAATTGAGCTTCACCACTTGCCTGCTCGGATACCATATCCCAGTCGTGCAATGTGGAGGTTCCCGATACTTTCAAATTTGGTTTTGCAGCCAATGTATAATTGCTCTGGGCAGATGCTCCGAATGCAAAGAATAATAGTCCCAGTAGGAAAGAAATACGAATGTTGTAATGGGCGTTTTTCATGACTCTATCGTTTTGTTGATAGCCAAATCTATGCATCATTAAAATGAAAATACATGATAAAAATTAGCTATATACGTGATTTTCGCATCGAAAATTGCGCAAGAAAAACTTTTGTAAGTTGCCTGAAATGCCCATATCAAGCGTAGATATATTCTGATGCAGGTTTATGTTCTGTAGGAGGTATTGAAAAATAAATATCCGCCATCATAACGAATCAATGGTATTTGCTTGTATATTTGGTTGGTTTGAAAATAAATATAGACCCTAAATTGTCTATATCCGTATTCAATTAAAAATGAACTAAACTCCTACAATTATGTCAAAAGACAAGGGTGTCAAAGAAAGCGAAAAGAAGAAGCCAGAGAAAAATTTGAAAGAAAAGCGGGCTGCTAAAAAGGCAAAGCAAAGCGGCAAGAATCGAGATTAATACGTCGATGTATTAATTGAATAAACTGAATCGACAGGGTTAACTTTAATCCTGTCGATTTTTTTTTGTGGGTATTTAAGAATTTATAAAAAGGGTACTATGACTAATAAAGCTTTAGAAACGCTATTGGAAAGAGATTTGGGAAAATTGAAAGAAGAACTTTTGGCCTTTATGAATGAGGAGAACCTCTGGAAAACAGCGGGAGGAATTAGCAATGCCTCAGGAAATTTAGCCTTGCACCTCCTCGGCAATCTCAATCATTTTATAGGAGCCACATTAGGCAATACTGGCTATATCCGCGATAGGGAATTTGAATTTATTGGCAAAGATGTACCCAGAGACAATATATTGAAAAGCATTGATGATGCCATTTTGATGCTAAAGGAAGTACTGCCTAAAATTGATTCAGCAGCAATGGAAAAGGAATTTCCATTAACCTTACTTGGCGCTCACCCAACAGGCCATTATTTACTTCACTTTTATGGGCATTTCACCTACCATCTTGGGCAGATCAATTATTTGCGGAGGGTTTTGGAGGGGTGAGGAGGTTTTATGGAATAGGATTAAGGTAGAAGTAAATTGAGTTTCAACTTTGCTCAAAGTGTTTCAATTGTAACGCGCGTTCCTTTAAATACTGCTTGACCTCCCATTAATTCAGGATCTATTGTAATGTAATCTGTCACATTCTTTATAATGCTAATATGCCGCTTTAGTAGCAAGTACTGTTTCTCCAATTATTTTATAAACAGCTTTTTATCAGTGGCACCTCCATTAATAGCTCTTAAGCAAAGCCCATTATTTACTCCACTTTTATGGGCGTTTCACCGATCATTTGGTTGAATTAATTGTAACGACGTAGTGCATTGAGATTATTCGGACCGTCCTGCGATTTCTACAGAGATCTTAATTAAGGGTTGGTATTGATAGGTCAATGAAAATGATATGCGATTGCATGGTTTGCGTAAAACAGAGCATCAAGGAGACGACATTGCTAAAAGCTATTCACCGTCAATGATCATGAAGCTTAAACGTTATTCGTTTGCTTTTCAAGAAAGCGTCCAAACGACTTCATAACAAAGAGGTGAAGTACTGCTTGAGAAAGCCGGTATAAATACCAAGGTAGCCTAGGGACAAATTCGTGGATAGCGGCAATGATGAATCGATTATCGAGCACAGATCTGAATTCGAGCCAGCCGTAAGTTATTCTTTTGGCCAGAAACCCACCCGTGATAAAGAAGAGACGGCGGTTTTCATCGCTTCGTTCTGCAACAAAGCTGAGTTCAAGTAAAAGAACACCCAAGAATTTGAATCGAACCTTATCTCCATCTTCTTCAGCTTTCAGAATAAATACAAAGGTCTTTGTGAGCCACTTTGGATAAATATCGGCAACCCGGGCGGCACTCATCAAGGCGGGGTTGGGCAAGCGCTGCACGCTACGGACCGTGTTTTTTTCGTCTGCCTCATAGATGCGCTTCGGAAGGCGGGGTGCTTTATTTTTCAAGGCATCTGCAATACTGTCTTCAATGGATGTGTAAGGGATATCTTTAAATGGATTTCTGTCCGGGTCAACCGTCATATTGTGTTTTAAGCTCTCTATCAAGGGGCCTACGAAGGTGGTACTCGAATTGGAGAAAAGGCCTACCCAAAGTTTTGAAAAACCCAGAGTGAAAAATGGGATGGAAAAGATGAGCCGTTTTTTGCCTAGTTGACGGGCCGTTATTTCTAGCAAGTTCATGTAGGAAAGCACTTCTGGGGAACCTACTTCTAGTGCTTGATGATAATATGCGTACTCGCCAATTGTTTTATCAATAATCTGGAGCATATTTTGAATTCCGATGGGCTGCGATGGTGATTTACACCACTCAGGGCATGTCATCACGGGAAGTCGATTTGTAAGTTTTTGGATAATATCAAAAGATGAACCTCCAGGGCCTATGATAATCCCTGCGCGGATGGCGGTTAAAGGCGTACTGCGCGATTTAAGGGTTTGTTCAGTTTCGAACCTGCTCCGTAGATGTGTTGAAAACTGGGAAGAGTCCTTGGGTAGGATCCCTCCGATGAAGACAATCTGCTTGAGGTTTTGAATTTCTGCTGCCCGTGCAAAATTATCAGCCAATAAAAGATCGGTATCTTCAAAAGTGCCTTGGTTCAGCCTACTTGACGGCGCCATAGAGTGAACCAAATATAGGGCGTAATCTGCTCCTTCTAAAGCTTTTGTGGTGCTGCTGAGCGAATATAAGTTCACCTGCTCCCATTGCACATCTGTTTCCTCACCTGGCGCTACTTCAGCTCTACTCAGGGCTCTAATATGGTACTTGTGGGCGTATTCACTGATGAACCATCTGCCTATAAATCCAGAAGCTCCCGCTATTACAAGGGTAGGTTTCATTTAAAGAGGACGTGTCTGATGATTCTGAAAATGGTGGAAATGGAAATCGCACTAGGCCTTCCTTTGATCAAGAGGAATGAATGATCCGAACCGACTTCGATCCTCACATGAGTGCTCAAATATTTCAATTTTTTACGCAGTTCGAAGATGTTGGTGTTGGCCATTTTAGGCAAACGCACAAGCTCTCCGAACAACACCCAGCTAGAAAAAATCAAGACCAATTGATTGCTCTCATCGGTCTTGATTTCAAGAGTCTCGGTGCCTCGAGATAACATTAGGTCACCCGTTATGTTAAGAATAGGCTTAATCTTCAGAAGTTGATATGGTGAGTTTACCATTTATTTTCCACTCTGCTTTGTCAGTAGAATTCACGGCAGATGGCACGTGGATAATCATATCTTCAAATAGATAAGTGATTTTTGCATTACGCCCAGTAAGTTTGTCGTAAAGGCCAATAGCCAAATCAGGCCATGTTTCTGTTTTTGTATTTTCCATATTTTATTTACACTTTGAACAGGATGTAGCCCTAAGTGTTTAAAAACCTCCTAGGTTATTTCGAAGGAAAGTGTTTGAAAGAAATAGGGTCACTAATGCTGCTATTTATTTGCCTCAGAGCGAGAACAGTGCGCTGCTATTTCATAGCAACTACGCTGACTGCCCGTTGATAAAGTCTGGCATAAGTATCGGAGAGGCATACCTCTTGAATCACCGTTGGCGAAGCAGTCTACACGAATGGAACCGCTCTTCTGTTGATATTCTGCTAAAGAATGGTAAATGCAAGAGAGCCAAATAATCCCTAAAGAAAGTAATTTATTTATTCATTTTCACTGAACAAAGAACCTAACGAAGCGTTTGGACTAAAATTAAAAGTAATTATTATGTCTTTTGTAGGTAAAAAATTTCCAAGCTTGAACGTAACAGCCATCGATGAAATGGGTGATAATAAAATCATCAACATTTTTGAGGAGGCTATAAACAAAAACAAAAAGGTGTTGTTATTCTGGTATCCAAAAGATTTCACTTTTGTGTGTCCTACTGAATTACATGCTTTTCAAGCAGCGCTGCCAGAATTTGAAAAAAGAAACACAATTGTAATTGGCGCATCTTGCGACACTGCTGAAGTGCATTTTGCCTGGTTAAATACTGCAAAAGATAACGGTGGTATCGAAGGCATTACTTATCCTTTAGTGGCGGATAGCAATAGAAACCTCTCTTCTATTTTAGATATTCTAGATGTTGCTTCAGTTGAATACAACGAAGAGTTTGATGTTGATATCATCACAGGTGACTGTGTTACCTATAGAGCAACTTACCTGATTGATGAAGAAGGTACTGTTTTCCATGAAGGGATTAATCACATGCCATTAGGAAGAAATGTGCAAGAATATTTACGCTTAGTCGATGCCTTCACGCATGTTCAAAAGAACGGAGAAGTTTGTCCTGCAAACTGGGAAGAAGGAAAAACGTCAATGAAAGCTGACAGAGTGGGAGTTGCAGCGTATTTAAGCAGCAACTAGGATTAATTGTAAGAGTTAAAGTCAAATCAAAAAATAGGGCCATGTTCAATGAATTAACCGAAGACAATTTGGTGCAAACTGTAAGCGAAGGCGGAACTGTAATCGTTCAGTATTCGGCAGGATGGTGCGGGAATTGTCGTGTGATGAAACCAAAATTCAAAAGATTTGCAGCGGATGCTGAGAATGCAACATTCTTAATTGTAGATGCAGAAAAGTTTCCGGAGTCAAGAAAGTTAGCCAATGTAAATAACCTGCCAACTTTTGCAGCATTCAAAAACGGAAAATTGGTCAGGCAAATCCAAACCAATAAAGTCGAGAACTTAAAAGAGCTGATTGATGAGATTACCGCTAATTAAGCACATTAATAAATTCATCGCGGAAAACGATGAAGACTATATCAATGAAGCGATACAGGTGTTAGAGTATCTTTCTGAAAGCACTGCGATCAAAGACGAAGAGTTAGATGTAATTGGAGAGTTACTTTCCAATTTGTACGGAGGCTTGGAGGTTAACCACATGATTAAAGAAGGTAAAACAGAGAAGGAAGCCGGTAACATTTTTATGAAACGAGTGTTAGGCGCCATAGATCAATAGCCAAAGCATTAGCACTCAAAAAAAACCCGATTCTTTCTTTGCGGGAGGAGTCGGGTTTTCTTTTCATGGCTACCGCTTTTGTATTGCTAAATCATTGGTTATTAATTGAGTAGTCAAGGTAATTTCAATCCTCATTGTGATTAATGCTGAATAGTTAGGAAGCAATTTCAAGCAAGGATTTAAAGAGATTGCTTCATGAACAAACTACATGTTATTCCTTGTCTTGGCATCTCACTAAGTTTAAACTCAACGCTATACTTGAAATATTCAAGGTGGCAGTGTTACCTACAACCAGTAAGGCACTTCTTACCGCATGGTTAACAATGTGGTAAAAGCTGACAGGTTGAAATTTTTCAAGACCTTTCATAATTTCTATCTGCGAAACCAAAGACCTATCATGTTTTAAAGCTTTATAGGTCTGTTATAAACTATTCTAATTACACAGCTCCGTTTGACTGCATGATATGCCAAGTAAGTCGGGAGATTCACGTACGGTGCTTTGCTTGCGCACCAGAGGTTTTCGGCACAAAGTTGTGAGAGGTTTAGTGGTGTAAATCCCCTTTAGATACTCGGATGGGTTCCGTTTTTTCATTTTCTTTTGGTTCGAGTATTAGGCTGACATACCCTTTGAAAGGTTTTGGTGTGCGGTTGGTCTTTCGAGCAACTTAGCAATGTGTGTGGCTGCTGAGCATTGGCATCATTCGTTCAGTTTTTTATAAATTTTCTTCATCATCAATTCTTTTACTAAGTCGCCAAACACTTTGTCCTCTGGTATTTTTTCAAAGATTTCTTGGTTTTGGAGCCCTGATCCAATGAGTTTATCAATAAACTCAGTTTTGAAAACGAACGCTGCAAGCTACAAGCTGCCCAAAAATAAATCGATCAGTTCTACTTCGTTGTCCAATTCAATGGCTTGTTTTAAGCAGAAAACAAGGTCTGATTTTGGTCTTTTCCTCCGATAAATTTTACAATGAAATATACAGAAACCGACCCTTTTGTTAACATATGCAGGAGAATACTTTGCCCTGATTACTGTAGAAAAATACTTTGGGTTTTTAGATAGTTTGACGGTTTGCAGCTCTAAGCAGGACGGGATTTTAACCACAAATGTTGATTTGGAGAACAATTGGTTGATTAACTATAAATGTGTCTGCGGAGCACTAAACCGCCAATTTCTTAAAGGTGCTGTTACAAGCTGGCCTTCTCTTTGTCTTTACTTTACGGTCCATTGTTTCCGGTGCCTTTGGTGCATTGGCTACCGTGTCCTATTGTTCTTCTTAAAATTCTCTGCTTGTTCAAAAATCTCAACATATACTTCATCGCGTTCTACTGGTGGATAACCAAACTCGTCAAGAAAGAGAATGAGTCCAACTTTCAATGCTGATTTGATATCGTCACGTTTGTTCCAGTCAGGGAATTTGGCTTGTCCGTCAACAAGGGCTTTCACGGCTTTTGCCAGTTCAATCATTTTGTCGTCAGGATATTTGAAGTCATACTTTACACACAGTTCTTTCAGAATATCGTAAAATGCTTTTTCTTGAAAGTCAATTCCTAATTCGTCACCTGCCGAAAATTCTTTTTTCTCAGCACACAAAAACTGATAAAGTTTCACAATCCTAATCGCAAATGCAAAACTCTTATTCTTGACTATATTTTCTCTCATCTAAATAACCATTTATCATTAACAATTAACAATTAACAATTAACCATTATTTTCTTGTTTCATTAACCATTAAAAATTTAGCATTAATCATTGAATAAGCCTTTTCTAATTTTTCTTCTGTGAATTTCATTTATATTAATTCAATTTTCTGTTTGCAGTTTTCGCATCGCCTAATTTTTTTACTGCTTTGTCAAAATCACTTTCATATTCACGGTCTTGTATTACACGATACTTTTCAAATTCGCTTTCAGCTTTTATTTTGGCTTCCAGCATTGTTACTTTGCCTTTGTCTTTCAATATCGGAAAATTGGATAGCTGTAAAAAGTTGCCCAAAAAGTTGCTCCAATCCTTCATGTACATGAGTTGACTGCGTTTTGTATTAATCTCTGCTAAATCCAAATAGGCAGAAACAATACGGTTGAGTTCTTTGATATGTTCTTCGTTCAAATAATTTTTGGCAACCACTACATCACTTTTTAAAATTTTACCTTGCGGTGCTTGCTTCCATGTTTTTAAACCCATGAATATTTTCTTTGCATCAGCTTCGGTGTAAATTATTTCGGCTGCTGTTTTTCCAGTTATTACCCAATGTAATTTGTTTTGCACCGATGCAAAAAAATCTTTAGTGGTCTCTGATTCTTTATTGTAGTCGGCACACAAAGCGTAGAGGTCGGTAATTTTCTGATAGAACCTTCTTTCACTTGCTCTAATTTCTCTGATGCGTTCAAGCAATTCATCAAAATAATCTTTGCCGAATTTTTTCCCTTGCTTCAATCGTTCATCATCCAACACAAAACCTTTGGTGATAAACTCTTTTAAAGTATTGCTTGCCCAAATACGAAATTGCATTGCTTCACTGCTGTTTACCCGGTAACCAACTGCAAGAATGGCTTCAAGAATGTAAAAGTCAATATCTCTTGCAACCTCACGGCTGCCTTCTTTTTGAACTATCCGGAATTTCCGGATAGTTGAGTTCTCTTTTAATTCTCCGTCTTTGAAAATGTTTTTTAAATGCTCATTCACTGTTCTAACATCTACACCAAACAACTCAGCCATTCGCTTTTGCGAAAGCCAAAAGGTTTCGTTTTCAATAACCACCTCCACTTTTACATTGCCTTGTGGTGTGGAATAAAATATGAGTTGATTATTTTCCATTTCCTTTTAATTGTTAGTTGTGAATGGTTAATTGTTAATGCGTTTTACTGCTGTTTCATTAACCATTAAAAATTTAGCATTAATCATTGAATAAGCTCGTTCTAATTTTTCTTCTGTAAACCTCATTTTAATGGTTAATGATGAATGGTTAATGTTTGCTTTTGTAGATTTTATGATGGTTGTAATTAATTTTATGATTTCGATTGCATCGGCATTGATACTTTCAAATTGTTCTTGGGTTAAATAATCTGTTTCTTTCAATAGCTCTAACCAATAAATTGTTTCGTTTATTTCCTTTTGAGCAATGCCCATTTTGTGTTTGAAATCGTTTTTGGTTTCAGCGTGTTCTGCCTCTCGAACCATTGCACCAACACTTGTTCCACTGCGTAAAAGCTGTTTTGAGAGAACAAATTCTTTTTTCTCAGCACACAAAAACTGATAAAGTTTCACAA
>JBDNFI010000066.1:0-6315 GCA_041689935.1 Cyclobacteriaceae bacterium
AAAATAGGGATCATTTCGTGGTTGGCAAAGGTGAAATTTTAATAGCGGTAATGAGTAGGGTAATAATTCGAATTTGGAGACATTGAAAATGCTAAAAAATAAATTGGCTGAAGGAAGTGAGGTAGGGTGCTAGGGCTGTATCTGATTGTATTCACTGTCAATCTTTACTCTAGTAATGAACTTTGATATTTTTCAATACTCAAATCTGATTATAAAAAAAGCCCTACCTAAGCAGGGCTGAAGGTTTATCACCTACGGCATATAGCCTTATTGTGATAAGAGTAAAAGTTATTTCTTATTTAAGTTGTCAATAGTACAAACAATTTTTCATATATTCAAATGTTTAATAAATCCTTTTCTAAAATTTAATTGAGTATGGCACTTATTTTCAGTTTCGATTTAGGTACAAATAGCATTGGTGGAGCCGTAATAGATTCTACCAAAAAAAGAATCATTTGGGCTGGGGTTAATATCTTCCCTATGGGTGTGGTGAACCTTGGTGATGGCCAAGGAAGAGAAATGTCTAAAAACGCTACGAGAAGAATTGCAAGAGGTGTGAGAAGGCAAATTTATCGTAGAAAATTGCGAAAGAAACTACTGCTTAAACAGCTGATACGATTTGGTATGTGCCCGGTGACTTTAGATGAATTAGATACTTGGAAAAACGAAAAGGAATTTCCTAAATCTAAAGAAGTCATAGAATGGTTTAAGATCAATCCTTATGAATTAAGAGATAGAGCTATTAATGGCGAACTGACTAAAAATGAATTGGGCAGAGTATTCTATCACTTAGCCCAAAGAAGAGGATTTCAAAGCAATAGCAGATCTGCGGTTGAGGATGAAGGAACCTTATATGATGGCAAACCAGCGGAAGGCAAAACTGGTATCAATGAAACTATAGCTGCTAAAGGAGACAAAACATTAGGCCACTATCTGCACTCCATCCAGCCAAAGGAATTTGAACCATTCGAAAATGGAAAGCCTCGCATTAGAAATAGGTACACAACAAGAAAAATGTACACTGAAGAATTTGATGCCATTTGGGAAAAACAAGCTCCATTGCTTGGAATAGCTAATAAAACTGCTTCAGTATCAAAAACTCGTGTAATCGGAAATCCCAACACCAACAGAAATCAACAGAAAATAGCCAAACTAAATAGTGAAGGTACAAAGTATCATTTATTAAAAGACGAAGAAAATCTTGCTAATACCAAACTCAAGATAATGAAGGATATTCCTTTAAAAGAGTTTTTTGGCGGAGGTAGTGATAGCATATTGTTTTACCAACGACCGCTAAAGTCTCAAAAAGGATTAATTGCAAAATGCCCAATAGATCATAGCAAAAAGAGGATCCCAATAAGTGCGATTCCATTTGAGAAATTTAGAGCTTGGCAGTTTATTAATAGTATTGAATGCAATGGAAAGAAACTTGACCAAACTGATAGAGAAATTCTATTTAAAGAATTGCTTACCAAAGAACAACCAAAGTTTAGTGAGTTACGCAAAAAAATAAAAAAGACAGAGGCTTTTTTCAAGTTCAATTTTGAAGATGCGACCAAAGCACCTGGCTGCTATACTATCAGCAAACTAGCTAGCAACAAGTGTTTTGGCAAGAAATGGTTTGAAAAAACTGATAAGGAGCAAGATGAAATTTGGCATATTCTTTATTTCTTCTCTGATAAAAGCAATTTAAAAGAATATGCGATTAACAATTACCAATTTGACGAAGAACAGGCCGAATATATTAGCAAACTGAATTTAAAAGATGGCTTTGGAAACCTTAGTAGGAAGGCAATCAATAATATCCTTCCCTTTTTAGAAATGGGCTTTATGTATGACAAAGCTATTACGTTAGGTGGCGTGAAAAATTGCTTTGGTGAAAAATGGAATAAATTAAGCCAAGAGCAAATTGATTTGATTATTACCAATGTCCCAGAAATTATTGACAGCAAATTAAAAGGTGGATATATCCGACCATTAAAAGACTTCCTTTCAACTGAATTTAAAATACCTGAAAACTTATTTAAAAAGCTTTATCATCATAGTGTAAATCTAAAGGACACAGGTAATCTATTAGATAAATTACCACTGGATAAAGAGGCTGATAAAGCTATAATGGATTTACGAAATCCGATAGTTGCCACTGCCCTATTTCAATTAAGGCGATTGGTAAATAAAATGTTAGAGCGCTTTGGACAGCCAGATGAAGTAAAATTGGAAATGGCTCGCGATCTTAAAAATTCAACCACAAAAAGAAATGAAATAAGAAGAAAACAAGCTCTCCAAGAGCGTAAAAATGATGAGATTAAAAAGGAGCTGGCAACACTTAATCTATTCGAAACTCATGATAATATACTGAAATATAAGCTCTGGCAAGAATGCCAACATACTTGCCCATTTACCGGAAAAGAGATTAGCATAACTCAGCTCTATAGTGGAGAAGTACAGATCGAGCATATTTTCCCATGGAGTCGCTCTTTGGATGATAGCTATATCAATAAAACTCTCTGCTTTGCAGATATAAATCGAGAAAAAGGGAATAGGACTCCATTTGAATATTATAATGAACAAGGCTCAACTAAATGGGAAGAAGTCAAATTAAGAGCTTTAAAGCTCTTCCAAACCTCACCAGAATGGCCAGAGAGATATAATAAATTTAAAAGATTTGCCGCTGAAAAGTTTGAAGGTGATGCTTTTATTCAAAGACAATTAAACGATACTCGATACATCAGTAGGAAAGCACAAGAATATTTAAAGAAAATTTGCCCAACGGTAATAGTGGCCCCAGGCGCTATGACTGCTCATCTGCGTCATTTGTGGGGACTAAACAAAATCCTCAAGGAAGATCAGGATCATAAAGATCGTTCGGACCACCGCCATCATGCCATTGATGCAATTACATTGGCTTGTTTTACAAGAGGGCAACTAAATGAAATGAGCAAATGGAATCGATATGATAGAAGGCCAGAAAATAAAAAATTTCCTGAACCTTGGCCAGCCTTTTGGGCCGATACTTATGATGCTATTCATAGCATTATGGTATATCACAAACCAAACAGAAAAGTGCTTAGCACTAGGATGGTGAAAACTGAAAAACTGGGCAAAGTCTATCAGAATTTAGGTGTTGCGGCAAGAGGACAATTGCATAAAGAGTCTGTTTATGGCATCAATACGGCACCAGGACATACCCAAGCCTATCATATTAGAAAATCATTAGCTGGCCTTACCACCAAAACGCACATTTCGAAAGTAGTTGATATGACTATAAAAAAGCTGTTAGAAGAAAGAATTGAAGAAATGGCAGGCTATCAAGGATCGAAAAAAGACCAAATTCCAAAAAATGCCTTTTTCAATTCTGATGATAATGGCAATCTTATTCCTATGATCTATCTGCCTAATAAAAATGGTGAAGATGTGCCAGTATATAAAGTTAGAATAAGGGAAAATTTAGGTGGCGCAGAACAGCTTAAAGATAATGAACCTAAAACTGCTGTAAACCCACGCAACAATCATCATGTCCTCATCTATAGTGATAATGAAGGAAATTATAAAGAAGATGTAATTACCTTTTGGACTGCCGCAGAGAGAAAAAGACAAGGCTTACCGATCGTAAGCTTGCCGCTAGGTGGTATTGATATGGTTACCACGCTTCAAGAAAATGATATGTTTATTATCGGATTTGAAGGCGAATTAAAGACGAATGCCAAAAAAATAAATAATCATCTATATCGGGTTCAGAAAATTTCCAAAGGTGACTATAATTTCAGATTAGCACTTGAAAGTTCACTTAACTCAAGTTCATTTCCAGAAGTACTTCGGATTAGAAGTTTAGGCGAAAATAAGGTAGGATGGAAGACTTTGAATCCAATAAAGGTGAAAATCAATGAGCTTGGTGAAATTGAGAAAACTCATTTGATATGATTAAGCGAACGGTTTTTATAAGCAACCCTTATCATCTATCGACCAAGCTTAGTCAATTAATACTGAAAGAAAAGGAAACTAAAATAGAGAAGAGTATTCCTGTCGAGGACATTGGGTTTTTGGTATTAGAGCATCCTCAAATCAGTTTTACGCAATCGGTAATTAGTCTGTTGGCACAGCATAATGCAGCTGTAGTATTTTGTTCAGACAATTATTTACCCGTGTCTATGCTCTATCATATTGATACCAATCAAATTCAGAATCAATTATTTAGAGCACAGTTATCTATTTCTGAAGCATTGCGCAAAAACCTTTGGAAACAAACGGTTGTTACCAAAATTAGGAATCAAGCTGCCATGCTAGACTATATAAAAATGGACAGCACTGCATTAAAACATATTTCCACTAAGGTCTTGGCAGGTGATACCGATAATAGAGAAGCAAAGGCGGCAATGAGATATTGGCCAGCTGTTTTTGGAAGAGAATTTAGAAGAGACCGAAATGGTGAAGCACCAAATCCTGCCTTAAACTACGGATATACCATTCTTCGTGCAGCTGCAGCAAGAGCACTTTGTGGCAGTGGTTTATTACCAACTATTGGCATTTTCCATCATAATAAATACAACCATTTTTGCTTAGCCGACGATATAATGGAACCCTACCGGCCATGGGTGGATAGGCTTGTTTGGGAAATGCATCAAAATGGAATGGATACTGGACACCTTGGCAAAGATGAAAAGGCCATTATCCTAAAAATATTGACAGAAGATGTCCACTTCGGGAAAAATAAAAGTCCGCTAATGGTGGGACTTAGCCAAACTACTGCCTCATTAGTCACCTGTTTTAATACTACAGCTAAGAAAATTAAATTTCCATCCTTATGCGGCACAGCCGTTTAAATGCCTACCATATTGTGTGGCTCTTTGTCTTTTTTGACTTACCTACAGACACCAAGAAAAAACGAAAGGCTTATTCAGATTTTCGTAAGAAGCTACAGAAAGATGGATTTACGATGCATCAATATTCTGTGTATTCTAGGCATTGTGCAAGCAGGGAAAGTGCAGAAGTACATACCAAAAGAATCCATAAAAATATCCCAATCGAAGGGCATATAAGCATCCTTTCTGTTACGGATAAGCAGTACGAGAAAATTATCAACTACTGGGGTAAAGCATCAAAACCCTTAGCGCCAACACCAAATCAGCTTGAGCTGTTCTAGTCTAAAATGAAAAATCTGGAAGCTGAATTTTGAATTTCAACAACCAGATTTTCGATAAAATTTACAGTGCATCAATCACTTATGATATATAGTACTATCAAATAACTTCCTTTTTACTCAAATCACAACAGGTGAAGACGCAGAAGAAAAATATTTAAAACTATCAAATAACTTCCTTTTTACTCAAATCACAACGCGGTCTTCTTAGGCATAAGCCATGAAACCACTATCAAATAACTTCCTTTTTACTCAAATCACAACACCTTGTGTTTAACGCCTCGCTCTTCTACTACTATCAAATAACTTCCTTTTTACTCAAATCACAACGACTAAAGCACAATTAGAAGCCCTTAAAAAACTATCAAATAACTTCCTTTTTACTCAAATCACAACGTAACCGCCATCCTAACCGACTTCGCCGAAACTATCAAATAACTTCCTTTTTACTCAAATCACAACTGCTATGCTTTGGCTTATAAGCATATCGGTACTATCAAATAACTTCCTTTTTACTCAAATCACAACTGGATTGAACGGTAAGATTACTAAAAAAGAACTATCAAATAACTTCCTTTTTACTCAAATCACAACTGTCTAGCGTGCCGGTGTATGGTAAGCCTAACTATCAAATAACTTCCTTTTTACTCAAATCACAACAGCCAACAAGCAGCGTTAGGGCTATCTACGACTATCAAATAACTTCCTTTTTACTCAAATCACAACAGTCCTTTGTAGCCTACTCCCGTTTGAACTACTATCAAATAACTTCCTTTTTACTCAAATCACAACTGAGTGCCAACAACGCCCTCTTTTGGTGTACTATCAAATAACTTCCTTTTTACTCAAATCACAACGCCAAGCCGGTAAGCTGGCGCGCTTCTTCTACTATCAAATAACTTCCTTTTTACTCAAATCACAACGAACGGTTACTCGTTAAAATGGCCGAGGCGACTATCAAATAACTTCCTTTTTACTCAAATCACAACGAGTTTTATCACTATGCAAAAGGCCACAGGACTATCAAATAACTTCCTTTTTACTCAAATCACAACACGGTGCTGATGCAACCACTATTTCAATCGACTATCAAATAACTTCCTTTTTACTCAAATAACAACGTCATCATAAATCTAGTAGCACGATCGCGAATATCAAATAACTTCCTTTTTACTAAA
>JBDNFI010000067.1:0-15370 GCA_041689935.1 Cyclobacteriaceae bacterium
ATCATATTTAAAAACGTGTGGCTATAATTGGAGGTTTTCAGTGAGCTTGCTGTGTACTTATATCGCTCTTGGAGCATGGATATATCTGAGGATAAAAACTGTAGCCCTGCAAATTTGGACATAAAAAAAGCCTTCTGTTTTCACAAAAGGCTTTGGTGTCGGGGTGGCAGGATTCGAACCTACGACCTCCTCGTCCCAAACGAGGCGCGATACCGGGCTACGCTACACCCCGAACAATATCGCTTCAAAATTCAGAACCAATGTCCTGATTGCGGGTGCAAATATGCTTGGTCTTTTTAAAGAATCCAAATATATTTTATCACCTAAACAAAAAAAAGTGATCCCGTCAGGGATCGAACCTGAAACCTACTGCTTAGAAGGCAGTTGCTCTATCCAATTGAGCTACGGGACCGTAATTTTATTCACTATACTTCTTTAGAGTTATCTTATTGAAGTTAGGTTTCCAAACATCTTTCGGAATTGAGAGCGCAAAGGTAATAAAAAAGCTAAAATGATAATGACTTTCCTCTAAAAACTTTTCGGAATTCAGGGCCCGTACACGCATTAGACTTTTTCTTTACACCAATTATATTTCGATTTAGGTAAATTTATTATTGAGTGAATTTCTATCTACTGAAGAGTTTAAGAATTTTACTGCTTTTGACCTAACCATTGAAATCGAACCTATCACCTAGAAAATCTTTCTGGCGAAAAACCATCCAGCCGAATAGGAGATTCCTTTTTGATAATCAATTCAGCTAATATTTTACCTGTTGCTGGAGCCAAACTTATGCCCATCATACCATGGCCTGTCCCAAAGTACAGATTCTCATATTTCGAACTTTGTCCGATATAAGGCAGCCCATCGGGTGAGCACGGCCGCAAACCACTCCAAATATCTTGCACACCCGAAGCATCGCTTTCGAAGCTTGGATAATAGCGATTGATGGATTCAAAAATGCCCTGTACTCTTCTAAGGTTTACACGCTCGTCGGTTCCGGTTATTTCCATAGTGCCACCAAAACGTACGGTTTCTCCATAAGGGCTTACGGATACTTTAGCTTCTGTCAAAATGGTAGCCTGCTTCAATTCAGGTTGGTTTTTTTGCCAAAATGTATATCCTTTACCGCCCATCATCGGGAGTTTCAGTTTTAATTTTTCGGCAATCAAACCCGACCAAGCGCCGCTACAAATAATTACTTCATGAGAGGTGATTTCTCCTTTATCGGTAAGGACTTTCACTATTCTGCCTTGGTCTAGTTGGAAATCAGTGACCTCGGTATCGGTCATTATTTCCACGCCATTTTCCGTTAAATACTGTATTAGAAATTGCTGTAATACTGCTGGTTTTAAATGTGCATCGCCTGGATAATATACTCCACCCATTGCAGCCGTTTTTACATTGGGCTCCAAACTTTCTATTTCACTGGCATCCAAAATCTCCGCTTCCAAGCCATGATGCTGTGCGAGGTGTGCGGCTTCTATTTCTTCGATGCCCGCTCTATGGCCTAGATATAGCATCAGTAATCCTCTTTGTTGAAGGCCGATATCCGCATCTTTATGCTCTGCGTCGAAATCGAGGTATAGTGCCTTGCTCAATATACTTAGCGTTTTGAGATAGGGAACGCTCCTTTCTACATGCCTCACATTGGAAGATCGGAAAAAGAGTAAACACCAATCAAGCAACTTTTTATCAAGCTTCGGATGAATATAAAAGGGACTTTTACGTGAGAATAACCATTTGAAACCTTTGCCAATAGCTCCCGGGGAAGCAAGCGGTATAATATGGCTTGGCACAATCATTCCCGCATTGCCCGTAGAGCAAGTATTTTGCAGGTCACTTTTGTCAATAATACAAACTTCTTTACCCTCCCGCATCAAATAATAGGCCGTAAACAAGCCAATGATGCCGCCACCTACTATTACCGTTTTCGCCATATTATATTACCTGAAAGCCTTGTTTGTATGGATCATCATCATCCAAAAATAGTGTGTTGTACCCCGTTACTCTCGCCCAACCTTCTATACTTGGCACTATAGCCTTTTTGTCTGCAAGGGTAGTTTCTTCTTCTATTCTGCCAATAAATACAGAGCCAATGATACTTTCATGGATAAATTCTTCTCCTTTTTTCAGCAATCCTTTCGCATGCCATTGTGCCATTCGAGCGGAAGTTCCCGTACCACAAGGCGAGCGATCTATTGCCTTTTCTCCATAGAATACAGCATTTCTAGCGGTCGATTTTGGGTCCATCACTTTGCCCGTCCATAGGATATGGGATAGGCCAGCAATGGATGAATCATTCGGATGCACAAATTTATGGTCAGCATTTATGCTAGACCGTAACTCGCGACTCCAAGAAATTAGTTTGTCTGTCAAAAAATTTTCTATCCCTCCAAAATTCTTCTGCACATCGATAATTGCATAGAAATTTCCTCCATAGGCCACATCGAAGGACAATATTCCCAAATCAGGACATTCCACTTGTAGATTTTCAGCGGCAAGATATGATGGCACGTTGGTCAATTTCACCGAGGTCACTTTATTGCCTTCTTGTCGGTAGTCTATTTTCACCAATCCAGCGGGCGTTTCAAGTCTAAGTTTGCCCGCAATTTTAGGGACAATCAACCCTTCCTCTATCGCGATGGTCACTGTGCCAATAGTGCCATGTCCGCACATGGGTAAGCAGCCGCTTGTTTCGATAAATAGCACTGCCATATCATTGTCTGGATGGGTAGGCGGATAAAGAATGCTACCCGACATCATATCATGTCCACGAGGCTCGAACATCAATCCTTTGCGAATCCAATCGAACTCGCGTAGAAAATGTAGTCTCTTTTCGCTCATGGAGTTACCCATTAGGATTGGGCCACCACCAGCAACTAATCGCACTGGATTGCCACAGGTATGTGCGTCAATACAGAAAAAAGATTTTCTGGCCATACATTAAATACCCTCTTTGCTTAGTTCGCCGTCAATAGTCCGCCAGATATTCAAGCTATTGCTATCTTTTAGTTCTTCTGGCAACAATTCTTGAGGACAAGATTGCCAAGAAACGGGTCTTGCAAATCGCTTTATCGCATAGGTGCCCACAGAAGTGCTGCGGCAATCGGTAGTAGATGGAAAAGGCCCTCCATGCGTCATCGCATAGCCAACTTCCACTCCAGTAGGAGCGCCATCAAAAAGTAACCTACCGCATTTTTCTCTTAAGATATTTGCCAAATGCTTATTCTCAATCAGCTCATCATCTGTAGCCCAAATGCTGCAAGTAAGCTGCCCTTGCAATTGCTGGGCAATATCGGCTAGTTGCGCTGCATTTTTATAAACAACAGCTAAAGTAGAAGGGCCAAATACCTCTTCATGTAAATGTGGGTTTTTCAACCATATTTCTGCATCTACCTGTGCAATAGCTGGCGCACCTGAAAGCGCATTTCCATGCTGATGTAGATAAATTATGGACACACCTTTTTGTGCCATTTGTCTATCCAGTTTTTTACGGTAATTATCCGCAATCCCTTGATGAAGCATCGCCGCGGGAGCTAGTTTTTCAAATTCCGATTTGATAGAAAGAAGAAAATCAATGGAGCTACTTTCTGGGATTAAAATAAGACCGGGGTTGGTACAAAATTGGCCAACGCCTAAGCTAACAGACGACGCAATTTGCTTGGCTAATTGCTCCTGTTCTTGCTCAATTTTCTTTGGTAAAATAAATACTGGATTAATGCTGCCCATTTCTGCAAAAACTGGAATGGGAACAGGGCGGGAGGACGCTGCATCGAAAATGCTCTTACCACCTTCATAGGAGCCAGTAAATGCCACAGCGGCAATTTTGGGATGCATTACGAGCTCTCTGCCAGTATCAATACCACCAGAAATATGCTGGAATATACCCGCAGGTAACCCATGCTTTTCTATCACTTTTTCGATGGCCTCTGCCACCATTTTGGATGTGTTGGGATGCGCAGGATGCTCTTTGTACACCACAGTGCATCCAGCAGCAAGCGCCGATGCAGTATCGCCGCCAGCAGTAGAAAATGCCAATGGAAAATTACTGGCTCCAAATACGGCAACCGGTCCAATGGGAATCAACATGCGACGTAAATCTACTCTGGGCATTGGGCTTCTGTCCGGCAGTGCTTTGTCGATAGTAGCCTCACACCAGCTGCCCTCGCGGAGGAGCTTGGCAAATAGCCGCAATTGCCCACAGGTGCGGCCACGCTCACCTCTGAATCGTGCCAAGGGTAGATTGCTTTCTGCTGAGGCTACTTCCAGTAATGGATCGCCTATTGCTTCTATCTCATCTGCTACAGTTTCCAAAAAAGCTGCTCTTTTGTGGCCTGAGAGCAGTTTATACGATTCGAATGCTCTGCTGGATTTCTGGAGAGCCTGATGGATTATATCGTTCATACGCTTAAATTTTTGGCAAAATGGGTCTGTTTTTCAACCCGGTTTCAATAATGGTCAGTACATCCTCCCGCTCTTTTCCGATCAATTCGAGCCTTGGCGCTCGCACATGTGCCGAACCGATTCCTACGGCTTCTTCTGCCAATTTGATGTACTGAACCAATTTGGGATGAATGTCTAATTCCAATAAAGGTAAGAACCATCTATAGATTTCAAGAGCTTCCGCAACTCTTCCTTGTTTTATTAATTCAAAAATTACCACCGTTTCTCTCGGGAAAGCGCAAACCAAGCCTGCTACCCAGCCATGCGCTCCCATTAGGAGACTTTCCATTGCGAGGGTATCGACTCCACATAAGATGGCAATTCTATCTCCATATCTATTGAGCATGCGGGTGATATTGGAAATATTGCGGGTGGATTCTTTTACGGCTTGGATATTTTCAAGGGCAATAAGCTCATCGAACATCTCAAGGGTTACGGTAACTTTATAATCTACAGGATTGTTGTAAATCATTATTGGCAAAGAGGTGCTCAGTGCAATGGTCTTGAAAAAGCCCACAACTTCTCTATGGTCAGCGTTGTAGCGCAAAGGTGGTAGAAGCATTAGTCCTTGTACGCCAATTTTTTCCGCTTTATGCGCCCAATCACAAGCGATGGCCGTGCTCGCTTCGGCAATATTTAGGATTACAGGTACCTTGCCATTTACATGAGACAAACATGCCTTTGTAATGATCATTTTTTCCTCATCTGTAAGTGTAGCAGACTCGCCGAGTGTGCCACCCAAAATAAGCCCATGCACGCCTGCGGCTAATTGTGCATCGATATTGTGAATAAATAAGTCTAGGTCTAAGCTGCCATCTGCCTTGAATTTGGTGGTGATGGCAGGAAATACGCCGTTCCAATTGATCATAATTTTTTATTTCAAAGATATAAAGGTTTTTAGGATTGCATAGTTTTGAGCTCTGAGAAGGTTATCAATTGAAGCGGCTTGGGAGAGCAGTAAAATTATTTGGATGGCCACAAAAAAAGGGTTCACGAATATGAATCGTAAACCCTTCAATGCTATAGTGGGCCCACCTGGGCTCGAACCAGGGACCACCTGATTATGAGTCAGGTGCTCTAACCAACTGAGCTATAGGCCCTTGTTTGCGAAACGTATTTGCAATACAAATACAGCTTCCAAAACGGAGTGCAATAATAATGGATGCAATGGGAATAAGCAATATCAATGTGCGTGTTTTGCTAAATTTTTGATTCTGCGCAAAGGCAATGTTAGTTATTTCAATTGGCTAATACCTCAATAGATTTTTTGGAATCCTGCTATTCTGCGATAATTTTGCCATTCATTTTATTTATACTTTCTTGCTCATGCTTCCTCCCGCTATCCACACGCTGATTTTTGATTTAGGCGGCGTTATTATCGATATAGATCCCGCTGGCTGTTTCAAGCATTTTCAGAAACAGGCTATTTCCAAGGAACATCCAGCGTGGCAGCAAGGCTTAGATTATCCCCTTTTCAAAGAGTATGAAATGGGTCTTTTGTCCGATTCAAGCTTTTTGAATGAGTTAAGAAGTATTTTAGCGAATCCTGTACTCGCTGATCAGCAAATCATTGATTTATGGAATACCATGTTGGTGGATATTTCGCTGGACAAATTGAACTTGCTAGAAACTCTTCGAAAGCAGTATAGATTGGTGCTGCTCAGCAATACCAATTATTTGCACATGAAGGGCTTCAATTCTATCTTGAAAACGAAAACTCAACACGCCGACTTCTCATATTGGTTCGATGCGATTTATTTTTCCTTTCAAATGGGTGTACGAAAGCCATCCGTAGAGATTTATCAAATGCTGCTAGAGCAGGAGGGAAGCAATGCCAATGAAGTTTATTTTTTGGATGATAATGCAGAAAATATTAGAGCGGCAAATAGTTTGGGCATTCAAACAAAGCTAATTTCGCATCCTAATGAAATTTTGACTGTTTTTTGATGGAACTGCAGAAAGAACCCAAAAATTATCTCAAACACCTCGGCTTATTTGTGATTACATTGGCTACTACCACTATGTCGGGTGCGGAGTGGCTCACAGGTAAATCTATATTGGCAAGTGGGGAATTTGTGATGAGTTGGAGTGATTTTTTATCAGGTTTCGCCTTCTCTATTCCATTTCTAGGTATTCTTACCGTGCATGAATTTGGTCATTATTTCATGGCTCGCAAATATAGCATTCCCGTTACTTTGCCCTATTACATTCCTGGTTGGTTAGGATTTTTGGGCACGCCTAGCATTGGTACATTTGGTGCAGTTATACAGATCAAAGGTGCCATACAAAGTACCAAGGAGTATTTCGATGTAGGAGTGGCGGGGCCATTGGCTGGCTTTGTTATCGCCATTATGGTCATGTTCTACGCATTTACCAATTTGCCTCCCGCAGACTTTATTTTCGAAATTCATCCAGAATACGAACAATACGGTTTGGACTATGCCGACCATGTTTATGATGTTAACAATCAGGAAAATGCCAACCTGATGCAATTCAAACTGGGACCAAACATCCTTTTTTGGGTATTCGAAAGCTACATTGCCGATGCCGAAAGAATGCCTAATTACTATGAGATTATTCATTACCCATGGCTATTTGCGGCATATTTGGCTTTATTCTTTACAGCCTTAAATCTATTGCCCATTGGCCAGCTAGATGGAGGTCATGTGGTTTTTGGCCTCTTTGGGAGCCGCAGGCATGGCTATATCAGTGCGGCAGTATTCTTGATTTTTCTCTTTTATTCGGGTTTAGGTTTGATATCACCAATGGAACCAGCCATGGATTTGATGTGGAGCATCCCGCTCTATATTGGGTTTTTGTTTATTTGCCTTAGCAGGCTTATTAAAAGGCCGGTAGATAGAATAGCCGTCGCCCTTCTGATTTTTACTATTCAATTCACTTTCCAATGGTTTTGGCCTGACCTACAAGGGTATACAGGCTGGCTATTGTACTGCTTGCTCATTGGGCGATTTATGGGCGTGCATCATCCGCGGGTTCTTTTTGAGCAAAAGCTCGATACCAAAAGGCAGATTTTAGGCTGGATCGCACTCTTAATTTTTATCCTTTGCTTTAGTCCTCAGCCTTTTGTTTTCGAAGAAGCAGCATCCTTAATGGTGCCGTAAGCTATTTTAAATTCTTCCATCCCATTACACAAGCTTTTACAAGCATTGATGCCTACCGAGGCTAAATATTTTCGAGCTTTCTCACTTCTTGCGCCTGTTCTACAATGCAGTATAATTTCGCAATTATTGTACTTTTTAACTTCCTCTAAATGCTTGGGCAGATCATGCAAAGGAATATTCACAGCTCCAATATTTTCTTCCTCGTATTCCCATTTCTCACGGACATCGATTACTTCTAGTTGAGCTCCAGCGCAAAGTTTTTGATATAGTTCTTCTGCAGTTATTAGATTCATGGTGTTTATCGGATTATGAGTTTTTTCTGCTGCGTAAATTTACCCGAAAAAGAACGAAAAATGTAAATTCCAGGAGGGATTGTCTCAATATTTAACTGATGTTGACCTTTTTGAGTCCAAATTCCTTGCAGTACTATGCGGCCAGTCATGTCTACCAATTGATAACTTTCGAATGGAGAGATTACATTTACCCATCCTCCCGCTGGATTTGGAAATAGCTGAAGCTGAACGTCGCTTGGCTTATCCAATCCGCCTACGGCAATGCCTTTATTAAATACCGGTCTAAACAGTAAGGAACCAACGATATCATTTACAGGCTGCCACACACCCGTTATATTGGTGAATAATTTATTCGAAGTATCATAATTCTTGTCTAGCCCGATGGCTGTAGGCAATACTCCAATATGCCTCCAGCCGATATAAAAGGTATCTTGTACTGCTATAGGTCTTTCCAAAGTGATTCTGCTAAAGGAATCTCTGCCTTCGAAAGCTGGAATGCTAATGGTTTGTCTATGAAGTACTTCTTGTTGGCTACGGCCTAGTGATTTCAAGATAATAAGTTCAATCGTTCTGCCTTCTTGTCCTCCAGGGATGAAGGGAAAATTAGCGTCAATAGCCGTAATGATATCGGTATCGGGTACCCAATATTGATAGGCGACACGGCCACCATTTTGATTGATACCTACGGCAAATTCAGCTGTGCCATCGTCATAGGCTAGGCTCTGGTGTAGCAAAAGCGGGAGGGTAAAGCTGTCGTTAGTGCGGAAGTCTATTGCTTGAAAATAACTATTTGGCGGCCTTCGATATAAAGTATCGCCACTTATTAGCTGAAACTGAAATTCCAAGGCAAGGCTCTCTCCTTCAGGTAATTGGCTAGGGTTTAGTGGAAATACCTTCATTTCTCTTCTCTCGAAACCTTCCGGAATAGGATCGAGAATGGTTCGATTATTCATCTGCTGCACCGTAGCTCCAGTAGCCAAATCTCTAATAAATGTGCTGTATTCAATGGGCTGTAATAGCGAATCCAAATTATTGAACTCAACGAAAACCGTATCGATCAGCTCACTTGGAAAATTACGCGCCATCTCGGCAGGGACTTGAGAGTAATTCCCGAAAAGTCCTTGTCTCAGTAGAGTGCTCAAACTACGATCTTTCGCTGCGCGGTTGTTAAGTTTACGGTCTTGGTCGAGCCATACATAGTCCAAATTCCATGTATCAAATGGGCCGGTGAGGTTGGCAGTTGAGCGAAAGACAAACTGAAAGCCAGGATGGAAATACTGCTCTTGAGTGATTGCTATAGTCTCAAATTGAAAACTGTCTGTCGGGACATCCACAAGGCCATTTACTTCCCAAATTACGTTCCAATTTCCCTCGGCATTTTTGAACAATAGCTGGAATACATCTTCCAAATCAGGTTCCTCTCCAAGCCCTTTCTTTTGCCAATAGAAGCTCAATACTACTGTATTACGCTTGTTTGCAGGTACTGCCGACATACCAATAGGTAATGAGATCAGACTATCACCAAAGCCAGAAGATTCACCAGTACGTACGTACGGCCTACCATCGGGATCGTTGCCATCGAAGGTTGCAACACCAATACTTGGTGGATTTAGTCCCATACTATTGTTGATCCATACTTGGCTGCTTGGCAGCCACCATGCTACGTTTAATTGCTTGGTAGGTGTTGAGAAGTCATCCAAAAATGGCAATGAAATAGTATCTACCTGTGAATGAGCACTCGTAGAAAATAATTGGAGCGGAGAATTTTCTGGCTTGTGAGAAATTGGATAGGTAACAAGCTGGGCGTAGCTATTCCCTATGCTTAGGCTCAGCCAGACCACACTTAAAAGAATGTATCTAATTGAACTCCTCATTAGAATTCAGATTCATCCTCTTTTTTTCTGTTTCTGTAGGTGTTTAATTCATCGTCTGCCACCCATAAATCTACAATATCGCCGATACGAATGGCCTCACCAAAGACGGGTTGCTGTCTTACAATGGAGCCGGGTGCTAGGGAATCTGTCTTGGTGTAAATGACGCTTCCCATTCGTAGGCCAATGCCAACTAAGTAGAATTCAGCTTCATCCAAATCCATCGCTATGAAATCGGGTACATCAAACGTCTGATTGCCCAAGCCATCGCCAACGACCAAATCTATCTGGGATCCTTTGACTAGGGGCTCACCAGCCTTAATTTTTCGGCCTTTATGCCATTGCTCCAATACGGCATTTTGAGCCAAATCAGGTTGATAGGTGATTTCGCCAAGGATTAGGCCAGAGCTTTGCAAAATCAATTGAGCATTTTTGACCGAAACATCCACCAAATCGGGCATTGGAATAGATGGCGGGGTGTTTTGATTGAGCGTGATATAGATTTTTCTATTCCGCTTCACTTTTTCGCCAACTTGAGGATACTGCTTCACTACGGACATTTTGGGATAATCTGTAGAATAGGCTGAATCTTCTGTAATTTCATATAAAAGATCGCGGGAGGTTACAAACTCATCTAATCTATCCATGGTAATGCCACGTAGGTCCGGCACGGTGATAGAGTCGCCATGATGGGTGGTGCTTGGCAGATACCAATAGAAAAAGGCTAAAGAGGCCAAAAGGGCAATTCCACCGATCACGGCTAGATTAATCAATATTTTGTAAATTGACTTTATCATGAGCTTTTGCTTAAATCTAATTTGTGAATACCATAGTTCAATATGGCATCGATGAATTCAAAGGGTTTATAATTTTCAATAGCTGCTTGATGGAATATACACGTTGCCGGAGTCATGCCGGGTAATGAATTTACCTCAATGATAATGGTTTCTATTTTCCCATCTGCAAATATTCTAACGAACGCATCAATGCGGGCGTATCCTTCAATGTTTACTATTTTAGCTACTTTGCCCAGCGTGGACTTTACTTCATTAGAAATCCGCTGGTTTTCTACTTTATCTCTAGCATAGCGTGCAGGAGTAATATTCTGGCCTTCTCCAGCTAAAAATTTCTCCTCTAAGCTCAATACCTCTCCCTGCGCCAAAGCTTCTGAGGCTTCAAATATAGTGTATTCGGTATCACCCTTGGAGTCAATATTGGTCAACAAGCCGCCGGTCACCTCCAAAAAACGCGAAGCGCCGTTTGCAGAAATAAAGTCTTCTATTAGGAAGAAATTTTTCTGTGGAAATTCTTCTGTCGATTTTAGTTTCAGAAGCTTGCTTTCAACTTCTGGAAAGGCAGTTTGGGTACGAAAAGCGATACTTGCATAGGCAATTAATTCCTCTCGGTTTTTGATTTTCTTCACCGCCGAGCTGCAGCCGTCATCCGCGGGTTTGGCTATAACAGGGTATTGAAACTGCTCTTCTAATTGCCTAATAATTACATTGGCATCTTTCTCCCAATCTTGGTGATACACCAAGGCTTGACCTGCAACCAAAATACCGTGCTTTCGCAACAGTTGATTGCATTCGAATTTGTTTATGGTGATTTGGGAGCTTTCTACTCCTGAGCCATTATACGGAAGTCCTACTTTATCCAATGCTATTTGTACTGCTCCATCTTCGCCAGGCCGGCCATGCAAGGCAATAAAGACTACATCGCAAATGCTTGCTAACTCATCATAGCTAAGTGGATGCAAAGCCAAACTACCCTTGGTCGCGTATGTGCTGCTCAATCCTCCCGCTTCTTCACGGATAGATAAAAGCACAGGATGCTCCCTGTCGGCTTCGAAACTGTGAATCTTATCATAAATATCATCTGCATTATCTTTTAGCAGAATATTCACAGGTATTTGATGCAACTCATGGGCTCCTTCTTTTCCACTGAGGAAAATCGGAATGGGAAGGTATTTGGTAGAGCTAGCAAGTTTTTCGTAAATGTTACGACCGCTTTCTATCGAAATATGTCTTTCTGATGAAAATCCACCCATGATTACGGCGACTTTCAGTTTTTTATCCAATTGGTCCTGCAATTGAACAATTCGCAAATCCAGATCGGCCAAATGGGTAGCAATCGTTTTGGTGGCCTTGCTATTATTCATCCGACAAGCCATCGAAGTGCGAATAATATAGGTCAAAAACTGACTCGGATTGAGGCCAATCTCAGCCGCCTGATGGAAAAAGAAGGAAGAAGGAAGCATCCCTGAGGTCGTATTCGGATCGTTTAGAAAAACCTTCCCATCTTCTTGAATGAAGCCATCAATGCGCGCATACACCTCGCCACACATAGCCTTATACAAATCTTGGCAAGCACGCCTGATATTTTGAATTTGCTCAGTAGGTACTTTTATCGGAGTGATTTTCCGGCTTATTCCAGGTAAGTATTTGGCTTTGTAATCGAAGAAATTGCTTTTTTTCAAAATCTGAGTAGGTGGGAGGGCTAGTGGTTCGCCCTTTTCGTCTTCTATCACGATGCATGAAAATTCTTTGCCTTCGATAAAAGATTCAGCTAAAATAGCCCGTTCAGCATCTGGACTTTCAAGTAATATGGAATCATTTCCTCCCGCAAATTCACGCTCGAATGTATTATAGAGCTCCTGAGGATGATATAAAGTACGGTCATTTGCAACAATGGGCATTCCCAAGCCTTCTCGAATGTCTGCAAGCTGTGCAACCAAAAACACTTTTTCATCTTCCGTCAATTCCAGCCATTCTGTAGCATGAATTATTCGCTGAAAAAATGCTTTGCTTATCGCCGATTCAAATGCCTTAACATCGTGTTGCTCTAATATACTTATGCCAATGGAAGAGCCCTGATGGGGGGCTTTGAAAACCATAGGCAAGCCAAGTTTTGCTACTAGCTCATTTAGCAAGGCTTGCATATCGGTTTGCTTATCGTAGTCTGATTTCTTAATCACCGTCCAGGTGGGAGTACCGAAGCCCATTCGACCAAAAAGCTGCTTCTGGGCAGTTTTGGAGATGCCAATGGCGGAGGGCAAAATTCCCGAGCCGCTATAAGGAATGTCGTACCACTCTAATAAGCCTTGCAAACTTCCATCTTCGCCATAAGGACCGTGGAGTGTGAGAAAGGCAAAATCTATAAACTTGGAAAAATCTTTTGGCTCGATTTGTTTGCCGACTTGGGAAATCAAAAGGGCCCAATCTACCTCGCTTAAGTTTTGGAGAGACTCAATATAAATTTGGAAATTCTTATCAGAATCGGGAATAAAATCAGCGGGAGGATAGAAATCCCTGATAGTACCTTTGTACACGAATTGCCAGTCGAGCTGTATGAAATTCCCACAGCTGTCTACAAAAATGGGTACTGGAGTAAAGATGCTTTTATTAAGATTATCATACACGGTGCGACCTCCCGCAAAAGAAACTTCACGTTCGCGAGATCTACCACCAAAAAAAATTCCTATCCTCATTGTGGCAAATATAATAATTATTGAAACGGCGAACCTCCGATTTCATTGATGATACATCTTTAATTCGAATAAAATTTATCATTTTTGGCTATGTTTCCTTCAAAACCCAATGCGCCCATGTTTCCCAATTTAATTAGAAGCATAGTTGTACTATGTATGATCATCAATCTACTAACCGCATGTAAGCCTTCACAAGTTGATTCAAATGCAATTTTATTCCATAATGGCAATATCATTACCATGGAAAATGAACAGGTGGAAGCCTTTGTAATAGAGGGAAATAGAATCCTAGACCTCGGTGATTTGGCAAGAATGGAAGCAGATTTCCCAAATGTACAAAAGTACGATTTGGCAGGAAAAACCGTCCTGCCTGGTTTTGTAGATTCGCATACGCATATCCATGAGTTTGGCCAGCAAAAACGCAAAGCAAATATTGAAGGAATGCTTACTGTAGAGGAAATGGTGGAGGAATTGAATCGGTTTTTCCCGAACCCAACACCCGGGCAATGGCTGATAGGCCAAGGGTGGGACGAGGGCGTTTGGGCTTCCACGGGCTATCCCGATAGGCAATTATTGGATGAGGCTTTTCCTGATAATCCCGTTCGGCTGCAATCACTGCATGGCTTTGGTGGATTTTACAATGGCAAAGCATTGGAAATCGCTGGAATAGATGCCAATACGCCTGACCCTGAAGTTGGCAGAATTATGCGCCGGGCGGATGGCACGCCTAGTGGCGTGATGGAAACACTCGCGCAACAATTGGTGAATAGGCATATCCCAGCCGAGACGGTGGAGGAAGCCAAAGAAGCAATTTTGCTAGGAGCGCAAGCATTGTTGCGAGCAGGAGTCACCACAGTACACGAAGCGGGAGTTTCGCCTACGGTATTGCAAGCGTATATGGAGTTGGCCGAAGCGAAGAAGCTACCAATCCGTGTATTTGCGATGCTCAATGGCAATGACGATGAGCTAATGGAAGAGTGGTTTGAGTGTGGTCCTTTTGCCGATCCTAATGGCTTTTTAGTAGTGCGTTCTATCAAAGTTTTTTACGATGGTTCGCTCGGCTCGCGTACTGCATTGATGGCAGCGGCCTATTCGGACAATCCCAAAGCTGCCCAAATGACCGAGCGTATGCGACCAGACAAAGTGCGTGAATTGGGCAAAAGAGCAGCTGCAAATGGGTTTCAAATGGCGGTGCATAGTATAGGCGATGAAGCCAACCGCCGAGTGCTCGACTTGTACGGAGATGCTTTGGTCGGTTACGAAAATATAGATCACCGTTGGCGAATGGAGCATGCTCAAGTGGTTTTGCCTAGCTTTTTCGAAAGAGCAGCTGCGGGAAAATTTATTTCCAGCGTGCAATCTAGCCATGCGGTAGGCGATAGTAAGTGGGCAGAGGATAGAGTAGGAAATGAAAGAATAAAACTGGCCTATGCATGGAGAAGTATCATGGATGCTGGGGCAATAATCATTCTGAATTCAGATTTGCCAGGCGAACCATGGACACCCATAGAAACGCTATACTTTGGCGTTACCCGCAAAAACTTGAATGGAGAACCAGCGGGAGGGTGGTATCCTGAGCAAGCATTTACCACTTTGGAAGCATTGCAAGCCATGACCATCACCGGAGCGTATGCGGCATTTATGGACAGTGAAACGGGCTCCATTGCCAAAGGCAAAAAGGCCGACTTTGTAATCCTTAGCCAAAATCCATTGACTACTCCAGCGGACAAATTGAAGGATATTAAAGTTGAAAGTGTGTGGATTGATGGGAAGGTTGTTCAGCTTGAGATGGAGATGATTATGAATAAGTGAAGGTCTTCTAAATAATTGCTGGTCTAATAATGTTCCAAATTTATCAATTTCACGAAATTGTAGGGTGTCCTTAAAAATTTCAATACTAGTATTTAGCATTAAATTCGGTTTCGTTTGACTTGGTTGGATTTTGCATTTAACTACATATGCAAATTAATAATTACTGTCGTCCGAGTAAACTCAAATATAGCCTAAAAAGTCTGTTTATTTTGTTTTAATGCAGTGTTTTCAATTTTGCACAAAACACCCCCTATCCAGATAAGGGAATTTCTAATTGTATTTTCTCTACTTCCTTCTTGTACCATTGCCCGCAAAAGCCTACTGTATTTTTTAGGAACATC
>JBDNFI010000068.1:0-3501 GCA_041689935.1 Cyclobacteriaceae bacterium
CAATGTTTAGTGGCCTAAATGAGTAACCCTAAAAATCAATTGTTTACATTCATTTTCATTCGATTGTTATTAGGTGAATACTTGAAAAGTTATATTTAAAACTACGCTAAAAGGTAATGAATAGAAAATTTATTTTGAAAATAGTTTGAAAAAAATTTGCACATTAATTCATTAATTCATTAATTCATTAATTCATTAATTCATTAATTCATTAATTCATGCAAAATTTTATTTGTAACCTTTAAATGCATGATTATGAAAAAGAAAATTTATCAGAAACTGGGATTGTTTTTTGGCCTAGTATTACTCTTTTTTATTGGTTCAGAAGTTCAAAGCCAAGATCCGCTTTGTCAAGGGGATTGGGTAGCAGTATTAGGTAAGAATTACAGGATTGATTATCCGGGAGAGCAACCGATATATGTTTCTATTTGTCCAAGTGAACTTACTGAAGCAAACACGGTATGTTGTATGGCACCTGTTATTGAGTAACCCTAAAACTTATTATTATGAAACGATTTAAAATAGTATTGATTTGTTTTTGTTTATTTTTATCGTCAAGCATTTATTCTCAATTAGGTGTTTGCCCACCAGATTCGGCTGAGAGCTGGGCTTTATTTCTTTATAATGACGATCTAAATATATGGATGACAGTATGTCATCAACCTGAGCCGAATAATCACGTTTGTTGTAGCTAAAATAGATAAATGACTTTTTTTAGGAATATTTTTTTAGTTAGTTTTCCGTTGATTGCAATTTTCTCTGTACTTTTTTCATGTAATTCATCAAATCAAGATGAGAATGGAGAAGTAGTTGATTATCAACTCCAAGTTGTGGACACCATCAATGTGCCCACAACTGGGAGGACTTTTTTAATGGCTCATTCCATAAATGAAAATGAAATAATTGCCATTAATGATGCTAGGCAGAGACTTATCATTTTCAATTATGAAAGGTCTGAATTAGTAGGTGATTTTTCCTTTGCCGATAACCCAAATAGTGACCCTGGAACAATGTATTCCGCAGGATACTATAAAGATGGTTTTTATATTCTTGGCACCAATGGCGTATTTTTTTATTCCATGGAGGGTCTATTTATTCGAGCACTACGGGACAAGACTGCTACGAATATTGAGCATTTTGCACATCCTTCTTACATTCTAAATGAGAACGGAAAGGACTATTTAATTTGTCGATTAAAATCCTCTATCGCGGGTATGGTAGGTGTAGTAACTCCAAGTTTACTAAAGGAGGCTAGATTTCTGACTGCCATACCGCTAAATCAAGACGATTTTAGTTATTCGATGTTCGGAAAATATGAGGCTACATCAAACTTATTTTCTGATGACCCTAAAATTCCCAGAACGGGTGTACTATTCTCTGTTTACGAAGATAAAATTCACTTAATCCTAAAGTCTAATCCAAAAATTTGGACGTATAAATTCGGTTTAGATGATCCTGATGCGACAGAATATGATTTATCCATTGATTACCCGAAAAACTATTATTTACTTTCAACCAATGATTTAAATAATTTTTTCAATCAAGATAAAAATACGGTGATGAATCCCTTTTATAGGAAAGTATTAGTTGATTCCAAAAATGGTGCTATTTATTTTACTTATCAAAAACCTTTTGATGAAGCAATTCAGGATGAATTAGTTGCGGGAGGTAATTCCAAAATTAATGAAGAGTATGGTAATTACGCTAGGAATCGTTTGGCTAAGTTTGATAAGGCGTTGAACAAGCAGTTCGAAGTAGAATTGTCAAACTCCATTAGTTACTTAAATATGGTTTATAATGAAAAATTGTTCTTTCACCTAGGCGGCGTAGAAACCGACGATTCTGAACAATTTGTAATTGTGAAGTCAATAAAGGATCAGTAACGAAACATGAAAAAGAAAAAAGTGGTTTTTTCACGAGTTTTGATAAGTTCAATTTTAATAGGATTTATAGCGTGTAGTGAGGTGGGTAATATTAAAATTTCCGAAAAGGATACTGCTAGGGTTGTAATACTGGATACCATAAGAATTCCTACCACAGGGCGAACCGTCCTTTTATCTCACTCTCAAAGTGAAAAAGAAGTGTTAGCCTTGAATCTTTCGCGATCAACAGCATTGTTCTACAATTATGAATTGAAGGAATTAGTTAATGAGTTTGAGTTTAAGAACAATCCGGACACGGATCCAGGTATATTTTATTCTGCTGGATATTACAAGCAGGGTTTTTACATGCTTGGCTCAAACGGTGTTTTTATATTTGATGAAAATGGAGAATTACTTAAATCCCTAAAAAATAAATTTGCCCAATATAGCGAGCCAGGACCAGTGAAATCCTACATTATAAATAAAGATGGTGAGGATTTTCTCATTTGTAAACTCAAATCTCCTCAAGAGACCTTGCAGACTAATGCAAAGCCGGGAACAAAAGAATATCTGGAAGAGCTGAAATTTATTACCGTAATTCCTTTGGACAAAGAGGAATTTTCCTATTATCTGATAGGTGCTTATAGCGAAGAATCAAATGCTCTTAATAATGATGGGAAAATTCCTAGACGTGGTATTTTGTTTGCCTCAGACCATAATTCTATTCAAATAGTATTTAGTTCCGAACCCAAGGCATGGGCACATACCTTTGTGAAGGAAGAAACATCACCTACTAAGAGTTATCTTCTGAATTTGGATTTCGAAGAAAATAGATACCTATTGCCTTTTGATCAGTTTCAGAATCAACACGATTTTCTTAGGGCAACTATCATGAACCCTTCCTACGGTAAATTTATTTTTGATGCAAGAACAGATAATTATTATTTCTCCTATTATAAAGCCTTTGATCGGTCTTTAGAGGATGAGATAATTAGGGAAGGGTCGGATTGGATGATAAATAATGGTGAGAATTATAATAGACAAAGATTGGCTGCTTATGACCAATCCTTTGCTAAGATTTTTGAAGTGCCAATTGACAAACCAATAGGCTCCCTCCAGCTAGTTTTTGACAATAAATTTTTTCACACTATCATTGGTTACGAGGATGAAACGAATGAGAGTTTTTTAATAATAAAGGTGGTGCAGAATTAACTGCACGATCACTTCATATTGGAGTAATAAAAATCTGATCTATTAACATAATTTGCGCATCTTTTTTTTTCTTGAAAAAGTTAAAATTTATAGATTTCAAAATTTTCTTGTAAATTCATTAAAATCAATTACTTACATTCATTTTCATTCGATTGTTATTTGGTGAACACTTGAAAAGTTATATTTAATACCACACTAAAATGTATTGAATAGAAAATTTATTTTGAAAATAGTTTGAAAAAAATTTGCACATTAATTCATTAATTCATTAAATTATTTACTTTAGCCCCAATAAGTTCGGAGTGATATTTTAAATTTCAAATCATTCCTTTAAGACATGAAATACAAGAAATGGAGTTTAAAAGAGAAGTTAGAGATTCTATCCTCATCCGAAGAATCAGGAATTGTTGAAACCTGCCGCAAATAC
>JBDNFI010000069.1:0-1406 GCA_041689935.1 Cyclobacteriaceae bacterium
CTGTTTATTTTGTTTTAATGCAGTGTTTTCAATTTTGCACAAAACACCCCCTATCCAGATAAGGGAATTTCTAATTGTATTTTCTCTACTTCCTTCTTGTACCATTGCCCGCAAAAGCCTACTGTATTTTTTAGGAACATCTCCAAACTTACCTAGGACGTTAGATTTTTTGCTGCCACCATGACCATGGTTGAGAAGTCTTCGGCTTCTTTGATTCTTCGGTGTAATACAGTGAAGAGTAAATTTAAAATCAGTGCTACCCATATTTGTGATTTGATACCGTTCTCGCTGTCCGATAAAAAGTATTTAAGCTCAAAATTCTGCTTTATCTGCTTGAAAAGCACTTCGATCACCCATCGGTTCTTATAAAGCAACGCGATAGTTAGGGCCGTATGCCCCATCATATTGGTTAAGAATTGTAAGCGTTCTCCAGTTATTGGATCACAATAGGTAATTAATCGCAGCTGAACTGTCCGACTAACTTTGTTCTCCTTGTAGGTGAGGATAATATGCTGATCCTTCATTACGTCTAGAAATGGGTCAGTGTTGTTTTCAGCCACGATCTCATACTTAGCATTTTCCTTTAGACGTGTTACAAAGAAGCGGTTACGTTGTGTCCAAATATCAAAGTAACGATACCTATTGAAGCCTTTATCAAACACAGCTATCCCTCCTTCGGGTAGATTAAGCACCTTCAAAAAGGTGTTTTCATTTGTGGCGGCAGGTTTCATACAGATATAATCAGGTACGCCTTCTGCCAAATTCATTTTGGTGAAGGCCTTGATCCCTCCTTTTTTCTTCCCATTAATAGGATTTCTACCTGCACCTTTGAGTATATCTTTAAATAAGGTGATGGTCGTAGAATCAAATAGTTCAACTAAAGCAGGATCTACTTCTCCACCTATATCTCCCAATTGTGTTTTTAAGACCACTTTATAATGAAGATAAAGCCCTGTATAAATGGCGGCAAAAAAATGGTTACCTCTATTTCGATTGGCATCGGAAAGCGTACTCCGACAGGGCAGCTGCTTAAAGCCAACATAAACCAATTTACGACCAATTAAGGCCATGTTTTTGCATATTTCTCGAAGACTACTATTGCGGGTTAAGACCGCATAAAACAAGCAAATGAAGTGGTCTTTTGCCCGCATTTTCTTGTAGTATCGGTCAGCTTGAGTTTCTACTACCGCTCGCTCAAAAATGTCAGCAGGGATTAGGCTCAAAAGTTGAACAATAAAAGGCTGGCCTGAAATGAATTTATCCTTAAATTGCTTCATGGTACGTTATGTTTTTTGTCGAACACAACATTACCAAGAAGATAGGATGGTCGCAAGGCCTCCTATCTTTAAAAAATGAATTTATCCAAAGTGCACTCTATTACCAAAATTTATCTCGGACGACAGTAA
>JBDNFI010000070.1:0-13113 GCA_041689935.1 Cyclobacteriaceae bacterium
AACATATATAAAGCAGTTAATACTATACAACTTGATTCATCTATTTTAGTATAGTATACTTTAAATGCATATAAAATAACAGAGATACTAGAAGCTTAGTATTTTTATTGCCCTTAAGGTGGTGCTGAATGAGACGAATTTACCCTCCAGTAAACTCATTTGATGTGGATCAATTACCCCCCGATTCACATCAGTAACGCTTACCGATTGCGTTTAGCTATCTATTTTAAGGGCATTAAAAGTACTAAGATATTTATTTATAAGGGAGTTTATGGAAGATAAAAATAATGATACCCAAAAATCTATTGATGTAGCTAATTATCTTATGTTGGGTCAAGCTGAACTTTTGGATTGCTTGAGTGCAATTGAAAAAGCTACTCCTCAATTAACTATAATTTTTTATGAACTTGACTTAGAGATTAGTAAGATGTCTGATTTAAAAAAAATCGATAATCTTCTCTCTAAATATATTTTAACTTGGCAAGATTTGCAAAAATATTATCAATATCTTTTGAAAATTAGAAATGATTATACTCTTGCAATATGATTGATATATTGTCTAATATCATCCAAAAATGTTAGACACCCAAAATTATATACCTTTTTTAAAAAAGTATCTATATTGTATCTATGATTTGTAATGGGTATGATATAATAAGTTAAGTAATTATATATTAACTCTAAAAAAGCTTATCTATTTATATATCTATATATATGTTATAAATCAATACCAATGGCAAACTGCCAAGGAGAAATAACAAAATGAGAACCCCAAGCAAATCTTTGTTAATACAGAATTATGTTAACAATCATGTTAATGCATTGGTAAAACCAATGGATATCGCTACTGCTGTATCATGTACTGTACAATCGGTATATCTATACATCCGTAAGAATCCAACACGTTTTACTTCTGCATCACGTGGCATTTTTAAATTAAATGCCGAGCAAAACCAAGTATTTTTAAATTCAGAGAGTACTATATAAAGAAGGCTTTACTTTAATGACTCTATGATTCTAGCTTGTTACGATGTTAACAGGTTAAACAACAAAGGTATTTTTACTTTAGCGTTTTTAGAATTGTAGAGTCTTTTTAGTTTTTATGAGCTCTATTTAGGGTCATCTATATGATATACTTAGAACATGCCCGTTTACTAGCGGGCAGGGAATAATCCCTAACGTAAACAGATAATAATACTGTGAAGTCGGAGATGGCAACCTGCCAACTGTGATGGACATTTAATATGTGTCACACACAAATCTTCGGTTGAACACTAAGTTACACTAATGCGAAATGATTCTGTTTCGCAAACAAGAACGAAAGTGAGCAAACGAATAAATGCTTAAAATAATTACTTATATAAAACAATACCCAAAATTAATTTCTATTATATGTGCCTATTCTTTTCTTGGAATAGGTTCACAAATAGTTACCGCTAAACATGTACCTGATCTTCAACCTTCTGTTACACCAGTAACAGTTGTTGCTATTTCAAATGTTTCTTTTAAAAAAACTCATGTAGAAGAAAGAGTTGTAACTGAAGAATTATTACCTATTTTTAAACATGGTGATATATCATGGTTACCAAAACTTGCTGCTGAAGCAGGGTGGCCGAAAGAAACTTGGGAAAAATTAGGTCAAATAATTCTTAGAGAATCAGGCGGATGTCCTGTCCGATTTGGTGGATCTATAGTTGATAAAAATTGTAATTTTGTAGGTCACGATGGTTCTAATCATAGATCAGATAGTGGCCTATTACAAATCAATGGTGTCCACTGGAAAAAAGACCATCCAAATTATGCTGGTCTAGTTTGTAAAAAAATGAAAATCTGTACACAAGAACCATTGTTCGATGCTGTAACAAATCTTAAAGCTGGTAAGCTTATATATGATGTTACTGGTAACTGGGCAGCATGGGATCCTTGCTATTGGGGCCCTAAGTTTGCCAAACGCTGCGCTGCAATGAGCAAATAATGGAACTATTCTTAGCAGTATTATTTCATATTACTACAATATCTTTATTATTTAAATAAAAATTTATATATAAGGAGCAGGTTGCGCGACTTAGCGGGGCTGGTGGACTTTGTATATAAAAATAGGAGTGAACTCTATGGGGTTTATATCCTGTGAAGGTAGGGTGTCTCGATGGATCGAGATTGCATGAAGGTTCGATTCCTTTGCACCCACTATACGTATTTGTATAAGGGGTGACTCAGGGCGAGATTGCATAGTGGGTTCAACTCCCACACAATCCACAAATAAAGATTTATATATAGCGCGTGTGAAGATACCGACTGGACGGATTTCCAGCCAGCAATATATAAAGGTAGGATATCTGGATGAAGCACGGACTACGTATCGTTGCGGGGGGTTCGATTCCCCCATATCTACAAACATAAACAAAGGATTTTAATATGAATATTTCATATACAAGTATATATAATGATGTTTATGAATGTTTGAATTCTAGCGAATTTGATCATGAAGTTTTACATAAAGCATCAATAGAAATAACAGATGCTATTTGGGGACTCTATCGTGTTTCAAATAAAATACCAAATTCTGGTCTAATAAATATAATCAGGGCGTTTGCTTATAACGCCGTAAAGTAAAAACTTTTTTATCATACAAAGTAAACGTATAATCCTATTTAAGGATGTCTATTATGATGAGTAAACTAACTGCATCTGCCTATGAATCTTTAATTGATCCTGATATTCTTTTGATTTCTAATCAATTAAAAAAAGAAAATGTTAATTTAATTTCTCAATTATATTGGGAATTGCGCGCTAAGCGTCGGGATTTAACCAATAAGGCAGAAGATGAATCTGATTCCGATAATCAGGACATTCTTTTGTATTTTCGTGATATGGTTGTTGAACTTGAGCAAACTATAAAGCCTTCCCTAAAACGATATTGTGGAACATTTCGGGTTGGTGAATGGGCTCTTTCTCAAATGGGTCTTGGGCCCATTACTGTTACTCGATTGTTACATTATATAGATATTGATAAAGCTAGAACTCCTGAACATCTTTGGAGCTATGCTGGATTAATGCCTGATAATAAGACTTATAATAATTCTCTTAAGGAAGTATGTATTGAAATCGGTAAATCATTTGTGAAATATTCAGATAAAGAAAATTGCTTTTACGGCAATCTTTATTTGAGTGAACTTGAAAGACGCACTAACATAAATGATAGTGGTGGTTATCTGGATTTAGCTAAAGAAGAATCTATAAAATTGGATTCTGCTAAAAAATCTAAATCATTGTTAGCGGATAAGTTGATCTATGATCAAGGTAAATTACCTGCTTCTCGTATTGCTTCTCAAGCTCAACGGTATGCTATAAAAATATTTTTAGCTCATTGGCATGCTGTTCAATATAGAGAAGCATATGGGTTTGATTATCAATCTAGCCATAAAAATATTATTTCTGTTCCAGACTATCCATTTTAATTAAATCTCCTTTTTATATTGGTTATATTTAGAATCTGATGTCATGAAAAAAATCAGTATAGCCAAAATTAAAAACCCTTGGAGGTTTATAGTGCCCATTGAAACATCAACTAGAATACTTGCTAGCGACGAGACTCGTGTAATGCAAAATCCCAGTCGTTTTGCAATTCTCGATATGAATAAGTTGGTTACCTTTATCAAAGGTGAGCCACCAACAATATCTGGAAGAGGCAAGAAAGCTAATCCTGTAATTAGTAATATATACTCAGCTTTGATTATTCGTCGTAACGAATGGGCTCATATCGATATTGCTTTTACGAGTTTAAAGCAAAAGGCTTCTTTCATGAGCAGTCTTATTCATCGAGCAACCAAGGACAATCTTTTTGTTTCAGGTCGTTCGATGTTTAACGAAAAGACTAAGACATTTGAATTATGGGTTAAAGTTACATCATAATTCTTAATTTCTGTTTAGTACTCCGCAAAGACTAAGCAGACTGGTAGCAGTCATTCACTAAAAATCAATTCCGTTGTGTCCCCATATAGCGTCGAGTTGTATTTGTTGGTGAATGGCTGCTGCATCTTTTTTGGCGCATACAAAGAAAAACAAATATTTGAATTTTGAAAGAGGTTATCTTATGTCTACTAATTTACATTATAATTTAACCGGTCTTCAAGATGTTGAAGATAGTCCTAACTTTACCCATTATTCTAATAAATGTAATTACTGTAATATCCATAATATTATGATTGTTCATATTGCTCATTTAGAAGATTGGCAGAATGGTACACTTGCGCAAAAAGCTTTCCCATATCTTGATGCTGATCAACGCGAGCTTATTATGACAGGTACACATAGTGGTTGTTGGGACAAGATATTCCCAGATATATAGGAGAAAACTAAATGTTAATGACACAAGAAGATCATGATGGTGAAGTAAACTATATCTTAATAGATCAAGCCGAAAAGTCAAATGCATCTATACTGTTTATAGAAACATTAAAATTAACACTTGAAAATTATCGACTTCGAAAACAATCTTCGCATGAAGAAATTATATGTTTACGTAATGAAGTAGCACGATTAGAAGAGTTGTTAAAACCTAAAAAAAATTCAAAATTATTAATAACTTTAAAAGCTTGGTTAAATACTCCAACAGATACACTGGAACAATCTAAAGCATGGCGCGAATATCAAGATTGTCTTGAAGATCATATAGAACTTAATGATAAGAAAGAATAAATGAAAACTAAATTAGTTAAATCTACAAATAATCCATTTTTACGTGTATATGGTAATCTAGTATCGGGATGGACAATAAGATTACTTGAACCAAGATGGATGGACGATAGTTCAAATATATTTTCAGGGCCTCTTAGTATCATGATGAATCATTCATTAAGGTATGCTGATTTCTATGAAGTAGTTGATTGGGAATTATCTGAAGAAGATATCAGAGACGCTGAATTGGATACCGAGTTAGATAATATTGAATATCTTTATGATGAAGAAGGGTAACACGGAGGAGAATCAAATGAATGAGCCAATGTGGAAATCGGAAAGTACTACAACCTATTTTCCTAATGTTAAGAAAACAAGGAAAAAGGATAAAAAAGCACAACGTGAAATAGAAGCATATACTAATTTTCGTGTTAACTTAAAAGTATTGGATGACCGATTCCAATTAAAGTTAATTGAATTAGCGTTAAAACATAAAGAAGATTTTGAAGATTATACTGCTGAATACGATAGAGAATTTAATGCAATACATGATTTACTTAATGTCGAATTGAATTCAAAAAACTAGTTATGTTTTATATTTAAAAATTTATTTCTCACTGAAAGGAGAAATTAAATGAATTTATTCAAAAAAATCCTTAGTCCAATTATAATTATATCCTTACTTGCAATACCAGTTATCGCTAATGCTAAAGATGAATCTAGTAATTCAAAAGTTTATAAGAATATAAAATTAGAAACTAAAAATGGCGATATTTTATATAGAACTTTTGATACTTATACTCCATTTTTAACTGGTTCTATTGCTCGTATTAATACAAATTCTTTGATTAGTAAAGGTTATACTGGTCAAGGTTATACTGTAGCAGTAATAGATACTGGTGTAGATTTTTCTCATTCTTTTTTAGCTGGCCGGAAAGCTGGCGAAGCCTGCTTCACGTCGGATGCATCATGTCCTAACGGTAGTAATAAGATGATCGGTGACGGAGCTGCTAAACCTGTTCATCCGCATGGTACTCATGTTTCCGGTATTATTGCTGGTTCCAATTCTAGTATGTCTGGTGTTGCACCTGGTGCAAAAATTCTTGGTATCAATATCTTTGAATTAAATGGTTCGGCTAGTGAAGAAAGTATTATTAGTGCTCTTATCTATGCTAATAGCGTAAGAGATAAATATAATATTATTTCTGTTAACTTAAGCCTTGGTACCAATAGACTCTGGGTAGGAGAATGTGATACAGTCTCACCTGATCTCACTACAATTGTACATACTTTAATTGCTAATGGTGTAGCAGTTGTTGCTGCAGCTGGTAATTCTTATTCCTATGGGATGGCTAACCCAGCATGTATATCTGGTGTTACTAGTGTGTCTGCAGTTACTTCTACTTCAGACACTGTAACTGATTTCTCTAACATTTCTAAATATACAACATTTGCTGCTCCGGGATATGCGATTAGTTCGTCTGTTCCCGGTAATTCATTTAAGCGATATTCTGGTACATCTATGTCTTCTCCTCATGTTGCTGGAGCACTTGCGCTCTACGCATCTTATAGACCTAATCTTTCTGTTCCAAAAATGGTATTTGATCTTCAAGAAAAATGTCCCAAGGCATACGATCCCCCTACTAAGATTTATGTTTGTAGGTTAGATTTTTCGTATGTATCTACTGGTGTAGTTTCCCCCATTGTTACTGATCCATCTCCGACTACTACTGTTCCAGAAAGTAATCCATCCCCGACTACTACTATCCCAGTGAATAATTCTACACCCCCTACTACAACTCCACCTTTAGTTTATGGGACTATGCTTGGTAAACCAAGGCTTAATAATGTTACGCTTAGTAAAAATAATTTACTTAGTATTAATTATAGTGATCCTATTTATGGCAAAACTCTTATTGTAAAATATATTTTATCATGTAGTGATAATTCGTATTATGAATTTTCACCTACTTCTGGATTTACTAATCATACGTATTTTATACGAGTGGTTAATTTTTTAGCGCGCTCGTGTTCTTTGCGTGCAGTAGATATTGATTCCAAAAATGGTCCATCTACTCAATTTATACCTATCGATAAATAGAAAATGACATTCAAAAAACTAGTTATGTTTTATTTACGAAAGATAGGTGTATAATGAATGAGCAGATAGCTTTTGAAATATTTTCTTTAATTCAACCTTGTATTTTTTTTCAGGGTGAATCAGATGATTTTTCTTTAGGAAAATATAAACCTTCAGAAGCTTGTGCTTTTGGTATAACTATTGAAAATAATATATTAACAGAACATACTCTTTTAAAAACTTCTTCTGATGTATATCATCTTCTTGATATCTTAGAACAAGATGCTACTACCTTGATATGGGATTGTATTGCAATTACTAGTCAAGGTTGGGCTTCACCTAATGACTCTTTTGAAGGTACCCCTTCTGAACATCCTGATAGAGTTAGAGCTTTTATGGTTTCTATTGTTGATAATGAACAAAATATTTATAGTGTTGTTAAATTAGATGACGAGGATCAAGAACTTAATTATGATACATCAGCATCAGGTAATTTAGCAGATGCTTTGAAGAATCTTTATCCTAAGGAGAAACAAATTAATGACTCTAACAAATTTTATATTTAGAAAAAACCCTTTTAAGGAATCTACTTCAATTATTAAAAGTTACTTTAAGCAGAAAGATACTAAAGTAGCTTTTTTGATATCTCATTGGGGAGCAGAAACAATTTTTCAAACTGCTACTGTGGTAGCTTTTATCATTCTTGGAAATTATCCATTAGCTCTATTAACATTGGCTTTTATAGCCTATCATACATATGCCGTTTTTGGCATTGTATCAGAAGTATATTAAGGATTGTATTATGAATTTATTTAAATTAGATCTTACTGACTTTAGTCAGTTTGTTACTTCTCCGGAAAAAGAAATTTTAAATCTAATGTCTGTGTTTGAAGAAACTATAGCGGATCATGGAGCTGATACTTTTAGACCTATGTTGTCAGTCTATGAAAAAGTAGAGACTTTATGTATAAGTATTGAATGTCGTGACTATACTGATAAGGACGATATGCATCAGGCATTTACGGAAATGCTACACGCCTTTGAGGCCTTTGAGGCACATTCTGCTATTTTTACGAATGATGTTCGCATGACCACTTATGAAAATGCTGATCCTCATTCAAAAAAACAAGAACAGCTAGAAGCTTTATCTTTATCTTTTATTAGTACCGATTCTTCAGGAATGATTATTCTTCCATATACATATCAAGATAAAAAAATCATTTGGAATGAAGAAGAATTTCATGTAACCGTATTAGGTGAAGGTGATCCACGCAAAATATATCAAGGAGATATGGTAGAGTTATTACATATGATGACTCATCTAGATGGAAAATTATTTACAGTTTCTCAGCTCCTTAATTATTACACTTATAAAAAATTTAATTTCATTCTTCATATAGATGCTCTTATCGCATCTATAAAGGTGCCTATAAAATTATGAATAAAATAAGTTATCCCCTAAAAAAATATCTTCCCATTAATAGTAAATCTTTAGATTCTAAATTGGTTTACATTATTGAAAACAATGTAGTTTTAAAAAATATTATCGTATCTGAAGATGATCCTTATAGAAAATTATATTCTTTTGTAAAAGAGGAAATTTTGTATTCGGATAATTCAGACTTTTAATGAAAGGTTATTGTGCAACTGAGACCTTACCAAAAAGAAGCTCTTGAAGCTATACTTTCTGCAGAGGATAAAGGTATTACGAAACAACTTGTAGTGCTCCCTACTGGAGCTGGTAAAACTATTTTATTTGCACAGTTACCTTTAATGCGTAAAGATTCTTTACCTATGCTTGTACTTGCTCATAGAGCTGAATTATTAAATCAAGCTAAATCTAAAATTGAATTAATCAATCCTGAATTATCTGTAGGTATAGAACAAGCTGAAAAAAAAGCGGGGTATACTGATGTTGTAATTGCATCAGTGCCTACTCTTGGTAGAGATAATTCTTCTAGAATAGAAGAATACCCTAAAGATTATTTTAAAACTATTGTTGTAGATGAAGCGCATCACGCAGCTGCTACATCCTATAGAAGAATACTTGATTATTTTAATCCTGATTTGTTATTAGGAGTTACTGCCACTCCTCAACGATCAGATTCTGTTAGGTTGATTGATGTATTCCAAGAAATTGTTTACTATAAATCTATTCAAGATCTGATTAAACAGGGATGGCTTAGTCCATTAACTGGATACAGAGTAAAAACAACAACTGATATATCATCTGTGGAGATTCAAAATGGTGAATACAAACAAGACCAACTTCTGGAAGCTGTTGATAATCCTATTCGTAATTCCTCTATCGTCAATGCTTATAACGATTTGGCGCTTAATAAAAAAACCATTGTTTTCGCCGCTGGGGTTAATCACGCGAAATCACTTGCGCGAGCCTTTGAAGAAAACGGGTCCCTTGTACGAATAATTCTTGGTGAAACCGAAGAACAAGAACGCTCTCAAATTTTAAGCGATTTCTCTGCTGGCAATATTAATATTATTATTAATGTTGGTGTATTAACAGAAGGCTTTGATGAACCAAGTATAGAAGCTATTATTTTAGCTAAGCCTACCCGTTCTACTTTATTGTATACTCAAATTGTAGGACGTGGCACTAGACTTTATGCCGGTAAAGAATCTTGTATGATTATTGACATTGCCGATGTCACTAAAAATAAAAAACCTATTGGATTACCTACGCTTCTTGGGCTCCCTGCTGAATTTGATTTACAGGGTAAATCATTCACGGAAGTAGCTGAACAATTTGATGAATTAAAAGCATATTGTTCTAGCGAATCTGCTACAGTCTTAACTCCTGATGATATTTTAAATGCATACAAAAGAATTAACCTGTTTATGCCGCCTGAGCCTAACCCGGATATTCTTCAATATTCCGCTTTAGTATGGTCTGAGGTTGCAGAAAATGAATATTACCTTAATATAAATTCGTTTGAATCCCTTCATATTTATATAGATGCTCTAGGACGTTGGGTTACTGAAATCCGTATACGCACTGGGGATAAAGTCAAAATTAATATTATCGGCTATGCCGAAGAGATAAGAGCAGTATTTGCCGGAACTGATAAATGGATTCAAGAAAATAGATCGATTTCCTTACCACTTATAGATGCTAGTGCGCTATGGCGCAAAGATTCTCCTACTGATAAACAAACTAAATTTTTAAAACGAATTGGTATTCCTATAATTACCACCATGACTAAAGGTATGGCTAGCCAAATTATATCTCGTTATTACGATGACCCCAAAAATATAAAAGAAAAACAAAGGAAAGAATATTGGAAAAATAAGAACAACCACTATTAAGGAGTAATTCTGTGTATTCTATTAAGCGTAAAATTGCTATTTTAATATTAGCAATTATGACAGCATTTATTTATGTGCCCAAATTAGTTTCAGCTGATGATAAACCACCTGTTTTGATTACCATTATTGATACAATGGTTGGTACTGATGCTTTTGGAAGATTAGTTGCATATGGTCAAGGTGGCCATTCTACTATTGGCGCTGCTATTGGTAGTGCTTTGAGTATGAGTACCAATCCTGGAATTGGTCTTGGTATTGGTTCTGGTGGTAATGGTTATCGGCCAAATGTAATGATAGCTATATGGACTCATGAAACTATTGATTCTTCTGCTGCATTAGCTGCAGTAAAATCTCTTATAGGAGCTTCTTCTAATCCAATTACCACTAATGGTGATTGTGCTATTGCTTGCGATGGCACTACTCAAACGACCGTACCAGAAACTACGACCACTACTACAACTACCGTTCCAGAAACAACGACTGCTACCACGACTACTGTTGTATCTGAGACAAATCCTATTGCCTCTGAGACAACTACTACTACTGTTGCACCTGTAATTGTATTATCTTCTGGTATACAATATAATACTAACACTATTAAACTATTTTTTAGTGATGCTAAATCTTCCAGTATTGTTACTAAGAATTTCACTAAAAGTAAAAAAACTAACAAAACTACTAAGAATTTCACTAAAAGTAAAAAAACTAACAAGATTAAAACAAAAATTTTAATCAAAAATAAAATAACAATTAGGAGATAATATTATGCCACCACTTAAAGCTAAGTATAAACAAGAAGTTAAAGAAACTCGTACTCCTTCTCAAATTGCTATTCATTCAGCAATGACTTCTTCTTTATCTATTTTAATTCCAGGATATAGTGCTCAGTATATACGTGTTAAGAATCCTATAACTGGTTTAGATCCTAATTTTTCTGTAAAAGATATAGAATTTTTTGAACTTTTTTATGAGCTTTCTCAGCTTGGACTTAAGGATAAATTAATGAAGGAAATAGAATTTTTTACTGCGACTATTGATCCTGGTTGGCAAGCTGTTTATTCAGATTTAAACAGTTATTTTACTCAGAAGGAAATTGACAATGACTCGAAGAAAGAAATCAACGGTGACTCAACAATTAGCAATTAAGGTAGAAGAGAAAAATTCTATTACATTTATAATTAATTTTTTAGGAATGCTTGATAGAACAGGTAGGCCTTGGATCGCTAAAACTTATATTTATAACATTTCCCCAAATACATTTAATAATGATACTGTTTATTATGGAAACATAATTAAATATCTTCTAAAAAATAGTATTATTGAATCGAGAATTAGTTCTATAAATAAAGAAACTGAATATCATCTTACGCCTTATGGTAGTGAGATTATTCGTAAAGCTTTCATTCATTCTAATGATTAGCGAATTTACTTGTTGGGGCATTTGCGATATCAGTCCTTTTAGATATAATTTTTTTCCTGTTATTTTAATACTTTCATTGTTAGTTTTTCCTTCAATATATACTTGTGTTAAATATAAAAAATATTTTAAAAGATATTTTGAACGTGATTGGGAATAAGTAAATAAAATGAATCTTCCAACATATTATCTTGAACTTACTTCTAAAGAACGACGAGAAGTTCGCTTGGAATATATTAGAATACAAAATGGTAAATGTTTCTATTGTAAAGAACTGCTTAGCGAAAATCCACCTGAACATATTACCGAAAAGTCTATCAAGTGGTATTTATTCCCTGAAGGATTTTTAAAATATCCAATTCATTTACAACATAACCATAAAAATGGTCTTACTGAGGGCGCTGTCCATGCCCTTTGCAATGCGGTAATGTGGCAATATGAAAATCGATAACAGGGAGATAAGACATGAGTGAAGAATCAATAAAACAAGTGATTAAAGACTTGGAAAATGCATATGACGCATTGAATTATAAGCTAGGAGCAACATTGGAAAATGAACGTAACGCTCTTTTGGTTCTACTTATAGAACGGTTAGATAAGATTGTAGGTGCGTTGGATTCACTGCGTCCATATAGCCGTCATGGTGGTCTGCTATGAGTGAAATAAATATTGTTGATGAAATGCGCGACCAAGCTGAGTGGCAAGAAACTGCGTTAGACAATCCATTTATGGCAAAAGACATGCGTAGATGGGCTGACCACATGGAACGGCTGGAAGCGCAAGAGGTTGAGGCGAAAGGGCTGATATTCGATTTAGAAGTCGCGTTACGTTGCGCAACACGGTCTTTTGAGGGGGCATCGTTCACTGGACCAGAGTTCTTCCCCGAAGATGTTGTTGCCCTAATCCGCCGCGCCAATCTAATTCTCAACCCACGAGGAGACACGCTATGAGCGATGAAGTAGATAGCGATGAAGTAAATGTTGTAGCCGACATGAACGAGAATCTAGGTGAACACCAACACAAATCTGTTCCTTATGTGGGCGGGTTAGATATTGTGCGTGTTACTTGTGAGCAACTTTCGGTTTGGCGCAACCATGTGGAACGGCTGGAAGCGGAAGTGGCACGGCTACAAGAAATAGTCGCAGACTCGCCATTGGCTGGCGGTTGGGCATGAGTGACTCGTTGTTCCCGTGGCAAAAAAGAGTGTTTGATCACTGGCACGTTTCCACCCACAACTACCGACCGTTCGTGGTTGTGCCAGTTCAACGCAAGCGTGACCCTTTGATGGAGTTTTGGGTAGCGGCGATTTTGAGAAACCAAGCGATTGCCGACGCTCGCGCCGAGGAAGTAAAAATGCTAAACGAATGGTACAACGCAAACTTGCCACAAGGAGACACGCCATGAGCGAAATATTGTTTGGGATAGCAGTAGCGATAGCGATCATTGCGGTGGGCGTACTGGTCTCAATGATCTACGTCAACAGAGGCATGAAATGAATGACGTGGATATTGTTGCGGCAGGGCGCGAAGCCGTAGAGCGCATCGTCTGTTATGACGCTCTCTCAATGCAATGGAACGGTCGCCGTGACTCTGACATAGTGAGCGACTTGTGCGAC
>JBDNFI010000071.1:0-23465 GCA_041689935.1 Cyclobacteriaceae bacterium
TAGAATAATAAAAGGATTAGGTAATGAAAATATTAACAAAAACATTAGCAGATGCTGAATTGAGTATAAAATGCTTTATGTAAAATTAATAATGTCTGAAGCGACTCAACAAAATCTTTTAGATGATACAGTATAAGTATGAATTAAAAAACACAAAGTGCGTTTCCATTGCGTCGGTAGCTCAGTGGATAGAGCAAGATGCTTCTAACATCTTGGCCGGGGGTTCGATTCCCTCCCGACGCACCAATATTAGAATTAGGATGATTGACATGAATAAAATTAGAGGACTTGCTAGAATTTGGTGGGAATTCGAAGGCTGGATTGTTGAAGTTGAACTTCTTGAGTTAATGGTTGGTGGAGCTACTGCTAGTCTTGCTATTGCTGAGATGATCAGTCTTATAGACGATGTGGTTAGCGATAAGGAACTTCAAGCAGGCTCACCGTTGGTTACATCACTCCATAACATGAATGACTTAGAATTATTGGAAGCATTGTTTGGACGATCTTTTCCAAAAACACATTTGGATAAAGAAAACGATGATGAAACATTAAGTATAACTGTTAGATTGATGGCAGACATATTGGCGAAAAGTGAAGGACTCGTTAATATTACATTTAAGCCAGATTTTTTATATGAAGTCGCCGATGCTTTAGAAGTTTATGAAATTCTTAGCAATGGAGGTCTTTAATGGGATCGTTACATGAACATTACAAAGGTTTTGGAGCAGTGCATAAATCGAAACGCAATCAATGGACAGGTAATGGCTGGACTGATCTAATTTATGCCTGCCATGACGAACTAGTTGTACTAGATCCGTACTATGCGATTGTACAAATTAAAGAAAAGTTCGGTGGTCTTAGGTATTACTTTGCAAGTAATGAGAAAACTAATAAAGACATTTGGGATAAAATGCATGAGGTGGTAAATAAATATGAAAAACTTTCTTATAAAACTTGTGAATATTGTGGCGAACCTGGCAGCTCGTCTGAGGGCGATGGCTTCTGGATTAAAACCATATGTCCAACTTGTGCAGCCAGCCAAGAAACCAGTAGAGAAACAAGCCGAATCTGTTATTGAGTTAACTGTTGAGGGGGTTGACCTTGACGATGAAGCAATTGATGATTTATTAGATAAACATTTTTTAATGAACGAAATGATAGTTGGTTCTTCTAGCGGGATTGTAACTTTTACTATTGTTACTAGTAATAATAGTAATATAGTTGAAGCTGCAATCGAATTAGGACACAGAATCCTTTATTTTTTAGATGCTACGGCAGTCCGCTGGAACGATGACTTTGTCAGTTATGGTGAAATTTCACGTCGTTCAGATATAGATATTGAGAAAATACGCTTATGGGCTAAGGGAAATCCGCATATAAGTAAAGCAAATCCTATTCCTAATTTTCCTACTCCTTATGGTTATTTAGGTATTGGGGTAATACATTCGCCTTTTTGGCGTTGGTCAGAAATTTCAGATTGGCTTAATATTAATTTTCATCTTGGAGACAATCTTATCTATCCAACAAATTATCAAATAACCGAAATCAATTATCAATTAGCTATTCCTACGTTATGAATAAAAATGAGAAATTCTTTATTGACAGTTCTTTTATGAAGCACGTTGCTTTTGACGAATCTAATAGCTCTCTTATAGTTACATTTGCTTCAGGAAGTATTTGGATTTACCATAAAATAACTTTAGATATTTATAAAGGACTTATAGCTGCTCCTTCTATCGGTGGTTATTTTAATTCTGTTATTAGAAACAAATATGTTGGTGAAGTGGTTGCGCGCGTCGGTAAAACTTCTTTAATTATTTATAGCAAAGGTGAAGACATTGAGCTACAGAAACAGAAAGAGACGGGATAAGGATCGCTATTGGGTAGATAATTCTAATTTTGTTCCCACTAAAGTATCTAGTCCTCATAAAAACAAAAGTAAAAGTATTATTTATGATATCGCCACTCCTGCTGAAATAAATGCAGTTGCTCTTAGTATTTTCGGTGCTTTAGTAGTTAATGTGTCTGATCTGGTATAAAAAATATTATATTATTATATTTTAAAAATACCAGAAAAGACTTTTAAATTCTTTTTTGGCGTTCTCCCAATACCATACAAAGTGTCATATCAACGTTAACGTGCTATACTAATCTGGCGCCACCTTTACTAATATTATCCTTTGCCCATAATGGTTGGAGATTTGTATAGTGACAAACAATTGTAAGCTGCGTTGGATCTTCTAAATTAAAAGAAGATACAGGCAATATGTGATCAATATGCCATTGTCCGTGATTAGTCCAGGACATACCAACTGTGAATTGACTCTCAAGATGAATGATAAGTTCATCGATTGAACAGCCTAATAATTTTACAGCAGAACTTTTTTTGCTCTTTCTTTTAATCGCTTTACATAGACGGGCTCTAAGAAGTTTAGTTAATTTATAAGCTGTATCTGAGGCATATCGTTCACGTTCGTAGATGGCTCGTTTAGCTTTGGCTTCAGGTCTTTGTTCTAGAAGTTTTACTCTGATTTGATTTATTGGATCAGTGTTATATTTGGCTCTTCTAACTTTATTTTCTGGAGATTTCTCCCTCAACTGTCTTCTAGCTATAACTTCAGGTCTTATGTTGTATGCAGTTGCCCTAGCTTTGTTTATTGGGTCTGCATCATACTTGGCATTTTGAGCCTTGCGCTCTGGTGTTTGTGCTAGTAATTTCTTTTTAATTTTATATTCTGGATCAGCGTGCTTGGCCTTAATCTTCATTAAGTTAGCAATATACCATTCATGTTGGTAAGCGGCCTGTTTTTCTTTATCTCTGTAAACCATATTATAATTATATCATTTTTGAGCGAATGACGGGACTCGAACCCGCAATGACAATTCGGAAAAATGTCAGTTTACCTGTTAGCTTACATTCGCGTATTGTATAACTGTTATAGTATACCATCTTTGTTCTATTGCTTATGATATAATTTCTCCTTCAAGATTTAATTTATTATTAGGAGGTTGAGTATGGGAATGTTTGATCATGTAGAAGTAGAATGTGAACTTCCTATTCCGGATTTTGTTCCTTTAGAAATTAAAGATCTTTTTAAGCAGGCTATGCATGAAGATGGATTCCAAACAAAAGATTTTGATCGTCTTCTCCAACATTATAGAATAGGTGAAGATAATAAATTATATAAAAGGAATAATGATTGGTTTATAGACACAGAAGTTATTGATGAAGGTGATCCTGTAGATTTTCATGGTATTATGGAAATCCATACTATAGTTTATCTAGATGATTCTAATTTAATAGATACCGCAGAATATTTTGGGATTGAATCAAATGGCCATAAAATGAGATCCCATGGACCAAAAAATATAAAGAACTGGTTATATTTAAGCTATAATATGAAATTTACTGATGGTATACTTGTAAAAATAACTATGAATGAACCTATTGAAAAAGATTTATCTGATCTTAATTTGATTTAGCGAGGTAATCATGATTGAAAAACTCCAATGCACACAGTGTGACGCACGCTGGGGACGTCAGAGAACGCGTGGGAGAAAGCCTCTTGTTTGCCCTACATGCGCAGATCTTAACGCTCAGGAAGGGCTTCCTAGCAAGCCTAAGGCCAAACTGGCTGTAGCTTCCCCTGTTGAGAAAAGTACCAGGATTTTTAAAGTATACATTGAGGGCCCATCTGAATGGCAATGTAATATATGTTCTGTTATGATGAAAGTTCCTCTTGGTGTAACCGCGATACCGCTGCATCGTTGCAGCAAAAAGTCTAATACGACTCTTCCAATGGAGCAAATAGTTCGGATTAAAGCAAAAACATTTTAAAAAGTAGGAGATAATAATGGATGAGAAGATAGAGTCTGTTAGTGATAGAATTTTTAATATTATAAGCGAGGATACAGGAGAGTTCCTTACTGAGTTTGTTGTAGTCGCCAACTGCGTTGATAGGGATCGGAGATAATACATTTTATTATTTAACTCCAGCAGGACAACGCATGTCAAATACTCTTGGACTATTGGAAAGTACTGCCGCAACTGTAAAAAGTTGGATAGTAGCGTCGTATAACTCACATATAGACAAAGAAGATGAAGAAGAAGAAGACGAGTAAAAAATAATTTTAATTTATTCTATTATATTATTATTCAACATTATAGAATAAAGGAAAATAAAGTGAAATTATTAAAAGAAATAAAGAAAAATATTGATCTATTGGTTTATGTTATCAAAACAGTTTGGCCATATTTTGTATCATTCATCAAAACGACTGCTTTAATACTATAGATTCTGCTATAATCTTTCTAGGTTTATTCATAAAGGATTTAAAATGACGACTATTGTGGCTATACAAGGTGACGGTTTTACTGCTATTTGTGTAGACTCTAGAGTGTCTGATATGGATGATAGTGGTTATGTATCTCAAATTTATACCCTTAAAGAAGGAAATGCTAAAGTTGCTTCTAATGGTAAATATCTTTTAGGAGCTGCTGGTCATATACGTGCTATTAATATTTTGCACCATGTTTTTCAACCACCGGTACCCGCTGCTAATCTTAAAGGTAAAAAACTTGATGAATTTATAACAGCAAAATTTATTCCTGCATTAAGAGAATGTTTTGAGACGCAAGGATATGCAGTATCTGATCAAGCTGAAAGTAAAAGGCTCATTGCCGAACAGGACTCTACTATTATGGTATCAATACATGCATCTATATATATTATAAGTGGTGACTATAGTTGGTGTTCCGATGCCAGTGGAATCTATGTCCTTGGTTCGGGGAGTTCGTATGCACTTGGAGGATTACAGGCTTTGGTCGGCAAAAAAAAGATGACTATATCTTCTGCTAAACAAATGGCTATGAAAGCTCTTAATATTGCCGCTAAGTATGATCCACATACTGGAGCACCCTATCATTGGTTCGTCCAGGAACTTGAAGATGAAAAAAAGAAATCAGTAGAAAGGCCACGTAAATCAAATGCAGCAAAAAGATGATATTCTAGAAGCCTTAGTTGCTTTAGGTGAAATAGCTAAGGGTCAAAAGAATGGTATTATGGTTTATGAATCATTGTTCCTAGACGCTGCCAAAGAAATTTCTTCTTTGCGCATACAAAATAAAGAATTAAATAAGAAGGTGTTAAATTTACAGGGTATTGAATATTAGGAAAGTATGTTTTTTTAAAAACATATATATCTTAAAGTTTACAAAAATCATAAAGATTAAGGATTAATGGAAGATTAGACCTTTTATGAAAACAGCCTCTCCTAATAATATACATATAATTAATAATTTTATACCTGAAAGCGATTTACAAATAGTCTGTAAGTACTTAGACAGCTATGATTCTTTCGAAAAAAGTTTAGTTTCTCTTGACGGTAAAATTGAGACCTATGGATATTATAAAATAGCTAGCTTCGAGAATGCCGACGAAGACGTAATAATTATTATGAATAGTTATATATCAAAAGCTTTAGAAAAAATTGAATATATCTTTGGCGACAAAGTTTGGACAACGCCATCCTTAAACGCACGCGTTTGGGAAAGGGGTTCTTATCAAGAAATGCACTCTGACTCTGATTATAATATAGGTTATCCGCTTTCTACGGAAGAAAATAATGTTGATGCTCAAAGCATCATACCAAACTATCTTCAAAACTATAACTCAATCTTATATCTTAATGATAATTATGATGGAGGAGAACTTGTTTTTCCTGACTATGAAATAGAAATAAAACCAAAAGTCGGTGACTTTATTTGCTTTCCATCAAATTCTAAATATCTCCATAGAGTAAATAAAATATTAAGCGGCACTCGATACACCATGGCGAATGGTTGGTACGGGAAAAGAATAACGCTAGCTAGTACACTTAATGCAAGCGATTATATTAAAAGTATGGTTAAGGACTTTACATGGTGAACCTTAATACCACGCTAGTAAAGGGGCAATGTATTTATGTATGGGAATAGATATAGGGTAGATGGTTTTTGCTTTAAAAATCTTTCAATGAATAATATTGAAAATAGCATGAGATATTATTCCGGTAAGCTTGTAAAAAATAAAATAATAGGTTTTAGGGGTGCAATTTTTACTAAACAAAATATAGAAAAGATAGTTTTAGGCTTAGGTAAATTATCAGAATTGGATGATCAAAATAAAGAATTTTACTGGGTATCTGATTTTAACCACGAATATTTAAACACTGGATATTTACTAGACCCAACAGAAGAACAAATAGCTGAATTCGAAAAATGGTCTATGCATGTTGATATAATGCCAATCCTTGATGGCGAAAATAATAATTTAGATGAAAGAAATGCAAGCTGTTATGTCGCAATGCATATGCAAAAGTTTACATGTGATCCAAAGTTTGGGAAAACGTCATTTCTTAGTCTGATTAAATTGTACAACGAATGTCCAGGAGAGTACAAAAATTATTTAAACGCCTCTATTCTAGAACATCATAGTAATACCGATCAGCACGGAAATAAATTAGAACCTAATTCCAATCCACAGCAGTGTGGGCTTTTTTATCCATATAGAACGCATCCGGTAACAAAAGAAACTATTTTATTTTGGCCTTCGTTTAAAAACGTACAATTAAATGGCGATAAAAAAGAATGGTTTATAGATTTAAAAAATTGGATTATGGATTATCTATCTGATAAAAAAAATTGGTATGATTGGTCATATGAAGAGGGTGATTTACTAATATGGGATAACAGAGCAATATTACATAGTTTCTCACCTGGTTGGAAAAATGAAGAAAGAATTTTTGATCAATTAGTGATGGGGTTTCAAATACCATATTACGATGAATTGTTTTCTGACAAGGAAAAATATGTTAGATAGAAATTACCAACCTAGAATATCTGTGATAACAGACTTCATCTCAGTCGAAGATTTTGAAACACTTTATACATACTGCTACGAAAATAAAGATTTGTTTAAAGAAGTTAACCAAACCTCTTCTGCCTGGGACAACCATAATGCATGGAGAGAAGATAGCAATACGAGAAAAGCTATGTCATATATAGAGCAACCGCATTCTAAGTTCAAAGACATAACCTACATGAAGGCTGTTCCTATTTTGGAGAAATACTCTGGACCGGATAGCTATGAAGAAGTGCAGCAAAAAATTCCATCAGATATAATTATATTAACCCATTACTCTATTTGGCCGGATAGCCCAATGAAAGAAAAAGCTATTGATATTCTAAAAAACGTATTAGAGAAAACAGAACAAATGATTAAAGATATTTATAACGTTAAAGCTTTAGCCGAAAGTGGACCATGGATATCACTGGCAGAAAATGGTGCGCATATGAATATGCACTTAGATGGCTACCCAAGCGAAGACGAATCTAAGATTACAGAATTTTCTTCCGTATTTTACATTAGTGATAAAAATGATTTCGAGGGCGGGATTTTGACATGCCTTTAATGGGCCTTAAATATAGGCCGATAAAAAATTCATTACTTTTATTTTCCAATACTTCACATGAAGATATGATCCATTGGGTGGCCCCAGTTACATCAGGATGTCGCTTTGTCTCTCAAGGTTTCTTTTTCGTAGACGGATGACCCTATGAATGATATGCAAAAACCAAGAATAATAATATACAAAGATTTTCTTCCAAAAGAAAATTGGAATACTGTCAATAATTATTGCGTTGCGAAAGAAGATAATTTTGAGTTTGTGGGATATGGTTCTCCAGTTAGGTGGAAAAAATATACTCATACAAAAGATGAAAATTTTACATACCAGCGTTCATTCTTGATGACAGAAGAAGAATATGATTTATTCACACAGGGAAAAATAGAAGAACCATACCCAGATGATTCTAGACATGGTGACAACTATAAAATGTCTATGGATATTCCGGTTAGTGGTGAAACATTCGAGATTTTAGCCGACGTTTTAGATAAAACAATTGTCCTGATTAAAAATATTTATGGAGTAGACACCGTAAGAGAAAGCGGACCGTGGATCACTAAAGCCTCAAAGGGTGATTATATGAAAATGCATTGTGACGGAACCTTTCTGGCTGATCGTAATGCCTATACTCACTATTCATCTGTTTATTACATTAATGATGATTTTAAAGGGGGGAAGTTTAGTATGCCGAAAATAGGCTTCGACTATAAGCCCACAGCTAATTCACTGGTTCTATGGGCGCATGCATGGGAAGAGGACATGGCCCACGAAGTCTTGCCGGTAATTGCTGGAAATAGATTTGTATCCCAGGGATTTTTTACCCCTATGGTATAATAGTTTTATCATAAAGGAGATTGTATGAAATTGGGAAATTTTGATAAAGATAAGGCAGTTTTTGAAGCTACAGCTTATCTAAAGAAGTCAATATTTATACTAAGTAGCTTAATCAATATCGGAGAAATTGATATGGATGAATTAACGAAAAATCCATATGACGATCAGCACGTTCTATATAACTCTTTTGAATGTTTAAGGTCAGAGATTACTGCATATAATAGATTATCTGGACATCAATAATGAGCAGTATTGGCGAACCTAACGAAATTGATTGGTCGGTGAGAAAGGGCGAATCAATTACCGATATTGTAGATTGGGATAATGAAACAATTGAGTGGGATTCAGCTACTGGAATCTATTATGTAGCTGGCAAACCAGTTAGTCTATGTCAGGGTGTAGCTATGTTCAAGGAAGAAAAAGATGATGACGAAAAAGTATAGTGCCGATAAAGATTTAGAATATCGTTCGCAGCATTTAGCCACGTTGTTGCTTATTTTAGGTTTTTCTTTTAGCGAGATAGAAAGCTTATCTATAGACGATGCTATTAATTCAATTAGAAAAAACTACGTATATAAACATAGTGATCCAAATATAAATATTGCTAGTCAAGAATATATTAAAAAACAAAATATATCTTTATCTAGAAATATCAGAAGAGCTTGGTTTGATGTCCAATATTCTACCTATGAGGTAAGTAATGTCTAGCGAAAAAAGATTTGAACCTCAAATGTCTTTTGACTATACTAAATGGTTTTATGATTGGCGCGAATATGCTAATAAATCGACAAAAGTTGATGGACCAGAATCTGTAGATATAGCCGACTATTTATATAATACAGTTGGAGTAGATAAAAGAAATATTGCCACTGGAGGTGCTGCTGATTACGAATTTGTTATTCACTACCCAAGACCAGCTCTAGCTGATTCATATGGGCAGTCTCAATGGATGCCGATACTATTAATCCAAATGATTATGGATATAAGCCCAAAGAAAAATATTCTTGCAATTTCTGGTGGACTAGATAGATTTAGACTCCAACCATTTCAAGAAATATATGGTTCTAATATTTGTTTTCTCAACAATAAAAAACTTTCACTATACGAAAAGTTCCAACAAAAATCTACTCCGCTAGAATATGATGTAATCAACATGCAAGACTTTGAATTACAAGAACGTCAATTTGATTTAATGCTAGCGTGGTCGCAAGATATGGAAAATCCATTTTTTCCAATTGATAAATATATAGATAAATTATCTCCTAACGGTATTTTGGTGATACAGAATACTTCAGATAGCGTTTTTTTGTATCAGAATGATACGATAGCTTCTCCAGTGTGGGAATACCATAATGATGTAAAGTTAAGAAATGATTGTCGCATGTATCATATCCCTCTGTTTTATGGTTTGACTTTTATTATAAAGGAGGCATAATGTCTATTGCAAATAGGGTAAATTTATATACATTAGATGTATTTACTACTATTATAGATGGTATTAATGTTGATTTAATAGCAAAGGAGATAAAAGATTTTTCTGGTGATATACCCCATGTAAAAGATTATACTCCAGCTCATTCTTTTTACGAAGATAGAACTTATCCTTTTGAAAAGCCCGAGTGTGCTAAATTAATAGGTAAAATTGAATCTGCAGTTAGTGAAATCGTTCATAAAGAAATGGAGATAGATTCAGTATGGACCTTAACACTTGAAAAGTATCAGGCCGTTTCCGCACATTCCCATAAAGTAAATAACCATATATACCCTGAGGAATATTATTCCATATCTTACTATATAAATGCACCAGTAAATAGCGCTGAATTAATATTTATAACTAATCATTGTAGTATTTTAGAAAAAACATCTTCAATCAAACCAGAAACTGGAATGTTAATCGTCTTTAATTCGTTTTTGACACACATGACGAATAGGCACTATAATGATGAGCCAAGAATAGTTATTAGTGCAAATCTTAGTCCAAAAAATCCAAACTTAACAATCAATCCCGATTGGTCTGCATACAAATATGATAGGATAGAGTCATGACAATTACAAAAGATTCCATAAAAGGGATAACTGGTAGAACTAGATTAAACGACCTGGAAGCTATATTGGATGTTCCGGATTATGATTCTTCGATCACCGAACATTCCGTTAAGACAACTCGTGATTCCATTCTAACATGGGACTATTCTTCCACTAGGCCTCAGTTAAATAAACTATACGAAAAGGCTAAACAGGGACAGTGGAATGGGAATGATCTTCCATGGGATACGGAAGTTGATATTGAGCGTGTAGTAATCGAAGAGGAAAAAAATCTTGGTTTGAGAATCGATATTTCTCTATACGATAAAACCCCAATTTCAAAATGGGGCCCAAAAGAATGGCTTGAGTTTGGTATTGAGAGTAGACGATGGGTACTCTCTCAGACGCTTCATGGCGAACAGGGAGCGATGCTCTGTGCATCAAGAATTGTTGAGACTGTTCCATGGTACGACGCAAAGATGTATGCTGCTACACAGGTGGTAGATGAGGCGCGCCACGCTGAAGTATTCAATCGTTATATTACGGAAAAAATGGGTAAGATATACCCTGTTAACGCGCATGCAAAAAAATTACTTGACCATATTATTGGTGATAGCCGTTGGGATATGACATATCTGGGGATGCAAGTAATGCTTGAAGGATTGGCCCTAGCATCATTTGGGCATATGTATGGAATGAGTAGTGAACCCTTGCTAAAACAGCTGCTCCGTCAAGTTATGATTGATGAATCAAGACATGTAGCATTCGGAGTTTTGACCCTTAAAAAAGTATATGAGGATATGACTGACGCTGAGATTAAAGACCGTCAAGTTTTTGCGTTTGAATCATGTATTTATATTCATGATAGAATTTATCAATACGAGGTTTTTGAAAACATGGGTGTAAAAGCCAAGGATATTATTCCCATCTTGTTTAAAGATCCAGTAAATGTTTTTATACACAGATTATCGCTTGCTAAAATTGTACCAAGCTGTAAAAATTTAGGTTTGCTGGATCGTAATAACGGTTGGCTACGCAATCAATTCGAAGATTTAGGGATTATAGGATTTGAGAATTCGGGCTCCGGAGAAGAGTTTGAGAACCTTTAACCAGATGGATCATCCTAAAGACTGTGATAACGTTTATGGATATTCTTCGTCGGAGGATATAAAAAAATTTTATGATGACACTGCTAAAAATTATGATAATTTTTTAAAAGAAACTAATTATATTCTTGATGAATATGTAGCAAATGAGGTTATCAAACATGTCTCTAAAAATACTTATACCGTACTTGATATTGGCTGTGGCAGTGGTGCTCTTGGTTTGTCCCTGGGGGAAAAAGCCCCCCAGTTGATAATTGATGGCGTAGACATATCTACGGCTATGCTAGGTATAGCTAAGTCTAAAATTAAATCCGATGGACAATCTTGTTATAATTATTTATTTGAACGAGATCTTACAAAGCCAATTTTTTTTGCTAAAGAATATTATGATATATTAACTAGTTCTGGGACATTCACTCCCGGGCATCTAGGGAGTGAAGAACTTTTTTCTTTATTAAGTTGCCTTAAACCTGGCGGTCTTGTGGTAGTTAGCATCAAAAAAGATCATTTTAGCGATACATCTTTTGATAAAGCTCTAAATGCTAAATTAGATATAGGTCTAATAAGCGATATAAATTATGTTGAAGTCCCTATTTGGAATCATAAGGATTATTCAGATACAGCTTTTATCGTGAGCTTTATTAAAAAATTACAATATTAAGTATATGGATTATATCTTGGGTTCTTATTAAAATTAAGACTTTGCCAGCTGAAATTTGCGCGCATTCCCGCTCTAGCTGATACTGACTGAGGCGTAGCAATCGCTCCTAATCCTTTTGTTTCAACTTTTTGTAGGCCCCTAATACCTACTTTAGCTTGACGCATTCCGGGATCTCTGGTTCTTGGGCCTCTAGCTCTAGGTGCAGATACAGTAGCTCTTTGGTATTTATTTAAACGAAAATTGCCGGAAGAAACAATGCCGCCAGAAAGTATACCTGGACTATTAAGCCCACCATGTCTAATAGGATCTCTCATGTTATATATAGTAATTACTGATATTGGTTTACTATAGTTGTATGATAGATCCATTATTATCGTCAGGCATCTCGGCACCAGTAGATTTCTTTAACCATCTACAGGTTCATATAGCCAAATCAGCCAAGAGACTACAGATTAATGGTACATTAGTTAAAGATGGCACTGATCGAGTTAACGCGGCAATTCGACAAGCGCGCATTGGAGATTTAGGTGTAACCTTTACCGATCAAGCTCGGTAATGCTATCGGTAGAACCGTAAAGACTAATGATGTAGCAAGCTCTACTTTTGCTACCGTTATTAAAAAGGGGATATTATCTAAATACGGCCTTGATGACGTCAAAAGTGCACATTACATAAACTACCCGATAGGTTCAGCGGATCATAAAAACGTTTTGAAAATGCTTAAAAAACAACGTGTAGACATAACGGGAGCTAAAAATGCTAGTAATTTTTTATTCTTTTCCCCTGAAACTATAACCAATACACAGCGTGCTCCACACGTTTTTTTCCACGAATTTGGGCATTCGTTATCTAACGCAGCTGGATTAGGGACAGAAGGAAGTGTTGCAAAGGGTAAGATGCGTAGATATATAAGTTCTCTTTCTGAAGGTAACATAAGTGGTTCACGTAAATCAGGGGTTGTAGATACTCTACTAGGACTACACGCTGAAGCTATGGGAGGGATTGGTGCAGAAGAAGCTAGAGCAGACAGTATCGGATTGCTTTTTTCTGGTCGAGCTAAAAGAAATACTTATTTAGATTCTATTAGTAAAATGAGTGAAATATCTGCTTATTCTGATATTGCAAGCTGGAAGAAAAGTTATGAGCCTAGAACGCTCACGAGATCTGCTATTAGTGCGGTTAACGAATTTGAGATAGATCCAGTTGCAATTAGCACCTTTGAAGAAAACGCCAGAATTGTAGGTAGAACTACTGCAAATCGAAATTATCACTCTGGTTTAACTATTCCAGAAGAAAATCGAGTTCGACTTACTGTTCTTCAACAGGAAACACATGCCGCGACTAGGAAAAGTATTCTAAATACTGCGCCAGATAAACTAAAAAGGTTTGATAGCATCATGGCCGAGGGCAGTTCAGAATTCTCAGAAGAAGGAAGAATTATATTATCTAAAGCATCTGATAATCTTGGCAAAATATCTACTTCGGTCAAAAATGTAAATACAGAAACTATGCAACAGATTTTAGCAGCACATAGTTCCATGTCACCAGATAGCGTTATGCCTGCCTTAACCCAAGACGCCAGTACGGCAGTAGAAGCCGTTATAAGATCTAGTCGATCTACACTTGATCAAACTGCTGATACAGCAGGTGCCTTCCTAAAGGGCTTGGGATCAGAAGGACAAGGAGTGGTTAGGTCCGCCCGGAAAAAGAACTAGCACTAGAATAATAGAGCGGAGTACAAACTGCAATGAAAATAGTTGGAAAAGTAAAATAATATGGAACCAACAAGAGAAATGCTTGAACAATTTAGTCCTAAACAATTAGAGAAATTTTCAATTTTAGAAGAAGCTCATCTTCAGGACAATTTTATGGGGCCAACAAAAGAAATGTTTGAGCAATTTAGTCCTGAACAATTAGAAAAGCTTTCGATTTTAGAAGATTTTCATTTGCAGGATTTGGCAGAAACTATGGAGTCCGGTCCCATAGCTAGTATCCAATCAGGTGCGTCTAAGAGAATACCTAAAGTATTATCTACATCAAAGACATCCGTACCTACGGTTGGAGGATTTAGCACCGCAGGTAGAGGTTCACCTCTTGGAGATGCAAAAGATGTTGGAATGAGAGGAATTGCCGATAGTTCTATAGTCGAAATAGCAGACCTAAAGGCGTCAAGTAGCAGTAAAACAACTTTAGAACAATTGGGCAAAAGTAATCAGAATTCTAAAACAGTTATGTTGGCTAGAAATAGTGAATTTAGAGGTAAACCTTTACTCGGAATTACAAAAAATGAAATAAAATCAGCATTTGATAATGGTGCTACTTTTGTTGTTGGCGACATGCCAAATGTCGACTCTCAGTTTATAGATTATTTAAATTCTATTAATGCTCCCTATACGGTTTATCATGCTGGCAAGGAACCCAGAATTAATTTATCAAAAACTTCAGGAACAAAAATCAATCTCAAAGGCAAGACTGTAGCAGAAAAGAAAGCGAATATAACAGCTGAGAGAGTTGCTAGAGGTGGTGGGGTAAAAGTAGGGACTCCGATTAAGAGTGGAGAAAGTAGAGCTAGGGCACTACAGCCACGCCTTGTTGCCAACATAGAGAGATTGATGGCACAGGCGCGCCTTAATGTTGCCGAAAAAACAGTTGGACATTCTATCCCAGAAATGGGTGATGATATGTTTGGTGGTATGTTAGATGAATCTGGCGGGCCTATTGGCGAGCTTAGATCTACTGCTCCTAGAAGGGTATCAGGGGTATTACCTCACGTAGAGCCCGAATTAGCAGGTGTGGTAGGGAGAAGCTCTGGTTCTAGCGCTTCTACACAAGCTGTTGCAAAAGCTGTTGCAGAAGGTAAATATAAAAATATTAAAATGGCTGCATTAGGTTCAGCTTTGGCTTTTGGCGGGGTCTATACGGCAAATAGAGATAAAAGAAAGAGATACCGCTAAAAACCGTTACTATACCGCTAGTCAAAGATTGGATGATATTTATGACCGGCAAAAAACCAGCAAAAGGTAATTCTTCAAGCAAAGGGAAACAAGCTGATTCACTGGGGAAAGCTACTCTCTATATGGGCTTAAGTAAATCTATCTTCCACACCTGTCCGGTATGCTCCTCAAAAACCGGAAAAGGCATTATATATGACTATCTTGATGAACTATATTGTTCAAAAAATTGCATTAGGTTGCAGTTGCTGTTAAAATAAGCAGCATGAAAAATTATTGGTTATCTGGTTATAATGTCTAACGAAATTTCACCAGAAGACAATTTAGACAAAGAAGATTTTAATATCGGTGTCAAAGCAGAATTCTTGAAGCATATTAATCTGCTTTCTACTCGTAACCAAAAACGCTTTGGGAAACTTTTGAATTCTGTAGAATTAAAAATTAAATCTTCAGAAGATGAAAATAATACCCTGATTAAATCTTTAGAAGATGAGAATAATTCCCGAATTAAGTCTTTAGAAGACGAAAATGATTCTCTACGCATAGCGAGTTCTAAATCATTCATCGATGTAAAGGCTGCGGCATTTTTTTCCCGAATTAAATCTTTAGAAGACGAAAATGATTCCCTAAAAGAAGCAGTAAGAATATCAGAGGATGACATAAAAGAACTAGAAGAAGTTCGTGAAATCACTCTTATAAAAGAGAAAAAGTATACTATACTTTCTGAGCAAGATATATTATCGGCTCGATATGTTGATTCGAGAGATGAAAGCGAAGAGGTAAAAACCTTATTATCTCCATATTCATCGTCTATGTCAACGTATGGTAATGAAATAATTTGGTTTTCAATTATTGTAGGATTAGTTTTTGATTTTCTTTTATGGAAAGATATTTTCCATGGAAAATTTGGGGTTGATTCTTGGGCGGAAAGGGCGGAGAGGGCCTCGGCTATCATAATGTCTTTTTCCTATGCCTATATATCTTCCCAATTAGGAATCGTTTCTGCTGTAAAAAGTCTAGTTAATAAACGAAAAAATAACAAAGATACTAATCATAAAGAGATAGAAGTGTATAATAAATTTACATCTAAAAATACTTTTTTACCTACAATAGTTCTTTTTATTCTTTTAACAGTATTATCAACTACTGCTAGATATACAGAAAAAGGTTTAGAGCTTTCGGATAAATTTATATTATCTTTGGCCGCTTTTAGTATAGGTCTAGTAATAGCCATGATAAGCTATTGGTATCATGATGTTTATGATTATTTTATTAAGGCTGCGGCTAATGAAGAAAAGAAAAATAAAAAACTATTAGATAAATTAAATAAAAAAATGGAGAAAAATAAATGAGTGATAAAATCAAAAAAATTATAGTAAGAACTGTTCTTCTGTCAATAATGGCGACTATATTTGGATATATTTTTTGGCCCCAAGAAAAGGCTGTTTTGGTTTTACCCCAAGAAACCACTACTAGCACCACTACCACACAGGCACCAATAGTTGATGACGCACCGTGTCTTGTTCTATATACTAAAGATAAAGATACCTTTCTATTACAGGACACACCTTGTATTAAAACCTATATAGATAAATATATTAATGGCTATTATACGTCCTTAGATATAGCCTGTAGAACATCTGGTGATGGAACTAAGATAAATAGATCAGACTTATCTGATCGTAGAACGAAGTCTTTCCAGTTTTACTTAATGGAATTGGGAGTACAATTTAATGATATTAAAGCTACATCATTGGGTGATATTTCTCCATATCCTGGTATCGATGCTAACACAGCCGAAGGTAAAATTATCAATAGGTCTTGTGAATTAACTGGTACTATTTAATATAAGAACAACACGTTAAGGATAATATGACTAAAAATATAGATGAAGAAGATAAGATTTTTCTAGAACAAATAAAAGTACTTGCAATAGAAATAAAAAATTTAAAAAAAGAGATTAAACAGTTAGAGAAAGAAATGGCTAAATGCGATGAGACTATTAGGAAATGCGATATTATTCTAAATAAGAGTGAATAAAATGTCTGACGACGAAAACTGGATTTTGGAAGTGATGTCACCAGCCGAGGCAACTCTGATGAATGCCGACGGCCAGACAATCACGGACGAAATTATACCACGGCATCACGATGTATCTTACTATAACTAACGTGATGGCGGTGGAGATGTGTAGAACCTACAGAGATGCGATATTTGGTGACAAGCAATCGTGGATGCAGTTAACGGCTTTCCTGCAAAAGATTGTACAAACCCTAGAAACGCACTTAGATGAAGAGGGCATTAATCCGTATGAATGAGAGTAACGCATGAGGGTGTGGATTAAGGATTATATGAAGACACTTGGGAATTTTGAAAGCAGGGTTACATGGAATGGACCTCGTCAACTGCACATGACTACAAGTTGCTACGGCTGGACTGGTCGTCCTAATAAAATTAGCGGTCGTGCAATGTTTTGTATTGATAATAACAGCATGAATGCTTCAAGATCATCTTGGATTCTATACGTTGGTACGATACCAGACGGAATGCAAGTCAACCATCATTGTGATAATGTTATTTGCACAAGAACTGAACATCTGTACCTTGGAACCTCTAAGCAGAACATGAACGACAGAGACAATCGCGGTAGACATAATAATCAAAATAAAAATAAGACTCATTGCAAAAGGGGTCATGAATTTAATGAAGTTAATACCCAACTTCCCAAACGAGGGGGCAGAGAGTGTTTTATATGCCGTAGAGTTTATGCCAATGCTAGAAACGTCAAGAGGCGTTTAGAGAGATCTCTAGAGGGGGTAAATTAGATGTTTGTGTGGATCGACCAGGACCTCTGCACGGGCGATGGCCTGTGCGAGGAGATCGCACCAGCCGTATTCTTTGCCCAGGATGATGGCCTGTTCTATGTCAAGGAATCAGCAGAATACTACGGTGTCGAGAAAAAGTTTGATGGCAAGAATAATCCGGCTATGTCCGCTGGTATGGCGCGTTTCCCAGATGAGATATTAGCCATCGTAGTCGAATCAGCCGAAGAATGTCCAGGTGAGTGTATATTTATTGAGGTAGACTAATGAAAGAACAAGACATATTTTTTGATCCAGAAAAGCCAGAAGAAAACCTTTTGGATCCAGACACTCTATCAAATCGATTTATCGATATTGAGGAAGAAATAAGAAAATTGTGGGATAAAGAAAATGAATTTTTGAAAATGATTCAGGTAGAACCTAACCTATAAACTTTACTATACCCCTATAAACATAGGGGGTAAATATGAAACAACTACACAATATAATGCTTAGAATCTTAGCAACTTTTGCAGCGTCGGGACTAGCCGCTATTGGAGCTGGTGCTGTACTCGGTATACCCGCTTGGAAAGCAGCGTTAATGGCTGGACTTCTTGGCGTAGCTTTCGTAGTAGAGGGTTTATCTAGAGCATTTTTAGATGATGGGAAATTAAGTATCACAGAAATTAATAATGTATTTAATAAAGTGGATGGAAAAGAAACAAAAGATAAATAGATAATGAAAAATATACCGTTTCTTACACAAAGTCTTCTGTTCGCCCAGATAAGCGCTTTGGCCTATAAGGATGGCAAAGAAGCATTTGATGGCTTTAGACAATTAGGATTTGAGTCAGAATTTTTTGATTGCGACGGTAGTCAGGCTTACGTTCTATTCGGAAAGAATGATTTAATACTGGCATTCAGAGGTACCCAACCTAATGAGCTAAAAGATATTATTGCCGATATACGTATAAAACTTGTACCAAGCAGTTCGGGTAACGGTAAGGTTCATCGAGGCTTTAAGGGTGCTTTGGATAAAATCTGGCCCAATATAGAGCCTATCTTAATTATGAATAAAAAAAAGAAAAATATTTATTTTACAGGGCACAGTTTAGGAGCAGCAATGGCGACTCTGGCTGCAGGTAGATGTTCTCGCCTAATAAACACACCGCAACCAACTGGATTATTTACTTATGGAAGTCCGCGTGTAGGCAGTAAAAAATATATTAGATATTTAACCGAATTAGATTTTCCACATGCTCGATGGGTTAATAATATTGATATAGTTACAAAGATACCACTGTTTGGCTATAGGCATCATGCTCATTCTCAGTACCTAGATCATAATGGCCATTTAGCCAAAATGACTCCACTACAATTAGCCATAGATAGACTTAAGGGCTTTTGGACTGGTATTAAAAGAGGTGAGGTTAATTATTTTGTGAATCATGGATCTGCTAAATATATCACTAATATAGCAAAAAATATAGATATTCCTTGGCACTAAGGCAGGGAGGAATAGGTTTGCCAGTCTGAGTAATTTGGTCCATACCAATCTTCAACAACACAAAATGTACTTGTCACATATCTTTCCCCAGAAATTACTTCTTTAACACCGTGTTCAAAATTAGCAGAGGCAGGAAATGTTATCAACATTCCGCGCCTTTGGTTTTATACTATAGTCAAGTCTTGGGAAATATATTTCTCCACCATCAAACTCTTCGTTATAATAAAGTATAAAGCTTAAATCTCTCCAGGATTCGCATACCTTATCTGAATGCACATGCACGCATGCTCCAGGTCTATATTTAGCTATTTCATAGATAGAAGATAATTTATCACTTTCGACTCTATTAATCTTACAATTAAAATTTTTTTCTAAAATTGATCTTGCCGCTTCTCCATGTTTGCCCAACATTCCTAAGATACTTTTATCTTCGTTTATATTAATGGAATCTATTGGTTCCCATGGAGATGTAAATTTTGTTTCTGCAGTTTTAAGAAATTCTGCTATTTCCTGAAGGTCGGCTTTCCCAATAAAATTTTCATATATATTGATATATTTTATATCTTTTTTATCGTGGATTACGTCTTCACATCCTTCATAAACATAGCTAGATTCACCATAAAATGGAGTTTTAGTATTATTTTCCCCTATAAAATAAATTGGCTTACTTTTACCAATTTCAATTTCACTACTAATTCTCCTATTAGCATCAAAACCCATTAAAGCATGTGCTACACATCTATTATCCCAAACGACCACATCTCCCTCATCCCATTGGATATTAATGTGATTAGACTCAATATCAAAAAGTTCTCTTATTTTTACGGAATATTCTAACCATTTATCCTGGTCTTTACCAATAGTGTTTGGACCAGTATAGAGAATGCTAGTATTGGAAGTTTCCGGATGAACCCTAAATGATCTGTGTAATACGGGGTAAGTAAGCGCTTCGTGTCTAAGTGAGGGTGGTAAATCTAATTCTTGATTCCAAGATGGAGGATCTTGTTTAATCGCGAAGTCTATTAAGTCTTGGTCTAAACACGAAAATACTTTTTCTAAATCTACAAATTTTGTGCTGCTTTTACAATCTAGTTTTTGGATATAGGTTCCGCTAATATCGATTGGCTCCTTAAACCACATTCCATTTACCAACCAATTATCTTCACCCCATCTACAAAAATATTCATTATTCTTTGGATAAGGTTTATCAAATTTTCTATAAAACTCGAATAAATCTGAATGATCTACATTTTCTCTATATCTCAAATAATTACTATTTGGATAAATCGCTTGAACTGCATCAAGAAAATTCTTTGAAGAAAATGAAGTTTTTTTAAAAATTAAAACTTTATATTTAATAAGTTCAGAATAATAATATAGAGGATCATTAATTATATCTTCATATTTTATATCTTGATATGTCTTAGAAAACATTTAATTATTCGTTTCTATCATTTTAGATTAATTTCACCAATATTTACTTTATTCGGCCATGGATTGCTATTATCTCCAAATACATCTTTTTTTATTTTGCGCATCCATTTCGCCCTTGCATTTATCGATAGATCTTGGTTATCTTCTTGAAGCGAATGAATTCCACCATGACCGAACCAAGCAAGGTAGGCATACCTGGTCCCATCTGTCACTGGTAGGACTTCGTGACATCCCAAGAATGACGATGGATAAATCACTATATCACCGGGATTAGCATCTATTTTAATGTCCCAAATCCTAAAGTATAATTCACCACCGATATAATCTTTGTTTAGAAATAATCCAGCTGTAAGAGTATTCTTTATCGGATGCTCTGCACTTGGGATTACCGCATCTTCAGATGCATATGGAAGGCCGTTATCAGAATGTGGTCCTATACTTTGACCATTTTTATATTTAATGACATATCCACGGGTTCTCCATTTAAGCGCCTCTAAAACAGTTGGAAAAATTTTTGCATATTCGACAACACAGGAATAAAAACTTTCTTCCATTTTTTGACAGAAATCCTTATGCTCTTCGGGCATTTCTTCATAAAGATATTCAACATATCTTATTGGCGCTAAAGATTTCTCTAGCTCATCAAACCTATAACCACCTTCGCTTATCTCTTCAGTTACGTTTTCAGATTTAGAATAACCTTGTGGTGCGGTATTTTTTTCTATACCGCTAATAACATCTTTGAGTAATTCTTGATCAATTGAAATAGCCTCTTTAAAAAGAACTATTCCAGATCCTAAATGTTCTATTTTGATATAAGCCTCCTTTTGTATAAAATAGATTATACCATAACTTTATGTACTTTGTGCTTTTAAAATTTCTATAGGGGGTAAAAAGTGAGAAAAATTTTATGGACCAAATTCACTTTTAAAGAATCGTTAGATTTTGGATTTATTAATTTAATTATTTAACAGTTAAATTATATATATCTAATAGAATATCCTCTATCTCTTGATAAGTAAATAATCTTCCATCTGTTTTAGATATTTCAGATAAAAAATTTTCAACTGATTGTTTAATTTCAGCTACTTTTTCATTATTGTTTATAGCTTCAACTATTTCTTCATCACGGTTTCCAAAAAGTATTTTACTCATTCGTCATTCTCCATCATCACGCTTATATAGTGCACAGCTAGGGCAGCAAAAGTTGCTATCATGGCTACTTGTCTAGTATACCCAGAAAGAGTTACAAATACTATTGCACTACCAGCTAATGTAAAAGATAATGCTGCCGTTTCTTTAGCTAATTTTTTTAAAAATCCAATTAAATTTAGTTTTCTATTCATTTCAAGCCCCCACATCCTTATTAATAGTATTTGAATATACTGTTTTTTGTAAATTTATTTTTCTTTTTTTCTGGGCCAGCAATTTCTCCTGAGTATTCATCATCTATCTCTTCTTCTTTGCGGCTATTGCCGTTACCGGTATCGCTGCCTCCTCCACCAGTACCCCCTGAGGAGCCACCAGAGCTCCCAGGACCACTAGTAGGCCCACCTGACATGGCTAAGGTTGAAACTACCGCTGCAACCGCTATAAGCGCTCTACGATCTTTAACGTCTATATTAGACCCTAATGGTACATACTCATCGATCCCCGACCCAAAAATATCGATAGTGCCCTCAAAGGCTGCACGAACTTCAGTGGGGGCTTCCTGAACAGCCTCCACTAATGCTGCCTCCTGCTCTGTCGTGAGCGTATCTACCGGTACCTCGGCAAAGATTTCAACAGCTTGGTCACTGTTAACAGATTCCAAAACTTTGGCACTGGTAGCAAGTTCGGTCGCCTGCTCTGAGGACACGCCTAATGCTAAGACCGCAGTAACAACTTCCGCTACTTGCTCGCTAGATACTGACTGGCTTTCAATCGAATTGATTACTGCCACGAACTGTTCTTTAGACATATTTTCGGTGACAATTTCGACGGTAGCGACGGTCGTCGTTGGGGCAACCGTTGTTGCGGGTACGACTGTGGTAGTTGTGGTAGTTGTTGTTGAAGGCAATGTGGTGGTTGTAGTCGTAGTAGGTGGCTTTGGCAATGTAGATGTTGTTCCGGTTGGGACCACAGAGGGTTGAGTTGTTGTCGTTGTTGGAACTTCTGTGGTTGTCGTGGTTGCTGTCTCGGGAACGGCCGTAGTCGTAGTTGTAGTGGTCGTCGTCTCCGGAACGGTTGTCGTTGTCGTTGTGGATGTTGAAGTCTCGGGGGGCTGAGTAGTTGTAGTAGTTGTCTCAGGGACAGTAGTTGTAGTTGTTGTAGTCGTAGTAGTCAAAGGGGTTCCAACTTGAATTGATACAACATTTGAGTTTGCAGAGTACTTTGAAAATGTGTCGTTGTCTGAACGAATATGGAATAGCCAAGTGGTTCCGCTTGGCATCAAACTTTCAAGCAATGAGTAACTGATTGTGTAAGTCGTATTCAAAGCATTTGTACCGCCGACATTTCCAGTAGCAACACCCCAGCCGTTTTGTCCCGCTGTGTTCAAACTTATTGCGTATCTTTCGGGCAGATACCCACCACCCGACGGTGCACTCCAGTCAAGACGAATAGCAGTTCCGATATCAGTTGCCGTTAAGTTAGTTGGCGCACCGATATTGTCTAGAGTTGTTGTGGTTGTAGTCGGCGGGCTAACAGGTACTACATCTA
>JBDNFI010000072.1:0-2637 GCA_041689935.1 Cyclobacteriaceae bacterium
AAACCTTTAGCGGGTTCAAAACAAGAATCTTAGCAAAAATAACTGCCCTGACATTGATTCAATTTATCAACAAGTTTATATTCGATAGGAACATTAACAATATTAAAATTCAAATCACTTAATTTCACCCAACGGGTTAATAGTATATCAGAGAGGTGTTTCGCAAATACGGACGGATTTGAGTCAATTTCATTCCACTTTCAATTATCTTAGAAACATCTAATGTATATACACGTATTCGGTTTATATATCGAATCAGCCATGAAGTTAGAAGAAGCCATACAGCAAAAGAAATTTGTAAGTGAGAGGCAAAAAGCCAATTTGAATATAATGTACACCTCCTCTTGGATCACCGCCAAGATAAGTTCGGTACTCAAGCCTTTTGGCATCTCCCCGCAGCAATTCAATATCCTTAGAATTTTGAATGGACAAAAAGGTCAACCTGCCACAGTAAAATTGCTTACCGAACGGATGATAGATAAGATGTCGAATACAAGCCGCTTGGTAGAGAAGCTGAAATCGAAAGGCTTAGTAGATCGTCGGGAGTGTGAACAAGACCGCAGGCGAGTAGACATTTTCTTGACGGATAAGGGGTTTAAAGTAATGAGTGATTGTTCTGGAGAAATCGAGAAAAATGTAGAGTCATCACTCAACCTCACAGAAGTGGAAGCGGAAAGTCTTAATCAGTTGCTCGATAAGATTCGGGAGTAAATTTTCACAGCTAGACGATTGACTAGAGCTCACGGTGACGCTCTTTTATTAGCCGAAACAATCGACTAGATAGCTACTATTTATCGACAAACCTTTCTCCGTAATAGCCTCAGAAATAGATCAACATAACTTTTGAAATTAGCTGCTTTAAGATCCTCAATTGTAACATTGGCTTGGGAGAATGTGAACCAATTGAAAGTAGAGATTAGGTTTTGGGATTTATTTCAGCTGCCAGACCAATGGAAGATGTGGCTAAAATAGAGAGATGAAGTACTCTTAAGAACATGGCCTAAACGACGTAATGCCTTATATCCTCAGCTTAATTTATAATAAAAACGCGGGTGGATGATATCCTATTAAAGCAAAAACTCCGGTTTTATCATGTCGGCTGATTCCCGTGGTTCCGCTTGTGGGGTACGTTCTATCAAAACTAACTTCTTTAGTAAAGCTAGAAGTAATTGCAATTATGGTGGCTAAAATAGATGTACGAAAGTTACCCTCCCGCTATCATTTCATTAGCCAAGCTCATTTTTCCGATATAGATATAAACTCGATTATTATTGGGATTCCATATCTCTGTTTTGGCTTAGCTGGAATTTACGAATTAGGCAATATGCACGTCCACTCAGAAACTCAATTATCTATTCATGAACTGTCTGATATCTTCTTATTTGATCAAATAAATTTATCAATTGATACAGAAGCCAAGCAATCAGTTTGTATTACTGGTATTTCAAACCGTGATCAAAGATTTTTTTTTATTTTAATGCTAATTTGAAAAATTTGAGCTAATTTCGGAACTCTACAATCTTAAAATAGTGTAAAATCCTGTTGAATGAAAGTGCCTTTCTGCGTCCTATTATTTTGTGCGGTTTTGAGTGTTTCATTTCATGCTATAGGGCAAACAAAACTGGATAGCTTACTTTCTATTCTACCAGCGCAAAAGGATGTTGAATTACTTCAAACCCTCAATAGCTTAGTCTATGAATATGCATTTTTCGATCAGGAATCTGCCGAGTTTTATGGTAGGCAAGCTGTAGATTTGGCTACTCGCTTGGGGAATGAAAGGGAACAATTAGAGACGATGAATTTTTATAGCATTGCCTTAATCGCAGCAAGAAAATTTGACGATGCTTTTGAAATATTGAATAACGTGAAAACGCTGGCGGATAAAGCAGGGTATCAAAAAGAGTTAGGCAATGCATATAATAATTTAGGAAGATACTATCATGCTCAATCAAATTACCCTATGGCACTTGAGCATTTTATTTTGGCCAAAAATATCCGTGAGGAAATTGGCGATAGTTTAGGACTTGCCGCATCCTATAATAATTTGGGTGTCATTGAACTTCAGCAAGGCAATTATGAACAAACTAGAGAGTATCTTGAGAGAGCATATTTTTTCTATTTGAAAACTGGAGACCTTGAAAGGTCAGGCACCACGTTGAATAATATTGGTAATCAATACAGAGATCAAGGAGCTTTTGATAAGGCGATAGAGGCGTATTTAGAGGGAATTAGCATCTTAGAGAAAGTTGGGAAATACCATGAATTAGCCACTACACAAAACAACTTAGCTATTGCACTCGCGCTAAATGGAGAACTTGAAAGAGCGTTAGGATTTAGTCAAAAATCATTAGCTTTTAGGAGGGAAGGGCGCAATGAAAATGCTCAGATTTCTAGTTTAAATTCCATAGGTAATATAATGCTTCGATTGGGTGAATTGGATAGCGCTTTGATGTATTTGCGTGAAGCGGAAGAGCTAATTATTGATAATACCCAAATTGCATTGTATTTAGAAATCGCTAAAAATTTAGCAGATACCTATTCCAATTTGGGAGATTACAATCAAGGCTACTTATATATGGAAAAGGCCTTTGCGCTCAAGGATAGTGTGGATAATGCGGAGAAGCAAAAGGCTTTACA